>NZ_CP170551.1:2400000-3076601 GCF_042694625.1 Herbiconiux sp. UC225_62 | reverse complement strand
GACGTGACGAGTGTTGTTGTGCACGAATCCCCCCGCAGAGAGCTGCCGAAGGCGGCCAAGGGCGGCGTGTTCGTGCTCTTCTGGATCATCGCGATCGTGCTCTGGATCATCGCGCCCAACATCTCCGACCCGCGCTGGGGAGCGTTCGTGGTCGACACGGGCATCGTCTTCGCCTCGGTCGGTTTCGCAGCCCCGGGTATCACCTGGACCAAGCCGTTCCGCAACACCCTGCTCGCCGGGGTCGTCGCGATCCTGCTCTTCCTCTGGGCCGATCTCAACGACGTGCAGGTCGTCGTGTATTTCCTGCGCATGTTCGTGCCCTTCGCGGCCCTGCTCACCTCGGTCTACACCCTGGTCGGCAAGGTCAAGGTCTGGTACTAGACCGCGCCCGACATCGCGCGCAGCACCGACCCACGAACGTAAGGGTCTAGCCCCCACAGCCACAGAGGCATAGTGTGCGTGGCATGACGAATCAGGATGACCAACCGTCCATCGACGAGGTCGAACTCCCCGAATCCGGTGAGGCGACGTTCTGGCGCGACGGAGTCCAGCACACCATCCGGTCCGACGGCTCGGAAGACGACGAACCCACCTACACCCTGCACGCCGAAGAGGCTTTGATCGCCCACATCAGCCGCCGCGAGGGCAAGTGGATCGGCGCCACGGTCGAACCGTCACGCCAGGTGGTGTCCGACTCCGACTGGCGCCAGGTCGTCATCGACGTCACGGATTGACGCCGGCCGCATCATGCTCTCCGCATACCGGTCGCTGCGATGAGCGGCATCGTGCGGTCGATCGCCCATCGGCTGGCGGGCGATGCTCAGGCCCTCCCCGACGAGGGGCGGCTGCCCTCGTTCGACCGCGCGACGGCGTGGCTGAACTCGCCTCCGTTGACCGCGGCGGGCCTCCGCGGCCGGGTGGTGCTGGTCGACTTCTGGACCTACACCTGCGTCAACTGGCTGCGCACCCTCCCCTACCTCCGTGCATGGCACGAGAAGTACGCCGCCGCCGGACTCACCGTGGTGGGGGTGCACACGCCGGAATTCGGTTTCGAAGGCGAGCTCGACAACGTCACGGCGCACGCGCGGGCGCTCGGCGTCGAGTACCCGATCGCGGTCGACACGGCGTACGGGGTGTGGGACGACTTCGCGAACCACTACTGGCCGGCACTCTATCTCGCCGATGCGGACGGACGCCTCCGCTTCCATCATTTCGGCGAGGGCGAGTACGCGATGACCGAGATGGCCATCCAGCAGCTGCTCGTCGAGGCCGGGGCGAAGAACGTCGACCTCGGCCTGGTGATGCCGGATGCGGCCGGACTCGAGGTCGCGGCCGACTGGGCGACCCTCCGGTCTCCCGAGACCTACCTCGGGTATGGGCAGAGCAGCGGTTCGCTGTCGGAGGATGCGGCGTTCTACAACCGGCCGCACCTCTACTCCGGCGCTGACCGGCTCGGGCGCAACGCCTGGAGCCTGACGGGCGAATGGACGGTCGCCCGGCACGCCGCCCTCCTCGACGAACCCGGTGGACGGATCTCGTTCGCCTTCCACGCCCGCGACGTCAATCTGGTGATGGCACCCCGCGCCGAGGGTGCGGTCGTTCCGTTCCGCGTACTTCTCGACGGCCGGCCGCCCGAGCGGTCGCAGGGCACCGACGTCGACGGCACGGGTAGCGGTGTGCTGGACAGCCCGAACACCTACCAGCTGATCCGGCAGCTCGACCCGATCGTGGACCGGGTGTTCGAGATCGAGTTCCTCGAGCGCGGGGCGGAGGCGTACTGCTTCACCTTCGGATGATCGTGCGGAGCCGGATGTCGGTGCGGCTCGAGCGAGCGCGGTGACCCGGTCTTCGAGGACGACTTGTCAACAGGTTGTACGCTTGGGCCGGGGCTTTCGACGGCCGCAGGAAGCAGAGCACGTGGAACAGGTGGTCACGCCGGTGGCGCAGCGGATGATCCGCGCCCTCCCGAAGGCGGAGGTGCACGTACACCTCGAAGGAGCCATCGACCTCGGCGACCTGCTCGAGCAGGCGAAGGCCACCGGCATCCGCTTGCCCGGCCCCGCCGCGACGCTGTTCGATACCGCCACCCATGAGCATCCGCCGGCCGGGTCGGAGCTCTCCGCGTATCTGCGCTTCCTCGACTGGGAGGGCTCGCTGTTCCGCTCCCGCGAGCAGCTGGCCAGGCTGGCGTACCGTTTCGCAGCCCGCCAGAGCGCCTCGGGCGTGCGGTACACCGACGTGATCGTCAACCCCACGCATTGGCCGACCTGGCGAGGGGACCTCGACGGCCTGCTGGACGCCCTGGCAGCCGGGCTCGACGAGGCCGAGGCCGATGGGCTCTGCGTGGTGAACCTCTGCGTGTCGATCGACCGGGGCCAGTCGCGCACCGAGGCGGTCGAACTCGCGAGCCGGCTCGTCGATCGGCGCCCCGCCCGCGTCGTGGCGCTCTCCATCGACGGCGACGAGGCGGTCTCCGGGCGTACAGCGCCCACCTTCGCCCCCGCGTTCGAGATCGCCCGCGACGGCGGACTGCACCGCACCGTGCACGCCGGGGAGTCCAGTGGACCGGAGGGGGTGTGGGACGCCCTCACGCTGCTGCACGCCGATCGGATCGACCACGGCATCCGCGCGGTGGAGGACGACCGCCTCCTCGACCACCTGGCCGCCACCGGCATCCCGCTCGGCATCTGCCCCACCTCGAATCTCACGCTGGGACTCGCGCCCGATCTCGCGTCGCATCCGCTCCGCCGTCTCCTCGACCGAGGCGTCGTGGTGACCATCAACACCGACGACCCGGCGCCGCTCGGCACGAGCCTCGAGGCCGAATGGGCGCTGTGCGCCGCCGCGTTCGGCTGGGCGGAGCACGACCTCGCCCGCTTGGCCCGCACCTCGTTCGCGGCCAGCTTCGCCCCCGCGGAGCTGATCGCCGCCCTGTCGGCGGAGGTCGACCTCGTGCGGGAGCGGTTCGCGTCGGAGGTACGAACGTGACCGATCCGTCCGAAGTGCTGCGGCGTGGCGTACTCGCCATCGCCCGTGAGGTGAGCACCACCGGTGGCGCGCTGCCGGGCGAACACGAACTCGCGCGACGCCTCGACGCCAATCGACCCCAGGTGCGCCGCGTGCTGGCCCAGCTCGAGCAGCAGGGCATCGTGCGGCGGCACCAGGGTGCGGCGACGACGGTCGATCCCATCGCGTTGCAGATGACGGTGCGGCTCGAGGAGCAGCTCGAGCATCGCGAACTGCTCGATCGGCTGGGCTACGAACCCGGCGTCGAACTGCTCGGACAGGAGCGGATCGAGCTGGCGTCTCCTCTCACCGAGGTGCTCGGTGCCCCTGCGCTGTCGCCCGCGATCCGCGCGCGGAAGCGCTGGACCGCGGATGGTCGGCCCGCCATGCTGGCCGAGAACGTGCTGCTCCTGCCGGGCAGCACCGACGAGCACGGCACGCCCGGGGTACCGGTGGGCGACGATCCGATCGACGCCGGGCGCTCCATCTTCGCGCTCGTGGAAGAACTGTGGCGCGAGCCCGTGGTCTGGGAGGTCGCGACCCCCGGCGTCGAGAACGTCGCGGAACCCCACGCGACGCTCCTCGGTCTCGAACCCGGCGCCGCCTGCATGACCTTCACGATCGTCGGCGTGCTGCGCTCGGGCCGACGCGTGTTCCACGCCTTCGAGCGCCACAACCCGGCCATCGTGCAGTACTCGGTCGTACGGAGGTTTCCCGAACCATGGACCTGATCGACGACGGCGGCCTGATCGACGGCATCACCCTCTGGGACGGGCGCTCCGAGCGCGGGGTGGTCTCGCTGGGCTGGAACGGCGGCGCCGTCGAGCGGGTCGAGGACGCGGCATCCGATCGCCACTCCGGTCTCTCGATCATCCCGGGGCTCGTCGACACGCACGTGCACTTCGACACGAACGTCGCCGATGACGGCGGGCCACAGGATGCCGCGTGGCCGATCGTCACTCCCGACGCCGAGAAGGCGATGCACGTCGCCGGCAACGCCCTGCGCTTTGCGGCCCACGGTGTCACGACGATGCGGGATCTCGCGTCGTCGCCGGTGCAGATCGCCGTCGCGCGGGCCTTCGAGCAGGGAGTGATCGCGGGGCCACGTCTCCTCGCCTACGGCCCGGTGGGCATGACGGCCGGTCACGGCGACCTCTTCACCCCGCCCACCCTGCGCGACCGACCGCCAGTGGCCGACGGCGTCGACGAATGCCGCAAGCTCGTGCGGCAGTGGGCGCGCGCCGGGGCCGACGGCATCAAGATCTACACCTCGGGCGGCATCCTCTCCACCGGCGACAAGGTGGGCTGGCGCAACCACACCCGCGCCGAGACCGAAGCCATCCTCGACGAAGCGCACGCGCTCGGCCTGCGGGTCGCCGCCCACGCCCACAGCACCGAGGGCTTCGACATCGCCCTGGCGGTGGGCGTCGACTCCGTCGAACACGGCACCGGCATCGCCCCGGAGCACCATGCGGAACTGCTCCGGCGGCGACTGCCGATCGCCCCCACGCTGATCGTGCACGACGCGATCCTCGCCGGAACCGACCCGCGCCGGGCGGATGCCCGCGAGAAGGCGCGCACCACCCTCGCGCGGCGCGATCCCGCGTTCCGCGCCGCGGCCGCCGCCGGAATCCGCTTCGTGCTCGGTACGGATGCCAACGGTCACCTCGTCCGCTACGGCGGCCAGCTCGACGAGCTGCGGCGGATGCGCGACCTCTTCGACTGGACGGCCGAGCGCACCCTGGTGTCCGGCACCTCCGACGCGGCCGACGCGGTGGGTCTCGGCGACGTCGTCGGCACCCTCGCACCGGGGTTCGGCGCCGACTTCGTGGTGGTGCACGGCCGGCCGTGGCTCGACCTCGCCGACCTCACCTCCGACCGCATCGTCGCCGTGGTCGCCCGTGGCCGCCTGCTCGCCGGGGCGCTCCCCCGCGGCTGACCCGCGCGAGCCGCGCCTGGTCATCCGCGCGTTCTCGCAGTATTCGGGCGCGGCATTTCGCCAGAACCCGCGGATGAGCGCGCTGCCGTCAGCTCGTCTTCTCGCCCACGTCCTTGCCCACCGCGAACTCGGGCGGCTCGGTGCCGTTGAGGGCGTGGTCGCCGAGCAGACGCGCCTTGAACGGGTAGGGGTTGTGCGAGGCGAGCGCGCGGGCGTTGCGCCAGTGACGGTCGAGACCGGTCGCGCTGTCGAGCGAGGAAGCGCCGAGCACGTCGAGCAGGTGCGCCGTGGTGGTGAGGGCGAGTTCCGAGATCACCACCTGCGCCGAGCTCACGGCGAGTTCGACGTCGATGAACCGCCGGTCGATCTCCTCGGCCGAGGCCGCGGGGTCTCCCCAGGTCTCCCAGGCCTCTTCGAGGCGGCGACCGATCCCGTCGACGATGAACGACGAGGCATCCGACGCCGCGCGGGCTCGCCCGAGCTGCTCCTGCACCACGGCGTCGTGCCGCGGCAGCTCGCCCGTGCCGGTGAAGTACACCCGTCGCTTGGCACGCAGGATGTCGGTGAGCTCGCGCGTGGCCGCCTCGATCACACCGCTGAGCGCAGCGAGCAGCACGGCCTGGTGCAGACCCGAACCGCCGCGGGTCGGGCCGCCGGCCGCGAAGCGCCGCACCTCCTCTGCCTGCACCACGACGTCCTCGAAGAGCGTTGTGCTGGTGGCCGTGAGGCGCTGGCCGAAGCCGTTCCAGTCGTCGAGCAGGGTGACGCCCTCGCGATCGACGGGCACGACCGGCACCACCGGCGCACCCTCCTCGTCGACCGCACCCACCGGGATCCACTGGGCGTACGCGTTGCCCGTTCCGCAGATCTTGCGACCGTTCAGCCGGCACGACCCGTCGGATGCCCGACGCAGCACGGTCGACACCTGGCCGATCGCGGAGCCGTGCGGCTCGGTCGTGCCGCTGCCGAACAGGTCGCCCGCCGCCACCCGGGCGAGCCAGATCGCGTTCACCTCGTCGTCGGGCGCCCGCAGCAGCAGCTCCACCTGAAAGAAGTGCTGGCGCAGCGTCTGTGGCAGGTTCGAGTCGGCGGCCCCGAGTTCGCGGAGCAGCACGATCAGTTGCCGCACCGAGGCCCCGTGCCCGCCGAGCTCGACGGGCAGGCGGAGCGCTCCGAAGCCCGCCTCGCGGAGGGCGGCGACCTCGGCGTGCAGCAGTGTTCGCGTGCGCTCCCGTTCGGCCGCGCCGCTCGCGATGGACGCGAAGAGCGGCTGGAACCGCGCGAGCAGCTCGGCGTCGGTGGGCCCGGAGGCGGGCCCGGAGACCGGGGTCGTGGTGGTGCTCATGCTCGCTCCTCGATGGGGTGGTGAGCGTCGATCGGCGGCGGGTCGACGCGCGATGTGTCGACGGCGGGTGCGTCGGCGTTCAATGGAAGGCCGGCCGCGCGGCGTTCGGCGAGGTCGGCGCGGATCCGGCGGGCGGGATGCCGCTCCGGCAGGGACGGGCCCGAACCCGTCACCTTCTCGCGTGCCGTTCCCGGCTGGTACTCGGCGCGCATCGTGCCGCGCTCCACGAGCACGGGGCGCACCTGGTCGACGAAGTCCTCGAACGACCCCGGCGAGACCAGGTACTGCAGGTTGAGCCCGTCGATGCCGGCGTCCTGCCAGGCGTCGATCTCGTCGGCCACCTGCTCGGGCGTACCGACGACGTGCCGATTGGCCGCCCAGCGCAGCAGCGTCTCGAAGCTCCAGGAGACATCCGGAGCTCCGGACAGTACCTGCTTCGCCAACGGGCCGGGCGATCCGTCGTTCAGGATGTCGGCGACGGTCGAGGCGAGCTCGTAGCGCGACAAGTCCTCCTGCCAGAACCCGGAGAGCTTCACCAGGATCGACTCGAGCGACTGGATCTCGCGCAACTCGGCATCCAGTCGCCGCGCCTCCTGCTCGGTGCTGCCCACCACGACGCCCAGCCCGCCGAGGATCTTGACGTCGCTCGCGGCCCGGCCGGCCGCCACGGCGGCGGCGCGCAGGGTGCGGATGCTCGCCGGTGCGCTGTCGCGCCCGCCCGAGGTGAAGAGCACCTCGGCGTGTTTGCCGGCGAACTCGATGCCGGTTCCGGATGCCGCCGCGTTGAACAGGAACGGCGTGCGCTGCGGCGACGGCTCGGTGAGGTGCGGGCCCGGCACGTCGTAGTAGGGCCCGACGTGGTCGACGGTGTGCACCTTGCTCGGATCGGTGTAGATGCCGCGCTCCCGGTCGGCGATCACCGCGTCGTCCTCCCAGCTCGCCTCCCAGAGCTTGTAGGCGGCGGTGACGTAGTCCTCGGCGCGACCGTAGCGCTCCTCGTGGCTCGGCAGACCCGGGTGCCCGAGGTTGCGGCCCGCTCCCGGCAGGAAGCTGGTGACGATGTTCCAGGCGATCCGCCCGCCGCTCAGGTGGTCGAGCGTCGAAATCTTGCGGGCGAAGGTGTAGGGCGGCTCCTGCAGGATGTTCTCGGTGAGCGCGAAGGACAGGTCGGTGGTCTCGTGGGCGAGGATCGGGATGAGCACGGCGGGGTCGTTCACAGGCGTCTGCATGCCCGTGGCGATCGCCGCGTCCCGGGTGCCGCGGTAGAAGTCGTAGGGCGCCAGCACATCGGCGAAGAACAGGAAGTCGAACCGTCCCCGTTCGAGCAGTTTCGCGAGATCGATCCAGTATCCCGTCGTGTTCAACTCGGTCTGGCGGCTGTCGGGCCGGCGCCAGGCGCCGTGGTCGTGGTGCGAGAGCACGAACTCGTTGAAGGCGCTGAAGATCAGCGGCGGTCGCTTCGTCATGCGTGCACCCCCGCCGACTCTGCGGCCACGACGGAGGGACGGGGCATGGGTCGTGGCCTCTCTGGAATGGACGCGGGTTTCGGATGCCGGCGACGCGACTTGTCAACAAGTCACACTGTACGAAGCTCCGCGCTCCCGTCGTCCTCTGTTGCCCTCTGTTACGCACGCACGGAGGCGCACAAAAAAGGGGCCCGGCGATCCCCCGCCGGGCCCCCGCGATCGGTCGGCTACTCGCCCACGGCCTCCACGGCCGCGAGGATGGCCGCGATGGCGGCATCCGGATGCGACACCATCGACACGTGCGACGCCGAGACCTCGCTGATGGTCGCCCCCGCACGCTCGGCCATCGAGCGCTGGGTGGCCGGCGGGATGACACGATCCTCCGTCCCGATGACCGCCCACACCGGGCGACCCTTCCAGGACGGCGGCCCCGACGGCGTGGTGTTCGCACTCAGGGAGATGGGCCGCTGAGTGGCGGCGATCAGCCAGCGGTCGGCCTCGGGCAGGTCTTGTGCGAAGGCGTTGTGCACCGTGTCGGGCTTGAGGAACGCCTCGAGGTCGCCCTCAGGGGCGCCCGGGTAGCTGCCGAGATCGAGCACCGTGGTCGGGTCTTCGACGGCGAGCGCCGATCCGGAGCCGCCGAGGATCTGGAACACGAACTCCCCTTCGTCGGGGATGAAGGCGTCCACGTACACGAGCGCTTTGACCTCGTCGCCGAACTGCGCGTTCGTGATGACGAACCCGCCGTACGAGTGGCCGCCGACGATCACGGGACCCTCGGTGTGCTGCTCGACGAACGACGCGACCGTTGCGGCGTCGTTGACGACACCGTGGAGGAGGTTGGGCGGCACCAGCACCGTGAAGCCCTGGCTCTGCAGTTCCGAGGTCACGGCGTTCCAACTGGAGCCGTCGGCCCAGGCTCCGTGAACCAAGACGATGGTGGGTTTCGACATAGCTTTCCTTTTCCTGGAGCGGTTGAGGGTGCAAGTGGCTGAGAGACTACTCCCGCAGGGTGTCCAGGGGAACCGCGCGCCCTTCGGCCACGTAGGCCAGGCGTCGGAGCGTCTCGACGTTGCGGATGTGCAGTGGCACGTCGAGCAGTGGGCCCGGAATGAGAGACCCCGGACCGGCCACCGCCTCCTCGTCGATCCGCACCACGCAGCCGGCACCGCGGCGTTTGACCCGGATGGTGACTTTCGCCTCACCGATCGGCCAGCCGGCCGGTTTGATCACCATGGTGCGCGGCGGGTCCCACTCGAGCACGGTGGTGGAGTCGTCGATCAGTGCCGGCCAGACCCCGAAGGAGTGGTGCAAGGCGCTGCCCTCGGCGGGCCACGCCTCGTCGACATCGCGCATGCGCGAGGCGCCGACCACCCAGACGGGGAAGAGCCAGCCGTCGGCGAGCACCTCGAACACCTGCTCGGGCGAGCAGCGGAAGATGCGGGTGTTCTTCGACATGAGGGGTCCGATCTCTTCGGGTGGGGTCTAGGCGGGCGACAGGGAGGGAGGCGTGGTGATGCCGAACTCCGCGGCGAGTGCCCGGCGCGCGGCGTACCAGCCGGCGAGCCCGTGCACGCCGGGGCCGGGCGGAGTCGAGGAGGAGCAGAGGTAGACCCCGGACGCCGGGGTAGACCACGGGTTCAACGACAGGGTCGGCCGGGCCGCGAGCTGCCACAGGCTCGCACTGCCCGAGGCGATGTCGCCGCCGATGTAGTTCGGATCGTAGTTCTCGAGGTCGGCGGCGGTCCGCGAACTCGACGCGAGCACGAGGTCGCGGAATCCGGGAGCGAAGCGCTCGATCTGGCGGGTGATCGTCTCGGTCTGGTCGACGTCGGAGTCCCGGGGCACGTGCGTGTAGGCCCAGAGCACGTGCGATCCCCCAGGAGCGCGGGTCGGGTCGACCAGCGAGGGTTGGGCCACCAGCACGTACGGGTCGTCGGAGTGCCGGCCCCGCGCCACCGCCCGTTCGGAGGCGGCGATCGCGGCGCGCGTTCCGCCGACGTGCACGGTGCCGGCCTCGCGCAGGCGCTCGTCGGCCCAGGGCACCGGGCCGCTCAGAGCGAAGTCCACCTTCGAGGCCGCGTTGCCGTACCGGAAGCGCGCGAGCGCCGCGCGGTACCAGGCCGGCAGCCGGTCGCCGGCGAGGTCGCCCAGCGCTCTCGCCGAGACGTCGAGCAGCACCGCCCGTGCGGGCCGCACCTGGTCGAGGTCGGTGATCGCGGCATCCGTCTCGATCTCGCCGCCGTGGGCGAGGAGATCCGCGGCCAGAGCGTCGACGATCGACTGGCTCCCGCCGATCGGCACCGGCCAGCCCCGGCCGTGCGCGTAGGTCCCGAGGGAGAGCGCCGCGCCCGCGGTCGAGGGACTCGGCATCGGGCGGATGCTGTGGGCGGCGACCCCGGTGAGCATGGCGGGCGCTTCCTCGCCGCGGAAGCGCAGGTTCCAGAGCGGCGACCCCTGCTCGAGCGAGCGAAGCCCGAAGCGGGCGGCGGTGACCGGATGCGCCGGGATGCGCAGGAGCGGCGACCCGGCGAACTGCGCGACCTGGTCGGCCTTCCGCGCGAGCGGCTCGAAGAGGCTCCGCCAGGCGGGCCCATCGATCCCCAGTTCGCTCGCCGTGCGGTCGAGATCGCGGTAGGCGATGCCCGCGCGCCCTCCGTCGAGCGGATGCCCGTACGACACCTCCGGAACCACCAGCCGTATCCGCTCGGCCAGCCCGAACCGTCGGAAGAAGCCCGAGGCCAGCGCCATCGGATGCACGGCCGAGCACACGTCGTGCCGGAAGCCGGGAAGGGTCAGCTCGGCGGTGCGCGCTCCCCCGCCGATGGTGGGGTTCCCCTCGTACACCCGCACCGAGAGGCCGGCGCGCGCCATGGTGACCGCGGCCGCGAGTCCGTTGGGCCCTGCTCCGACGACGGCGACGTCGACTGCCGCACCCGCCATCAGGCCTGCTTCCGCGCCACGCCGATCAGGCCCGCTCCCAGGGCCACGGCGCTCCCGGCCAGCACGGCCACGACCGGGACGCGGTGACGGAGGTACCAGGTCTGCAGCGACCGCGACTTCGCGCTGTCGCTGAAGATGCCTCGCGCACCCTGATCCCCAGGCACCGGCCGGTAGAGGTTCGTAGGGAGCATCGGCTCCGTCTTGTCCGGAGCCTGCTGGCCGTCGTAGCCCGTCTTGGCGAGGTACCAGTCGAGGAAGAAGGCCACGAACCGGTTGCCGAGGACGGTCTTCGCGGTCGGGAAACCGACCCAGGTGCGGCGCCGCGGATGCTCGGCCACGTAGGCCACGACGCGCGCGGCCACTTCGGGTTCGAAGATCACGTCCATCGGCCTCGGGTGATCGGGCAGCGCCGACTTCACCCAGTTGAACTGCACCGTGTTCATCGCGGGCATGTCGATCGTGGAGATGCGCACAGGGCTCTTGCGGTGGATCAGCTCCGTCGTCACCGACTCGGTGAACCCCTGCACGGCGTGCTTGGCGCCGCAATAGGCCGCCTGCAGCGGGATGCCCCGGTGCGCCAGCGCGGAGCCGATCTGGATGACGTGCCCTTCGCCCCGTGGCACCATGCGGCTGAGCGCGGCACGGGTGCCGTTCACGAACCCGAAGTAGTTCACCTCGGTGGCCCGCTCGAAATCGTCGGGATCGGTCTCGAGGAATTCGGCGAAGGCCCCGACCATCGCGTCGTTCACCCAGAGGGTGATGGGGCCGAGTTCACGTTCCACCTGGTCGGCGGCACGCTCGACGGCCTCGCGATCCGAGACGTCGGTCGAGATGCCGAGGCCACGCCGGTGGTAGTCGCGGATCTCGCCCACCACGGCGTCGAGGCCGTCGGTGCCGCGAGCCAGCACCGCGACATCCCACCCCCGCCCCGCGAGGGCGCGCGAGATGGCGCGGCCGAGGCCCGCTGTTCCTCCGGTGACGACTGCAACTCCCTGGCTCACGACGCGCCTCATTCTGAGCCTTGCGCACTGCGGGTAGCGCGCGATTGCCCGATCGTGGTCAAGCTACGCCGAAACGTTCCGCACCGCTCGCAGTCGGCGCCCAGTCGGTGTGCCTCGCGTTGCACACGACCTGGGGAGAAGCCAGCCCCTGCTCCGATCCGGCGATCAGGAGCAAGGTGGGATCATTCGCTCACCGCCGAAACGAAACGAGACGTCTTGATGACCGATGCCCACCCGTCCCCCCGAGGCACGACCGACAGCGGGAACTGACGATGGAACGCATCCACTACGCGGGTGACTCGCTGCTGACCGGCAGCGAGATCGCCCGAGCGCTCTTCGACTACGCCGGCGCGCTCGCCAGGAACCTGGGCTCGGTGACCGTGGACATCCCGGTGCGGCGCGGCGACGGCACGATCGGGCGCGCCAACTTCCTGATCGGGCCGGCGAGCCAGCTGGTCTCCGAGTCGGAGGCCAGCCCGTACGACGAGCTGACGGATCCCCCGCTCGTCGATCTCCTCAAGCGTGAGGTCGTGAAGCTCGGACCCTCGCGGCCGGTCTCCAGGTCGGGTGGGCCCGACACCACCCTCGACCTGATCGACGATCTCTGATGCCGACTTGCCATCATCGGGGATCTGGCGCAGGGTTGCTCCCAACACACAGGGCGGGGCACGCATGGGAAAACTGACGTACGACTCGACCTTGACGGTCGACTTCGACGATCGCACGCTGGCGCACTTGCAGCTCGTGATCGGCGCGAAGCTCCGCCGGAGCGAAGCGTTCTTCTTCGGCTGGAAGGACGACCCGGCCAGCGGCGACGGGCGCACGACCATCTGGATCCACCCGGAGATCCCGATCGCCTTCAAGTTCTACGGGGGCCGTCAGCCCAGCATCAACCGTGTCTGGGTCGATCAGCTGATGCTCACCGCCAACTCGCCGCAGGGCCTCCAGATGGTGCCCGAACCCGACGAGGCAGCCGAACCGATCCCGGGGGTACCGGAATGAAGCGTGTCAATGTGTTCTACGGGGGTCAGCCGTACTCCATCGGCTACCGCACGGTGGAGAGCGTGCAGGAGGAGATCGAGAGCGGCCTGGATGTCGGCGGGCGCACCTGGCTCACCGTGAACTACGGCGAGGGGCAGGCGCAGGAGACGAAGCTGCTCATCACACCCGGTGTCGACATCGCACTGGTGGGAATCGAGGATCCCGACCTCGATCCTGACATCGACGGCGAGACCGACCCGGCCTGACTCCCGCGCGTTCCCAGGTGCTCGTAACCTGGGACGGGAACTCTGGCGTCATGGCTCAGAAGAAGAATGAACGCGAAGCCATCGACGACGTGATCCGGCGGCTGAAGAAGAAGTACCCCGACGTGCCCGGCAAGGATCTCGAGAAGATCGTGGAGAGCAATTACGCGGCGTTCCAGAACGCGAAGCTCCGCGACTACATCGCGGTGCTGGTGGAGCACGGCGCGAAGTCGGAGATCGCGGCACGCAAGCACAAGCACCGCTGACCGCTGCCTGCTCGGAGCCTGACCAGCGACGACCGCGAGCAGCCCGCCCCCGCCCATCACCCGCGGGTCAGCGGAAACGCAGCCCCACCGTGCCGAAGAGCTTCGTGATGAGCAGGTAGACGAGGTGCGTGCGGGGCCACTGGGTCACGTTCGCCCCGCCCGCGACCGTGTAGTAGTTGTGGCAGCCGGCGTTCATCGCCGAGGCGTGCGTGGCGAGCTGCCGATCGATCCAGCGCACCCACCGCGACTCGGCCGCGGCATCCGTGTCGACGGTGCGGCGGGAGCTGCGCTCGATGCGGCGCACGGCCCGCACCACGACCTCGGCCTGCCGCTCGAGTTGCGCGATGATCGACGTGCCGCCGTTCGTGTTGGGCCCGTAGAGGATGAAGAAGTTCGGGAAGCCCGGAACCGTGATGCCGAGGTAGGCGCTCGCCCGCTCCTTCCACGTCTCGCGCAGATCGCGCCCCCCGGCCCCTGTCACGCGCAGCGACGCGAGGAAGACCTGCGGCTTGAACCCGGTGCTCAGGATCAGCACGTCGACCGGATGCGCGGTGCCTGTCGAGTCCACGACCCCGTCGCGCGTCACCCGTGCGACCTCGTGCGGCACGAGCTGCACGTTCGGTCGGTTGAACGCCGGGTAGTAGGTCGACGCCACGATCGGCCGCTTGCAGCCCCACGGGTAGTCGGGCGTCAGCGCTGCGGCGGTCTCGGGGTCGTTGACGCTGTCCTTGATGAACGCCTCGCACTTCGCCCGCATCTCCCGCTGCTTGGCGCTCTGCACGTCGTTGGCCTTGAAACGCCGGTTCGCCACCGAGAACAGGTAGGCCCGATGGATGCGCTGGGCGAGCGGAACGGTGCGGTAGAACCACCGTTCGCGCGGCGTGTACTCGCGCTCCGACTTCGGCTCGACCCATCCCGGCTCACGCTGGAAGACGCGCAGCTCGCCCGAGAGCGGCGCGACCGCGGGCACGACCTGCGCCGCGGTCGACCCGGTGCCCACCACGGCCACGCGCTTGCCGGTGAGGTCGTGCTGCGGCTCCCAGCGGGAGGTGTGGAACATGACCCCTTCGAACTCGTCGAGACCCGGCCAGTCCGGCATCCGCGGCACGTTGAGCAACCCCACCGCCGACACCACGAAGTCGAACTCGTGGCGCTCGCCCGTCGTGGTCTCGAGCGTGTAGGTCGCGCTGACCTCGTTCCAGGTCACGCTCTCCACCCGTGTGTTCAAGCGGATGTGCGGCCGCAGACCGAAGCGGTCGACGATCTCCTCGGCGTAGGCGAGCAGTTCGGGTTGGGTGGCGTGCGTGCGCGGCCAGTCCTTCTTCGAGAACGAGAACGAGTAGGCGTGCGACGGGATGTCGACCTCGCACCCCGGGTAGCGGTTGTCGAACCAGGTGCCCCCGAAGCCCTCCGACTGCTCGAACAGCGTGAAGTCGGCGTCGGTGCGGGCCTGCAGCTTGACAGCGAGCGCCATCCCTCCGAAACCGGCCCCGATGATCCCGACGCGGAGCGCCCGGCTCGCCCGGCTGCCCCGGCTCGCCCGGCTCGTGCGGCTCATGCGGGCACCGGGTAGTCGTCGGCGTTCAGCACCCACCCCTCCATCGCCGAGAAGTCGAACCGCGGCGGCGAGAAGATGTCGACCAGCCGGTTCGTGCCCGCGGCCACCGCCTCGCTGGTGTGCTGGCTGGGCGGTGGGATGACGGCGAGCGACGGCGTCGACACCCGGCGGTGCTCGTCCTCCCGCCACACCGTGCGGTCGGTGGTCCACGGCCACCGGATGTGGTGCACGTACTCCCCCGCGATCGCCAGCGAGTACTGCTCGAAGTCGTCGTGGTGATGCGGCGAGAGGCGCTGCGGGTCGCGAGGGCCCTCGTGCGGCGCGATCCAGTTGACCATCATCGTCGTGCAGCGGAACAGCCGGAACGGCGACCCGGGCAGCGTGGGCACGGTGAGGTCGTACACCCGGATGCGGTAGCCCTCGGGCGGTGCGGGCCAGGCCTCGAACGGCGGGATGTTGTGATGCGCCACCGCGTAGGAGTCCTGGTTCACCGCGAGCGCGGCGAGGTCCTCCGCGGAGGAACGGATGAGTCGCACCACCCGTCCGGTTCCGTGCACGCTCACGCGGCTCGGCCCGGGCGGCACCACCACGAGTCGTTCACCCGGCACCTCGACGGTCTCGCCGCCCGCCTCGACGGTGAGGGAGACATCCGGATCCGCGGTGATGACGACGTACTCCTCCGCTTCGTCGCGCGGCTCGTAAGCGCTCTCGCCGCTCGCCTCCGACCAGCCGAGCACGAGGTTCTGGCCCCGCGCGTACCAGTCGCGCCGTCCGTCGACGGTGTGGGCGGGCGGCAGCTCGGCGAACTCCGCGTACTCCATGCCGGAGTAGTCGACGACCGGCGGCGCGGCGGCGGGTGCAGCTGCGGTCGCGAGCTTCGATCGGGGGTCTTCGGATCCGTAGGGCATTGCGCGTTACTCCAGGTTCTCAGGCGCCGAGGCGCCGGTGGATGTCGGTGACGAGGTCGGTGGCGGCGGTGCGGAGGAGGCCCGTGTCGTTGCCGGCCATGACGAAGGCGAACCCGCGGTCGGCCGCCGCCGCGACCTGCTCGGCGGATTGCACGGCGGTGCCGACCGGGATCGACCGCTGGCGGGCCGCGTCGAGCAGCCCGTCGACGAGCGATTGCAGGGCGGGGTCTGCCGCGGGAAGCCCGCTGGAGAGCTGCAGGTCGCCCATGCCGAGGAAGACGCCGTTCAGGTGCGGCACCGCGAGGATCTCGTCGATGGCCGCGAGGGCTCCGCGGTCTTCGAGTTGGACCGCGCGTAGCACGTCCGCTCCTCGCGCGAGATAGCGATCGAGGCCGATGGCTCCCCACCGCCCGGCCCGAGAGGTGCTGCCGTTGCCGCGCTCACCTTCCGGGGAGAACGTCATCCCGGCCGCAGCGGCCGCCGCTTCGTCGGCCGTCGTGAGGCGGGGTACCAGGATGCCGTCGACCCCCGCGTCGAGGAGCCGTTGCAACTGCGACCCGGAGCGGTCCGAGACGCGGGTGAGCACGCTCATCCCGTGCGCCTGCGCCACCACGGTCGCCGTGTAGGCGCTCTGCAGGTCGAGCGGGGCGTGCTCCAGGTCGATCACCACGAAGTCGAAGCCGGCGATGGCCAGGATCTCCACGGTCTCGACCGACGGGATCTTCACCCAGGTGCCCACCAAGGTGCGTTCCGCCTCGCGCAGCGTGCGGGCGAAACCGGGGGTGGGCAGGTCGAGGAGGCTCATGCGTCGAGTCCGATCAGTCGGGCCGGGTTGGTGCGGATCATCAGGGCGATCTCGTCCTCGCCGACGCCCAGCTCCAGCAACCGCGGCAACAGTCCCCGGTAGCCCTCGACCGGCAACGGATTGCCGACCTGGCCGAGGTCGGAGCCCAGGACGGTGTTCTCGGCGCCGAATCGGCGGATGAAGTCCACCAGCACCTCGGCGGGGAAGATGTGGTCGCGGTGGTACATGGCCACCTCGTGCTCGACCATGGCGCCGAGCGCGACCATCTCCTCGAGCCGGGCCACGTCGATGTCGGTGACGTAGTTCGGGTGGCTCACCAGCAGGCGGTCGTGGCCGACCTCGGCGGCCGTGCGCACCACGGCGAGCGCCGACTCTCCGTCGAGGTGACCGGTCGAGACCAGCGCACCCTCGTCCTTGGCCTGCTCCACGATCTGCCGCACCTCGGGACGCACGGCCCCGTCGGCGTCGAACACCGACACCTCGGCGCTCTGCATCATGCCGAGCGGCTGGAAGTGCGCCTGGGTCTCGGCGTGGTGCGCGGAGTGCTCGAGGTGGATGCGCGACGAGATCGTGGGGAACCACACCATCCGGCCGCCCATCTTCAGCGATCGATCGACGGCCCAGGGGTTGAGCCCGCCGTTGACGCTGTTGAGGGCGATGCCGCCGAAGACCTGGATGGGCAGGCCCTCCAGCAACGGCTGCATCGAGAGCACATCGGTCACCGTGTCGTGGTAATGACACTTCACCACGATCGCGCGGAACCCGGCGTCGGCCGCCTGGGCGGCCGCCTCCGCGTGCGTGATCCGCCGCGGCATCGGCGAGGGCCCGGAGTGGCAGTGCAGGTCGACGGCTCCGTCGAGCAGGTCGTCGATGATGGTCATCGTCGCAGGTCCTTTCGGTGGTGGGTCACTTGATCGCCATGGCGTTCGGCGGCGAGCCGACCCCGCCCGTGACCGCGAGCGGTTTCGCGGTGAGCAGGAACTCGTAGCGTCCGTCGGCCGCGCAGTCGTCGGCCAGGGCATCCAGTCGCCAGAGTTCACCGAGGTAGAGGCCGAGCAGGGCGATCAGCGGGCGGTGCAGCATGCCGTTGTGGCTCGGCCCGCGCTCGGGAAGGGATTCGGTCGGGTCGACGAACTCCGAGTGCGGGTCGACCGGGAACGACTCCACTCCGGCGTTGTCGGAGGCCAGCATCGCGATGCCGGTGTCCCACAGGAATTCGAGCATCGCGGTGCTCTGCTCGATGCCCGGCGATCCCCAGTTGCGGCGGCGGTGCTCCTGCTGCTCGGGCGTGAGCGCGAGGTAGTCGGCGGCCCATCCGGTCTGCATCAGGATGACGTCACCCTGCCGGAGCTCCACGCCGTGGAACTCCGCCGCTCCCCGCAGATCGGCCACGGTGACGCGCTGGTTGGTGGTGACGTCGAGGGTGCGCCCGGTGGCCGCGAAGTAACGCGGCAGGTCGAGCAGTACTCCCCGGGTCACCACTCCGTGCTCGGCCACCAGTTGGATGCCGAGGTCCGGCGTGCCCTCGGCTATCCGTTCGTCGGCCACGCCGCCATAGAAGCCGTGCTCCGGATGGCGCATGTGCCGCAAACCGTCGATCTGCGAGGTCGACTGCAGGTAGAAGGCATCCAGCCAGTCGTCGCGGTGGTTGGGGTTGTTGGCGAACACGTGGTGCTCGGTCGGCGGCCGCGTGCCCGCGATGCTCGGCACGAAGGTGTTGATCGGGTAGTCCAGATCGAACACCCGGCCGTCGCGCACGAGGGCTGCGGCCGCCGCGGTCTGCTCGGCGCCGATGAAGTTCAGGGCGCCGAGCTGGTCGCCCTCGCCGAACACACCCCACGACGAGCCGGGAGGGCCGTCGGTGCGTTCGAGCAGGTCACGGTAGCTGGGCAGTGGAACTCGGGTCACGCGGGCGCCTCCGTGGCGAGGGCCGTCGCGGGCTTCGGCGTCACCGCGATGTCGTCACGGGCCAGGTCGATGCCGCGGGTCTCGGGCGAGACGGCCACGCTGACGATGATCAGGATGCCGGCCACCACCGTGAGCACCACGGGCGTGAGGCTCAGCGGGATGAAGTTCGACAGTCCCGCCTGGTACGCCGCGAAGAACCCGGGGATGATGACCGCGAGCGAGTAGCCGATGCCCCACCCGGAGGAGCGGATACGCGTCGGGAAGCGCTCGTTGATGTACGACGGCAGGGTGCCGATCGTGAATCCGTTCACGCACTGCACGAAGAAGACCACCGCGACGAGCCCGAAGAAGGGGATCTGCACGCCGCTGCCCAGCAGCACGAACAGGCCCGACATCACGATCAGCACGAGGAACCCGGCGAACAGCAGCACCGGCTTGCGGCCGAAGCTGTCGCTCAGCCGACCGGAGAGCATGTAGGCGAAGGGCACCACGATGTTGGCGAAGATGATGCTCAACGTCAGGTCGGTGGGCGTGAACCCGTCGCGGGCGAGCAGCAGCTGCGGCACGACCGAGCCGACCATGTTCACCATAAAGAACACGCCGGTCATCAGCACGAAGACCTGGAGGAAGGCCTTGAGGTGCTTGCGGCTGAGCATCTCGCGGATCGGGTTCTTGGCCTTCTCCGCCTCGACCCAGAGCACCGACTCCTCGACGTCCTTACGGAGGTAGCGGGCCACCACCCAGGCGAACACGGCGCCGATGACGAACGGGATGCGCCATCCCCACTGCACGTAGGGCGATCCGATCTCGCCGGCGGGCGAGATCTGCAGCGCGAGGAAGGTGAAGACGGCGATGGCGAGGTAACCGATGGTCGATGCGCTCTGCACGAACCCGCCGATGAACCCGCGCCGGTTGGTCTTGGCGTACTCGATCGCCATGGGCGTGGCCGCCGTGTATTCGCCGCCCAGGAAGATCCCGTCGATGAAGCGCAGCACGAGGAGCAGGGTGATGGCCGCGATGCCGCCGATCTGCTCGGCGCCCGGGAGGCAGGCGATGAGCAGCGTCGTGATGCCGAAGCCGTACATCGAGATCGCTCCGACGCGCTTGCGGCCGAGCCGGTCGGCGAGATGGCCGAACAGGATGGCGCCGATCGGCCGCCCGAACAGGGTCACCGCGAGGATGAAGCCGGTCACCACGGCGGTCTGGCCGACATCCAGGCCCTGCGTGAAGTAGACCATGGCCGGGAGCAGGGCGATCGACGGGAGGTAGATGTCGAAGGAGTCGACGAGGAAGCCCCAGAACGCGCCGCGGATGGCGCGCCGGCGGCGGACGGTGGGATCGGTGGTCGAGTTGTCGACCGTGGCTGCGGTGCTCATGCTGATCCTTTCTGTTACGGAGACCGTCTTTGGTCTCCGGCGGAAAAACGGTGGAACGGATGCCTGCCGGTGCGGGTCAGGACGGAGGTCGCACGTCGAAGGCGCGCAACTGGAGCGCCATCATGCGGTAGTAGCCGACGAGGGTCACGATCTCGAACACGGCGGTGCGCCCGAGCGCGCTCACCGCGTCGTCGAACTCGATGTCGCCGAGCGGCTGCCCGCTCAGCAGAAGCCGGGCGAGGTCGTACGCGGCGGACTCGGCCGGGTCGGTGAAACGCGGCGAGCCTCCGAGCAGCTCGTCGATCTCGCTGTCGCTCAGCCCGGCGGCCCGCCCGGCGCGGATGTGCGCCCAGCGCTCGAAGTCGTTGTCCTCCACCCGTGCTGTGGCGAGGATGACGATCTCGTGCACCCGACGTGGCAGTGAGAGCGAATAGCGGATGACCTCGGCGAGCGGTTCGAGAGCCAGCCCGAGCCCGGGGCTGAGCTGCCAGGTGGCGGGCGGGCCCGTCAACCGGCCGTCGTCGTCGAGGAGGGAGAAGTCGGTGCCGGCGGCCACCCGCCGGCCCGTGGTGAAACGGCGAACCAGCTCGCGCTGCTGCTCGGCCTCCTCCGCCGTGTGCGCCTCGCCGAGCACGCCGAGCCGGGCATTCATGCCAGCTCCGGAACGGGAAGGCGCAGCAGCCGATGCGGGTTCACGACGAGCATGGTGCGGAGCTCCTCGGCGCTGAAGCCGAGGAAATGGAGCTGCTCGGTGAGGGTGCGCAGGCTCTCCGGCTCCGGAGGCACCCAGCGGGAGAAGACATCGGAGCTCAGCACCACGTTCTCCGGCCCCACCACGCGGATGGCCTCGGCGAAATCGCGCACCGAGTGGTGCGAGGTCGGGTTGATCAGCGGAGCGCTGGAGAATTCGAGCAGGCCGCCGAGGTCGATGAACGGCTGCAGTTCGCGGGCATCGTCGGTGAAGTGCAGCGGATGCGTGATCATCGCCGGTCGGCCGAGCTGGTGGCAGAGTCGCGCCACCGCGAGGCTCTCCTCGAGCCCGAGATGTCCGGTGGCGACGAGCATCTCGCGCGAGACAGCGGCCCGCACGGCGTCTTCGGCGGCGGAGGTGAGCTCTCCGTCGACCGCCACCGTGATGGCGTGCGACTCGGCGTAGGAACGGAAGCCGGGAGTCTGCTTCTCGAGCAGGGTGGAGATGTACCCCCAGCGGTCGACATCCGCCCGGGCCCCCCAGGTGGGGAAGAAGACGACGCCGGCGCCGTGGTCGGCGGCCCACTCGACGATCGTCGGCTCCACGCCGCCGACCTGCGGATTGAGGGTGATGCTGCCGATCACCCGGAAGTCATCGCCGAGCGCATCCTGAGCCGCCCGTGCCCGGTCCATCGTGGGCCAGAGGTGCGACTTCAGCACCCACCCCCGTATACCGTAGGACCGTGCGAGCCGCGCGACGCCGATGTCGGAGCCGCGGTTCTGCGCGCTCTCCGCGAGGTCGGGTTGCCCGTGCACGTGGAGGTCGAACGCTCCGGCGAGGAACCTTCCGAATTCCGGGGGCAGCGCCTCCTCGAAAGAGGGGCTCGGTGCGGCTTCATCCACTGCGTTCTCCATTGCGTCATCGTCATTGGCGTGGCAATCGTACGACAGTCCGACAAGCACACATCACGCCAGGTGGCGGAGTCTGACCGGCGTTCGCGCGCCAAGTGGCGGTGGGTCGGGGCGGATGGCCGCGCGATGATGGTGTCGACCCCATGGACGAGGGCACGAGAGAGCAGATGGAACAGAGCATCACGACGAACGTCGACACCGAGCCGCCCGCACCGTCGCGCACGGCACCGCCCTTCGACCCCGAGCTGGAAGCGGCACTCATCGCCCTCGCCGACGGGGTGCCGCCCACGGTCACCCCGTCGATGATCGGGCCGATGCGGGAGAACCCGCGACTCCGGGTGACGCCGCAGATGGCCGCCGACGCCGGCATCCTGAGCCGCGACGTCACGATCCCCGGCCACGAGGGAGCGGATGTCACGGTCACCGTGCTCGAGGCGGAGGGCCGACGTCCCGGCGGACCCGTCATCTACCACCTGCACGGCGGCGGGATGATCGTGGGCGACCGCTGGTCGGGCGTGGCCGCGCTCTTCGACTGGCTGCACCGCTACGACGCCGTCGCCGTCTCGATCGAATACCGTCTCGCCCCCGAGTTCCCCGATCCCTATCCCGTCGAGGACTGTTACGCCGGCTTGCTCTGGCTGCGCGAGAACGCGGCCGCACTGGGTGTCGACCCGCACCGCATCCTGATCACCGGCGCGAGCGCCGGCGGCGGGCTCGCGGCCGGGGTCACGCTGCTGGTGCGCGACCGGGGCGGCCCCGCGCTCATCGGCCAGCTCCTGATGTATCCGATGCTCGACGACCGCGACTGCACGGTCTCCGCAGCGCAGATCGACGGCATCGGGGTCTGGGACCGCGGCAGCAACCGCACCGGATGGACGGCCCTGCTCGGCGACCGCCGCGGCACCGCCGAGGTCTCCATCTACGCCGCGCCGTCGCGGGCCACCGATCTCTCCGGGCTGCCGCCGGCGTTCATCGACTGCGGGAGCGCCGAGGTGTTCCGCGACGAGGACGTCGCCTACGCCAGCACCATCTGGGCCTCGGGCGGCCAGGCCGAGCTGCATGTCTGGCCCGGCGGGTTCCACGCCTTCGAGGGCTACGCGCCGCAGGCCGCTCTCTCGCAGGAGATGGTGGACATGCGCGACCGATGGGTGCACCGGCTCCTGGCCGAATGAACCGCGCGACGGCCCCGATCGCGGCGTGGCAGGATGAGTGAGGAGCACGCGCAAGGGAGCCGAGCATGCAGGAGTTGATGGGACGGGTCACCGCACTCGATCCCTCGGTGAGCCAGAGCCTCAAGGTCATCTCCTACTTCGACGCCCTGGTGGCGGGCGAGGTGAACCTCGAGACGCTCGTGCGCGGCGCGGCGGCGCTCTCCGGCACGGTCGCCGGGCTCTCCGCTCCGAGCGGTGTCGTGCGGGTCGAGGCGAGCGGACGCCGACTGAACGACATCGTCGACGGCGACGCCTCCGCATCCTGGCCGACGATCGCGGCCGACGAGTCGGCGCGGGTCTGGCTGGAACGCGACGGCGACGCCCATGCCAACGACGCCATGATCCTGGAGCGCCTCGCCCTCGCGGTGGCGCTGATCCGCGCCCGGCGGCTGATCGCGCCCGACGACTCGATGGCGACGGTCCTCGACGCTACGCGCCCGACGGCGGAACGGGCCGCCGCCGCCACCCGGTTGCGGGTCGAGGATGCGCGGGTGCGCGCCGTCGCGACCGCGCCCGACGTCGTGATCCCCGGCCCGACCGCTCTCGTCGCCACCGCCTTCGGCGTGGTGCGGGCCTCGATCGTTCGGCACGACGCCGTGGTCCCCCGTGGCGGGCTGGGCCGGATCGGCGGGAGTCTCGACCTCGCCTCCTCGTGGCGCACGGCGCTGCTCGCCTTCCGCCTCACCGACGAAGCCGCGCCGGTTGTCGACGCGGATCAGTTCGGCGTGCTGCTGGACGCGGTGCTCGCGGCCGAGGCCGATGGGGTCGACCACCCCGACGTGCGGATGCTCGCCACACTCGACGCACCGACCCTCACGATGCTCGACGCCCTGGCCCACGCCGAGAGCGTCCGCGCCGCCGCGACCGTGCTGCACCTGCATCACTCGACGCTGCAGACCCGCCACGAGGCCATCACCCGCGACCTCGGCTACGACCCGCGCTCCCCGGTGGGACGGGCGCGCTACGAGGTCGCGAAGATGCTCCACCGCCTCACGACACGCTGAACCACCGCCGCACGTCACAAAACTCCGCCCGCATCTGTCTTAAGGGGTGACGGAAGGCGGAGAGATGAGCAGAGCGAGGGACGCGAGAGGCGGCCGATCGCTCAGCGACCGGATCGCCGTCGCCCTGACCGAGAGCACCGTGTTCGGCCGTCGCATGGGCGACGTGCGGGCCGGGCTGAGGCGCCGGATGGTGCCGAACCACTGGTCGAGCCTGTTCGGGGTGGTCGCGATCGCCAGTCTGGTCGTCATCCTGGTGACGGGTCTCCTCCTGATGTTCTTCTACGTGCCGTCGAGCGAGACCGTCACGAGCACGACGCCGTACCCGCCTCTCGCCGGAACCGAGACCTCGAAGGCGTACGCCTCGACGCTCCACCTCTCGCTCGAGGTCCAGGGCGGCCTGCTGCTGCGGCAGGCGCACCACTGGGCGGCCCTCGTGCTACCGGCGGCGCTCATCCTGCAGCTGCTCGCCACCTTCTTCACGGGCGGATTCCGGCGGCCCCGGCGCGGACAGTGGGTGCTCCTGTTCCTCATCCTCATCGTCAGCCTCGTCGGCGGCTGGAGCGGCTACGCACTCCCCGACGACATGCTCTCGGGCACCGGGCTGCGCATCGTCGAGGGGATCGTGCTCGGCATCCCCGTGATCGGCACCTGGGCTTCCGGCCTGCTGTTCGGCGGCGAGTTCCCGGGCGAGATCATCGAGCACCTCTACCCGGTGCACGTCGCCGTGGTGCCCGCCGCGCTGATCGTGTTCATCGGCCTGCGCGCCTTCGCCGCGTGGGTGCAGAAGCCCGCTCAGTTCCGCGGCCCCGGGCGCACCGAGGAGAACGTGGTCGGCGTGCCGCTGCCGAACGCGGCCGTGCGCGCGGTGGGCCTCGGAGCCCTGGTCTGCGGCGTCATCCTGGTCATCGCGGCCACCGTCACCATCAACCCGATCTGGGCCTACGGGCCCTCCTCCCCCGGCGACGCCTCGGCCGGCAGTCAGCCCGATTGGTACACCGGCTTCCTCGACGGGGCGCTGCGCCTGGTCCCCCCGGGCTGGGAGTTCGAGTGGCTGGGCCACACCTGGACCCTGGCGGTGCTCATCCCGCTCGCCGTCGTCTCGGTCTTCCTCGCGGTGGTGGCGCTCTACCCGTTCCTGGAGGAAGGGATGACGCGCGACCACCGCGACCACAACCTCCTCGACCGCCCACGCAGCCGACCCACGCGCACCGGCCTCGGCGTGGCCGCCGTCGTGTTCTTCGGCACGCTCTGGGCCGCCGGCAGTGCCGACGTGATCGCCACGCAGCTCCAGGTCACGTTCGAGGGGGTCATCCTGTCCCTCCAGATCACCCTCCTGGTCGGGCCGCCGGTGGCGTTCTGGATCACACGGCGCGCCGCCATCGGGCTGCAGCGACGTGATCTCGACATCCTCGAGCACGGTTTCGAGACGGGCCGGATCGTGCGGCTGCCGGGCGGCGAGTACGTCGAAGTGCACCAGGCGGTCGATCGCGCCGAGCGCGCTCGCCTCCTCGCCGGTGTCACGGCCGCTCCGTCGAGCGCCGGTGAAGAAGCCCCCGCGCTCACTGGAGGGCCCCGCTGAATCCGCGTAGCGTCGGTGCATGACGAATCTCATCGAGAAACTGGCGGAATCGGTGCCCTCCTGGGGCGCCACGATGGCGTACGGCGAGAAGACGACGGTGGGTGGGCAGGAACTCGTGCCCGCCGCGCTCGTGATCTTCGGATTCGGGGCCGGAGAGGGCTCCGGCGAGTCGCCCGAGGGCGGACCCACGCCGGCGGGCACGGGTGAAGGACGCGGCGGAGGGGGCGGCGGCTACGCCCTGCCGGTGGGCGCCTATGTTGCCGGCCCGGACGGGCTGCGCTTCCGTCCGAACCCGATCGCCCTGATGGTGGTCGCCGTGCCCCTGGTGGCGGCCGCCGGCATCGCGTTGGCGCGGATCGTCAGCGCCGCTGCGGGCGGGCGTTCGGCCTAGGCGGGTTCGCTCTCCTTCGGCTGGGCGAAGGGCGGCGCGGGCTGGGTCGGCGGGTTCCAGGCCTTCACGATCGCCCACGCCACGGCGGCGATCGGCACGGAGAGCACGGCGCCGACGATGCCGCCGAGGATCGTGCCCGCGGTCAGGGCCACCAGGATGACGAGCGGGTGCAGTTTCAGCGACCGCGCCTGCACCACCGGCTGCAGGAAGTTGCCTTCGAGCTGGTTCACGGCCACCACGATCGCGACGACGATGAGAGCCACCACGGGCCCGTTGGCGACCAGCGCGACGAGTGCGGCGAGGATTCCAGCGACCGTCGCGCCGACGATCGGGATGAAGGCGCCGATGAACACGATCACGGCGAGCGGCAGGGCGAGAGGCACCTGCAGGATGGCCAGGCCGATGCCGATACCGGCCGCGTCGACGAAGGCGATGATCGCGGTGCCGCGCACGTAGCCGCCGAGCGTCCGCACCGCGGTGGCGCCGATCCGGTGACCCCGCTCGAGGCGGCGGCCGGAGAAGGGGCGCAGGAAGAACGCCCAGATGCGGTCGCCGTCCTTGAGGAAGAAGAACAGCACGACCACCGCGAGCAGGGCGCCCGTGATGACCTCAGCGGCTGCCGAGACGCCGGCGAGCGCTCCCGTGCCGAATTGGCTGCTGGTGAGGAAGCCGGTGACGGCGTCGCGTGCGTCGTCGAGCTGCGAGGAGTCGATCGGCAGCGCTCCCGACTGCAGGAAGTCGCCGATGCGATCGATCCCGTCGGCCGCCGAATCCGACAGCTCCTCCCACTGGCCGCGCACCGCCATCACGATGAGCGTCACGATGCCGCCGAACACGACGATGCCGCCGATCAGGGTGATCCAGGTGGCCAGGATCGCGGAGAGGCCGCGCCGACGCATCCACTTGATCACGGGCGACAGCGCCGCGGCGAGGATGAGCGCGATGAGCACCGGGATCACCACGAGCTTCAGCTGCACCAACCCGAAGACGATCACGGCGGCGAGCGTGAGCCCCAGCAGGATCTGCGCACTGCGGATGCCGACCTCGCCCAGCCGGTCGGTGAGCAGCGCCTGCAACGTGGGCCGGGGCGGCTCGGCCGCCACGGCGGGCGCGTCGGCCTCGGCGGCGTGCGGAGCGGGGTCGAGCGGGCCGACGGGGGGTGCGGAGTCGGGCAGGGATTCCTCGGAGGTCATCTCACCACCATCCCACCGCCGCCCCGGACCGGGTAGCTCCGGCCCGCCGCCCGTTAGCGACTCGTGATGACCGCAGTCAGTCGCCGGCCGCCGAGCCGAGCGACGGATCGCCTCCCGGACGCACCTCGGCGTCGTCGCGGATCTCGATGCGGCGCGGCGCACCATCGTGGGGCTCGATGACGTCGATCCGGGCCTCGGCGTCCTCCTCGGTCGACTTCGGAGCCGTCGTCAGCTGGTCGTGGCGCTTCTCGGCGTCGTCGATGTCTTTCCCGGCCATGATGGAACCTCTCTCGAATACGACCCGCGCGGGTCAGTTCGCGCGAGGGAGCCGACGTCACGGCACGACGGATGACGCTGGAGCCGTGACGCCGTCACACACCGGCGGTAGATTGAGCATATGACGGGTCGAACTCGAGAGGAACAGCTCGCGGAGACGTTCGTGAGCCTCGCCGACACGCTCGTCGCCGATTACGACGTCGTGGAGTTGCTGCACACCCTCGTGCAACGGTGCGCGGAGATCCTGGGCGCCGCGGATGCCGGCATCCTGCTGCCCGACCACGGCGGCAACCTCGAGGTGATCGCCTCGACCAGCGAGCGCAGCCGCCTGATCAGCCTGCTGCAGCTCTCGTCGGGCGAGGGGCCCTGCGTCGACGCCTACGAGACGGGGAAGGTGGTGTCGGTCGACGACATCGCGGCCACCTCCGCGCGGTGGCCGAGGTTCGCGACCCAGGCGGCGGGGCTCGGCTATCACTCGATGTACGCCATCCCGATGCGCCTGCGCGACCAGACCATCGGGTCGCTCAACCTGTTCAGCGACGGTGCCGGGCCGACCGACCCGCAGGACGCCGCGGCCGCCAAAGCGCTGGCCGACATCGCCACCATCGGCATCCTGCACGAACGGGCCATCCGCGAGGCCGACGTCGCGCGCGAGCAGTTGCAGCACGCTCTGAACAGCCGGGTGATCATCGAGCAGGCAAAGGGCGTGATCGCTCACACCGACGGCGTCGACATGGAGGAGGCCTTCCAGCGCCTCCGCACGCGAGCGCGCAACAGCGGCCAGTTGCTCTCCATCGTGGCCCGCGACGTGGTGGAGTCCGCCAGCCGGCACTGACCTGCGATCGCCGACCGGTGGCATCCGGTCCTCCTTCACGACCGGCCGTCAGGCAATCCGAAGCAGATACCCAGCGCACAGGGGCTCCCCTCCCTTGCCGGATCGGGGCCCGAGACGTAGCGTGAGCCTCAGACGTTCCCCCGGACCCGGTTGCGACGCAGCTGGCCGCTCGGGCCAGTGCCGCCGACGGCAGGGGCCATCGTGAGCACGGTCGAATCGATCCCACAGGGCGCGGCGGCGCGGCGCTCCAACAGCGAGTTCACGGACCTCGCTCGACGCATCCAGGAGTCGGGGCTGTTGCGTCGTCGCTACGGCTACTACTGGACGAAACTGCTCCTCGTGCCGGTCGCCTTCGCCGCCGGCATCTGGTTGTTCGTGGTGATCGGCGACACCTGGTGGCAACTCGCTATGGCCGCGCTGTTCGCCGTGCTGTTCACGCAGACCGCCTTCCTAGGCCACGACGCCGCCCACCGGCAGATCTTCCGTTCGGGCCGGTGGAACGACTGGACCACCCTGGTGCTCGGCAATCTCTTCGTCGGGCTCAGCTACGGCTGGTGGCAGCACAAGCACACGCGGCATCACGCGAATCCGAACAAGATCGGGTCGGACCCCGACATCGACGTGCCCGCCATCTCGTTCACGCCCGAGCAGCTGGAACGGCGCCGCGGCACCGCCCTCTCGTGGCTGATGGGGCACCAAGGGGCGTTCTTCTTCCCGATCCTCGTGCTCGAGGGGCTGTCGCTGCACGCCTCCGGAGTGCGGCGGGTGCTCAGCCGGGAACCGCTGAAGCGCCGCAGCGTGGAGATCGCGTTCCTCCTCATCCGCATCGGCGGATTCATCGCCTTGGCGTTCCTCGTGCTCTCCCCCGGCGTCGCCGCCGCTTTCCTCGGCGTTCAACTCGCCCTGTTCGGCTTCTACATGGGGTCGTCGTTCGCGCCCAACCACAAAGGGATGCCGCTGGTGCCGAAGTCGATGAAGCTCGACTTCCTTCGCCGCCAGGTGATGATGAGCCGCAACATCCGAGGCAATCGGGTGCTCGACGTGGCGATGGGCGGCCTGAACTACCAGATCGAACACCACTTGTTCCCGTCGATGCCACGGCCTCATCTGCGCCACGCCGCCCCGATCGTCGCCGCCTACTGCCGCGACCTGAACGTGCCCTATCTCGAGACGGGTCTGTTCGAGTCGTACGGCATCGTGCTCCGCTACATCGACCGCGTCGGTCTCGGCGATCGCGACCCCTTCGCCTGCCCGCTCGCCGCCCAGCGACTGGCGGTCTGAGGAGCCGGCTGGTCAGTCCGGCTCGGCGGCGTCGAGCAGCCGCTGAATCTGGCGGTAGCGCAGCTCGAACTCCGGCCCGGCGTCCGGCTGCTCGCGACGGATCTCGTCGAGCATCACGACCAGCCGCCGCAACTGGTCGGCCGAGAGCTCGTCGACACGGATCTCGTCGACGGGAGTCACGAGTGCCAAGGCGGCGACGTCGTCGGTCCAGTACCCTTTGTCCATCCGCGATCCCGAACTCGCAGAGCGGTCCACCAGGGCGAGGTCTGGGCGGCGGCGGTGTGTTTACGGCGGTACGCCTGGCAACGGCGCCTGTCGAGGCAGTGCCGCTCAGAGCCAGGGTTCGACCAGCTCCACGTAGCGGCGCGCCAGGGTGGCCACCACCTCGGCACCGGGCGCGGCCCAGACGTCGGCGTTGAAGATCTCGACTTCGACGTCGCCCGTGTAGCCGGCCGATGCGACCGCCCGCGTGAAGGCGGGGAAGTCGATGTGCCCATCGCCCATCATGCCGCGAGAGAGGAGGGTGTCCGCCGGCAGAGGCGTGATCCAGTCGCACACCTGGTAGCTCACGATGCGATCGGAGGCGCGCGCGATCTGCTCCTCCACGCCCGGTTCCCACCAGAGATGGAAGGTGTCGACCACCACCCCCACCTCGTTCGCCGGGAACTGCTCGGCGATGTCGAGGGCCTGCGCGAGCGTGGAGACCACACCGCGGTCGGCCGCGAAGATCGGGTTCATCGGTTCGATGCCGAGCACGACGCCGTGCCGGCCGGCGACCGGAGCGAGATCGGCGATGGCATCGGCGGCTCGCGCACGTGCACCGCGGAGGTCCTTCGATCCCGCCGGCAGGCCGCCGGGCACCAGCACGAGGGTGTGCGCTCCGAGCGCCGCGGCCTCCTCGACGGCCCGGACGTTCTCCTCGTGCGCGGACCGGCGGGCCGCCGGATCGTCCGCCGTGAAGAAGCCCCCGCGGCACAACGACGAGACCCGCAGGCCGGATGCCTGCACCCACTCCACCGCCGTCGCGAGCCCCACCTCGGCCACGGGCTCCCGCCAGAGACCGATCGAGCCGAGACCCGCCGCCAGAGCGCCGTCGATCGCCTCCCGGAGGCTCCAGTTCGCCGTGGTGCGCTGGTTCAGCGACAGCCGCACCAGGCGCGGGTCACCGGGTTGCGGGGTGGGGATGCTCGCGGGCCGGCCGCTCGGAACATCGATCGCGGCATCCGCCGACGTCGCGGTGGTCATCTCACCGATGACGGTGCGCATCGCCTCGCTCATCGCGTCGCTCCCAGGGTCTCGGCCACGAGTCCGAGGCGGTGCGCCGCGAGCTCCGGATCGGGCAGCAGGCGCGCCTCGTTGAGCAGCTCGAACACCCGGGCGAGGTGCGGCAGGCTGCGGGCGGACTGCAGTCCGCCCACCATCTGGAACCCATTCTGGGCCCCGGTCAGCCACGCCGTGAACGCGATACCGACCTTGTAGTAGAAGGTGGGCGCCTCGAAGATGTGGCGCGAGAGCGCGAGCGTCGGTGCCATCTCGGCGTCGTACCGGGCGAGATCGCCGTCGTCGAGCGCCGCGAGGGCCGCGGAAGCCGCGGGCGCGATCGCCGCGAAGGCGCCGAGCAGCGCATCCGAGTGGCCCTCGTCGTCGCCGCGGATGAGCGACGGGTAGTTGAAGTCGTCGCCCGTGTAGAGGCGCACACCCGCGGGCAACGCGCGGCGCAGCCCGATCTCGTGCGAGGCATCCAGCAGCGACACCTTCACGCCGTCGACCTTCGCGGCGTGCGTGCCCACCAGGGCGAGGAAGGTCTCGGTCGCGGCGCCGACGTCCGTCGACCCCCAGTAGCCGCGCAGCTGCGGATCGAAGGCCTCGCCCAGCCAGTGCAGCACCACCGGTCGCGACACCTGGCTCAGGATGCGGTCGTACACCTGGAGATAGTCGTCGGGCCCCGCGGCGGCGCGCGCGAGATGGCGCGAAGCCATCACGATGACCTGCGATCCGGTGCCCTCGACGAAGGCGACCTGCTCGAGGTAGGCGGCCTCGACCTCGGCGAGCGTCGCGGGCGCCGCGGTGGTCGCGGCGTCGGGCAGGTGGTCGGTGCCGGCGCCGGAGGCGATCCGGGCGCCGAACTCCGCCGCCTGGGCGGCGCTGCGCGAGACGAGCTCCTGGATGGCGGGCCAGTCGAGCCCCATGTTGCGCTGCGCGGTGTCCATGGCCTCGGCGACGCCCAGGCCGTATCCGAAAAGGTGCCGGCGGAAGGCGAGCGTCGCGTCCCAGTCGATCGCGGCGGGCGCGCCGGGCACGTTGTTCCCGAGCGGGTCGGCCACGACGTGCGCGGCCGCGAACGCGACCCTCGAGCAGTAGGGCTGCGGATGCGGGGCCCAGTCGCGCGGGGCCTTCAGCTCGATCTCCCGCCAGCCTTCCGCGGTCGGGATCGACAGCCGGCGACCGGTCGCCGTGGTCACAGCGCGACCTTCTCGATCGCGATCCGCCGGCCCTCGGCCGAGGAGGCGAGGCCGGCATCCACGAGCTGCAGCCCGCGCACCCCGGCGGCGAGGTTGTAGGCGTGCGGGCGGGCGGCCACGACATCCTGCAGGAATTGCTCCCATTGGGCGCGGAACCCGTTGGTGAACTCCTGGTTGTCGGGGATCTGCGTCCACTGCGACGGGAAGTCCTGGTCGGTGGGGAGATCCGGGTTCCAGACCGGCTTCGGCGTGTTGACGCGCGGTTGCACCTTGCAGCCGAAGAGCCCGGCCACTGCGGAGCCGAGGGTGCCATCGACCTGGAACTCGACCAGCTCGCCGCGATCGACCCGCACCGCCCAGCTCGAGTTGATCTGGGCGATGATGTCGCCCTCCAGTTCGAAGATGCCGTAGGCCGCGTCGTCGGCGGTGGCCTCGTAGCGGTTGCCCTGCTCGTCCCAGCGCTCGTGGATGTGCGTCACGGCCTTGCTGCTGACGGCTTCGACCCGGCCGAAGAGGTTCTCGAGCACGTAGTTCCAGTGGCAGTACATGTCGAGCGTCATCCCGCCGCCGTCTTCGGCCCGGTAGTTCCACGACGGTCGCTGCGCCGGAAGGTAATCACCCTCGAACACCCAGTACCCGAATTCGCCCCGCACGCTGAGGATGCGGCCGAAGAATCCCGAGTCGATGAGGCGCTTCAGCTTCAGCAGGCCCGGCAGGTAGAGCTTGTCGTGCACCACGCCGTTGATGACACCGGCCCGCTTCGCGGCTTCGACGAGTTCGAGACCGTCGGCGACCGTGTTGGCGATCGGCTTCTCGGTGTAGATGTGCTTGCCGGCCGCGATCGCCGCGAGGATCGCGTCCTTGCGGGCGCTCGTCACCTGCGCGTCGAAGTAGACGGTGGCGGTCGGATCGGCCAAGGCAGCGGCGAGATCGGTGGTGTACTCGGACACGCCGTGCAGGGCGGCGAGCTCGGCGAGCTTCTCCGCATTGCGGCCCACCAGGATCGGCTCCACCTGGATGCGGTCGCCGTTCGGCAGCAGGATGCCGCCGTCGTCGCGGATCGCGAGGATCGAGCGCACGAGGTGCTGCCGGTAGCCCATGCGTCCGGTGACGCCGTTCATGATGATGCGCAGGGTCGTCGTCGACACATCGTCTCCGTTCTGGTTCTGAGTAGGGTTCGGTCGCTCACGATGGAAAGCGCTTTCCACTCTGCCACAGGATGGCGACGCCGTCCAGTCAGGCGGGTCAGATACCGGGCGTGCTCTCGCGCACCACCACCGTGCCCAGCACGGGGTCCGCCAGCGCCGACGGGTCGTCGGAGAGGGCGAGCTCGAATGCTCGCTCCCCGATCGCGCTCAGGGGGAGACCCACCGTGGTGAGTTCGGGGTGCACGTCCTGGAGCATCGGGATGTCGTCGAAACCGGCCACCGCGATGTCGGCGCCAGGGCGCAGACCGCGCTCGCGCACGGCGGCCATCGCGCCCACGGCCATCACGTCGGTGACGGCGAAGACGCAGTCGGGCCGCCGCCCGCTGTCGAGCAGCCGGCCCATCATCTCGTAGCCGCCGTCGCGCGAGAAGGGACCGGGCAGCACGGACTCCGGATCGACCGCGCGCCCCGCCGACGCCGCCCCGTCGAGGAAACCCGCCACCCGCTCGCTCGGAGTGACCAGGAGCGGCGATCCGGCCAACACGGCGAAGTCACGATAGCCGAGTGCGGTCAGGGCCACCGCGAGGTCGCGCCCCCCACGGCGATTCTCCACGTTCACCACGCGGTCGGCACCCGCCGAAGCACCGGCCCCGACGAACGCGACACGACCACCACCCGCGCGGAAGTCGTCGAGCTCGCGGTCGAGCAGCGCTTCTTCGGCGACGTCGAGATGGCGGCTGCCGGCCAGCACGATCGCGCGCGGCCGCTGCGCCCGCAGTGCCACCACCGTGGCGCGCTCCTCCGCGGCATCCCATCCCGTCGTCGCCATCGTGACGGTGAGGCGGTGCCGTCGCGCTGCGGCGATCACGCCCGACGCGATGCCGGCGAAGTAGGGGTCGGCGATGTCGCCGAGCACGAGTGCCACGGTCTGGCTGGCGCCTTTGGCCACGGCCTGGGCCTGCGCGTTCACGACGTAGCCGAGCGTGCGGGCGCTGGCGGCCACCCGGGCGTGCAGGTCGGGCTTCACGGTGCGGGTGCTGCCGTTGAGCGCGCGCGACGCGGTGGCGAGCGAGACGCCGGCATGCGCCGCGACCTCCGCGAGGGTGACGGACGACTGCGTCGACTCCGGCACGCGTCCCCCTTTCCGCCCACCGCCCGGTAAGCGCTTCCAGCGTACTGCCCGTCACAACGAGCGCGCCCGCCCGGTCATCCTCCATAGCGGATGCAATCGGCATCCCTCCAGCAGAAAGGCTGATCATGGCCAGAATCATCGTCATCGGAGGTGCGGGCCACGTCGGGTCGCGCGTCGTCGAGAAGCTCACCGCCCACGGGCACGGCGCGATCGCGGTGTCGCGGCGCACCGGAGTCGACTCCGTCTCGGGCGCGGGTCTGAAGGAGGCGCTGACCGGTGCCGACGTCGTCGTCGACGTCACGCAGTCACCCTCCTTCGCTCCCGCCGACCTGCTCGAGTTCTTCACGACGTCGAGCACGAACATCGCGGCCGCAGCGAAGGCGGCCGGCGTCGGGCACCACGTCGTGTTCACCGTCGTCGGCACCGACCGTCCGCAGGACATCGCCTACTTCGCTGCCAAGGCCGCGCAGGAGAAGGCGGTGCGCGAATCAGGTGTTCCCTTCTCGATCGTGCACTCGACGCAGCTCTTCGAGTTCATCGCCAGCATCGTCTTCACCTCCACCCACGACGACGTCGTGCGGGTCTCGGACGCACTCATCCAGCCGTACGCACTCGACGAAGCGGCGGCGGCGATCGGCCGCACCGCCGCCGGCCGGCCGCTGAACGCCGACATCGAGCTCGCCGGACCAGAGGTGTTCCCGCTCGACGAACTCATCCGCCGCACTTTCGCGGCCCAAGGGGACCAGCGCGCCGTCGTCACCGACCCGGCGGCGCCGTACTTCGGGGGTCACCTCGAGCAGCGCACCCTCCTCCCCGCCGGGGGCGCGCAGCTCGGCGAGACACGGCTCGACGACTGGCTCCCGTCGGGCCGGCGCGCCGCCTGACGCGTCTGATCCGAACGCCCGGAGCCGAGGCCTCCAGCGCACCGTTCTGCTGGTTTCCGAAACTTCGGGCGTTCTTTCGCCGGCCGACCACCGGCATCCGCCCCCTCGCGCCGTTCCGCGCTGTTAGCCTCCTGAGTCACGCACCGCGTCCCACGCCCGCGCGATCGAGGAGGATCGATGACCACCCCGCACATCCGCGACTTCCACCCCGACGATCTCGACGGCATCCTGCACCTCTGGGAGCGGGCGAAAGCCGACGGCGCCGAGCCGGTCTACGCACTCTCCGAGGTGATCGCCTCCTGCCAGATCGACCACGCCGTCGTGGCCGTCGAAGGCGATCGCCTGGTCGGTGCCGCGGTCGGCCGGGCCGCCCATGCCCAGGGCTGGATCGTGTTCTTCGCCACCGACCGCACCGTGCCCTCCGTGCGCGATTCCGCCGTCGGGGCACGGATGCTCGCAGCCCTCGAACGGCACATGGCCCCGCTCGGCCTCGCCAAGCTCTCCGCCCTGATGCCCGAGTCGCAGACCCGTCTCGACGACTTCGTGGCGCAGGGCTTCGAGCTGAAGAAGAATCTCCGCTACGTCGAGCGGGAACTCCCCGTGCAGCGCGAGGAGCTCGTCGTGCTCCGCGAACTCGGCGGCCGCCTGCTCTCGCGAGGGCTCTGGGAAGCCGTGGGAGGAATGCAGAAGGAGAAGGAGCTGCTCGAGCTGCGCCTGGTCACCCCGCTCGCCGAACCGGATCTGGCCGAACGTTTCGGCGTGGTGCCGCCCCGCGCCGTCATGCTCTTCGGGCCGCCCGGAACCGGCAAGACCACCTTCGCGAAGGCGATCGCCTCGCGTCTGGAGTGGTCGTTCGTCGAGGTCTTCCCGTCGCGCCTGGCCGGCGACCCCAAGGGACTGGCCGGCGCGCTGCGCGAGACCTTCCAGAAGATCTCCGAGCTCGAGCACGCCGTCGTGTTCATCGACGAGGTGGAGGAGATCGCGTCGCATCGGCAGGGCGAGCCACCGTCACCTCTTCAGGGCGTCACGAACGAGTTGCTCAAGCTGATCCCCGAGTTCCGCGAACAATCGGGCCGGCTGCTCATCTGCGCCACCAACTTCATCCGCTCGCTCGACACCGCGTTCCTGCGTCACGGCCGCTTCGACTACGTCGTGCCGATCGGCCTGCCCGACACCGGCGCCCGCCGCGCCATCTGGTCGGGTTACCTGCCCCCGGATGTCGCGCACGCCGGCCTCGTGGACCTCGATGCGCTCGTGGCGCACACCGCCGGCTTCACCCCGGCCGACATCGAGTTCGCCGCGCGCAAGGCCTCACAGGCGGCGCTCGAGCGGGCGCTGCACTCGCCCGGCGGGGGCGGAGCGGGGCTCGACGCCACGGAGGCCGGGCCCACCACCTCGGACTACCTCGACGCCGTGCGCTCCACGCGCCGCACGGTCTCGGAGGAGGTCGCGTCGGAGTTCCTCGAAGACATCGACCGGATCGCGCGCCTCTGAGCGTCGCCGCCGGCGCTACGGCCGCTTGGCTCGCGGCAACCCGGCCACCACGAGGTCATAGGAGTTCACGACGAGGTCGGTCACGAGCTCGCTGTCGGTCGTCGGGCCGAGCGTGACCGTGATCCAGTGCCGCTTGTTCATGTGGTAGCCCGGGATGATCCAGTCGTGGTCGCGCACGAGCGCCTCGGCGTGCGGGGGCGCCGCCTTCAGGGTGACGGTGCACGGCTCGTCGTCGAGATTCGTGAGCGCGAACACCTTGCCCACCACTTTGAACACGGAGGTCTCGGGCCCGAACGGACGTTCATCCGTCGTGGCCGGGAGCCCGGCGCACACCTCGAGCACCTCTTCACGGGTGATGCTCTTGCTCATGCCCCGAGCGTAGCGGGCGCCACCGACACCCGGCGTCACGCCCGGACGATCCGTCAGGCGGAGACCGTCGAGCCCGCGAGGTAGGTGGAGACGACGCCGCGAGCCGCCGCGATCGCGGCCTCGTCGCCCTCGGGCGCTCCGAGGAACGCGCGCACGAGCAGGGCGTCAGCGATGGTGAGCGCGATGTCGAGCCGCGCGGCCAGCCCCTCGTCGTCGATGCCGAACTCCTCGGCCACGATCGCTGCCAGGGGCTCGGCGACGCGGGCGGCGGCCGTGCCCTCCGCGACGTCGGGCAGGGCGATCTGGTCGCTCAGGCGGATGGAGGTGTAGCCGGGCTCGGTACGGTGGAGCTGCACCGAGGCGTCGATCAGGCAGTCGAAGACGCCGTCGAGCGTGGTGGGGTGCACGCGCTCGAGGTTCTCGACACCGAGACGGAGGAAGCGCTCGAAGCCGCGCAGGCTCATGGCGCTGAGCACGGCGATGCGGTCGGGGAAGTAGCGGTAGACGGTTCCGATCGAGGCCCCGGCGCGCTCGGCCACCATCGCGGTGGTCAGTCGTTCGATGCCCACCTCGGCGACCACGGCTGACGCGGCGTCGAGAAGCGCGCCGATGCGCTCACTGCTCCGCGCCTGGACGGGCTCGTTGCGAACCTGTCCGGTCGACGTGAGTGCTCCGTTGATTAGGTCGTTGAATGACACTCCGCCCGTTCCTTCCCGAATCCCGACACCCAAGTCTAGTTCCGACATGCTGACAGTCGCATACACGAACGGCGGCCGGTCGCGAAGACATGACAGACTGGTCGTGTGCCAGAGAAGACAGTCGCGGCACTTCGGCTGCACCGTGCCGCCCGTATCGACGACGCGATCCACGCAGTCCGCGAGAGGTGGGCCAGGCGTCGCGGGCACCTCCCGACGGTCATCCCCTATACCGGATACGGCTCCACCACCCGCATCCGCGTGCTGGGCCGGGTGCTGCTGACCAAGCAGCCGAAGCCCGGATCGCGCGCCGCCCGTACCCTGCAGCGCCGCGAGGAGCGCGTGCGCGGCTGGCGCAGCTTCACGAGCGTCCCGGTGGGCGACGTGGATGTCACCATCGAGGTCGAAGGCATCGTGCGCACCGTGCAGGCCGACCGCGGCGGCGTGGTCGACGCCTCGGTCGACGTCGAGCTCGACCCCGGCTGGCACACCATCACCATGCAGACCGCGGGATCGGATGCCGTGGAGGCCCCGATCTACATCGTCGCTCCCGGCACCGACTTCGGCGTCGTCTGCGACATCGACGACACCGTCATGGTGACGGTGCTCCCCCGGCCCTTCCTCGCCTTCTGGAACACCTTCGTGCTCGACGAGCACGCACGCATCCCGACGCCCGGGATGGCTGTCTTCCTCGAGCGGATGATGGCCGAGCATCCGGGAGCCCCCGTCATCTACCTCTCCACCGGGGCCTGGAACGTGGCGCCGACGCTCTCACGGTTCCTCTCCCGCAACCTCTACCCCCGGGGTCCGCTGCTGCTGACCGATTGGGGCCCCACCCACGACCGCTTCTTCCGCAGCGGGCGCGAGCACAAGGAGACCAACCTCCGGCGGCTTGCCGTCGAGTTCCCCGACATCCGCTGGGTGCTGATCGGCGACGACGGGCAGCACGACGAGGAGATCTACGGCGAGTTCGCGCTCGACCACCCGGAGCACGTGCGGGCCATCGCCATCCGTCAGCTCTCCACGAGCGAGGCGGTGCTGGCCGGCGGTCGCTCGAAGCTCGACCAGCTCCCCGCCGAGGCGGCCACGCCGTGGATCTTCGCCCCCGACGGCGCCGGCCTCAGCGATGGGATCTCCCAGCTCGAGAAGTGACGCCTACCCGGCCGCGTGCGCTTCCAGGAACTGGTAGACCTCGTTCTCGTCGACACCCGGGAACTTGCCGGACGGGAGGGGCGACAGGATGTGCGCGTGCAGCTTCGCGCTCGGCCAGGCCGCCGACGACCAGCGCTCGGCCAGCTCCGACGCCGGCTTGCGGCAGCAGGACTCGTCGGGACAGGTCGACTGCACCCGCCCCTGCGTGTCGCGCCCGCGGAACCACTTGGCCTCCGAGAACGGCACGCCGAAGGAGATCGAGAACTCGCCGGCATCCGTCTTTCCCGTCTGAGTGGCGCACCAGAACGTGCCCGCCGGGGTGTCGGTGTACTGGTAGAACTCCGTGGTGCGGTTGGTGCGCCCGAGTGCCCCGCGCGCAGCCCACTTGCGGCACACCAGCTGCCCCTCCACCGCGCCCGTGACATCGGCCGGCAGCGGTAGCCCGTCGTTCTCGTACGCCTTGTAGATCGCACCGTCCTCCCCACACGCAGGAAGTGCACCTCCATGTCGAGGTGGGAGGTGGCGAGGTTCGTCATGCGCAGGGCGGCGGCCTCATGGGTCACGCCGAACGCGTCGCGGAAGTCTTCGACCGACAGGTCCTTCCGCTGCTTCGCCGCGCTCAGGAACGCCACCGACGCGGTCTGCGGCATGAGGCACGCCGCCGCGAAGTAGTTGATCTCGAGCCGCTGCTGCAGGAACTCGGCGTAACTCTGCGGCGGCTGGTGCCCGAGCAGTCGGTGCGCCATCGCCTGCAGCGCCATCGAGCGCAGACCGTGCCCGCCCGGGATCGAGGCCGGCGGCAGGTAGATCCGCCCGTTCTCGAGGTCGGTCACCGAGCGGGCCGAGTGCGGCAGGTTGTCGACGTAGATCAGGGTGAATCCGAGATTCTCGGCCAGCAGCGACACGCTGCGATGGGTGAGCGCCCCCGAGGTGTGGCCGACGGTGGCCAGCGTGTCCTCGGCGAGTTGCTCCAGATCGGGCAGGTAGTTGTTCTTCTGCCGCATCGCGAGCCGGTTCTCGGTGTTCGCCCGCCGGGCCTCCTCCGGAGTCGCGATCGACTCGGTGGCGCGCCGCCGCAACTCGCGGTGCAGACCCACGAGCGACTCGAGCGTCTCGAGCGGCAGGTTGCGGCTGGCGGGCACCGACGGCAGGCCGAGCGAGGCGTAGAGCGGCGCCTGCTGCGCCTTGGCGAGTTCGATCTCCAGCGCGGTGCGGGCGTCAGGGGCCTCGGCGCTCAGCAAGTCGGGCACCGGCACCCCCAGCTCGGTGGACAGCGCCTGCAGCAGCGAGAGTTTCGGCTCGCGCCGCCCGTTCTCGATCAGCGACAGCTGGCTCCCCACGACACCCACGCGCGCGCCGAGCTGGTCGAGGGTCAAGCCGTTGAGCTTGCGGTGATGACGGATGCGCCGCCCCAGGGTGATGAGGTCACTGCTGTCGTTCAATTTTTTCTCCCGTAAAGATCGGCTGATCTTTTCGCCACTGACCCCCGAATTTACCCCGAATAGCTCGCATAGTGGAAGAACCGCCAGAGAATTGACGAGAAAAAGGTCTCCGATGAGCATCCTCGAAACCAGGAACATGATCGATGTAGACGGTCCGAGCAAGAACGCCGCCGTGAACGAGTGGGTGCGCGACGTCGCGCTGCTCACGAAGCCCGATTCCATCGTGTGGTGCGACGGCTCCACCCGCGAGTGGGACGAACTGACCAAGATGATGGTCGCCCAGGGCACCCTCATCCGCCTGAACCCCGAATGGCGCCCCAACAGCTTCCTCGCCCGCAGCGACCCGGCCGACGTCGCCCGCGTCGAGGACCGCACCTTCATCTGCTCCGAGAGCGAAGCGGATGCCGGCCCCACCAACAACTGGCGTAACCCCTTCGCCATGCGCGAGGAGCTCACGAAGCTCTTCGCCGGGAGCATGCGCGGCCGCACGATGTACGTGGTGCCGTTCTCGATGGGCCCGCTCGGCGGCCCGATCTCGCAGCTCGGCGTGCAGATCACCGACTCCCCCTACGTGGTCGTCAGCATGCAGCTGATGACGCGGATGGGCGTTGCCGCCCTCGACCTCATCGAGGAGGAGACCCCCTGGGTCCCCGCGCTGCACTCGGTGGGCGCTCCGTTGATCGACGAGGAGGGCACCCGTCACGACGACGTGGCCTGGCCGCACAACCCGACCAAGTACATCTCGCACTTCCCGGAGACCCGCGAGATCTGGTCGTTCGGCTCGGGCTACGGCGGAAACGCGCTGCTCGGCAAGAAGTGCTTCGCCCTCCGCATCGCGAGCGTCATGGCCCGCGACGAGGGCTGGCTGGCCGAGCACATGCTCATCATCAAGATCACGAGCCCGGAGGGCAAGGTCTACCACGTGGCCGCCGCCTTCCCGAGCGCCTGCGGCAAGACCAACCTGGCGATGCTGAACCCGTCGATCCCCGGCTGGCAGGTCGAGACCATCGGCGACGACATCGCCTGGATGCGGCCCGGCGCCGACGGCAAGCTCCGCGCCATCAACCCCGAGCGCGGCTTCTTCGGCGTGGCGCCCGGCACCGGCATCACCACGAATCCGACCGCGGTCGACACGGTGTGGGGCAACACGATCTTCACGAACGTCGCGCTGCGCGACGATGGCGACGTCTGGTGGGAGGGCCTCACCCCCAAGGCGCCTGCGCACCTGATCGACTGGGAGGGCAACGACTGGACCCCGGATTCGGCGACCCCGGCCGCGCATCCGAACTCCCGCTTCACCGTGACCGCCGACCAGTGCCCCTCGATCGCCTCCGACTGGGATGCCCCGGAGGGCGTCGTGATCGACGCGATCATGTTCGGCGGCCGCCGCCCGACGACGGTGCCGCTGGTGTCGCAGGCCCGGGACTGGTCGCACGGCGTCTTCATGGGGGCCACCATGGCCTCCGAGACCACCGCGGCCGCCGAGGGCGCGGTCGGTCGGCTGCGTCACGATCCCTTCGCGATGCTGCCGTTCTGCGGCTACAACATCACCGACTACTTCGGTCACTGGCTGAAGGTCGGCGAGCAGCTCGGCACGGATGCTCCCCCGATCTTCTCGGTCAACTGGTTCCGCAAAGACGCCGACGGCCACTTCATCTGGCCGGGCTTCTCGGAGAACTCGCGCGTGATCGAGTGGATCGTGCGCCGCATCGAGGGCGAGGTCGAGGTCGTCGACTCGCCCGTCGGCAAGCTGCCGCGCGTGCGCGACTTCAACGTCGAGGGGCTCGACCTGGCCTACGAGGACCTGCAGTCGATCCTCTCGGTCGACCGCGCCGCCTGGGGCCGCGAAGTCGAGCAGATCGGGGGCTACTTCGACGAACTCGGCGAATCGGGCACCATCCCGGCCCAGCTCACCCGCGAGCTCGCCACCCTCAAGGCCAACATCAAGTAGAGATCTCTGTTCCGGGGCTCCGGACACCATACGGCGCCCCGGAACAGCGAGTCCAGTATCCTGGTAGCACCACAAAAGGCACCTCTCCACCTGACACGGTGCCGTCTATATCGCCAGGAGGCCCTTGTGACCGCGAACGTGCCCGACAAACCCGCCCTCGAAGGGCTCGAAGCGAAGTGGGACGCCGAGTGGGCCTCCCGCGGCACCTACCTCTTCCCCCGCGAGGGCGCCACGCGCGAAACGGTCTACTCGATCGACACGCCCCCGCCCACCGCCTCCGGGTCGCTGCACATCGGGCACGTCTTCAGCTACACCCACACCGACGTGATCGCGCGCTATCACCGCATGCAGGGCCAGCGCGTCTTCTATCCCATCGGCTGGGACGACAACGGCCTCCCCACGGAGCGCCGCGTGCAGAACTTCTACGGCGTGCGCTGCGACCCCTCGCTCCCCTACGACGCCGGCTTCGAGCCGCCGTTCGAGGGCGGCGACAACAAGAGCTCCAAGGCCGCCGACCAGCTGCCGATCTCGCGCCGCAACTTCATCGAGCTCTGCGAGCGGCTCACCGTCGAAGACGAGAAGCAGTTCGAGGCCGTCTGGCGCGACCTCGGCCTCTCGGTCGACTGGACCCAGACCTACCGCACCATCTCCCCCGAGTCGCAGACCGCTTCGCAGCTCGCCTTCCTCCGCAACGTCCAGCGCGGTGAGGCCTACCAGGCGATGGCCCCCACGCTCTGGGACGTGACGTTCCGCACCGCGGTCGCCCAGGCCGAGCTCGAAGACAAGGAGCAGCCGGGCGCCTACCACCGCATCGCCTTCCATGCCCCGAACGGCGACGACGTGCTGATCGAGACGACCCGTCCCGAACTGCTGCCGGCCTGCGTGGCCCTGGTGGCGCATCCGGATGACGCTCGCTACCAGGAGCTGTTTGGCACCACGGTCACCACCCCGCTCTTCGGCGTCGAGGTGCCGGTCGTCGCCCACCACCTCGCCCAGGCCGACAAGGGCTCGGGCATCGCGATGATCTGCACCTTCGGCGACCTCACCGACGTCATCTGGTGGCGCGACCTCGACCTCCCCAACCGCGCCATCATCGGCTTCGACGGCCGCATCGTGAGCGAGGCCCCGGAGGCGATCACCTCCGATGCCGGAAAAGCCGCCTATGCGCAGCTGGCCGGCAAGACGGTGTTCTCGGCCAAGCAGGCCGTGGTGGAACTGCTGCGCGCATCGGGCGAGCTCATCGGCGAGCCGAAGCCGATCGTGCACCCGGTGAAGTTCTTCGAGAAGGGCGACCGTCCGCTCGAGATCGTGTCGACCCGGCAGTGGTACGTGAAGAACGGTGCGCGCGACGAGGAGTTGCGCGCCCGGCTGCTCGAGCTCGGCGCCGAACTCGACTGGCACCCCGACTTCATGCGCGTGCGCTACGAGAACTGGGTGGGCGGCCTCACGGGCGACTGGCTCATCTCGCGCCAGCGCTTCTTCGGCGTTCCCCTGCCGGTCTGGTACCCGCTCGACGGCGACGGCAACCCGAAGTTCGACGAGCCGATCCTGGCCACCCGCGACATCCTGCCGGTCGACCCGTCGTCGGATGCGGCGCCCGGCTACGACGAGTCGCAGCGCGGTGTGCCCGGCGGCTTCCAGGGCGAGGTCGACGTGATGGACACCTGGGCCACCTCCTCCCTCACCCCGCAGCTGGCGGGCGGCTGGATGCGCGACGAGGAGCTCTGGGGAATGGTGTTCCCCTACGACCTCCGGCCGCAGGGGCAGGACATCATCCGCACCTGGCTCTTCTCGACCATGCTCCGCAGCGCCCTGGAGACGAACGAGAAGCCGTGGGCGCACGCGGCGCTCTCCGGCTTCATCGTCGACCCCGACCGCAAGAAGATGTCGAAGTCGAAGGGCAACGTGGTGACGCCCGCCGACATCCTCGCGGCCCACGGATCGGATGCCGTGCGCTACTGGGCCGCATCGTCGCGCCTCGGCACCGACGCGGCCTTCGACGAGAAGAACCCCACCCAGATCAAGATCGGGCGCCGGCTGGCGATCAAGATCCTCAACGCGGCGAAGTTCGTGTACGGATTCGCGCTCCCCGAGGGACACACGGCCATCACCGAGCCCGTCGACCAGAGCATGCTCACCGCCCTCGACGAGGTGGTGCGCCAGGCCACGACCGCGCTGGAGAACTACGACCACGCCCGGGCGCTCGAGATCACCGAGACCTTCTTCTGGACCTTCTGCGACGACTACCTCGAGCTGGTCAAGGAGCGCGCCTACCGCGAGGAGTCCGAGGCGGCGGGCAAGGCCTCGGCCGTGCTGGCTCTGCAGTCCGCCATCGACGTGCTGCTGCGCCTCTTCGCGCCCTACCTCCCGTTCGCCACCGAAGAAGTCTGGTCGTGGACGCACGAGGGTTCGGTGCACAACGCTCCCTGGCCGGCCTCGGTCGGCGCTGCGCTGCCCGAGGGGGTCACGGCTGAGCTGCCCGCGCACGCCCCGCTGCTCGCACTCGCCGGCAAAGCCCTGGTGGGCATCCGCCGGGCGAAGACCGATGCGAAGGCCTCGCAGAAGACCGCGGTCGCCTCGGCGACCATCGCCGGGCCGACCGAGGAGATCGCATCACTGCAGCTGGCCGGTGCGGATCTGAAGGCGGTCGGCCGCATCGCGGAACTGCGGTTCGCCGACGCTCCGGAGCTCGTGGTCAGCGATATAGTTCTAGCGCCCGACGAGACGACGGAGGGTGAGAAGTGAGCCAGGAGGCGACGATGCCGATCGAGGTCCGACCCGTCCAGACGAGCGAGTTCTTCCCGTGGCACGCGGTGTACACGGGGTACGGCGAGTTCTACGAGACCCCGCTGCACGACGAGAAGGCCGTTCTGGTGTGGAGCTGGATCATCGATCCCTCGAACGAGTTGGAGTGCCTCGTGGCCGTGGACGAGCACGGCGAGGTCGTCGGCCTCGCCCACTTCCGCGAGTTCGCCCGACCGTTGGCCGGCAGCCGCGGCCTCTACCTCGATGACCTCTACGTGCTTCCCGAGAAGCGCAAGCAGGGCATCGCGACCGCCCTGATCGACGGCGTGGCGGATGTCGGCCGCGCCCGCGGTGCCAGCATCGTGCGCTGGATCACCGCCAAGGACAACGAGACCGCGCGGTCGCTGTACAAGAACGTGGCCGAGAAGACCCAGTGGGTCACCTACGACAAGGCACTCTGAGTGAGAGGAACAGCACGATGATCCAGCTCGGAACCCGATGGCTGGTCGGCGACGAACCGCCGTCGCGCCTGCCCCAAGTCGTGATCGACGCGATCTACGAGGTCGAGGGCGAGCTCGCCGAGGCCGGCGTCGACGCCGCCGAGTGGAGCTGGACCCTGACCTGGCTCGAGGGCAAGCCCGTCGTCGAGCTCGACGACGAAACGGTCATCGAATACGACGCGGACACCGACGCCGCCGTGGTCACGCCCGGGGCCTGACCCGCCCGTCGAGTCGCGCTCAGAATCCTTCGGGGTGGCGGGGCGTGTAGGGCGCTTCGAGGGCGGCGAGTTCTTCGGCGTCCAGCGTGAGGTCGAGCGAAGCGATCGCGTCGTCGAGCTGGTGCGGCTTGGTGGCACCCACGATGGGCGCCGAGACGGCCTTCTGCTGGCGCACCCAGGCGAGGGCGACCTGGGCCCGGCTCACGCCGCGGGCGTCCGCGATCCGGCCCACCGCGTCGACGATCGCACGGTCGGCCTCCTCGGCCTGCCCGTACATTCGCTTGGTCACCTCATCGGTCTCGGTGCGCGCCGTCTCCACGCCCCAGGGGCGCGTGAGGCGCCCGCGGGCCAAGGGACTCCAGGGCAGGACGCCGACGCCCTGATCCACGGCCAGCGGATGCATCTCCCGCTCCTCCTCGCGCTGCAGCAGGTTGTACTGGTCCTGCATCGACACGAATCGCGTCCATCCGTTGCGCTCGGCCGCGTGCTGCGCCTTCGCGAACTGCCAGGCCCACATCGACGAGGCGCCGATGTAGCGCGCCTTACCTGAGCGCACCACGTCGTGCAGCGCCTCCATGGTCTCCTCGATGGGCGTCTGGTCGTCCCAGCGATGGATCTGGTACAGGTCGACATAGTCGGTGCCGAGCCGGCGGAGGCTGCCGTCGATGGAGCTGAGGATGTGCGCCCGCGAGAGCCCGCGGCTGTTCGGCCCCTCGTGCAACGGGAAATACACCTTCGTGAAGATCTGGATCTCATCGCGCCGCGCGAAGTCGCCGAGCGCCCGGCCCGCGATCTCCTCGCTCGATCCGGCCGAGTAGCTGTCGGCGGTGTCGAAGGTGGTGAGGCCCGCCTCCAGCGCCCTGCGGTAGAAGGGGCGCGACTCCTCCTCGGGCAGCGACCACGGATGGGTGCCGCGTGCCGGGTCGCCGTAGCTCATGCAGCCGAGAACGACGGCCGAGATCTCGAGCCCTGACCGGCCGAGGCGTGTGTACTGCATCCGCTTCCCTTCGACGAGACGAGGGGCTTCAGGACCCCTCGATCACTTTACGACGCCGCCACGGGAAGGCGCTCCAGAGCATGATCACGCCGCCCACCAGCAAACCCCAGAACGCCGATCCGATGCTCACGATGGTGACTCCGGATGCCGTCACCAAGAAGGTGGCGATGGCCGGGATGCGGTGCGCCGGCTCTTCGATGGCGCTCGAGACGGCCGTCACCAGGGCCCCGAGCAGCGCGAGCCCCGCGACGGCGGTGATGAGGATGGGCGGAGACGCCGAGATGAGCGCGGTGGCCACGCCGGCGGCCAGACCGAACACCACGAATCCGATGCCCGAGGTGACCGTGGCTATCCAGCGGCGCGAGCGATCGGGATGCGAGTCCGGGCCGGCCATGATCGCCGCGGTGATGGCGGCGAGGTTCACCGCGTGCCCGCCGAAGAACGAGCCCGCCACGGTAGCCAGGCCGGATGCGAGCAGCGGTGGACGCGGGGGCAGCCTGTAGCCGAAGGTCGACATCACGGCGAACCCGGGAACGTTCTGTCCGGCCATCGTCACGATGAACAGGGGCAGTCCGAGGCTCACGATCACGAGCGGGTCGAACGTCGGAACCACGAACTCGAGACGCGGCGCCAGACTGGCGTCGGCGAGCCATCCGCCGCCCGCCGTCACTCCGATGCCGATCGCGGCCACCACCATCGCCGCCGGCACCGCCCAGCGCGGGGCGAAACGGAACAGGATCAGCCAGGTCAGGATGACGGGCAGAGCGAGCCACGGGATCTCGACGGCGGCCGTGATGGGCGCCAGACAGATCGGGAAGAGGATGCCGGCGAGCATCGCACCGGCGAGCGGTCTCGGGATGCGCGTGATGGCCCGGCCGAGCGGGGGCCAGAGCCCGCAGAGCACGATGAGCACGCCGCAGACGAGGAAGGCGCCGGTGGCCGCCGCGAAGTCGTGGGTGGTGCCGGCGGCGGCGACGAGGAGCGCCGCTCCGGGCGTCGACCAGGCGAAGGAGATCGGCATCCGGAACCACGCGGCGAGCACGATGCAGCACACGCCGCTGAGCACACACACGGCGAGCAGTCCGCTCGCGGCCTGAGCATCGTTCGCGCCCACGGCGTGCAGGCCCGCGACCACCAACACGAACGAACTGGCGAATCCCGTGATGGCCGCCACGATGCCCGCCGAGACGGGCTGCACGATGTCGCCCCGTCGACGCGCCGGCGCGCCGCCTTCCGGCGAGCTGCCGACGGGAGAACCGCCGGTCAGGCCGACTTCTCCTCACGCCGAGGCTTACGCGGAACGATCGTGGGCGCGGCGTTCTCGAGCACGGCCTCACGGGTCACGATCACGCGGCCCACCTCGTCGGTCGACGGCACCTCGAACATGATGGGCCCGAGCACCTCTTCCATGATGGCGCGGAGGCCGCGGGCACCGGTCTGCCGGAGCACCGCCAGGTCGGCGATGGCCTCGAGGGCGTCGTGCTCGAAGTCGAGTTCCACGCCGTCGAGCTCGAACATGCGCTGGTACTGGCGCACGAGGGCGTTGCGCGGCACGGTGAGGATCTGCATCAGTGCGGCCTGATCGAGCGGCGTCACCGTGGTGACCACGGGGAGGCGGCCGATGAACTCGGGGATGAGGCCGAACTTGTGCAGGTCTTCGGGCAGCACCTCGCCGAAGAGGTTCGCTTCGGCCTTCTTGCTGTAGAGCGGCGAGTTGAAGCCGATGCCGCGACGGCCGGCGCGCTGGGAGATGATCTCCTCGAGGCCGGCGAAGGCGCCCGCCACGATGAAGAGCACGTTCGTGGTGTCGATCTGGATGAACTCCTGGTGCGGATGCTTGCGACCACCCTGCGGAGGAACACTGGCCACCGTGCCCTCGAGGATCTTCAGCAGCGCCTGCTGCACGCCCTCGCCCGACACGTCGCGCGTGATCGACGGGTTCTCGGCCTTGCGGGCGATCTTGTCGACCTCGTCGATGTAGATGATGCCGGTCTCGGCGCGCTTGACGTCGTAGTCGGCGGCCTGGATGAGCTTGAGCAGGATGTTCTCGACGTCTTCACCGACGTAGCCCGCCTCGGTGAGGGCCGTCGCATCCGCCACCGCGAACGGCACGTTCAGGCGCTTCGCGAGAGTCTGGGCGAGGTAGGTCTTGCCGCAACCGGTCGGCCCGATGAGCAGGATGTTGCTCTTCGCGATCTCGACCTCGGAGGCCTGCGCCTCGGCCGACACGATCGCCGTGCGAGCCCGGGTGCGCTTGTAGTGGTTGTAGACCGCGACGCTGAGGGCACGCTTCGCGGCGTCCTGCCCGATCACGTACTCCTCGAGGAAGGAATAGATCTCCTTCGGCTTCGGGAGTTCGAACTCGCTGGCCGCCTCTTCGCTGGCCTCGGACAGACGCTCCTCGATGATCTCGTTGCACAACTCGACGCATTCGTCGCAGATGTAGACACCGGGACCGGCGATGAGCTGCTGAACCTGCTTCTGGCTCTTTCCGCAGAACGAGCACTTGAGCAGGTCGGCGCTCTCTCCTATGCGTGCCATGCCCAGCCTCCTAAACGCTGTGTTCTGACGAGCCTAACCTGAACCCCGGACAAGCACGGCCAACGACGCCACATTCCCGTCATCCGTCCGTCAATCGACGATGTGACGCAGGTAGCAGGATCCGGCGATCCCGGCAGCGCCTCGAGATAGCTGTAATAGCCGTGCATGGTCTCGGCCCGGAGGAAGAAGCCCCACGTGGGCGCCACCAGCCCGCGGTGTCCACACCGGCTCACGCTCGGGCCCCTCGCGCCGCAGAAGCGGCGGCGCGAGCAGAGGGGCCCGCCGCCACAGGCGACGGGCCCCTCTGGGCTGGCTCAGTTCTTCTTTAGCTCACCAGCGCGGGGACGTTCTTGCGCGAGGTCAGCACCTGGTCGATGAGGCCGTACTCCAGCGCCTCCTCGGCCGAGAGGATCTTGTCGCGGTCGATGTCCTTGTTGACCTGCTCGAGCGTGCGGTTCGAGTGGTGCGAGAGCGTGCCCTCGAGCCATTCGCGCATCCGCAGGATCTCGCGGGCCTGGATCTCGATGTCCGACGCCTGTCCGCCGCCCTGGCCGGTGGCCGGCTGGTGGATCAGGATGCGCGCGTTCGGCAGTGCCAGACGCTTGCCCGGCGTTCCGGCCGCGAGCAGCACGGCGGCGGCGGAGGCCGCCTGGCCGAGGCACACGGTCTGGATCTGCGGACGCACGTACTGCATCGTGTCGTAGATGGCGGTCATCGCGGTGAACGAGCCACCGGGCGAGTTGATGTACATCTCGATGTCGCGATCCGGGTCCTGCGACTCGAGCACGAGCAGCTGGGCCATGATGTCGTCAGCCGACGCGTCGTCGATCTGCACGCCGAGGAAGATGATGCGGTCCTCGAACAGCTTCGCGTACGGGTCCTGGCGCTTGAAGCCGTAGGCCGTGCGCTCCTCGAAGCTCGGCAGGATGTACCGGCTCGAGGGCGTCGTGCCGTTGCCGTACGCGCTCGCACCGAATGTGGGGGTCTCCATGAGTTCTTTTTCCCTTGTCTCTTGAATCCGGTGCCGACTAGATCTGGTCCGCGGCGGTGCCGGCGCCACCGGTGACGTCGGTCGCGAACTCGCGCACGTGGTCGACGAAGCCGTACTCCAGCGCCTCCTGGGCGCTGAACCAGCGGTCGCGGTCGCCGTCTTCGTTGACCTGCTCGACCGTCTTACCGGTCTGAGCGGCGGTGATCTCGGCCAGACGCTGCTTCATGCTCAGGATGAGCTGGGCCTGGGTCTGGATGTCGGACGCCGTGCCGCCGAACCCACCGTGCGGCTGGTGCAGGAGCACGCGGGCGTTGGGCGTGATGTAGCGCTTGCCCTTGGTGCCCGAGGTGAGGAGGAACTGGCCCATCGATGCGGCCATTCCGATGCCCACGGTCACGATGTCGTTCGGAACGAACTTCATGGTGTCGTAGATCGCCATACCGGCCGTGATCGAGCCGCCGGGCGAGTTGATGTAGAGGTAGATGTCGCGCTTGGGGTCTTCAGCCGCGAGCAGAAGGATCTTGGCGCAGATCTCGTTCGCGTTGTCGTCGCGAACCTCTGACCCGAGCCAGATGATGCGGTCCTTCAGCAGACGGTCGAAGACGCTGGATGGAAGAGCCGTTTCGGCCATGTGTGTCGCTCCAATTCACTTGCAGTGGTTTGAATCTACTGGGTGCAACACATCGCGGGGGCTGTGTTCGCCGTCGGCAGAGCCGGGAACGGCGAAGGGCCCCCATCCGTCACCGGCTGGGGGCCCTTCGCGCGTCGTCGCGGGGCTAGTGCGAGTGACCCGCGTGGTCGTGGTCGTGACCGGCGTGGTCGTCGGCACCGAGCGTCGACGCGCCCACGAGGTTCTCGCCTTCGTCGTCGGCTGCGAGGGTGGTGAACTCGGAGATGTCGACGGCCTTGCCGTCGGTGTCGACGACCTTCGCCTTCGACAGGATGATCGCGAGCGCCTTGTTCCGGGCGACCTCGGCGACCATGGCCGGGATCTGGTTCGACTCGGAGAGGATCTTCACGAACTCGTTCGGGTCCATGCCGTACTGGGCGGAGGACTGCACGAGGTACTGGGTGAGCTCGTCCTGCGAGACCTTGACCTCTTCCTTGTCGACGACCGCGTCGAGCAGGATCTGCGTACGGAACGTGTTCTCGCTCGACTCGGTGACCTCGGCGCGGTGCACGTCGTCTTCGAGACGGTTCTCGCTCTCCAGGTGACGCTGCACCTCGTCTTCGATGAGCGCCGGCGGCACCGGCACGTCGACCTTCTCGAGCAGGCTCTCGACGATCTTCGTGCGGGCCTCGGAAGCCTGGCCGAAGGCCTTCTGCTTCTCGACCTGGCTCTTGAGATCGGCCTTCAGCTCGTCGAGCGTGTCGAACTCACTGGCGATCTGCGCGAAGTCGTCGTCGGCCTCGGGGAGCTCGCGCTCCTTCACGGCGTTCAGCGTGACGGTGACGAGCGCGTCGCGCCCGGCGTAGTCGCCCCCGAGCAGCGGAGCCTCGAACGTGGTGGTCTCGCCCGCGGTGAGCGTGTCGAGGGCCTCGTCGATGCCCTCGAGGAGCTCGCCCGAACCGATCTCATAGGAGATGCCGGAGGCGGTGTCGACCTCGACGTCGTCGACGGTGGCGACGAGGTCGAGCTGGGCGAAGTCGCCGGTCTTGGCCGGGCGGTCGACCGTGACGAGGGTGCCGAAGCGGCTGCGGAGACGCTCGAGCTCCTCGTCGACATCCGCGTCGGTGACGACGGCGGGCTCGACGGTGACCTCGAAGCCCTCGTAGTCGGGCAGTTCGATCTCGGGGCGCACATCGACCTCGATGGCGAGCTCGAGATCGCCGGAGAAGTCGGCGGCCTTCGGCCACTCCACGATGTCGGCCTGCGGGCGGCCGAGCGGGCGCAGCTCGTTCTCGTCGACGGCGGCGCGGTAGAAGCCGTCGAGGCCGTCGTTGACGGCGTGCTCGAGGACGGCCTCCTTGCCGACGCGCTGGTTGATGATGGGCGGCGGCACCTTGCCCTTGCGGAAGCCGGGGATGTTCACCTGCTCGGCGATGTGGCTGTAGGCGTGATCGATGCTGGGCTTCAGCTCGTCGGGGGTGACGAAGATGGCGATCTTCACACGCGTGGGGCTGAGCTTTTCGACCGTGGTCTTCACGTTGGGGTCTCTCCTGATGGTTGTGAGGTTCGGCGTCGTGTCGGGGCGACAGGATTCGAACCTGCGACCTCCCGCTCCCAAAGCGGGCGCTCTAGCCAAGCTGAGCTACGCCCCGGCGGCGAAATGGCCTCGGCAAGTCTACTGCACGCCCGAGGACCGACACACAGCACCCCCGAAGCTGTACTACGATGTTCGGGTGCCTGGGGTGAAAGCCCCTTCACGGGGATGTAGCTCAATGGTAGAGCCTCAGTCTTCCAAACTGATCACGCGGGTTCGATTCCCGTCATCCCCTCGTGTTGTTCGCGACGCCGCCGCTGCTGCGGCGTCGCAGCGACCCGTTGTGGGTGTCGAGGTGCGGGCCACTACTCACGTGTCACGGGGACGACGTCGCCGAGGAGTTCTTGGGACATGCCCTTGGTCTGGTCGCGGACGGCCTGGACGACCGCGGCGACCGCCGGCAAGACCAGCGAGTCCGGCCGTAGCACCATCCAGTAGGCCAGCCTCTCCGCGAAGTCATCCGGGAGCAGGCGGACGAGGTCGGGGTGACGGTCGGCGACGAAGCAGGGCAGGAAGCCGATTCCGGCGCCCGCTCGTGTGGCCTCCACGTGCACGAAGACGTTCGTCGACGTGAGGGAGTCGCGCATGGTCGGCACCAGCCGGCGCGGTGCGTCGAGGTCGTCGACCTCGAGCATCGAGTCGATGAAGTAGACGAGCGGATGCTCGCACAGCTCCTCCGGGGTCGCGGGCACGCCGTTGCGCTCGAGGTAATCGCGCGACGCGTACATACCGAGCGTGTACTCGCCGAGCGGGAAGGTCTCCGCCCGATTCACCTGGGGGCGTCCCACGACCACTTCGATGTCGAGACCGAAGCGGTGCTGCAGGGCCCGGCGCGTGACGGTGACGATCTCGACACGGAGGTCCGGGTGCTGCCGCTGCAACCGGGCGACGGCCGGGGCGGCCACGAGGGCACTGAAACCGTCCGTGGCCGACATCCGGACCACACCGCTCAGCCGTGGCGGTTCGGCCGGGTCGGTCTGCAGCATCGCCATGGCCGACTCCACCCCCTCCGCCGCCCGCAGGGCCTGTCGACCGAGGGGCGTCACCTGCCAGCCGCCTCCGGCCCGCGTGAGCAGCCGGCCGCCGAGCCTTCGCTCCAAGGCTGCGATCCGCCGCGAGATCGTCGTGTGATTCACGCCGAGCGCCCCGGCGGCGGCGGTGAACCGGCCCGTCCGCGCGACGGACAGGAGCACGAGCAGATCCTGCGGATCGGGCGGGTCGGGCGAGATCGACGGTGATCCTGGCTGCATATCTGCAATTATGCACATCGACTGCGCGGAAGTCGCCATTGTCGCGCCACGGATCTGCACGAATACTCGTCCTGTCAACGACGACACAGAAGGAGCAGTCAATGAGCGTGAATCAGCGCCTCACCACCGATGGCCCGGATGCGGGGCGATCCCCCGACTCGAAGGGCGCGACGAAGGGCTTGAAGACCGTCGTCATGGCGTCGATGGCCGGCACGGTCGTCGAGTGGTACGAGTTCTTCCTCTACGCCACTGCCGCCAGCCTCGTCTTCGGCACCGTGTTCTTCCCGAACGCCGGAACCCAGCTCGACGGCATCATCGCCGCCTTCCTCACCTACGCCGTCGGGTTCATCGCCCGGCCGCTCGGTGGGATCGTCTTCGGACAGATCGGCGACCGACTGGGCCGCAAGCACACCCTGCAGGTCACCATCATCATGATCGGCATCGCGACCTTCTTGATCGGCTGTCTGCCCGGATTCGACTCCATCGGCTACTGGGCACCCGCCCTGCTGGTCGCCCTCCGCTTCATCCAGGGCTTCGCGCTCGGAGGGGAATGGGGCGGCGCCGTGCTCCTCGTCGCCGAACAGAGCCCCGACCGCTCACGGGCCTTCTGGTCGAGCTGGCCGCAGGCGGCCGTTCCCATCGGGAATCTGCTCGCGACCCTGGTGCTCCTGACCATGTCCGGCATCCTGCCCGCCGATCAGTTCCTCGGGTGGGGCTGGCGCGTGGCGTTCTGGCTCTCCGCCGTGATCGTGCTGATCGGGTACTACATCCGCACCCACGTGAACGAGGCGCCCATCTTCCTCGAGGCGCGCGCCGCGAACGAGAACACCCGGCGCTACGGTGCCCTCGAAGTGGTGCGGCGCTATCCCGGCGGCGTGCTCAAGGCGATGGGCCTGCGTTTCGCGGAGAACATCCTGTACTACATCATCGTCAGCTTCTCGATCGTGTATCTCGTGACGGTGCATCAGTACGACACGAGTCAGCTGCTGCTCGCGCTCCTGATCGCCCACGCCGTGCACTTCGCGGTGATCCCCCAGGTCGGCCGCCTCGCCGACCGGATCGGCCGGAAGCCCGTCTACTTCGCCGGCGCGGTGCTCGGAGCCACCTGGGCGTTCTTCGCCTTCCCGCTGTTCGACACCTTGAACCCGGTGCTGATCGTGTTCGCCATCGCCGTGGGCCTGTGCTTCCACGCGCTGATGTACGCCGGACAGCCCGCGATCATGTCGGAGATGTTCCCCACGCGGATGCGGTACTCCGGCGTCTCCCTGGGCTACCAGGTCACCTCGATCATCGCGGGTTCGCTCGCGCCGATCATCGCCTCGGCCCTGCTGCAGCAGTATCACTCCTGGGTGCCGGTGGCGCTGTACATCCTGATCGCCTGCGCCATCACGGGAGTCACCGTGCTCACACTCCGGGAGACCCGAGGGGTGTCACTCCGGGACATCGACGCGGCCGACGCCCGCCGCAGCGACGCCGAGGTCTCCGGAAGCGTCTCCTCGTGATCGACGACCGCCGTTCCCTGCCGTTGGCGGGCCGCCGCGCTCTCGTCACCGGCGGGGCGAGCGGGATAGGTGCCGCGACCGTGCGCGCGCTGGCGGACCGCGGCGCCCATGTGCTGGTGGCCGATCGCGACCGCGAGGCGGCCACGGCCCTCGCGGTCGAGGTCGGCGGCGCCACCTGGGTCGTGGACCTCCTGGAACCGGATGCTCTGGAGCCCGACCGCTTGGCGGAGATCCTGTCCCCCGTCGACATCCTGGTCAACAACGCCGGTGTGCAGAGCATCGGCCCCATCCAGGACTTCGACCCCGCCGATTTCCGGCGCATCCTCACCCTGATGCTCGAGGTGCCGTTCCTCCTCGTGCGCTCCGCGCTCCCCCACATGTACGCCCGCGGATTCGGCCGGGTGATCAACGTGTCGTCGGTGCACGGCCTCCGCGCGTCGGCGTTCAAGAGCGCCTACGTCGCGGCCAAGCACGGACTCGAAGGCCTCTCGAAGGTCACGGCGCTCGAGGGCGGCCCGCACGGCGTGACGAGCAACTGCGTCAATCCCGGCTACGTGCGCACCCCGATGGTCGAGCGGCAGATCGCCGACCAGGCCGCGGTGCACAGCATCCCCGAGTCGGAGGTGCTCAGCCGGGTCATGCTCACCGAGAGCGCCATCAAGCGCCTCGTCGAACCCGCCGAAGTCGCCTCACTCGTGGGGTGGCTCGCTTCGGACGACGCCGGCATGGTCACCGGCGCGAGCTACGCGATGGACGGGGGCTGGTCGGCGAGGTGAGGAGAACCCACCCCGCCGGCCGGCCTCAGTTCGTGAAACGTGCCGTCGTGTACTCGAAGCCGGGAGCGACGTCGTAGACGATGTCGTTCGCGTCGGCGACCGAGTAGGCCTCGACGTAGGTGACCGTCTGCCCCGCGGGGATGGTGTCGACCGGCGGCAGGCCCTCGATCCCGTTGTCCGGATCGATGATGAGGCTCGCGGCGACCCCGCCGGAGGTGACCGTGGAGAACGAGAAGGGCTGGTAATCGGCGGCCGTGCCGTTGACGATCGTGATCGTGAACTGGAGGTTCGTCGCCTGGTCGGTGCCCACGGCGTTGGCCGAGGGGGTGAACGGGGTCGGTTCGGAGACCGAGATCTCCATGCCGTCGTCGTATGTCACGACCTGGCCGAACTGGGCCGCGATCACCTCGCCGAGATCGCCGTCATCGGTGCCGTCGTCGGGGGCATCGGTGGCGAAGGGGTCGTCGCTCGGCAGCGGATCGACCGGGATCGGCGTGATGGTGGCGAGGCCCTCGTCGATGGCCTCGTTCACGGCGCCGATGAAGCCGAAGGTGTACACGACGGCCAGCACGATCGAGAGGATCAGGGCGACGCCCGAGAGGATCGTGCCGCCGATCGCCAGCCCCTTGCTGCGACCCTTCCGGACCAGGGCGATGATGCCGAGCACGAGACCGACCAGGGCGACGAACCAGACCGCGTAGTTGAGGAACGGGATGAACGCGCCGATGAAGGCGACACCGCCCACGATGATCGACGCGATGCCCAGCCCGTTCCCGCCGCTCGTGGGAGCGACCGGCGGCGGGCCGCCGTATTGGCCGGGCTGCCCGTACGGGCCGGGCGGCACCTGACCGGGCGGCACCTGACCGGGAGGAACCTGACCCGGAGGCACCGAGGCGTAGGCCGGCGGCGGCACGTAGGCGGGCGGCGCTTGGTAGGGCGGCGGCGCATCCGCACCGGGGGCGCTTGCGGGCGGCGGCGCGACCGGCGGCACGGGAGGTGTGGGCGGATACGCGACCGTCGGCGTCGCATCCGGAGCGGGCGCAGGCGGCACCACAGGCGGAGCCGGCGGCTGCTCGGGCAGCGGCGGGACGGGAGGAACGGCCCCGCCGTTCTCGTCGGAGTCGTCGGAGTGGTCGTTGGGCCCTGAGCCGGGTGGAAGATTCGTCACCTTTCCCAGTGTGGCACTGGGCCGGGCGGATCGCACCCGCATCCGGGGGTGAATTCGCCGCCGACGCCCGGGAGCGGTTGGGTATTCTGGCGAAATGACACCCCGGCCGCTCTTCATCGCGGCGACCGCGAGCTACCTCGCCAACTGCGCTCTGGGGACGGCCGTGGCGACGCGGCTGATCGACACGCGGCGCATCCGCTGGGTGCATCACGCGGTATACATCAGCACCTCGGTGCTCGCAGGCGCCGCCGCGACCTCCGCGCTCTGGCACCGCGGGGACAACCGCGCAGCCCTGGCTCTGCTCCCGGCTGCGGCCCCGCTGGTCGCGATCCCCCGCGTCAGTGCCCGCACCCGCGGCCACGTCGCCCTCGCGCTCTCGGCCGCCCCTTTCTTCCTGACCAGCCTCATCCTCTCCTGCTCCCGGAGGTAGCCCAGTGGACTTTCTCGACGTCGTGCGCCGCCGCAAGACGACCAATGGGCCGTTCCGTCCCGATCCGGTGTCGGAGGAGCATCAGCGCCTCCTGATGGAGGTCGCGGGCCGGGCGCCGTCGCAGCTGAACAGCCAGCCCTGGCGCTTCGTGATCGTCGACGACCGCTCAATCATCGAACGGATCGCCGGCATCAGCGGCGAGAGCATGACCGAGGCGATGTCGAACGGCACCTTCTTCGAGCGCTACAAGCCCTACTTCCGCTTCAGCGCGGCGGAGATGGCCGAGAAGCGCAGCGGGATGCTCTTCGACAAGCTCCCGGCAGCCCTCCGCCCGTTCACGAAGCAGGTGTTCACCTCGCGCGGCCAGAAGATGATGAACGCCTTCCGCGTGCCGCAGACCCTCGGCGAGGAGAACCGCAAGCTCGTGGCCGGGTCACCCCTGCTCCTCGGCGTGATGCTCGACCGCGCCGAATACCGCCCCGGCGAACTCTCGTCGTTCTACTCCGTCTTCAGCATGGGGGCCGCGATGGAGAACGTCTGGCTGACCACGGTGGAGCTCGGCATGGGCATCCAGTTCGTCTCCTTCCCGATGGAGGTGCCGGGCAAGTGGGAGCTGATCCAGCAGCTGCTGGCCGTTCCCGACGACCTCGAACTCATGGCCGTGTACCGGCTGGGCTACCTCCCGGCCGACCAGCAGCGGCCCGCGATCGACTGGTCGAGCCACGAGCGCAAGCAGCCGTCGCAATACGTCTTCCGCAACACCTGCGCGACGCCGGTCACGGAGTGGGACGAGCGATAGTCTCGTCTGCACACGTGCGACGAAAGGCGAGCCATGTCCGACGAAGAACTGTCCGGTCCGGAGTTCACCGGTGAGACGGCCCTCCAGGCCTCGCCCCTCGAAGTGAAGATCTCCTTCTGGCTCTGGCTCGCCGAGGCCATCCTCTCGGTCATCGGCGGGCTCGGGTTCGCACTCGTGGCCGGCGCCATCCCACTCGTCGTCGGCGTGGAGGACTCCGAGGCGGCTGTTCTCGTGGGCCTGTTCGTGACGGCCGGCATCCTGATCGCCCTGGTGGCCGTGCTCCGCATCGTGGCGGCCGTGTTCATGCTGCGCGGCCGGGTCTGGGCCCGTAACACCCTCACGGTGCTCGGCGTCATCGGACTGGTGGGGGTCTACTACGAGTTCCTCAGCAACCCGGGCACCGCCATCGCGCACGCCCTGGTCACGATCGTCGCGCTCGTGGCGATGTACCTGCCGAATTCGAACGCCTATTTCCGGCGCCCGTTCCCCGCCTCCGAGGAAATTTAGCCGAGCCTCAGCTTGCTTGCGGCATTTTTCTGGCTGAGTACCGTTGAGGCATAGGGAATCGGAAGGACACCCAATGACCGAGGTAATCACCACCCCCACCAGCACCACGAGCCCGGATGTCGCCGCCGCCGCGGCACAGTTCCTCGGCCCGGTGGTCATCGAACTGCAGGCCCTCGCCGTGAACGGCAAGCAGGCCCACTGGCACGTGCGTGGCGCCAACTTCATCGGTGTGCACGAACTGCTCGACCAGATCGTCGACCACGCGCAGGACTACGCCGACACCGCCGCCGAGCGCGTCGTCGCCCTGGGCCTGCCGATCGACGCCCGCATCCAGACGGTCGCCGAGAAGACCGGCGCCGGCAAGATGCCCGCCGGGTTCCTCGCATCCGACGCGATGATCACGTCGATCATCGAGCAGATCGATGTCGCCCTCGCCGTGGTCAACAAGGCCGTGAAGGAGCTCGACGTCATCGACCAGACCAGCCAGGACGTGGCGATCGAGATCGCCCGCGGCCTCGACAAGGACCGCTGGTTCCTCTTCGCGCACATCGCCGCGTAGTCCGCACCCCTCGCGAAAGCGGGCGCGCCCTCCGGGGACGCGCCCGCTTTTTCGTGCCAGAAATCCCTCGCTGCCCATTGACCCGCGTGCTTTGGCGCCTCCTCGTCGGGGCGAGACGCAAAGACGCGCGGATGAGCGGATGATCAGACGGCGCGGTGAGTGGGGCGGCCTTCGAGGAGGGTGAGGGCGACGGGCATCGTGCGGAGATGGGACGCCGCCGCGGTGAGGTCGTCACCGGCGGCGAGAGGGTCCAGCTCTGTCACCGCGAGGTCGGCGGGGGCGCCGAGACGGATTCGTGAGCCCGAGCGGGTGGACGCGGCGAGCGCCGCCTCGGCCGGGATGCGCTGTTCCGGATGCCACGGCTCACGCCCGTCGCGTGTGCGACCCACGGCGGCCGCCATCGTGATCCACGGATCGAGCGGGGCGACCGGCGCGTCCGAGCCCATTGCCAGCGTCGCCCCCGCCTCGAGCAGGCTTGCGAGTGCGAAGGAGCGGTGGGTGCGGCCGGACCAGAAGCGGTCGGCGACGTCGCGGTCGTCCATCGCGTGCTCGGGCTGCACGCTCGCCACCACACCGAGGGCGGCGAAGCGCGGGACGTCGACGAGTGCGAGCAGCTGGGCGTGTTCGAGCGAGCCGGCGCATCCGATGCTCTCGAACACGTCGAGCACCAGCCGGTTGGCGTGGTCGCCGATGGCATGCACGGCGGGCACGAAGCCCGCCGCAGTCGCGCGCACCAGGAGGTCGCGCAGGTCCGTGGGCGGCACCGTGAGGAGCCCATGCGAGTTCGGCCGGCCTTCGAGTCCGGGGTACTCGTCGAAGCAGTAGGCGGTGCGGGTGTTCAGCGATCCGTCGGTAATGACCTTGAACGGTCCCACCCGCACGAGCCCGGCCTCGTCGACCAGGTCGCCGGTACGGAGACCGTCGCCGATGGCGCGGTCGAGATGCTGCGGGTAGACGCCGAATTCGACGCGGAGCAGGTCGTGCCCGGCCGCCGCGCGGCGCTGCCAGACGTCGTGGTTCCACGCCATCTCGAGGTCGACGATGCCCACCACGCCGCGGGCCGCTGCGGCGCGCGCGGCATCGAGGGCCCAGGCGTCGACGGTGGCCGCAGGCACGTCGTCGAGCGCGCGCTGCACTGCGAACGCATCGTCTTCGCGCAGCACGCCGGTCGGATGCCCCGCCCGGCCGAACTGCGCGAGCGCGGCCGAGTTCAGCCAGCAGCAGTGCAGGTCTCCGGAGACGAGCACGACCGGGCGGTCTCCGCTGACAGCGTCGAGCCCGGCGGCGGTCGGTTCGTCGTCCCAGAGCCCGTCACGGAATCCGAAACCCACGAGGATGCCCGCCCCCTCCACCGCGGCGCGCACCAGCGCCACCGTCTCGGCGGCCGACCGGGCGGTGGAGACGTCGAGGCGGCGTGAGACCGCGGCCCAGGCGCTGAAGTGCACGTGGTTGTCCCAGAGACCCGGGATCACCCAGCGCCCGTCGAGCTCGATGCGCTCAGGCGGTGCTGTGTCATTTCGGGCGAACGTGGAGCGACGTGGGGCCCCCTGAGGGATCGCGTCCGCGCTCGTTCGCCCGAAACCACCCGAACCGGCCGGAACGATGGCGGCGACCCGCCCGTCGACGATCGTGACGTCGACCGGCTCGGTCTCGCCGGGCATCCGCGCCCCCGTGAGGAGCAGCGGCTCTGGAGCGCTCACGCGCCGAAGACCTCGGGGTTGGCCAAGCGCACCTCGCGGGCCAGCTCAGGGCTCGCATAGGGTCCCGGACCCTCGAGCTCCGACACGATCCGCCGCCGCGTCTCCTCGTCGCGGTTCTGGCTCATCTTGACCTTGGCCGTGAACCGCGTGACCGGCAGCCGGAAGCCGACGGTGCCGGCGCTGATGCGGTCGGCGTAGGCCGAGTTCTCGAGGGTTCCGCGCATCCGCCGCGGCTCCGGCATCGGGTCTTCGAAGTGGTCGACGAGCTGCTCGAGCACGCGCAGGTTCTCGTCGGCGGGCAGGATCTCGGGCACACCGTAGAGGTGGGCGGTCACGAAGTTCCAGGTGGGCACGGCCGGCGACGGGTCGTACCAGCCCGGCGAGATGTAGCCGTGCGGTCCCTGGATGATCACCAGCACCTCGTGGTCGCCCCACTCGTGCAGGCGCTCATCCGGGCGGCCGACGTGGCTGACGATGGCGAGCTCCTCGCGCGTGTCGTCGACGAGCACCGGGTAGTGGGAGGCGACGAGGCCGTTCGAGGTCGAGGAGACGATGGTGGCCCAGGGGTTCTCGGCGATCAGCCGGCGGATCTCGTCGGGGTCGGTCAGGTCGAAGACGGGGTTGTGCCGCACGGCTACACCTGGTCCTTCGGGCACCAGTAGAGCTTGCGGCCGCCGAGTTCTTCCATCAGGATGTTGGCTCCGCAGACGCGGCAGGGCAGGCCTTCGCGCTTGTAGACCCAGTGCCGGTCGGCGCGGCTCGCCATCGCCTTGGCGTAGGCCTCGTCGTCGAGGCCGTCCATGGTGAGCATCTGGCCGGTGCGCACGCCCAGGTCGAGCAGGTAGGCCCAGTCGCGCCAGAGGGCGCGTACGGTGTCGGTGGGCACGAGCTTTCCGGGGGTGTGCGGTTCGAGGCGGGCACGGAAGAGCATCTCGGCGCGGTAGACGTTGCCGATGCCGCTCACCACGCTCTGGTCCATGAGCAGCAGGGCGATCGGGGTCTGCTTCTTGGTGACCGCGGCGACGAAGCGTTCCTCGGCCGCGGCGGAGTCGTCGAGCAGCGGATCGGGGCCGAGCTTCGCGATCACCGCATCGACCTGCGCCGGGTCGAGTACCTCGCAGGCGGTGGGGCCGCGCAAGTCGGCGACGGCGGTCTCCGTGAGCAGGCGCACGCGCACCGCGCCGACCGGGTCGGGTGGGAAGCTGCCGTACTCCTCCCCCGCCTTCTCCTGCTCGGCCATCCGCAGGCGGGCGCGACGGGGAGCGCCGATGGAGCTGACGGAGTCCTCGCCGTCGGCGTCGTCGGGGCCCTCGGGAACCGGGCGGGTGCCATCCGGGACGGTCGCCGTCGCGACATCCGCCCGCGCCGCCATCGCCTCGCCGATCGCGATCTCGTCGATCGTTCCCTCCGGAGTGTCGCCGAGGATGGTGCCGCGCTGGTTGGTCTGCCCCATCCGGCCGCCCGCCGAGCGCATCGTGGCGTCGGTCGTGATGTCGCCCGCGAAGTCCCAGGCGCCGTAGATGCCGAGGTGCACGCGGAGCCAGATGACGCCGTCGAACTCGAGGAACATCTGCTTTCCGACGGCGCGGGACGCCGTCATCGTCTTGCCGTCGAGGAGCGACGCTCCCTCGGCGAAGCGGCCCTGCGGGGAGCTCACCGCCACCCGGTGCCCGACGAAATTGCGCGCGAACTGGCGCGCGATCCGGTGGACGGAATGACCCTCGGGCATCGGTGCTCCCTCCGGCGCCTACGCGTCGATGTGGCGGTCGGCGATCGCGCCGGTGGTCTCGTATTCGGCGAGCTGGGCGATTCGGCGCACGTGCCGTTCCTCGAGGGAGAAGGGCTCGTTCACGAAGAAGTCGATGAGAGCAAGCGCCTCCTCGACAGTGTGCTGGCGAGCGCCGATGGCCACCACGTTGGCGTCGTTGTGCTGGCGGGCGAGCTTCGCGGTGGCCTCGCTCCAGGCGAGAGCGGCACGCACCCCGTGGACCTTGTTCGCGGCGATCTGCTCGCCGTTGCCGGAGCCGCCGAAGACGACGCCGAGCGCCTCGACGCCGGCGCGCTGGTCTTCCACCACCGCGTGTGCGGCGTTGATGCAGAACGAGGGGTAGTCGTCGATCGGGTCGTAGGACTCCGGACCGTGGTCGATGACTTCGTGACCGGCGGCGCTGAGGTGCTTCTGGATCTGCTTGCTGAACTCGAGCCCGGCGTGGTCGGTGCCGATGTGGATTCGCATGCACTGAGTTTATTGGTCGAGGAGGACGGCCGGGTACGCTGCCGGGGTGCCGTTCACCGTGAGTCATGCGATCGTCGCGGTGCCGTTCGCCCGCACGGCGCTGCCGGCCGGTGCGGTGGCCGCGGGAGCGATGGCGCCGGATCTGCCGCTCTTCCTGCCTGTGGGGTTCGACTACGAGTCGACGCACGAGCTGCCGTGGTTCCCGGTGACGGGACTGGTGCTGGCGTTTCTGGCGTTCGCGCTGTGGCGCGTCGTGGTGCGGCCGGTCGCGCGGGAGGTGTCGCCGCGGGGGTTGGCCGAGCGGCTGCCGGCTGAGTGGTCGGGTTCCGCGGGCGACGGATGGCGCTCACTCGCCCTCTCGGGACGAGAGGCGGCGCTTCTGGTGGCAGCGCTCGCGATCGGCGTCGTGTCACACATCATCTGGGACGGCTTCACCCACGCCGGCCGCTGGGGCAGCGCCCTTCTCCCGGTGCTCGACGAGGACATGGCGGGCATCCCGCTCGCTGTCTGGCTCCATTACCTCAGCTCGCTACTGGGCCTCGTGGCCGTCATGGCGTGGCTCGTGGCGTGGCTGGTGCGGCGGCGCCCGATCGCCCAGCCCCGAGACGCGCGCCCACGGTCGGCGATCTTCTTCTGGGCGGTCGTCGCCCTGGGCACGGCGGCCGGGGCCGCCGTCGCCCTCGCGACCACGCCGCACCGGTCGGGCGCATCCGGACTCTTCGACCTCGCGCTGGGGCTGGTGGAAACGGCCGGCGGCTGGTTCGCGGTGGCAGCCCTGCTGGCGGGCGTCACCGTCCACCTGACCCGCCGCTCCCTTTCGGGAGGAGCAGCGCACTAAGACCCCCGAATACGGCCTTCGTGTGCGTCTCCTCCTCCCGAAGGGGAGGACGGACCGCTAGAACTGCGGGTCGCGGGTCCGGGAGCGCTTGAGTTCGAAGAAACCGTCGTAGGAGGCGGCGGCCACGACGCCGTCCCACAGGGTCAGCGCGATCTCGCCCGTGGGGGCCGGGCTGATCACGGGGCCGAAGAAGGCTGTGCCGTTGACGGCGATGACAGGGGTGCCGACATCCTGACCCACCCGCTCGATCCCGTCGAAGTGCGAGGCGCGCATCTGCGGGTCGTACTCGTCGGATTCCGAGTACGCCGCGAGCGAGGCCGGGAGTCCCACCTCGGCGAGCGCCGCCGGGATGACCTCGTCGGGGTCGAGAGAGCCGCCCGGGTGGATGCGCGTGCCGAGCGCGTCGTAGAGCGGCTTCACGACGTCTTGCCCGTGCAGCTCCGCGGCTGCGGTCACGAGGCGGGTGTAGCGCAGGGCGCGGGGGAAGAAGGCCTTGTAGGAATCCGGGATGTCGTCGTTGTCCTCGTTCAGCACGGCCAGGCTCATGATGTGCCAGGTGACGTCGAGGTCGCGGTGTTCCGCCACCTCGTCGACCCAGCGGGAGGTCATCCAGGCCCACGGGCAGGAGGGGTCGAACCAGAAATCAACAGCTGTCTTGGGAGAGGTCATGATTGGTCGAACCACGCTCCCCCTGCGGTTATGCCGGATGCCTTGACCGGGCGCCCCCGTTAGGCTGATCGGGCAATCGAAAAGGAGAGCAACCAGTGCCAGGAGAAAACCTCACCCGCGCCGAAGCCCAGGAGCGTGCGGCGCTCATCGCGACGCAGAGCTACGACGTCGTGCTCGACCTCACAACAGGTCCCGAGACGTTCCGCAGCACCACCGCCGTGCAGTTCACCGCGACCGAAGGCGCGGAGACCTTCATCGACGCCATCACGCGCACGGTGCACGCCGTGACGCTGAACGGCGAGTCGCTCGACCCCGCCACCGTCTCCGACGGCGTGCGCATCCAGCTCCCCGGCCTGAAGGCCGAGAACACGCTCGTGGTCGACGCCGACATGATCTACACCAACACCGGTGAGGGCCTGCACCGCTTCGTCGACCCGGTCGACGACGAGGTCTACCTCTACAGCCAGTTCGAGGTGCCCGATTCGCGCCGCATGTTCGCGGTGTTCGAGCAGCCCGACCTCAAGGCCACCTTCACGTTCACCGTCACGGCGCCCGACTACTGGGAGGTCGTGTCGAACTCCCCCACGCCCGAACCCGTACCCGGCCCCGACTCCACCGCCACGTGGACCTTCGAGCCCACCCCGCGCATCTCCTCCTACATCACCGCCATCGTGGCGGGCCCTTACATCGTGGAGCGCAGCTCGCTGACGAGCGCTGACGGCCGCGAGATCGCGCTCGGCGTGTTCTCCCGCGCCTCCCTCTCGCAGTACATGGACGCCGACTACATCTTCGAGAAGACCCGCGAGGGCTTCGCCTTCTACGAGGAGAAGTACGACTTCCCCTACCCCTTCGCGAAGTACGATCAGCTCTTCGTGCCCGAGTTCAACGCGGGAGCCATGGAGAACGCGGGCGCGGTGACCTTCACCGAGACCTACGTGTTCCGCTCGAAGGTCACGGATGCCGTGCGCGAGCGCCGCGTCGTCACGATCCTGCACGAGCTCGCCCACATGTGGTTCGGCGACCTCGTCACCATGCGCTGGTGGAACGACCTGTGGCTGAACGAGTCGTTCGCCGAGTACATGTCGACGCTCGCGACCGCCGAGGCCACCGAGTGGAAGGAGGCCTGGACGACCTTCGCCGCCATGGAGAAGAGCTGGGCCTACCGCCAGGACCAGCTGCCCTCGACGCATCCGATCGTCGCCACCATCAACGACCTCGAAGACGTGCAGGTGAACTTCGACGGCATCACCTACGCCAAGGGCGCCTCGGTGCTGAAGCAGCTCGTGGCCTGGGTGGGGCAGGACGAGTTCATGGCGGGCGTCGCGGCCTACGTGAACAAGCACCAGTTCGGCAACACGGAGCTGAACGATCTGCTCACCGAGCTCGAGACCACGAGCGGGCGCGACCTCACGGAGTGGTCGCAGCTGTGGCTCGAGACCGCCGGCGTCAACACCCTGCGCCCGCGTATCGAGTACAACGCGGATGACGTGATCACCTCGTTCACGGTGTTGCAGGAGGCTCCTCTCGACTACCCGACCATCCGGCCCCACCGGCTCGCGATCGGTATCTATGAGCTCGAGGGCGACTCCCTCGTGCGCACCTTCCGCGTGGAGCTCGACGTCGACGGCGAGGAGACCCCGGTGCCGCAGCTCGTCGGTCGCGACCGGCCGGCACTCGTGCTCTTGAACGACGACGACCTGGCGTACGCCAAGATCCGTCTCGACGGATACTCGCTCGACACCGCCATCGACCGTCTGGCCTCCATCGAGAGCCCGCTGGCCCGCTCGCTGGTGTGGGGTTCGGTGTGGGACTCGACGCGCGACGCCGAGACCCGTGGCCGCGAGTTCGTGCGTCTCGTGCTCGGCAACATCGCCACGGAGACCGAGTCGACCACCATCCGCACCGTGCTCGGTCAGCTCGTGCTGACGGCCACGCAGTACGTGGCTCCCGAGGTGCGGTCCGAGGTCATTCGCACCGCCGCCGACGCGCTCTGGAAGCTCGCCCTCGACGCCGCCCCCGGTTCGGATGCCCAATTCCAGTTCGTGAAGTTCTTCGCCGCACTCGCGAGCACCGAGGATCAGCTCGAGAACGTGGCGCACCTGCACGACGGGACCGTGATGCTCGAGGGACTCGACATCGACACCGACCTCACCTGGGAGCTGCTCATCGCCCTCGTGGCGGGCGGCAAGGCCGGTGAGGCCGAGATCGACGCCACCCTCGAGGCCGACAACACGGCATCGGGCCAGCAGTCGGCGGCGCACGCGAGAGCCGCCATCCCGACGCCGGAGGCCAAGGCGGCGGCGTTCGCGTCGCTGGTCGACACCGACACGGCTCCGAACGCGATCGTGCGGGCCACCGGGCTCGGGTTCCAGCGCGGAAGCGACCCGTCGCTGTTCGAGCCGCTGGTCCCGCGGTACTTCGCCGCGTTGCAGCCGCTCTGGGCGAACCGCAGCTACGCGATCGCCGCGTCGGTCATCAACGGCCTGTACCCCGCACCCCTCGCCAACCGGGAGCTCCGGGATGCGACCCAGGCCTGGCTCGACGACCCCGCGAACAAGGGCATCCCCGCCCTCCGTCGCCTCGTGATCGAGAACCTCGCGGGCGTTGACCGCGCCCTCGCAGCCCAGGCCCGCGACGCCTCCTGACCCATCGACTTCATGCCCCGTCCGGTCCCAAATCCGTGATCATGGGACCGGACGGGGCAAGAAGTCCGGGCCGTCCTTTGAGGGGGCGTCCAGAGCCGGCCCGTAGGGTGGAGCGCATATGGACTGGAACACGATGTGGGCGAACTTCGGTTCGTTCCTGACGACGTACGAGGTGCCGATCGGCATCCTGACCATCATCATCGGCGCGATCGTGCTGCGCGGTGTACTGCTCTTCACCGTGAGACGACTGGTCGACCAGGTCGTCACCGGTGTGAAGAAGAAACAGAACGTCACCGACACCCAAGCGCTGAACGCGTCTCCGCTCGCCGCCGTGCGCATCGTGCAACGCACCCGCACGCTCGGCACCGTGCTGACGAACATCATCAACGTGACGATCGTGGTGGTGGGCATCGTCTTGATCGTCAACACGATCGACCCCAGCATCCTGGGTTCCCTGGCCCTGCTCACCGCTGCCCTCGGCGCCGGCCTCGGCTTCGGCGCTCAGAACATCGTGAAAGACGTGCTCAACGGCCTGTTCATGGTGTTCGAGGATCAGCTCGGCGTGGGCGACGTGGTCGACCTGGGGCCGGCCACCGGCGTGGTCGAGGCGGTCGGCATCCGCGTCACCCAGGTGCGCGACGTGAACGGCACGCTCTGGTTCGTGCGCAATGGCGAGATCCTGCGCGTCGGCAACATGTCGCAGGGCTGGGCGCGCGTCATCATCGACCTGGCCATCCCGTACGACGCCGATCTCGACACGGTGCAGGACAAGATCCTCGAGACCGCCGTGGCCATGTCGAACGAGCCGAAGTGGCGCTCGCGCATCATCGAGAAGCCCGAGATCTGGGGTCTCGAGTCGATCTCGGCCGAAGCCCTCGTGATCCGCGTCGTGGTGAAGACCCGCACCTCGGCGAAGGACGACGTGGCCCGCGACCTGCGCATCCGTCTGAAGCGCGCACTCGACGAGCTCGATGTGACGCTGCCGTCGCTGAACACCGTGGTGCTTTCCGGCTTCGAGGGCGCGACGAGCGTGAAGGGCGCGCGACCCCCGCGCACCTCCCCGGTATCCACACAGGCGAATTCGCCCGGTTCGAAGGGTCACAATTAGATCGTGATCGAGATCTCCCCGAAAATGCCCGAGCATCCGTTCTACGAACAGATCGGCGGGCACCCGACCTTCGTCGCGCTGGTGACGAAGTTCTACGAGGGTGTGGCCACCGATCCGGTGCTGAAGCCCATGTACCCGGCCGACGACTGGGCCGGCGCGGTGGAGCGCCTCACGATGTTCCTCGAGCAGTACTGGGGCGGCCCGGGTACCTACAGCGAGCAGCGCGGGCATCCGCGACTCCGGATGCGCCACAACCCGTTCAAGGTGAACCCGGATGCGCGCGACCGCTGGCTCGCGCACATGCAGGTCGCCGTGGACTCGATCGGCCTGTCGCCACTGGACCGCGAGATCCTCTGGGGTTACCTCGAGCGCGCAGCGCACGCGATGGTGAATACTTTCGACGAGTGATGAACACGCGGTGAGCGTGACGGGTTTCTGACGACGAGGGGGTCGCATGCAGGACGTGATCGTGGTGGGGGCGGGACTGGCCGGACTGGTCGCCGCCTGCGAGCTGCTCGACGCGGGCAAGCGGGTGACGGTCGTGGAGCAGGAACCCGCTGCGTCGCTCGGCGGGCAGGCGTGGTGGTCGTTCGGCGGCATCTTCCTCGTCGACAGCCCGGAACAGCGCCGGATGCGCGTGCGCGACACCCTTGAACTCGCCCGGCAGGACTGGTTCGGCAGCGCCGGGTTCGATCGACCCGAAGACGAGTGGCCCCGCAGATGGGCCGAGGCCTACCTGCAGTTCGCGGCCGGCGAGAAGCGTGCCTGGCTGCACGAACGCGGGGTGCGGTTCTTCCCGGTGGTGGGCTGGGCGGAGCGCGGCGGGTACACGGCGAACGGGCACGGCAATTCGGTGCCGCGCTTTCACATCACCTGGGGGACGGGGCCGGGCGTGCTCGCGCCGTTCATCGCGCGCTTCCGGGCGGGTGTCGATGAGGGGCGGGCGAGCATCCTGCACCGGCACCGGGTGGACGAGCTGGTGACCTCGGACGGAGCAGTCACCGGCGTGCGCGGGTCCGTGCTGGCGCCGAGCACCGCGGCCCGGGGCGAGTCGAGTTCGCGGGACATTGTCGGCGACTTCGAGCTGGCCGCCTCCGCCGTGATCGTGACCAGCGGTGGCATCGGCGGCAACCACGACCTGGTTCGGGAGTCGTGGCCGAAGCGGCTCGGCGCTCCCCCGGCCACCATGCTGTCCGGGGTTCCCGAACACGTCGACGGACGGATGCTCGCCATCAGCGAGCGCGCCGGTGCCCGTCTCGTGAACACCGACCGGATGTGGCACTACACCGAGGGCATCACGAACTACGCCCCCGTGTGGCCGCTACACGGCATCCGCATCCTCCCCGGACCGTCGTCGCTCTGGCTCGACGCGACGGGCGCGCGACTGCCGGTGCCGTTGTTCCCCGGGTTCGACACGCTCGGCACGCTGGAGCACATCCTCAGCACCGGCTACGACTACAGCTGGTTCGTGCTGACCCAGGCGATCATCGAGAAGGAGTTCGCCCTCTCGGGCAGCGAACAGAACCCCGACCTCACCGGCAAGGACCTGCGGTTGCTCGCGCAGCGCATCCGTCCGGGCGCTCCGGGCCCGGTGGAGGCATTCAAGGCGCAGGGCGCCGACTTCGTGGTGGCGGAGACGCTGCCCGAGCTGCTGCACGGTATGGCGCGGCTCGAGCCGGACGGACCGCTCGACCCGGCGCGCGTGACCCGCGAAGTATTCGCGCGCGATCGCGAGATCGCCAACACTTTCACGAAGGACGCGCAGATCACGGCAGTGCGCGGAGCCCGGCGCTACCTCGGCGACAAGTTGATCCGGGCCGCGAAGCCGCACCGGCTGCTCGATCCGAAGGCCGGCCCACTGATCGCCGTGAAGCTGCACATCCTCACCCGAAAGAGCCTCGGCGGGATGTCGACCGACCTCGACGGGCGCGTGCTGGACGCCTCCGGCTCGCCGATCGCCGGACTCTACGCGGCAGGCGAGGTGAGCGGCTTCGGGGGCGGCGGGATGCACGGCTACCGAGCGCTCGAGGGCACGTTCCTCGGCGGCTGCCTCTTCTCGGGCCGCCAGGCGGGCCGGGCGGTGGCGCGGGCGGTGTGATCCGCTAGCGGCGCACCAGCACCAGGACGTGCCCGCGGCGCAGAGTCAGCCGGAGCCAGGGGCCCGAGACGAAGACGCGCACGTCTTCGTCGTCGCGGCGTACGAAGCCGAGGCTGACGGCGCAGAAGGCCGCTCCGGCGGGGATGCGCGGATGCAGCTCCGGCAGCACCTCCTCCGCCAGTTCGCGGCCCCAGACCTCGGAGCGCACGCGGTGCACCAGCTGCTCGCCGGTGTCGGCGGGCACCGCGGCGGCGACCTCGGCGATGCCGGTGCGCGCGACGGATTCGAGCAGGTTCGAGGGGAGCATGCCTGCGGGCTCCCAGCCTCCGCGGGGCGGGCTGATGCCGGCCCAGGCCACGCCGGTCGCCGCCGGCGGCAACGGAACATCGATCGGGCCCGACTCGGAGTTGCTCACCAACGAGAGCTGGGCCAGTCGATCCAGGAGTGCACGGATGGGGACCACCACGTCGAAGGCATCCGGACTCGCCTGCGCGAAGGTGCGGAGCCCCAGCACGGTCGGCGTCGAATCGAGCAGGCCCTTGGGGGTGAGCACGGCGGTGTAGGCGGCGAGCACACCGAGGCCGCCGATCAGACGGACCGAGCCGTCCTCGACGCGCGCGGCGCGGCCGAGGAAGACCTTGAGGTCGCCGAGCGACGCGGCGTCGATGAGGGTGAAGAACTGGACCATCTCTGCTGTCTAAACTACTTCACAGTGCACGGGAACGAGTCTCGTCACGACGCCGCGTCCTGAACTCTTCGGAGGAACCATGTCCGACGCCCTCTCCGGCTTCCTGACCACCCTCGATCTCGCCGACACCGGCGCCCGCACCTCGGAGGACATCTTCACGGGTCCCTCGCAGTGGATGCCCAACGGTCGCGTCTTCGGCGGCCAGGTGCTCGCCCAATCGGTGATCGCCGCCGTGCGCACTGTCGACCCCAGCCGAGTGGTGCACTCCCTGCACGGCTACTTCCTGAGGCCGGGCGACGCCGCCCTGCCGATCACCTTCGCGGTCGACCGCATCCACGACGGCCGCTCGTTCTCCACCCGGCGCACTCAGGCCTACCAGAACGGCGTGCCGATCCTCTCGGCCATCTTCTCGTTCCAGACCGAGGATGCCGGCATCGAGCACCAGGTGGAGATGCCGACCGATCTGCCCGAGCCCGAAGACCTCCCGAGTGCGGCCGAGGTGCTCTCGAAGATCGATCACCCGATCGCCCGCACGTGGGCGCGCGAACGCGCCTTCGACATGCGCCACATCCCCTCGGCGATCTACCTCTCGGTGGAAGGCGAGCGCGTCGCGCATCAGGCCGTGTGGATCAAGGCGCTCGGCCGTCTTCCCGACGACCCGAATCTGCACCGCGCCGCCCTCGCGTACGCGAGCGACTACGCCATCCTGGAGCCCGTGATGCGCCGGCACGGCATCGCCTGGGGACGCCCCGACCTCAAGATGGCCAGCCTCGATCACGCGATGTGGTGGCACCGTTTCGCCCGTGCCGACGAGTGGCTGCTCTACACGCAGAACTCGCCGAGCGCCGGAGGCGGGCGAGGATTCGCTCTCGGCAGCATCTACGACCGCGGAGGGCGGCTCATCGCCTCCGTCGCCCAGGAGGGCATGTTGCGGATCGCCGACGCCGACTGACGTGCGTCAGCTGCGGCGGCGGAAGGTGAGCGGCTCGTCGAGATAGGGCTCCCAGGCCTCGCGCTCGTGCGGCAGGATGCGTCGGGGCCGCTCGGTGTCGGCGTCGACCAGCACGAGCGTGGTCGACGCCTTCACGTAGGTGACCTGCGGCGGGGTGGCCAGAGGACTCTTGAGCTCGTAGTACACGTCGAGGCTGGCGCCGCCCAGGTGCCCGATCCAGAGTTCGACGTCGATCGGTTGCCGGATGTACGGCATCGACCGAACGTACTCGATCTCCTGCCGCGAGATGACGCTCTTCGTGCGCGTGGTGGGACTCGCATCGATGACCGCCGTCGTCCATTCCGCCTGGGAGGGGTCGGCGAGGTCGCCGTCGACCCAGAAGGCGAAGACGCGCGCCTCCTCGAGGATCTTCAGCATCGAGGCGTTGTTGACGTGCCCGTAGGCGTCGAGGTCGCTCCAGCGCAGCTGGATCGGAACGTGCAGTCGCATGGCGGAGCGGATGTCGCGACTAGTCGCGCGTGAGCTTCCGGTAGGCGGAGCGGTGCGGCTTCGCGGCGTCGGGCCCGAGGCGCTCGATCTTGTTCTCCTCGTAGGCCTCGAAGTTGCCCTCGAACCAGTACCAGTTCGCCGGGTCGTCCTCGGTGCCCTCGTAGGCGAGGATGTGCGTGGCGATGCGGTCGAGGAACCACCGGTCATGCGTGATGACCACCGCGCATCCGGGGAACTCGAGCAGGGCGTTCTCCAGGCTGCCGAGGGTCTCCACGTCGAGGTCGTTGGTGGGCTCGTCGAGCAGGAGCAGGTTGCCGCCCTGCTTGAGCGTGAGCGCGAGGTTCAAGCGGTTGCGCTCACCGCCCGAGAGCACTCCGGCCCGCTTCTGCTGGTCGGGACCCTTGAAGCCGAACGTCGACACGTAGGCGCGCGACGGAATCTCGGTCTTACCGACCTGGATGTAATCCTGACCGTCGGAGACGACCTCCCAGAGCGACTTCTGCGGATCGATGCCGCCGCGGCTCTGGTCGACGTAGGAGATGTCGACCGTCTCGCCGATCTTCAGGTCTCCGCCATCGAGGGGCTCGAGGCCCACGATCGTCTTGAAGAGCGTGGTCTTGCCGACGCCGTTCGGGCCGATGACGCCGACGATGCCGTTGCGCGGCAGTGTGAAGCTCAGGTCGTCGATCAGCACGCGCTCACCGAAGGCCTTGTGCAGCTTCTTGGCGTCGATGACCTGGGAGCCGAGGCGCGGCCCCACCGGGATCACGATCTCCTCGAAGTCGAGCTTGCGGGTGCGCTCGGCCTCGGTGGCCATCTCCTCGTAGCGGGCGAGACGGGCCTTCGACTTCGCCTGACGGCCCTTGGCGTTGCTGCGCACCCAGTCGAGCTCTTCGGAGAGCCGCTTGGCGAGCTTCGCGTCCTTCTTGCCCTGGACTTCGAGGCGCTCGCGCTTCTTCTCGAGGTAGGTGGAGTAGTTGCCCTCGTAGGGGTAGAGGCGACCGCGGTCGACCTCGGCGATCCACTCGGCCACGTGGTCGAGGAAGTACCGGTCGTGGGTCACGGCGAGCACGGCGCCGGGGTACTTCGACAGGTGCTGCTCGAGCCAGGCGACGCTCTCGGCGTCGAGGTGGTTCGTGGGCTCGTCGAGCAGCAGCAGGTCGGGCTTCTGCAGCAGCAGCTTGCAGAGTGCGACGCGGCGCTTCTCTCCGCCGGAGAGGTTCGCGACCGTGGCGTCGCCCGGGGGCGTGCGCAGCGCATCCATGGCCTGCTCGAGCTGGGAGTCGAGATCCCACGCGTCAGCCGCGTCGATCTCCTCCTGCAGGGTGCCCATCTCGGCGAGCAGCGTGTCGAAGTCGGCGTCGGGCTCGGCCATCTCGGCGCTGATCTCGTTGAAGCGGTCGATCTTGCCCTTGATCGGGCCGACGCCTTCCTGCACGTTCTCGAGCACGGTCTTCGACTCGTCGAGCTCCGGCTCCTGCATCAGGATGCCGACCGTGTAACCCGGCGTGAGCTTGGCCTCGCCGTTCGACGGCGTGTCCAGACCCGCCATGATCTTCAGGATCGTGGACTTTCCCGCACCGTTCGGGCCGACCACACCGATCTTCGCCCCCGGAAGGAACGCCATCGTGACGTCGTCGAGGATCAGCTTGTCGCCCACCGCTTTGCGGGCGCGCACCATCGAGTAAATGTATTCGGCCATGGTTACCAGTCTATGGCGCGGGTCTGACCCACCAGGCACGCGCCCGTGCCGAGGGCCGGCGCCACGATGCTCTTGTAATGACCCTGCCCGTACTGCCCGATCAGGCAGTCGTCGCCCCAGTGCACCGAGAACTGGATGGAGTCGGCCGCGACCCCGACGGTCGTGGTGTCGGGCGTGACCTGCATCGCCGCGATGTCGAATCCGTTCGTGCGCAGATTGCTCGTGAAGTCGACGCCGCCGGCCGCCGGGTTGGACGCGATGAGCGCCTGGTTGACCGAGTCGAAGAAGGCCTGGTTGTCGGCGGCCGACCCCTCCGGGTTCAGCTGGCCGGCCGGCGCCGTGGGGGTGCCGGTGGCCGTCGACGTCGCGCTCGGTGGCGGAGTCGGGGTTCCGGAGCCGGACGGCGCCGGAGCACCACCGGTGCAGGCCGCCAGGAGCATCGACACAGCCACGGGGATCACGGCGAGCGCGGCGCTGCGCCGGGTCTTCCCGTAGCGGGGCCGAATCCGACTGCTGTCGAGTGCGCGTGCGCCTCGTTTCGTGTGCATCGCTCGCAATGTCCTCTCGTTCGCGGTGCCCCATGCCACGGCCCGCGGGCCGTGCACGAGTTTATGCGGTCGGCGCGCGATCCGGCTGTGAGACCTCCACCTCGTGATCAGCGCGTCGGCCCCCGGCAATGCGCTGCTCGGAAGACCGGCGGCGCCGACGCTCAGAGCGGGCCCGGCGGCGCCGACGCTCAGAAGGGAACGAGCAGGCTTCCCGATGCCTCCGGATCGCCGACCTCGGTATCGGCGCCCTCCGCGACACCGTCCCCCTCCCCGGCGACCCCGTCTGCACCCGATCCGGTCGCCTCACCCCCGGCATCCGGTGTGGCACCGCCCAGGAGCGGAGGCGCCCAGCCCGCCTGCGCGAGCCCGGGCCCGCCCAGCGCCTCAGGGGGAAGGAACCCGCCGCCCGGAGAACCCGTCGCATCACCGGACGACCCGGCGAAGACGGTCTTCGTGTACGCCGACGTGCCCCAGCTGAGGTCGTGCCCCGCCGCTTCGGCCTCCAGTTCGATGGTGGTGCCGGACTTCTCCCCGTTCTCCCACGCACGGATGCGCAGCCGGCCGGTGACCACGACGTGCTGCCCGCGCTCGATCGAGCCGACGACGTTGAGGGCGAGCTGGCGGAAAGTGGTGACGGTGTACCAATTCGTCTCGGCGTCGACCCACTTCTTCTGCTCGCGATCGAAGCGGCGCTGACCCGAGGCGAGACGGAAACTCGTGATGTCGAGCCCCGAGTTGGTGGTGATGTGCCGAGGCGATGTGGCGACGACGCCGGTGAGGGTCAAGTGGTCGGGCATCCTGTGCTCCTTGCGAATCGGTGATCGGTGATCTGCGGTCGTTGTGACCACCCGATTGTGCGCAGGGAGCGGGGACGGAGAACGGCCGAGGCCTGCATCTGTGTACAGGGCCTCGGCCGTCGGAGATTGTGGTGGAGAGGTCAGGCCGCCTTGATGTAGCCCGCGTAGGCCTTCCGCACCTTCGAGACCTTCGGCAGTGCGACCGCCATGCAGTAGCCCTGACCCGGGTTCTTCGCGAAGAAGTCCTGGTGGTACTCCTCGGCCCGGTAGAACTCGCCCAGGGGCTCCAGCGTCGTGACGATCCCGCCGTCCCACAGCTCGTCGGCGCGTACGAGCGCCGCCTCGAACAGCGCCTTCTGCTCCTCGCCCTGGTAGAACATGGCCGAACGGTACTGCGTGCCGATGTCGTTGCCCTGGCGATTCAGCTGCCGCGGGTCGTGCAGGGTGAAGAAGACGTCGAGGATGATGTCGGCCGGGATCACGGCCGGGTCGAAGCGCACCTCGACCGCTTCGGCGTGGCCGGTGGTGCCGGTGCAGACCAGCTCGTAACTGGGGTTCGGGACGGTGCCGCCGGTGTACCCCGAGACGACGTCGTCGACACCCTCGAGGGTGCGGTAGACCGCGTCGAGGCACCAGAAGCAGCCTCCTGCGAGAACGAAGGTTTCCATACCCCCGATTCTACGGCGGCAGCACGTGCCCGATGTCGGTGGGTGCACCTACCGTCGGATCATGACCACCACGACACCGATCCTGAACCGCCCGGAGCTCCGTCGCGTGCGCGAGGGCTACTGGCGCGTCACCGCTCCCTCCGGCATCGTCCTCGGCTACGTCGAGGAGATGGAGTCGGAGGGCGTGCTCCGTTACCGCGCGACACGGCTGCACCCACCGCTCCGGCTCGTGCCCATCGGCGAGTTCGGTGGTCGAGACGAGGCCGCGGAGTGCCTGCGTTGATCGGCTCCCGACGCCCGCCCGTGACACCAGTTCGGGCGACACCGGCTCGTCGCCGCAGTCATCCGAAAACCGCGGGGTAGTGTGCGGCTCATGGAATGGTGGAATGCATTCGTCCGGTGGCTGACTTCTCCCTCGGGAGAGTTCGTCGTCTCCGACATCGTCTTGCCCGCGGTCGCGATCATCGTCGCCGGGCTGCTCGCCGCGTGGATCGCGCACGGCTCCGTCAAGCGTCTGCTCGCCAAGCACGACCGTGAGCTCAAGATCTCGGCCATCGCGTCGCTCATCGACGCCGCCGAGCAGGCCTCGGTCTGGAACTCGCTCACCCCGCAGGAGCAGATCCTCTCCGATCGCGCCACCGGCCAGGCCGACATCCAGGTGCGCCTGCTGCCGATCAAGGGAGCGGATGTCGCGGCGAACTGGGCCGCGCACGCCCTCGCCGAGATGAAGCGCGAGTCGGCCACCTTCGGCTACCAGGTCGAGCCGGCCGTGTTCGAGTTCCGCGACCGCCTGATCGAGTGGCAGCAGCGTCCGGGCCGCGCGAAGCGGGTCTTCCAGAGCGATCTGGAGCGCTGGGCCGCCGAAGACGCGTCGACGCAGCGCGAACTGCTCGCCCAGCAGGATGCCTGGGTGGCCCAGCAGCATCACGCCCAGTACGCCGGCACCGAGGCCGTGGGCGCCGCCTCGACGACGTCGGGGGCGACATCCGCACCCGAACCCGTCAGCTATGGATCGGGTGCCGCGAGTTACGGTTCGCCCTCGTTCGCCTCCGGCGCCTCGACCGCCGTCATCGCGCCGGCCGCTCCGCTGCCTCCCACGCACGAACCGCGCCCCACCGTGCAGCAGGTGGCATCGGGCAACGGCACCCGCGGGGTCGCTCCGGGTGCGCAGACTCCCGTCGCCGACCCCGAGTACACGGTCGACCCTGACGAAGCGCGCGCCTCGGGCGAGATCCCGCCTCCCGTGCACGCCTTCCCGCCGCGCTCCACCGACTGACCACAGGCCAGATCGAGTCGTACGACGCAGCGCCCGGCCGCCTCACACGAGGCGCCGGGCGCTGCGTAGTACGCTTTCTGGGTCGCCCCTGTAGCTCAGTGGATAGAGCACCGGCCTTCTAATCCGTTTGTCGCTGGTTCGAATCCAGCCAGGGGCACCCGCAATGCGCGTTCATCCGCAGGTTCTCGCGATATGCGCAGTGGCTGTTTCGCGAAACCCTGCGGATGAACGACAGTCGCGGGTCAGGCGCTCCGCTGGTAGGTGCGGAAGGCCCGCGTCGCCAACCACGCCATCACCACCGCGAGAGCGGCGAGCAGCCCCAGGTGCAGCCAGATCGACGCCCAGTCCGGCGCGTCGGAGAGCGCCGAGCGGCCGACGACCACCGCCCATTCGAAGGGGTTGTAGCGCGCGACGTCCTGAACCCACTGCGGGGACAACGTCGTGTTCATGATGGCGGAGCTGAGGAACATCAGCGGGAACGAGATCAGCTGCGAGATGCCGATGAGCGCGGTCTGCTGCCGTGCCAGCAGCGCGATCGCGTTCGAGAATGCCGCGAACACCGCCGTCAACAGCACCACGGCCACGAGGAGCACCACGACGCCGAGCACTCCCCCGGCGAACCGGGCGCCCGCGAGCCACGCGATCAGCAGCACGAGCAGTGACTGCACCACCGCGAGGATTCCCTGGTACACGATCGTCGAGACGATGAGCGCTCCTCGGCTGGTGGGCGAGGTGAGGAACCGGTCCATCACCCCGCGATCCATGTCCTGGATGTGGACGGTGCCCGCCCAGGCGCTGCCGAACAGCGCCATCATCATCACGATGCCGGGCGTCAAGAACTCCAGGTAGGTGCCGCCGGCGCCGAATCCCGGGATCTCGATGACCGCTTTGAACAGCTGCCCGAACAAGAGCAGCCAGATGACGGGCTGGATGAGGTTCATCACGAGGAAGGCCGGCATGCGCCAGAAGGCGCGCAGCTGGCGGCCCGTGAGGTAGGCGGTGTGGGTGAAGAAGGTCATCACAGCTCCTCCCCTTGCGCGCGGGCGAACGTGCGCCCGGTGTGGCTGAGGTACACGTCGTCGAGGCTCGGCCGCGCGACGGTGGCCGACGCGACACGGATGCCCGCGTCATCCAGGAGGGCCAGCGCGAGTGGCAGAGCGCTCGCGCCCGCATCGGCGCGGGCCCGCACCATGGTGCCCGAGGCGGCGACCTCGCGCAGCGCGTCGAGGCGCGCCAGCGCGGCCGCCGCCGCCGGCGCATCCGACTCGTGGCGCAGGTCGAGCACGACGGTGTCGCCTCGCAACTCGTTCTTCAGTTCCTCGGGGGTTCCGGATGCCACCACCCGGCCGTGATCCACGATCGCGAGCCGCGAGGCCAGCCGGTCGGCCTCCTCGAGGTAGTGCGTGGTGAGCAGCACGGTCATCCGTTCCTCGGCCGACATCCGCTCGATCTCTGACCACATCTCGGCCCGCGCCTCCGGATCGAGCCCGGTGGTCGGCTCGTCGAGGAAGAGCACCGCGGGACGGTGCATCAGGCCGATCGCCACGTCGAGCTTGCGCGCCATCCCGCCCGAGTAGGTCTTGACGAGGCGATCGCCCGCCTCCTCGAGGGAAAAGCGCTGCAGGAGGTCACGGGCACGCGCCTTGGCGTCGCCGCCCGTCATGCCCTGCAGTCGGCCGGCCAGCACGAGGTTCTCTCGCCCGGTGTCCATCGGGTCGGAGACCTGTTTCTGGGCCACGAATCCGATCGTGTGCCGCACCCGGTCGGGCCGCGCGGCGACGTCGATGCCGGCCACGAAGGCGCGTCCTGAATCGGCGCGCGAGAGCGTGGACAGGATCTTGACGGTGGTCGACTTACCGGCCCCGTTGGGTCCGAGAAGGCCGAAGACAGTGCCCTCGGAGGCCTCGAACGTGAGCCCATCGAGAGCCGCGACGGGCGGTTTGCCGCGCCCTCCCCGATAGGTCTTGGTGAGCGCAGCGGCCTCGAGGGCCGGCGCTCCGGTGGTGTTCGCCATGGTGTTCTCCTTCTGGTGAGGAGTCGTCCGGCCGGCACCCGACCCGCGGGATCGCGGGGTCGGGCGGAGACCGACGCGCAGGCGTCCTGTGCACATGGGTACGATGGCGAAGAGCCTCGAGGCAGCTGTTGACGCAGGTCCGGAAACGGACGACTCGGGTTCAGGCGGTCCGGATGTTGGCGCATCCGGACCGCCGTTGACGTGTGGGCGATGCCCTTACTCGTGGTTGCCGGCGCCGACCCCCTCCGGGAGATGGGGTGCGAGCACAGCCTGCACCTCGTCGACCGGCCGGCCCTGCGCGAGCATCTCGTGCATCCGGGCCCACACGGATTGACCGCCGACCTCGCCCCGGTCGAGGCGGTCGGCGAAGGCGGCGATGAAGTCGCGTTCGGCGCGCATCAGCGCGACCTTGTAGTCGAACTCCACCGTGAAGATCTCGGGCAGCCCGGCCACCTCGGGCGACTCCGCGAGGGCGGCACGGTGCTCGAGGTCGGCGGTGAGCCCGGCGACCCGGGTGCGGAGGAGTTCGGCCACCTCGGGAGGCGGGAGGATGGCCATCAGCGACAGCCCCGCCTCGATCGCGGGGTACTCCTTCGCCGGCGTCTCGAGCAGTTCGCGCAGCCAGTCGGTGGTCTCGGTGCGCCCGGCCTCGGTGATCTCGTACACCGTGCGCTCCGGCCGGTTGCCCTCCCGCTCGAAGCGGGCCTCCTCGATGAAACCGTGCTTCTCGAGCGACTTGATGACGGCGTAGAGCGAACCGAAGTTCAGCCGGATGCTGTCTTCTTTACCCCGCTCTCGGAGGGTGGTGGTGATCTCGTAAGGGTACATCGGTCGCTCCCACAGGCACGACAGCACGGCCAGTGCGAGCGGGTTGGAGATCACTCGACGCGACATACTCACCTCCAAATACTTTGTTCAGAGTATTCGTGGTCAAGATATATCGCAAGTACCTCTGAGAAGGACTACTGATTCACGAGCGCGACGACGCCCATGACCGCCGAGATGACGGCGATGAGCAGGGAGATACCGATCAGCACCGCGTGCACGATGAGGAACGGCGTCGGCTTGCCGGAGGCGTCGCGGGCGCGCTCGTCGCGGTTGACCCGCTTGAAGAACTGGGGCCACACGATGGCGTTCCACGCGGCGTTGACGAACAGGAGGATGGCGAGTGTGGTGATCATCGGCGCCAGTCTACGAGGGCCGCGCTGTCCGAGGCCGCCGCTAGACTCGGCTCATGAGCTCTTCCTCAGACCGTCTCGTCTGGATCGACTGCGAGATGACCGGGCTGGACCTCGAGGTCGACGAGTTGGTCGAGGTGGCGGTGGTCATCACCGACTTCGACCTCGCGCTGGTCGACCCGGGCTTCAGCATCGTCATCAAGCCCGACGACTCCGCCTTGGCGAACATGAACGATTTCGTCACGAAGATGCACGAGACGAGCGGCCTCTCCGAGGAGATCCCGCACGGAGTCAGCCTCGCGGATGCCGAGTACCAGGTGCTCGAATACATCCTGAAGTTCGTGCCCACGCCCCAGCAGGCACCCCTCGCGGGCAACACGATCGGCACCGATCGGGCGTTCATCGCGAAGTTCATGCCGCGGGTCGACGGACACCTGCACTACCGCAGCATCGATGTCTCCTCCATCAAGGAGCTGTCGCGCCGGTGGTTCCCCCGGGTCTACTTCAACGCCCCGGAGAAGGCGGGCGGGCACCGCGCTCTCGCCGACATCCTGGAGTCGATCCGTGAGCTGGAGTACTACCGCAAAGCGGTGTTCATCTCCGAGCCCGGGCCCACGTCCACGGAGCTGAAATCCATCTCCGCCGACGTGGTGCGCGAATTCGGTTCGCGGATGTAATAGAATCTTCTATCGTTGCCACGCAATCGCGATTGCGAGGTGAACATGGTGGATATAGCTCAGTTGGTAGAGCGCTGGCTTGTGGTGCCGGATGTCGCGGGTTCGAGTCCCGTTATTCACCCCACGACTGCTGAACAGCAGTGACGATGGCCCGGATGATTCCGGGCCATCGTCGTTTCACGGCCCCGGTTCGAACGGCAGGATGCTCATGGTCGAGATGGACGCGGAGTCCTTCGAGGAGCTCGTCGGCGACGAACTCGACCGGCTGCCCGACGACATGATGGACGGCCTCGACAACGTCGTCTTCGTGGTCGAGGATCGCCCGCAGGACGGATCGCTCGACCTCCTCGGCCTCTACGACGGCGTGGCGCTCACCGAGCGGGGCCAGTACGGCTTCGGTGAGCTGCCCGACCGCATCACCGTCTTCCGCGAGCCGTTGCTGGCGATCTGCGCGGATGTCGACGAGCTGCGCGACCAGGTGCACATCACGCTGGTGCACGAGATCGCGCACTACTACGGGATCGACGACGAGAAGCTGCATGAGCTGGGCTGGGGCTAGGCAGATCCACAGCAACTCGCAACCGAGTCGATACCCGGGAGGGTATGGTCGCCCCCGTAGCCTGGACACATGGCAACTTCGGTCGGGCGCAGGGCGGTGCGGGTCGTCGTCGTCGTGCTCGGCGTGTTCGTGATCCTCGCGCTCGGACTCTACGGTCCCGCGACCCTCGTGGGCCCGCTTCCCCCGGCGAACGCCTCCGTCGACGAGAGTGCGGGCGGTACTGCGGCGGCAGTGACCCCCACCCTGCCCACCACCGGGGCGAGCGCGATCGTGGCCGACGTGGCGACTCCGGTGATCGCCTCGGCCGGCCTCACCGAGGCGGTGCCGATGGGCGGATCGGCGAAGATCATCACCGCCCTCGTGGTGCTGGCCGCCAAGCCGCTCGCCGCCGGCAGCCAAGGGCCCACGATCGCGATCTCGAAGGCCGATGCCGACGGCTACCAGAAGTACGTCGCGGAGAGCGCCCGCACCGTCGCGGTGACCCAGGGCGAGAACTGGACACAGCGCGAGATGATGGAGGCGATGCTGCTCGGGTCGAGCAACAACCACGCCGACACCCTCGCGCGCTGGGCCTACGGTTCGATCGACGCCTATCTCGAGGCGGCCCAAGCCTGGCTCACCGCTCGGGGACTCACCGGCATCACCGTGGTCGACGCCACCGGGCTGGACGAGAACGACCTCGGCACGGCATCCGATCTGGCGCGGGTGAGCGCGTTCGCGTTCTCGGAGGCCTCGATCTCCGAGATCATGGCCTCCGATGCCGACGACATCACGCTGCCGGGCAATCGCCGGGTCGACAACCTCGCGGCCTACCTTCCCGATCTCGGATACACCGGCGTCTCACGCAGCTACACCGATCAGGCCGGTATCTGCTATCTGTTCGCTCTGGCCGTGCCGGTGGCAGCGACATCCGGAGCAGCCGCGGGCGAAGCGACCGTCTACGGGGCCTTCATCCGCGAACCCGATTGGGACACCCTCGACGCCGACCTCGAAGCCCTCGCCGCCTCGGCGGCGGGGACGATCACCCAGACCGACGTCGTGACCGAGGGGCAGGCCTTCGTGACCTACACGACACCCTGGGGCGAGACGGCGCACGGCGTGGCGATGGCCACGGAGTCGCGGATGCTCTGGGACGCCTCGGCCCTGCACTACCGCGTCGACGCCAAACCGCTCAGCACCGGTTCGCAGGGCGAGCAAGTGGGTAGCGTCACGGTCACCACGCCCGACGGCGACGTCAACGTGCTGCTCGAACTCGACCGGCGCATCGGCGACCCGGGGCCGTTGTGGCGGCTGACGAATCCGGTGCCGGTGATCTCGGCGTTCATCGAGTCGCGCACCCAGGGCTGACCTCGGCGCTGGGCGTCAGAACTCGCCTCAGGTCGGCACGATCATCGTGGCGAGTTCCCGAGGCCCTTCGCGGCGCACGAAGAGCTGCCACTGGGCGTCCCAGCGATCCCATTCGCGTAGGTACCGCTCGCCGTCGCGAGCGATCGCACGCGCCTTGCGGGTCTCGTCGTCGGTCTCGACCCAGACGGTGAGATCGGCCAGAGCGGCATTGTGCCGAGTGAGCGCTCCGCAGCCCTCGATGATGAGCGGATGCGCCGGGTCGACCGGGTGCCACTCGGCTGGTTCCCCCGTGGTCCAGTCGTAGCGCTGCCAGCGCGCAGGTCGGCCCTCGCGCAGCGGCTCGAGGAGGTGCAGCCGGATGTGCTCGCTCGCGGCGTCGAGGCCGTCCCAGCCGGGATAGACGTCGTCGAGGTGCACGACAACCGGCACGTCGGCGCCGACCCAGCCGTCGCGCATCCGGAGCGCCAGCTCGGTCTTGCCGGACCCGCTCGGGCCGTCGATGAGGATCACCGTCATGCGAAGGCGCCGCTCACCCGACGATGAGGTTGAACGATCCGGTCGCGATCGCGACTGAGATGGCGACCGCGCCGATGGCGGCACCGGCCGCCACGAGGAGCCACTCGCGGGCGCCGAAGATCGACGGGCGTGCCCAGGTGCGCTCCGTCGCGCCCCCGAATCCGCGCGCCTCCATCGCCGTGGCGAGCTTGCTGCCGCGCCGGATCGAGAGGACGAGGAGGGCGAACGCCTGGCCGGCGAAGCGCCGGAGCCGGCCGGAGTCGCCGAGACCGCGAGCCCGGCGGGCGAGTTCGAGCTGGCGCCAGTCCTGCAGGAACAGGCCGATCAGGCGCATCCCGGCCAGGGCGCCGAGCACGAACCGGCTCGGCAGATGCCAGACCTGCGCAAGCCCGTCGGCGAGATCGGTGGGGTCGATCGTGGCGAAGAGCACCACCGCCGGCAGGCCGATCGCGAGGATGCGCAGCACCGTCGCGACGGCCAGGGAGATCGAGCCGTCGCTGATCTCCATCAGCCAGAACTGCCAGTAGACCTGCCCCGAGGTGACGCCGTAGAGAAGGGTCGTCAGTCCGGCCAGCGGTGCGGCGATCCAGATCGCGGCGGTGCGGCGGAAGAAGGCGCGCGGGCTGAGTCCGGCCCAGACGAAGAGCACGCTCTCGAGGGCGAGCGCCACGGCCGCGGACACCCAGTCGATGGTGACCAGGAGGATCGCGCTGAGCAGGAGTGAGGCCGCGAGCTTCGCCACCGGGTTGACCGCGTGGATGCGCCGGGTGCCGCGGGGCGGGGAGAGGACGGTCATGGGCGCACCGCCCCCACGGGACGCTTCGCGCCCACCACGATCTCCTGGTCGGCCAGAGCCTCGACGAAGGCGCGGTCGTGGGTCACGGCCACGATGGCGGTGCCGCGGTCGAGTTGTTCGGCGAGGAGCCGCACGAGCTCGGCCCAGGTGCGGGAGTCCTGCCCGAAGGTCGGCTCGTCGAGCACGAGGATGCGCGGCCGGGCCACCAGGGCCGACGCGACCGACAGGCGTCGCTTCTCACCGCCCGAGAGCGTGTAGGGGTTCGCGCTGAGGAGTCCGTCGAGACGGAGGCGGCCCGCCACCTCCGCGACGCGCTCCTCGATCTGGTCGGAGGACAGCTTCAAGGCCTTGAGCGAGATCTCGAGTTCGGCGCGCACGCTGCCCGCGACGAACTGGTGCTCGGGGTCCTGGAACACCATCCCGATGCGCGTGAGCAACTCGCGCGAGCGCCACGCCATCGGCGAGGTGTCGGGCGACGACGCGCCACGGCGGCGGCGACCGCTGGGGCGGGTGCCGGCAGCCAACTCGACGGACGCTTCGAGGACGCCTCCGGCCGGCGGGATGAGGCCGGCCAGGGTGAGCGCGAGGGTGGTCTTGCCGGCGCCGTTGGGCCCGGTGATGGCGGTCGCCTGCCCGGCGCGCAGCTCGAGATCGATCCCGCGGGCCACGGTCGCGCCTTCGACGCGCGCGACGTCGAGCCCACGAGCAGTGAGGAGCACCCCGCTGCGCTGATCCCCTGGGGAGGCCGTGTCGACACCGACCGCCGCGCCTGCCGCGCGTGCACTCGCGCTTGCCCCCGACTCGTCCCTGCGAGCATCCGCCCGTTCCGCTGGGCCACGGCTGCGTCGATCCGCGCCGGCGACCGGCCACGTCTCTCCAGCGTGCCGGTGCGGCGCGGCGCGCGTCGGCCGCGCCGGACGACCGCCGAGCGGGTCGTGTCCCGGCACCCAGACTCCGCTGCGCGCCAGCTCCTCGCCGTGGGCGCCCAGGACGGTCGCGGGATCGCCGTCGGCGAGCACGCCCCCGCCGGGCGCCAGGACGACGACGCGGTCGACGGCGTCGAGCCAGATGTCGACGCGGTGCTCGATCACCACGAAGGTGGCGGCCGACCGACGCACCACCTCGGCGACCGCGTCCCGAACTTCCACGACGCCCTCGGGGTCGAGGTTCGCCGTGGGCTCGTCGAGCAACAGCACGCCGGGCTGCATCGCGACGACCCCCGCGAGCGCCACGCGTTGCTTCTGTCCGCCCGAGAGGTCGGAGGTGGGATGCCCGAGCGGGAGGTCGAGACCGACCGCACCCAGTGCCCTGCCGACCCGCTGCCAGATCTCCGGACGCGGCACACCGAGGTTCTCGCATCCGAACGCCACGTCGTCACCCACCCGTGCGAGCACGATCTGCGAGTCGGGGTCCTGCATGACCAGGCCGACGCGACCGCGGGTGTGCCGGGGGTCGAGGCCGGCGACCTCGAGAGTGCCCTCCTCCTCCCCCTCGTCGGCGCCGCCGAGCACGCCCGCGAAGGCTTGGATGAGCGTGGACTTGCCGGCTCCGGATGCGCCGAGCAACAGCACGCGCTCCCCCGGCTCGATCGCGAGATCGAGTCCGCGAACCGCCCAGGAGGAGCGCCCGGCGTGCCGCCAGCCCCAGCCCGCGGCCCGGAGACCGGCGGGAGGGGGCTGCGCCGGCGTCGCCGGATCGTGGCTCCGCGGCATCCGCTACGCCCTCGCCGTCACCTCGCGCCCGGAGGCGAAGCGGTTGAGCGCGCCGGTGCGAGCCAGGGCTCGCACCACCACCCACGACAGCAGGCCGGCGATGACCGCTCCGCCGATGGCGCCGCACACGACGTAGACGGTCTTGAAGTCCATGCCGTTGCCGGCATACCAGAGGATCGAGTCGTTGATTCCCATGGCGAGACCGGCGCCCGCTCCGGCGAGGATCGCGACGTAGACCCGGTAGTTCGCGTAGAGGAAGATCGCGAACACGATCTCGGCGCCGAGCCCCTGCACGATGCCCGACACGAGGGTGAGGACGCCCCACTGGGTGCCGACGAGTGCGGAGACCACGGCGGCGACGAGTTCGGTGAAGACAGCCGCTCCGGGCTTGCGGATGATGAGCCCGCCGAGCACACCCGCGAACAGCCAGAAGCCGTAGACGAGCGACTGGGCGCCGGGGAGGAGCGCTTCGAGCGGGGCGCTGACGGGTGTGTAGGTGAGGTTCCAGAGCCAGAAGATGAGTCCGGAGGCGACGCCGATGACACTGGCGACGACGATGTCGACGACCCGCCAGCGATAGCTGGGGCGGGTGCGGGATGCGGCCTGGGCTGCGGTTGTGGTGTGCACTGTACGTGCCCTTTCATTCGGTGGAAGGGGCACGGGTGGCTCAGGCGTAGGTGCTGTCCGCTCCGCGGACGGCCACCACGCCGAAACCTGAGATGCCTCCCTGCGCTGGCATGATCCAGATCAGGTTCGACGGTCGAAGGTTGAGAACCTTCCTCTCAGCCCGGCTCACCGGACTCCCGTGTGCCCCCAAGTATAGGCCCGCGCACCCCAGAAGTTCTTGCCCCCTCCCGCCCCAAATCCGCCCTTTTCGGGCGGGACGGGGCAAGAAATTCATCCACAGGGGTGCAGGTGGGGAGGGGATTTGTGGATAACTCGAGATGGGGCTTGCGAGGGAGAGAGGATGCCTCATGCCTCGTCGAACAGCGCTTCCCCCGGAATTACGACACGACTCGTTCACCGTGGCGCACGGGCGTGCGAGCGGCGTGGGAGAGAAGCGGATGCGTGGGGCCGACCTCAGCCGACCGTTCCGCGGCGTCCGCTCCGCCGGGTCGGATCGGGCTTCGTTCGAGGGGCGCTGCAACGCCTACGCGCTGATTCTGAGACCCGGCGAGTACTTCTCTCATGTCACGGCGGCACGGATCTGGGATGCGCCGCTCCCCCGCTCGTGGAGCCCGGCTGAGGCGGTCCACGTGTCGATCCCTGCTCCGGGGCGCGCGGCCCGCGGCGCTCTCGTCCGCGGGCATCAGCTCAGTGACCCCGGTCTGCGCTCCATCGTGCGGTCGGGCCTCCCGGTGAGTGATCCGGCGACGACGTGGCTCCTCCTCGCGGCCACGCTCGGCCATGACGCCCTCGTGGCGGTGGGCGACTACCTCGTGCGCGTGCCTCCGCGAGAGGATGCGAGGCGACATCCGCACATCGAGCTGGAGACCCTTCTCTCGCGGGTCGAGGAGTCGCGCTGCTGGGGAATCGCCCGGGCACGCCGCGCGATCGTCAACGTGCGGGAGGGTGCGGATTCTCCGCAGGAGACGTTCCTCCGGCTGGCCCTGGTGCGCGCAGGCCTGCCCGAGCCCGAGCTCAACGTCGAGATCCCGCGAGCGGACGGCTCCCTCGCCGCCCGGGTGGACATGTTCTACCGCGACCAGGGGGTCGTCGTCGAGTACGACGGCGACCAGCACCGCACGGATGCGGCCCAGTACGACAGGGACATCAGCCGCATCGACGAGCTCTACCGCCTGGGACTCGCCGTCGTACGCATCCGAGACCCGCAGATGCGCGGCGCGGCCGCCCCCGCCGTGCAACTCGTCGCGCGCGCTCTCCGGACCCGAGGCTGGCGCTCCCCGGCGAAGTTCTTGCCCCCAGACGCCCTAAAACCGTGGATTCAGGGCCGTTGGGGGCAAAAAATCCAGGAGGAGGGGTGAGGGGGTGGGGGTTACTTCTTGAGGGAACGGATGATGCGGGAGAGGGACCAGCCGGCTGTGATGATGACCGGGATCGAGACCGCGAGGAGGGAGATGATGTTGGGCTGGAACTCGGCTGCGCCGTCGCGCGTGACATACGCGCCGATGGGGATCGAGACGCCCCCGCCGCCGAATCCCTCGCCGTTGGCGTCGCCCGCGCCCAGCTTGTCCGACGACGCGACGGTGGCCCCGGGCGAGGAGGCGGTGCCGTTTCCGCCGCCGAAGCCCGACCACACGAGGGCCACGGGAACGATGGTCGCGCCGTCGATCGTGACCGGGTCGCCGTAGGCGGCTCCGACTCCGATGGTGCGCGTCGCGTCGGTGAGAGTCTCCACTAGGTTCGCCATGCGCCAACGCTACCGCGATCGTCCTCGGCGGGATAGGTCTTGATGGCCAGTCCGCAACCCCATGGGGCCGATCGGGATTCCGGGTAGCGTGGGCACAGACCCCGACAGGAGAACACATGCAATCGTGGCCAGGATCGGCCTACCCCCTCGGCGCCACCTACGACGGGAGCGGCACCAACTTCGCCCTCTTCAGCGAGGCGGCCGAGAAAGTGGAGCTCTGCCTCTTCGACGGAGACGGCACCGAGACCCGCATCGAACTCGCGGAGGTGGATGCCTACGTCTGGCACGCCTACCTCCCCCAAGTGCAGCCCGGGCAGCGCTACGGCTACCGCGTGCACGGCGTGTACGACCCGGAGAAGGGATGCCGCGCCAATCCCAACAAGCTGCTGCTCGACCCGTACGCCAAGGCGACGAGCGGCGAGATCGACTGGGACCAGTCGCTCTTCTCCTACAACTTCGGCGACCCCGACTCGCGGAACGACGAGGACTCCGCCGGTCACATGACCTACGGCGTGGTGATCAACCCCTTCTTCGACTGGGCGGGCGATCGCAAGCTGCGCATCCCCTACAACGAGAGCGTCATCTACGAGGCCCACGTGAAGGGGCTCACCGAGCTGCACCCCGACGTGCCCGAGGAGCAGCGGGGCACCTATGCCGGCGTCGCGCATCCGGCCGTCATCGCGCACCTGACCAAGCTCGGCGTCACCGCCATCGAGTTGATGCCCGTGCACCAGTTCGTCAACGACAGCGTGCTGCTCGACAAGGGCCTCAGCAACTACTGGGGCTACAACACCATCGGCTTCTTCGCGCCGCACAACTCCTACTCGGCCACGGGCGACCTCGGCCAGCAGGTGCAGGAGTTCAAGGGCATGGTGAAGGCCCTGCACGCAGCCGGCATCGAGGTCATCCTCGACGTCGTCTACAACCACACCGCCGAGGGCAACCACCTCGGTCCGACCCTGTCGTTCCGCGGCATCGACAACGCCGCCTACTACCGCCTGGTGGAAGACGACATGCGGTACTACATGGACTACACCGGCACCGGCAACACGCTGAACGTGCGGCATCCGCACTCCCTGCAGCTGATCATGGACTCGCTGCGCTACTGGGTGACCGAGATGCACGTCGACGGCTTCCGTTTCGACCTCGCGAGTGCCCTGGCGCGCGAGTTCTACGACGTCGACCGCCTGTCGACCTTCTTCGAGCTCGTGCAGCAGGACCCGGTGGTGTCTCAGGTGAAGCTGATCGCCGAGCCCTGGGATGTCGGGCCCGGCGGCTACCAGGTGGGCAACTTCCCGCCCCAGTGGACGGAGTGGAACGGGAAGTACCGCGACACCGTGCGCGACTTCTGGCGCGGCGAGCCGAGCACCCTCGGCGAGTTCGCGAACCGTTTCACGGGCAGTGCCGACCTCTACGAGCACTCGGGTCGACGACCGGTGGCGAGCATCAACTTCGTCACCGCGCACGACGGGTTCACGCTGCGCGACCTCGTCTCCTACAACGAGAAGCACAACGACGCCAACGGTGAGGACAACAACGACGGCGAATCGCACAACCGCTCCTGGAACAGCGGCGCCGAAGGCCCCACCGACGACCCGAAGGTGCTGGGCCTCCGCGCCCGTCAGCAGCGCAACTTCATCGCGACCCTGCTCCTCAGCCAGGGCGTTCCGATGCTGCTGCACGGCGACGAGCTCGGCCGCACGCAGCAGGGCAACAACAACACCTACGCGCAGGACTCCGAGCTCACCTGGATCCACTGGGATTCCGAGGACCAGCCGCTGATCGAGTTCACCGCGGCCGTCGCCCGGCTGCGGAAGGAGCATCCGACGTTCCGCCGCAGCCGCTTCTTCGACGGCCGGCCCGTCAAGCGCGGCAAGGGCGAACCCCTGCCCGACATCGTGTGGCTCGACTCGGACGCGAGCGAGATGCAGCCCGAGGACTGGGACTCGAACCTCTCCCGCTCGGTGGGCGTGTTCCTCAACGGACAGGGCATCCGCGCCCGCGATGCGCGGGGCAATCCGCTCTCCGACGTGCACTTCCTGCTCTACTTCAACGCCCACGACGAGGAGCAGGTGTTCACTCTGCCCAGCGCCGAGTACTCGGACTCGTGGGATGTCGTGATCGACACCGCGGGCGAGGCCGCCGACTCGCAGGTCTTCGCCGCATCCAGTGAGATGACGGTCGATGCCCGCTCGATGGTGGTGCTGCGCGTGCACAAGGAGCAGGAGGTCGAACCCGATCATTCGGTGGCGGCTTCGCTGACGGCGCAGGCCGATTCCTCGAGCCAGATCGCCCCGACCATCCCGTTCGTTTCGTAAAGGGCCCGGATGCGCACCCCCCACTCCACCTATCGTTTCCAGATCACTCCCGAGTTCACCCTCTGGGATGCCGCGCGCCTCGTGCCGTACCTGTCGCGCCTCGGCGTCGACTGGGTGTACCTCTCCCCCGTGCTGCAGGCGGAAGAGGGCTCGCAGCACGGGTACGACGTGACCGATCACTCACGGATCGACGAGTCGCGCGGCGGCGCCGAGGGGCTGCAGGCCCTCTCGGATGCCGCGCACGAGGCGGGGCTGGGGGTGCTCGTCGACATCGTGCCCAACCATGTCGGGGTCGCGACGCCGTCGGCGAACCCGTGGTGGTGGGATCTGCTCACTCACGGGCAGGGCTCGCGCTACGCCGAGGCGTTCGACGTGGACTGGGACGCGGGAGGCGGTCGCATCCGCATCCCGGTGCTCGGCGACGACTCGCTCGACGCCCTGCGGATCGAGCCCGACGGGCCGGGCGGCGCATCCGTTCTGGCCTACTACGACCATCTCTACCCGATCGCGCCCGGCACGGCCGACGACGGAGCCGACGCCCGCACGGTGCACGACCGTCAGCACTACGAGCTGATGAACTGGCGCCGCGAGAGCGCCGAGCTCAACTACCGCCGCTTCTTCGCGGTGTCGTCGCTCGCCGCCATCCGGGTGGAGGAGCCGTGGGTGTTCGACGAGTCGCACGCGGAGATCGGGCGCTGGTTCCGCGACGGGCTTGTGGACGGGCTGCGCGTCGACCATCCCGACGGGCTCGCCGATCCGGGAGGCTACATCGAGCGGCTGTCGGAGCTGACCGGTGGCGCCTACATCCTGATCGAGAAGATCCTCGAAGGCGACGAGCCGCTCGAACCCGACTGGCCCTCAGCGGGCACCACGGGGTACGACGCCCTGGCCGGCATCGACCGGGTGTTCGTCGACCCCTCGGGCGAACCAGGACTCACCCGGCTGGCGGCCTCGCTCGGTCAGAGCCCCGCCGACCTGCCGAGGGGCGACGAGGGCGATGACGCGACCGGCGACCCCGACAGCACCGAGGGCATCGACGACGCGCACTCCTACGCCCGCCACGCCTGGCACACCCTCATCCACGGCACCAAGCGCGGCATCGCCGACGGCATCCTGCGCGCCGAGGTGCTGCGGCTCGCCCGCGACATCGACCGCGCGGGCGGCCTGCCGACGCCCACGGAGAGCAGCGTGCTGGCGGATGCGCTCGCCGAGCTGCTGGCCTGCTTCCCCGTCTACCGCTCCTACCTGCCGAACGGCCGCGAGCAGCTCGAGCACGCACTCGCCCTCGCCCGCGACAACCGTCCCGATCTCGACGCGGTGCTCGTGGAGACCGCCGAGGTGCTGGGGCGTAGGGGCACGGCCCCGAGCATCCGCTTCCAGCAGACGTCGGGCATGGTGATGGCCAAAGGCGTCGAGGACACGGCGTTCTACCGCTTCACCCGGCTCACGAGTCTCACCGAGGTGGGCGCGGATCCGGATCAGTTCAGCCTCGACCCCGCGGCGTTCCATGCCCTGCAGCGCCGCCGTCTCGACACCACCCCCGACTCGATGACGACGCTCTCGACCCACGACACCAAGCGCTCCGAAGACACGCGGGCGCGGATCTCGGTGCTCTCCGAGATCCCCGACGGCTGGTCGGGAAGCCTCGCCAAGCTGCGCAGCCTGCTGCCCCTCGGCGACGGCTCGTTCGAGAACCTGCTCTGGCAGTCGCTCCTCGGCGCCTGGCCGCTCTCCCGCGAGCGCGCCCAGGCCTACGCCTTGAAGGCCGTGCGCGAGGCGGGCGTCTCGACCAACTGGCTCGACCCCGACGAAGCGTTCGAAGAGCGGATGTCGCAGGCCGTCGATGCGGTCTTCACCGATCCGATCGCGCGCGGCGTGCTCGAGAGCCAGCTCGCCGCCATCCGGGCTGCGGGCTGGAGCAACTCCCTCTCGGCGAAGCTCGTGCAACTCACCACGACGGGGGTTCCGGATGTCTACCAGGGCACCGAGCTCTGGGACCTGTCCCTGGTCGACCCCGACAACCGGCGCCCCGTCGACTTCGACGAACGCGGCGAACTGCTCGGCATCCAGGAAGCGGGCGAACTTCCCGGGATCGACGAGACCGGCGCCGCCAAGCTGCTCGTCGTGTCGACGGCGCTGCACGTGCGCCGCGACCGGCCCGAGCTGTTCACGGGCTATCAGGGACTGGTGGCGCGCGGCTCGGCCGCCGATCACGTGCTCGCCTTCGACCGCGGCGGGGCGGTGACCATCGCGACGCGTCTTCCGCTCGGCCTCGCCCGCCACGGCGGTTGGGACGACACCACCCTCGAACTGCCCGAGTCGGGCAGCGGCTACGTGGACGCGTTCACCGGCCGCATCTTCGCCGATCGTGAGATGCGACTCGCCGCCGTGCTGGAGCGCTACCCGGTGGCATTGCTGGAGAGGATCGACGAGCGATGACGAAGCGCGATTTCGACGTCTGGGCACCCCGCGCCGAACGGGTCGAGCTGATCCTCGGCGACGATGCGAGCCCGGGTGCGGCCGACGGAACGGGCAGCGGACCGCGCACCGCGCATCCGATGACCCGCGCCGACGACGGCTGGTGGCGCGCCGGCCCCGACGCCCCGGAGTGGCGGGCCGGGCTCGACTACGGCTACCTGCTCGACGGCGCCGGACCGTACCCCGATCCACGATCGCGCCGCCAACCGCACGGCGTGCACGGTCTCTCGCGTACCGACGATCCCTCCGACTACGCCTGGCACGACGGCGACTGGCGCGGCTCCCCGATCGACCGCGCCGAGATCTACGAGCTGCACATCGGCAGCTTCACGCCCGAGGGCACGCTCGACGCCGCGGCCACGCGCCTCGACCACCTGCGCTCGATCGGCGTCACCCATGTCGAGCTGCTGCCGGTCAACGGCTTCAACGGCACGCACAACTGGGGTTATGACGGGGTGGCCTGGTTCACGGTGCACGAAGGCTACGGCGGGCCGGATGCGTACCGCCGCTTCGTCGACGCCTGTCACGCCGCCGGTCTCGCCGTCGTCCAGGACGTCGTCTACAACCACCTCGGCCCCAGCGGCAACTACCTTCCCCTGTTCGGCCCGTACCTCAACGACGCCTCGAAGAACACCTGGGGCACCTCGGTGAACCTCGACAACGAGGGCTCGGCGGAGGTGCGCCGGTACATCATCGACGACGCGCTGATGTGGCTGGGCGACTACCACGTCGACGGGCTCCGCCTGGATGCGGTGCACGCGCTCGTCGACCACGGCCCGGTGCACCTGCTGGCCGAACTCGCGGCCTCGGTCGACGAGCTGTCGGCGGAGACCGGAATCCAGCGCGCCCTGATCGCGGAATCCGACCTCAACGACCCGGTCATGTTCCTCGACCGCGACGAAGGGTACGGCCTCGACGGGCAGTGGAGCGACGACTTCCATCACGCGGTCCACGTCAACCTCACCGGGGAGACCACCGGCTACTACGCCGACTTCGACTCGATCGGAGCACTGGCGAAGGTGCTGACGCGCGGGTTCTTCCACGACGGCACCTGGTCGAGCTTCCGCGAACGGGTGCACGGTGTCGAACTCGACCGCACCCGCACCGCACCCTGGCGGCTCGTCGTGGCGTCGCAGAACCACGACCAGATCGGCAACCGCGCCGTCGGCGACCGGCTCACGGCGACGCTCTCGCCCGACGACCTCGCGATCGCCGCCGCGCTGACGCTCCTCGGTCCGTTCACGCCCATGTTGTTCATGGGTGAGGAATGGGCGGCGTCGACCCCGTGGCAGTTCTTCACCTCGCATCCGGAGCCCGAGCTCGGCAAAGCCACGGCCGAGGGGCGCATCGCGGAGTTCGCCAAGATGGGCTGGGATGCCGCGGTGGTGCCGGATCCGCAAGACCCGGAGACCTTCGAGCGCTCGAAGCTCGACTGGAGCGAGATCGGCGACCCGGAGCATCCGGAGCACCACGCCGTGCTGGAGGTCTACCGCGCGCTCGCCGCCATCCGGGCCACCCTGCCGCCCGGCGACTCGCTGCGGCTCGCCGACGTGCGCGTCGACTACGACGAGGAGGCGCGCTGGCTCGTGCTCGAGCGCCCGCCGCTCGTGCTCGCCGTGAACCTCTCGGACGCCCCGGTCGAGCTGGCCACGATCGCGCCCCGCTTCGGCACACCCCTCTTCGCCTCCCACGAACAGCTCCGAGGCGAGCCCCTCCCCGCCCACCTCACCACCCTCCCCCCTCATTCCGTCGCGGTCTCCCACCCCGCCTGAGCCGGACTTCTTGCCCCGTCCCGTCCCAAAATCGCCGAGATGGGGCGGGACGGGGGCGAAAAGTGCGGGACGGGTCAGCGGCGGGTGCCGTTGCGGTCGGCGGTCTCGCCGGACTTGGGGGCGTTCACGAGGGAGGCGGGGCGGACCGAGTCGGTGCCGAACTTGGCCGTGACACGGTCGATCGTGAGTTCGGCGTCGCGCCAGCCCTCCGACGGCACGGTCTCGTCGGCCCAGAGTGCCGGCTGATGCACGGCGGAGCCCGCCTCGGAGAGCTGCTCCACGCGCACCCCGATCAAGCGGATGGCCTCGCCCCGCGCGCCCACGGCCTCGTAGATGGCCGTCACCTCGTCGAAGATGCGCTTGCCGAGGTCGGTGGGCTCCGAGAGGGTGCGTGACCGCGAGATGGTGGTGAAGTCGGCGAAGCGCAGCTTGAGCGCCACCGTGCGGCCCATCAGCCCGGCCGACCGCAAGCGCACGGCCACCCGGTTCGACTGGTGCAGCAGCTCGCGGCGCAGCACCTCGGGCGAGCGCTCGTCGACGTCGAAGGTGCGCTCGTGACCGACGCTCTTCTCCTGGCTGACCGTCTCGACCGATCGGGTGTCGATCCCGAGCGCGAGTTCGTGCAACTTCGACCCGGTCGCCTCCCCCACCGCCCGCACCAGTGCGTCGAGCGGGGTGTCCGCGATGTCGCCCACCGTGCGCAACCCGAGCCGCTCGAGCTGCTCGGCCGTCTTTCCGCCCACACCCCAGAGCGCGCGCACGGGCAGCGGATGCAGGTACGCCAGCACCTCCGACGGCCGGATGACGAGCATCCCGTCGGGCTTGGCCCGCCCCGACGCCAGCTTCGCCATGAACTTCGTGGGCGCCACCCCGATCGAACAGGGCAGCCCGGTCTCGGCGAACACGCGCTCCCGGAGCCGCGCCGCGATGAGGTCTGACTCCCCGAGCAGTCGCCGGGCGCCGGACACGTCGAGGAACGCCTCGTCGATGCTCAGCGGCTCGACCAGCGGTGTCACCTCGCGGAACAGCGCCATGACGGTGCGCGACGCCTCGCGATAGAGGTGCATGTGCGGCTCGAGCACGATCGCCTTCGGGCACAGCCGTAGGGCGGCGCCCACCGGCATGGCCGAGTGCACTCCGAACGCGCGCGCCTCGTAGGTTGCGCTGGTCACGACCGCTCTGGGCGAGTGCCCGCCGACGATCACCGGTTTTCCGCGGAGCTCCGGATGCGAGAGCAGTTCGACCGAGGCGAAGAACGCATCCATGTCGACGTGCAGGATCGGCGGACTCGGCTCGATCACCTGCCTGTCGCCATCCATGTCTCGAGCTTAAGCGCAACCGACGACGGGCGCGGCGGCCCGCGGATGCCGAATGCAGTCCCCGCATGGCGTTCTCCCAGAGATCGTCCAGACAGTGGGAAAATACTGATCGACGCCCGGCCACCGCCGGCCGCGCGCTCCGAGCCGACAGGAACCACCCGTGAAAGCACTCCTCGACGTGGGGCTCCTGTCCGGCCCCTTCGTCATCGCGGTGTACGCGGTCGCCGCGATCGCCGTGCTGCTCCTGCTGTTCGTGCGCCCGGGGCCGCGCTGGCGCCGCTCGCACTGGCTGGTGGCGGCGCTTCTGGCCGCGATCGTCGGTGCCGCGATCGGAGTGGGCCTCACCTGGCTCCTCAGTGACACCCTCGACCTCTTCGGCGCGGAGCTCACCGTGGTGGTGCGGGTCTGGATCGCCCTCGGATTCGCCGGCTTCGGCATCGCGATCGCCTCCTTCTGGCGAGCCACCTGGAAGCGCGTCATCGCCTCGATCCTCGCCATCGTGCTCTTCGCGGGCACGACCGCGATGACGGTCAACATCGACTTCGGCCAATATCCCACGGTGCGCAACGCCCTCGGCCTGAGCGCCTACGCCGGCGACGTGCTGCCGCTCGTCGCCACGCCCGATCCGGCCACCCGACCCACGATCGCGACCTGGACGGCCCCGGCCGGCATGCCGACCCAGGGCTCCGTCGGCATGGTCACCATCCCCGCGACGAAGTCCGGCTTCCACGCCCGCGAGGCGGTGGTGTACCTGCCGCCGGCGGCGCTCACGGCCAACCCGCCGAAGCTTCCGGTGCTGATCATGTTGTCGGGCCAACCGGGCAGCCCGGACGCACCGCTCCAAGCCGCGAAACTCCGTCAGAGTCTGGATGCCTACGCGGCCGCGCACCAGGGCCTCGCGCCGATCGTGGTGTCGCCCGACCAGCTCAGCGCTCCCGACGTGAACCCCATGTGCGTCGACTCCCCGCTCGGCAACTCGGCCACCTACCTCACGGTCGACGTACCGGCCTGGATCTCGGCCAACCTGCCCGTGCTCCCCGGCCCGCACTACTGGGGCATCGGCGGGTACTCCCAGGGCGGAACCTGCTCCATCCAGCTCGGCGCCGCGCATCCGGAGCTCTTCGGAGCCATCCTCGACGCCTCGGGCGAGGAGTTCCCGAAGATCGGCGACGCCCAGACCACGATCGACAAGGGCTTCGGCGGCGATGCGGCCAAGTACGCGGCCGCCTATCCCGCTGCCATCATGGCCGCGCACGCCCCCTACAGCGACATGTTCGCGGTGTTCGGCGTGGGCGGCGACGACAGCGCCTACATGCCGGGTATCAAGACGCTCTACGCCGACGCGCAGGCCGCCGGGATGACGGCCACCTACCTCGAGTCGCCCGGCAGTGCGCACGACGCGACGACCTGGGCCTACGTCTTCAAGCAAGGCCTCGGGCTGATCGCCGACCACTGGGGCCTGAACAGGTGACGTGGTGACGACCGCTCCGGATGCCCGCCGCCGGCTCCTGCGCGAAGCCGGGCGGTGGGCACGCTCCATCCCGGTGACCTGGGTGGTGCTCGCCCTGGTGCTGGCGGCGAGCATCGTGCGGATGTCGATGCACCCGGGACGGGCGCGCGGCGGGATTGACGCCTTCGTCTCGACCGGGTTCGACACCGTCTTCGTGAACCACGACTGGATCTCCACCATCACCTCGGTGTTCTTCGTCTGGAACCCCTTCGTCCTGGTGTTCGTGGTGGCGGCGATCGTGATCGGCCTCGGTTGGTCGGAGCGCCGCATGGGCCACGGGCGCACCGCGCTGGCCTTCGTGGTGGTGACCGTGCTCGGCATCGTGCTGGGGCTCGTCACCCAGGCTCTCGGCGTCGGGCTCGACCTCTACTCCGCCGAGGTCACGCGCACCCACCGCACGGTCGATCCGATCATCGCCGTGGTGGGCGTGGTGATGGCGGCGAGCGCCTTCGCCGGACCGCTGCTCAAACGACGCGTGCGGATCGTCGGGTTCGCGGTCATCCTCGTCTTCGTGCTCTACTCGGGCCAGCCGTCGGACAGTTACCGGTTGTTCGCGGGCGTGGTCGGGCTCCTGCTCGGGATGCTGCTGGCCCGCACGCCGCTGCGGGTCCGCCGACCTCGTGCCACCCGGCGCGAGACCCGGACACTGCTCGCCGCCGTGGTGGCGGTGACCGCGCTCGGGCCGCTCGTCACCATCGCCGCTCCGTCAGGCACCGGGGCGCTCAACCCGCTCGGGCTGCTGTTCCGCGATCCGCTGCGCGATTACGCCGCCATCGCCGCCCACTGCCAGACCGGCGACTACACGCGGCACTGCGTGAACGCGCTCGCTCTCTCGCGCCTCGACGGACCGGGCGCGGTGCTGCTCACCCTCCTCCCCCTGCTGGCCCTGCTCGTCTCGGCCTGGGGCATCCAGCGGGGCCGGCGAGTGGCGCTGTGGCTCGCGGTCTGGATCAACGTGGCACTGGCCTTCCTGGCCGCCGTCTACTTCGGGTTCCTCCCGCTGCTCTCGAGCTCGGAGTACACGGCGTTCCAGACGGCTGCTGCGGAGGACTACCGGGCCTTCGAGACGGTGTCCGCCCTCGTGCCCCTCGCCATCGCGATCCTCCTGGTGGCCTCGCTGCGGCTCTTCCCGGCCGAAGTGGGCGCCGGCTCGACGCTGCGCTTCTTCGCCCTGGTGGCGGTGATGTTCCTCGGCATCTCGCTGGTCTACCTCGCCATCGTGTGGCTCGTGCGCGATCAGTTCGCACCTCACGCCGAACTCGGCGACCTCCTGCTCGACCTGCCGGAGCGGTTCGTGCCGGTCGGCTTCCTCTCCTTCGAGCCGAAGGACATCTTCCCGGTCGGCCCGGTGGCGGTCGTCGCGTCGCAATGGGTCGGCCCGGTGTTCTGGGTGGCCATGATCGTGACGGCGTTCCTCGGCATGCGGCACGTGCATCCCCCGGGCGCCGTCACCGACGAGGCCCGCGTGCGCGAGCTGCTCTTCGCCGGATCGGGCGGCACCCTGTCCTGGATGACGACCTGGACCGGCAACCACTACTGGTTCGCACCCGGCGGCAGCGCCGTGGCGTACCGCGTGGTGAACAACGTGGCGATCACGACCGGGGATCCGCTGGGCCCGCCGGAGACGCATCCGTCGACCGCGTTCGCGTTCGCCACCTACTGCACCGACCGCGGCTGGACGCCGGCGTTCTACTCGGTGACGGATGCCGTGCGTGATGCCCTGGGTGAGGCCGGCTGGTCGTCGTTACGGGTGGCCGAGGAGACCGTCGTGCATCCCGCCGAGTGGTCGCTCGAGGGCAAGAAGATGCAGGACATCCGCACCTCCATCAACCGGGCGGCGAAGGAAGGAGTGCGGGCGGAGTGGCGCAGCTACGGGGAACTCGGGCCGTTCGTCACGACGCAGATCCGCGAGATCTCGGAGCTCTGGGTGGCGGAGAAGGACCTGCCGGAGATGGGGTTCACGCTCGGCGGGCTCGACGAACTGATCGCGCCCGAAGTGCGCCTCATGGTGGCGCTCGACGCCGAGAATCGCGTGCAAGGCGTAACCAGCTGGCTGCCGACGTACTCCGCCGGACGGGTCGTGGGGTGGACCCTCGACTTCATGCGCCGGCGGCCCGACAGCATGAACGGACTGATGGAATTCCTGATCGCCCAGACCATCCTGCGGGCCCGCGACGACGGCGTCGGCTTCGTGAGCCTGTCCGGCGCGCCGCTCGCGGTGGCCGGCGACGGGAGCGAGCAGGAATCGACGGGCATCCTGCCGTTCCTCAGCCGCACGCTCGAACCGGTCTACGGATTCCGCTCGCTGCTGCGGTTCAAGATGAAGTTCCAGCCGACCTTCCACCAGCTCTACCTCAGCTACCGCGACCCGCTCACCCTCCCCGCCATCGGCCTCGCGCTCGGTCGCGCCTACCTGCCGACACTGTCGGCCCGGCAGGCGGTGCGGGCCCTCTCCGGCCGGGAGTAAGTTGAGGAGTATGAAGTATCGATACCTCGGCAACAGCGGACTCAAGATCTCGGAGATCACCTACGGAAACTGGCTGACCCACGGGTCGCAAGTGGAGAACGACATCGCCACGCAGTGTGTGCAGGCGGCGCTCGATGCCGGCATCACCACCTTCGACACGGCGGATGCTTACGCCAACACGGCCGCGGAATCGGTACTCGGCGACGCCCTCGCCGGGCAGCGGCGCGAGTCGCTCGAGATCTTCACGAAGGTCTACTTCCCCACCGGCGAGAAGGGGCCGAACGACACCGGGCTCTCCCGCAAGCACATCAGCGAGTCGATCAACGCCTCGCTCCGCCGCCTCAAGACCGACTACGTCGACCTCTACCAGGCGCACCGCTACGACTACGAGACGCCCCTCGAAGAGACGATGCAGGCCTTCGCCGACATCGTGCGCCAGGGAAAGGCGCTCTACATCGGGGTGAGCGAATGGAACGCCTCGCAGCTCCGTGAGGCGCACGCGCTCTCGAAGGAGCTCGGCTTCCAGCTCATCTCGAACCAGCCGCAGTACTCGATGCTCTGGCGCGTCATCGAAGAAGAGGTCGTGCCCACCTCGCGTGAGCTCGGCATCTCGCAGATCGTCTGGTCGCCCGTGGCCCAGGGCGTGCTGACGGGCAAGTACCTGCCCGGCCAGCCGGCGCCCGAGGGCAGCCGCGCGACCGATGAGAAGGGCGGGGCCGACATGGTGAAGACCTGGATGCGCGACGAAGTCCTCGAGCGCGTTCAGCTGCTCGCACCGGTGGCGTCCGAACTCGGCCTCACGCAGGCCCAGCTCGCCATCGCCTGGGTGCTCGCAAACGACAACGTCGCCTCCGCACTCATCGGCGCCTCCCGGCCCGAGCAGGTCGAGTCGAACGTGAAGGCCTCGGGCGTGACGCTCTCGCCCGAGGTTCTGGCGCAGATCGACGAGATCATCGGCGACCTGGCCGAGCGCGACCCGGCGAAGACCACGTCGCCGGAGAGCCGTCTGGTCTGAGCGGCGTCGGCGCCGCGCGACCCGTCGGTTTCGGCCTTCGGCCCTCAGAGGGCCGAAATCGACGGGCCGTCGGCTGAGGTGACCTCGCACGCCAGGAGGGCCACGACGACGGAGCCGCCCTTGGTGGCTTGGCGGCCGACCTCGCGGAAGCCGAGGCGGGCGTGGAAGGCGAGCGAACCGGGGTTCGGGGGCTCGACGTTGACCTCGCAGTCGACCTCGGCGGCACCGGCCGCGCGAGCCGCTGCGAACACGGCGTCGTAGAGCACGACACCGAGCCCGGCGCTGCGGTGCCCGTCGGCCACGACGATGCGATCGACGTAGAGGAACCCGCCGCGGGCGCCTTCCTCGGCCACCTCGGCCGCCTCGGCCGCCCGCGCGGTGAACCAGCGGTAGTTCTCGCTCGGGTAGTCGACGCCGGGTGGCAGTGCCAGCACGAAGCCGACGACGGCATCCGGATGCGTGGGGTCGGGATGCGCCGCATCGACGACCGCGGCGGCCAGCGCGGACTGCCCGACCAGCGTGCGCATCTCTTCCGCATCGATGTCGTTCACCGCGGGCACGGCGGCGCGATTGAGCGTCACCAGCCGTTCGACGTCGGAGTCGGAGAGCGGGCGGATGGCCGGTGCGGCGGAGGGAGACGACACACCGTGACCCTACCGGCTGTTCGCTCGCCGCGTACCCGGCTCCCCGTTCGCGGATCGGAGGAATGCGCATCCGGACCCCGTCATTGACAATAGAGATCGAAGGAGACCCGAATGACCGCCACCCGCACCCCGAAGACCGAGGCGACGACCTGGCTGCGCCTGCAAGAACGCGCCCACCGCGAATTCGCCATCCGGGTCGCCGCCGTGACCGACTGGGAAGCGCCGACACCCGACACCGACTGGAACGTCGCTCAGCTCGTGAGCCACGTCATCGAGGAACAGCAGTGGGTGCCCTGGCTGCTCTCCGGACTCACCACCCGGCAGGCCAAGAGCCGCTTGATGCCGCTGAGCGACGACCTCACCCACGAATGGCACCGGTACTCGCTCGCGGCCACGACCGCCTGGCATGACGCCGCACCCGACGACCGGGTGAACCTGTCCTACGACACGGTGGCGGCGATCGACTACCTCAAGGAGCAGGTCTCCGACGTCACGATCCACACCTGGGATCTGGCCCGGGCCGTCGGCACCGACGAGAGGATCGACGACGAGCTCATCGAGCACGTCTGGACCGTGTTCGCACCGCAGAAGGACACCCTGCAGGCGAGCGGACTCTACGCCTCGCCCGTGCCGGTGCCCGACGACGCCCCGCTTCAGACGCGGCTGCTCGCCCTCACCGGTCGCGACGTCCGCCTCACGGTGTGACCGGCAGCCGGCCGAGTCAGTTCTGGAGCTCGGACGGACGTCGGTACGCCGTGGAGCCGGCCGGCCGGTAGACGAGCTCCTTGGGATCGGTGGCGCAGAGCTCGACGAGCAGCGCATCCAGATCGATGCGGAGGATCTCCAGCTCCGAGACGATCGAGGACGGCCGCTCGTCGACGTTCTCGATGAAGATGTTGCACGCCGCGACCATGTAATTAAGGGGGTTCCACGCGGCGGAACGCTGGCGCAGCGACTTGCGCGCCGTGCGGATCTCCTTGCGCAGCAGCACCACGGAGCGCATCACCCGGTTGAGGTCGGAATCGGGATCGGCGCGGTCGATCGACAGCGGCGACGCGCTCTGCTCGGGTGACAGGGCACGGCGCGATCCGATCTCGATCGTGAGCAGGCGCAGAGCATTCACCTCCGCGATGCGCTCGACCCGCCGGCCCTTGCCGCGATCGATCAGCAGCGCCAGGAGAGCACCGCCGGTGACACTGATCGTCGTCACGATGATCTGGGCTACGAGAACGTCCATACCGTCACTCTACGAGCGACCACCGACACCCGAACGGGGGTCTCCGGCGCGTCCCGAACCGCGCCGGAGGCTACTCCGCCGCCGCTCTTTCGATCACGAGTTCGCGCACGCGCGCCGCGTCGGCCTGGCCCTTCATGGCCTTCATGACCGCGCCGATCACGGCTCCGGCGGCCTGCACCTTCCCGTCCTTGATCTTGGCGAGCACATCGGGCTGGGCCGCGAGCGCCTCGTCGATGGCGGCGATCAGCGCACCGTCGTCGGACACCACGGCGAGACCACGCGCGTCCACGACCTCCTGCGGCGAACCCTCACCGTCGATGACGCCCTCGAGCACCTGGCGGGCCAGGCGGTCGTTGAGCGCTCCACTGTCGATCAGGGCCACGAGGGCCGCGACGTCGGAGGGCGAGACGAGCGAGGTCGCCTCGGCTCCCCGGGCGTTCGCGAGACGCGAGATCTCGCCCGACCACCACTTGCGGGCGGCCTGGGGTGACGCCCCGGCGGCCACGGTCTCGGAGACCTCGACCAGCAGCCCGGCGTTCTGCACGTCCTGGAACTCGAGGTCCGTGAAACCCCACTCCTGCTTCAGGCGTCGCCGGCGGGCGGCGGGAGCCTCGGGCAGCGCGGCTCGGAGCTCCTCGATCAGCTCGGGCGAGGGCACCACGGGCAGCAGGTCGGGCTCCGGGAAGTAGCGGTAGTCGTCGGCATCCGACTTCGGACGTCCGGCGGAGGTGGCACCGGTGTCTTCGTGCCAGTGCCGCGTCTCCTGGATGATCGTGCCGCCGTCGGCGAGGATCTGCGCCTGGCGCTGGATCTCGTAGCGCACCGCACGCTCCACCGAGCGGAGGGAGTTGACGTTCTTGGTCTCCGTGCGGGTGCCGAGCTTCTCCTGTCCGTAGGGACGCAGCGACACGTTGGCGTCGCACCGCAGGTTGCCGCGCTCCATCCGTGCATCGGAGATGCCGAGGGCCACCACGATGTCGCGGATGGTGGCGACGTACGCCTTCGCCAGCTCCGGCGCATCCGCTCCGGCACCGAAGATCGGCTTGGTGACGATCTCGACCAGCGGCACACCGGCCCGGTTGTAATCGACCAGCGAGTACTCCGCGCCCTGGATGCGACCGGTCGCGCCGCCCACGTGGGTCAGCTTGCCGGCGTCCTCCTCCATGTGCGCGCGCTCGATCGGCACCGTGAAGGTGCGGCCGTCGGCGAGCTCGACGTCGACCGAGCCCTCGAAGGCGATCGGCTCGTCGTACTGCGAGATCTGGTAGTTCTTCGCCAGGTCGGGATAGAAGTAGTTCTTGCGCGCGAAGCGGCTGGAAGGCGCGATCGAACAACCGAGCGCGAGCCCGAGGCTGATGCTGTAGCGCACGGCCTGGCCGTTCACCACGGGCAGCGATCCGGGCAGGCCCAGGTCGACCGGCGTGATGTTCGTGTTGGGCTCGCCGCCGAAGTAATTCGGGGCGTTCGAGAACATCTTGGTGCGCGTGTTGAGTTCGACGTGGACCTCGAAGCCGAGCACGGGCTCGAAGAGCTCGAGGGCCTTGTCGAAGTCCATCAATGTCGCCTTCGCCATCAGACGGCTCCTTCCTGTGCCGCGGCCATCTCGCCCGGGGCGAGATCGGGGGCGAGGCTGATCAGTGTGTGGCCCCAGGCCTGTTCGAGCAGCGCTTCGAGCGCGCCGCCCACGGTGTAGAGGCGGGCGTCTTCCCGAGCCGGGGCGAGGAACTGGATGCCGACCGGCAGACCGTCCTCCCGCGCCAGGCCGACAGGCAGCGAGATGCCCGGGATACCGGCGAGGTTCGCCGGGATGGTCGCGATGTCGTTGAGGTACATCGCCATCGGGTCGCCCGTGTTCGAGCCGAGCTTGAACGCGGTGGTCGGCGCGGTGGGCGACACGAGCACGTCGGCCTGGCCGAACGCGGCGTCGAAGTCGCGCTGCACCAGGGTGCGCACCTTCTGCGCGCTGCCGTAGTACGCGTCGTAGTAGCCGGCACTCAGGGCGTAGGTGCCCAGGATGATGCGGCGCTTGGCCTCGGCGCCGAAGCCGGCCTCGCGGGTGGCCGACATGACGTCTTCGACCGTGCCGCCGCCGGGCGGGTTGACCCGCAGGCCGAAGCGCACCGAGTCGAACTTCGCGAGGTTGCTGGAGGCCTCGGCGGGCATGATCAGGTAGTAGGCGGCGATCGCGTACTCGAGGCTCGGCAGGCTCACGTCGACGATCTCGGCGCCCGCGGCAGCGAGCACGTCGAGGGCTTCACGGAACCGCTCGAGCACGCCGGCCTGGAAGCCTTCGCCGTCGAGCTGCTTGATGACGCCGATCTTCAGGCCCTTCACGTCGGCGCGGCGCACGGCGTCGGCCATGCTGGGCCAGGCATCCGTGAGCGAGGTCGAGTCGAAGGGATCGTGTCCGGCGATGACGTCGTGCAGGAGCGCCGAATCGAGCACGGTGCGGCTGACCGGGCCGATCTGGTCGAGGCTCGACGCGAGCGCGATCGCCCCGTAGCGGCTCACACCACCGTAGGTGGGCTTGACGCCGACGGTGCCGGTGACGTGCGCGGGCTGCCGGATCGAGCCGCCCGTGTCGCTGCCGAGTGCGAGCGGCGCCTCGAAGCTGGCCACGGCCGCGGCGGAGCCACCGCCCGAACCGCCCGGGATGCGCTCGAGGTCCCACGGGTTGTGCGTGGGGCCGTAGGCCGAGTGCTCGGTGGAGGAGCCCATCGCGAACTCGTCCATGTTGGTCTTGCCGATCGGGATGAGCCCCGCGGCGCGGAGCTTCACCATGACGGTGGCGTCGTACGGCGGCACCCAGCCTTCGAGGATCTTCGACCCGCTCGTGGTGGGCATGTCGTTCGTGACGATCACGTCTTTGATGGCGATCGGCACGCCGGCGAGCGGATGCAACTCCTCACCGGCCGCGCGACGCGCGTCGATCGCGGCCGCCGTGGCGAGGCTCGCCTCCGGAGCGGTGTGCAGGAACGCGTGCACCTCGCCGTCGACCGCGGCGATGCGGTCGAGGTGGGCCTTCGTGGCCTCGACGGAGCTGACCTCGCCGGAGCCGAGCTTCTCGGCGAGCGCGGAGGCCGAGAGACGGATGAGTTCGTGCTCGTGGTGCCCCATCACTGCTCCTCTCCGAGGATGGCGGTCACGCGGAAGCGCGATCCGTCGTGGTCGGGAGCACCGGCGAGCGCCTGCTCGTTGGTGAGGGTGACGCCGGGCACGTCGTCGCGGTAGACGTTCTGCAGCGGGATCGGGTGGCTCGTGGCCGGCACGTCGGGGGTGGCGACCTCCGAGACCTTCGCGACGTTGTCGACGATCGAACCGAGCTCGCTCGTCAGGCTTTCGATCTCCTGCGGTGTCAGGGCGATCCGGGCGAGGTTCGCGAGGTGCGCGACCTGTTCCTGGGTGATTTCGGACATGGTGCTCCGTGTTTCGATTCGCGAAGGGGTGTGGGTTGATTCTATTCGGTGGTGCCGGGTGGGGTGGCTCGGGCGAGGATGGTCTCGGCCGCGGTGACTCGGCCCAGGAACTCGCGGGTGCGGTCGAGCGCGTCGTGCGCCTGGTCGAAGCCGAGGTGGAACTGGTATTCGTGCGGAAGCGCCGGCTCGTGGTCGGGTGGCCAGAACAGCGCGGTGACATCGACGCCGGCCGCGCGCATCCGCTCGGCGAGGGGGACGGACTGCAGGTGCGTGAGACCGTCGCCGTTGCCGCCGGAGACGAAGACGGGCGGCAGGTCGGCGGTGACGAAGTCGATGGTGGACATGGTGGCGCCGGCCGGCGTCTCCGACCAGTTCCTGTGCCCCGTGTAGGCCCAGAGGGCCGTCTTGAATCCCCAGCCGACGACGCCGGTGGCGCTCGTCATCGCCTGCAGGTCGTAGAGGCCGCAGTGCAGGATCACCCCGGCGAGCTGCGAGGGGTCGAGCGCCGGGACGATGCCGACCAGCCGCGCGTACTCCGGGTTCGTGACGAGGATCGCGAGCTGGCTGGCGAGCTGAGCTCCGGCCGAGTCGCCGGCGAGCACGATGCGCGTGGGGTCGACGCCGAATTCGGCGGCGTGCTCCACGAGATAGCCGAGCGCCCGGTTGAGCTGGGCGACGGCCACCGGGTAGACGGCCTCGGGCGCGATCGTGTAGTCGAGGCCCACTGTGACGTAACCGTCGGCCGCGAGCATCTTCAGGTACGGCTCGACGTCGGCCTTGCTGCCGGAGATCCAGGCTCCGCCGTGGATCCAGACGACCGCGGGCCGCCGCTCGCCCGGCTGCGCCTTCGTCGCGAAGACGTCGAAAGCGGTGGTGAAGGCAGCATCGCCGTAGGCGACGTCGCGGTGCACGGTGAACGGCACCTCGGGCACGTACGGCGCCATCTCGGCGAGCGTGTCGCGCGCGCCCTTCTCGAAGACGCGCCGGATGAGGAGAACCGACGGCCACGGCGTCGCCCGCAGCACGGCGGCGATCGTAACTGCCACAGCGAGCACGGCCAGCGCGACGCCGAGCGCGGTCCTCAGAGGACGGCCGGATGCGCCGGCTCCCGCATCCCGGCTCATGCCGAGGTGTCGTCGGACGCGGGCTTGTCGCCTGCCGCGGTCGTCGCATCCGTCGTCGCGCCGGCGGGCGCATCCGCAGCCTCGGCCGAGTTCGCGTCCGCAGCCGCGTCGCCGGTCTCGCCGTCCGCCGGTTCCGCGCCGGGGGCAGGCGGCAACGCTCCCGGACCCTGGGTGACCAGGATGGCGAACTCCGCCGCGTCGATGATCCGCAGCCCGAGCGCCTCCGCCTTGCCGAGCTTCGACCCGGCGCCGGGACCGGCGGCCACGAAATCGGTCTTCTTGCTCACACTCGATGCGGCCTTGCCGCCGGCCTGGATGATCGCCTCGAGCGCTCCCTCACGGGTGAACCCCTCGAGCGACCCTGTCGCCACGACCGTCACACCCTCGAGCACTCCCCCGCTCCCGACGGCAGCGCCCGGACCAGGATGCCCCGGAGTCGAGAACTGCACGCCCGCGGCGGCCCAGCGGTCGATGATCTCGACGTGCCAGTCGACCGAGAACCAGTCGATCAGGGCGTCGGCGATGATGCCGCCCACGCCGTCGACCGCCGCCAGCTCCTCCCGAGTGGCCGCGCGGATGGCGTCGAGCGACCCGAAGTAGTCGGCGAGTGCACGAGCGGCGACCGGGCCGACGTGCCGGATGCTCAGCGAGACCAGGATGCGCCAGAGCGGCTTGGTCTTCGCGGTCTCGATGTTCGTCAGCAACTCGATGGCGTTGCTCGATGGCACGGAATCCTCGTCGCCCCAGAACACCTCGGCGTCGGGGTCGTGGGCGGGATCGGCGTCGCGGCCCGTCTTGCGACGCTTGCGCCGGAACGGGGTGACGAGCTTCGGCGAACCGTCGTCGTTCAGCTTCTCGAGCCCGGTCTCGTTGTCGCGCACGATGACGCGGATGGGGAACAGGTCTTCCATGCGCAGCGCGAACAGCCCCGCCTCGGTGACGAGAGGTGGCTCCGGCGGCTCGGTCGGCTGCGTGAGCGCGGCCGCCGACACCTCGCCCAGCCCCTCGATGTCGAGCGCACCCCGCGACCCCACGTGTTCGACGCGGCCCCGCACCTGGGCAGGACAGCTGCGCGCGTTCGGGCAGCGGAGGTCGATGTCGCCCTCCTTCGCGGGGGCGAGCTTGGTGCCGCACTCGGGGCAGAACTCGGGCATCACGAACTCGCGTTCCGTGCCGTCGCGCAGTTCGACCACCGGACCCAGGACCTCCGGGATCACGTCTCCGGCCTTGCGTAGCACCACCGTGTCGCCGATCAGCACGCCCTTGGCCTTCACCACGTCTTGGTTGTGCAGCGTCGCCTGACGCACCTCGGACCCCGCGACCTCGACCTTCTCCATCACGGCGAAGGGTGTGGCGCGGCCGGTACGGCCCACGCTCACCACGATGTCGAGCAGCTTGGTGTTCACCTCTTCGGGCGGGTATTTGTAGGCCGTCGCCCAGCGCGGAGCCCGACTGGTGGCGCCGAGCTCCTCGTGCAGGGCCAGGTCGTCGACCTTCACCACGATGCCGTCGATCTGGTGCTCCACGGCGGCACGGTGGATGCCGTAGTAGCGGATGAACTCCGCCACCTCGCCGATGGTGTCGAACACCCGGTAGTGCGTGGAGGTCGGAAGCCCCCAGCTCTTGAGGAGCTCGTAGACCTCGCTCTGCGCGGCCACCGGCGGGTTCGCCCAGGCGCCGATGCCGTGCACCAGCATCTGCAGGCGACTGAGTCGCGCCTTGACCAACGCCAGCTGCTTCTCGTTCTTGCCCTCGGACTTCTGCCGCAGCGACCCCGCCGCAGCGTTCCGGGGGTTGGCGAACACCCGCTCGCCGGCCGCCTCCTGCCCGGCGTTCAACTCGTCGAACGCGGCCACCGGGAAGAAGATCTCGCCCCGCACCTCCACGAGCGGCGGATGCCCCGTTCCGGCCAGCCGCGCAGGAATCGACCTGATCTGCAGCACGTTCTCGGTGACGTCTTCGCCCACCACGCCGTCGCCCCGGGTCGCGGCCGTGACCAGCACGCCGTTCTCGTAGCGGAGGTTGATGGCGAGCCCGTCGATCTTCAACTCGCTGAGGTAGCGCACCGTGGCCCGCCCCGCATCCCGCTCCACCTTCGCGGCCCACTCGTCGAGCTCTTCTTCGCTGAACACGTTGTCGAGGCTCAGCATCCGCTCCGCGTGGGTGACCGGTGTGAACATCGTGGTGACCGCGCGACCGCCCACCGTCTGGGTGGGGCTGTCGGGCGACTGGAGTTCGGGATGCTCCCGCTCCAGTTCGCCGAGCCGTCGCACCATGAGGTCGTAATCCTTGTCGGTGACCGTGGAGGCGTTCTTCTCGTAGTACTCGTCGCGCAACTCGAGGATGCGCGTCGTCAGCTCGCGCGCCTCCGCCCTGGCTGCCTCCACGTCACTCGGCGTCTCCTGTGGGAGAGTCTCGACCACCGAAGCCGCACCCGCGCCGTCGGTCGTGGCGCGCCCCCGCCCCCGACCGGCCATCAGGCGCCCGCCCCCAGCGGAGCGGACGTGCTGACGGCGGGATCACCGACAGCGACACCGACGCCGGCCAGGTCGGCCGCCACCGTGCGATCGATCGTGCACTGCCCCAGCACCCGTGTACCCACGTAGACCACCGCGGTCTGCCCGGGCGCCACCCCGTTGAGCGGCGTGACGGGCGTGATGACCAGCTCGGACGAACCGGCGGCATCGGCGCGCACCCGCGCCACCGCATCCACCGGGTCGGCGTGCGCCCGGATCTGCACCTGGCAGTCGAAGTCGAGCTCCGGATGCTCCGGCGCGAGCCCCGCCCAGGTGAATCGCGACCCGGCGATCTCGGCGATGTCGAGCGCCTCCTTCGGGCCCACCACCACCGTGTTCTCCTTCGGCCGGACCTCGAGCACGAAGCGCGGCTTGCCGTCGGATGCCGGCATGCCGAGCTTGAGACCGCGTCGCTGGCCCACGGTGAACGCGTGCGCGCCCTCGTGCGACCCCACGACCGCCCCGGAGCGATCGACGATCGAACCGGTGGCCGTTCCGACCTTGTCGGCCAGCCAGCCGCTGGTGTTGCCGTCGGGGATGAAGCAGATGTCGTGGCTGTCGGGCTTCGTGGCCACCGAGAAGCCGCGCTCCGCGGCCTCGGCACGCACCTCCGCCTTGGACGGCGTGGCGCCCAGCGGGAACATGCTGTGCGCGAGCTGCTCCGAGGTGAGCACGCCGAGCACGTAGGACTGGTCTTTCGCCCAGGCGGCCGCGCGGTGCAGCTCACGGTTGCCTGCGGCATCCGTGGTGATCGAGGCGTAGTGGCCGGTGCACACCGCGTCGAACCCGAGGTCGAGCGCCTTCTCGAGCAGGGCGGCGAACTTGATGCGCTCGTTGCAGCGCATGCACGGGTTGGGGGTGCGGCCGGCGGTGTACTCGGCGATGAAGTCGTCGACCACGTCGGCCTTGAAGCGCTCCGAGAAGTCCCAGACGTAGTAGGGGATGCCGATCTTGTTCGCGGCGCGCTGCGCATCCATCGAATCTTCGATCGTGCAGCAGCCGCGGCTGCCCGTGCGCAGGGTGCCCGGCATGCGGCTCAGGGCGAGATGCACCCCGACGACCTCGTGACCGGCCTCGACCGCGCGGGCGGCGGCGACCGCGGAGTCGACACCACCGCTCATTGCTGCGAGAACTTTCATGCCCTCCAGCATACGGTGGACGTCCGACACGCCGCCTGTGCGCGAGTCGAGCTGTGGATGGAGTGAATGCACAGTGTCCCGGTGCAGAATGAGTGCGATGTCAGCACTCCTCGAGGCACCGCGCGAGACCCGAGAGCCCTCACCGCGCCGGAGGCCGAGAACCCGAACGGGCCTTGCCGTCTTCGTGTGCGTGCTGGCCCTCGCTCTGGCCGCCGGAACGGCGCTGCACACCCTCGCTCCCGAACTCTTCGGCTTCAGTCTCGTGGTGGAGTCGGCGCTCCCCTGGTTCGGCCTGGCCATCCCGGTGCTGCTCGTGATGGCGTTCGTCAGCCGCGCCAAGGGCGCCGTGATCGCCGCGCTGGTTCCGGCCCTGGTCTGGTCGGTGATGTTCGTGCCCGCGATCGTGCCGCTCTCCTGGAGCGCACCCGCGGCATCCGCCGACACCCTCACCGTCGCCAGCCAGAACGTCGAAGCCGACTCGGGAACCGCGGCCGACTCGGCCACCGCACTCGCGGCATCCGGAGCCCAGGTGATCGCCCTGCAGGAGATGGACTCCGACGCCCGCGACCAGGTCGAGGCGGTGCTGAGCGACAAGTACCCCTACTCCTACGGGATCGGCACCGTCGGCGTGTGGAGCACCTACCCCATCCTCAACGCCCAGGCGCTCGACCTCGGGCTGGGGTGGCAGCGGGCCATCGCCGCCGACCTGCAGACGCCCACCGGGCTCGTGAGCATCTACGTGATCCATGCGGCATCCGCCCGGCCCGGCGAGCACGGCGACCGCGACACCATGCTCGCGAACCTCGCCGACTACATCCCCCGCGACGAGAACGATCGCATCCTGATGGTGGGCGACTTCAACGCCGGCTCCTCCGACCGCAACATCGCCGGACTCACCGAGCAACTCAGCGAGGCCAACCAGTCCGCAGGCGGCTTCGGCTTCACCTGGCCCGCCGCCATGCCGGTCACCCGGCCGGACCACGTGCTGCAGCGCGGCATGGAGGTCACCTCGAACACCACGATGCGCGCCGGTTCCTCCGACCACCTGGCCGTGCTCACCACCCTCAACCTCTGAATCCCGCTCGCGAGGTAGCGCTTAAGCACGGTTGTCGGCACCACAAGTCGCACTTCGCGCTACCTGGCGCGAACGGATGGCTCAGGTCGACCCCTGAGGTCGCGGCGCGGGGGGTCAGGGGCGCGCGGCGGGAGCGACGACGCGGTCGGCGAAGCCGGCCCGGCGCGCGCCCGCGTAGGCGGCGGGGAGCGCCGCCACGAGGGCGTCGACCTCGGCGGCCGTGGTGCCGTGGCCGAGGGTGAAGCGGAGGGCTCCACGAGCCTCCTCGTCGGGCACGCCCATGGCGGTGAGCACGTGGGAGACTTCGGGAACACCGGCCTGGCACGCCGATCCGGTCGACACCGAGAAGCCCTGCATGTCGAGCAGGAAGAGCAGGGAATCGCCCTCGCAGCCCGGGAAGGTGAAGTGCGCGTTGCCAGGCAGCCGACCGGTGGGCGAGGGATCGCCCCGCAGCACCGCATCGGGAAGCGCCTCTCGAACCCCCGCGATCAGGCGGTCGCGGAGCTGCGCCAGCTCCGCGACGAATCCCGTGCGCTCGGCGCCCGGCTGCGGCACCAGGGCCGCCGCGGCCGCGAACGCCACGGCGCCCGCGACGTCCTGCGTGCCCGACCGCACGCGCTGCTGGTTGCCCCCGTGGATGAGCGGCTCCACGGCGCTCCGCCGTGCCACGACGAGCGCGCCGATCCCCACCGGCCCACCGATCTTGTGCGCCGACACGCTCAGCGCGTCCGCCCCGACCGACGAGAACGAAATCGGCAGGTACCCGTAGGCCGCCACCGCGTCGACGTGCACCGGAACTCCGGCCGAGCGGGCCACCTCGGCGAGCGCCGCGACATCCTGCACCGTGCCCACCTCGTTATTCGCCCAGAGCAGCGACACCAGCGCGACGGATGCCCCGTGCTCGGCGAGCGCGGACGCCAAGACCGAAGGCGCGAGCCGCCCCAGGGAGTCGACGGGCAGCTGCACCACCCGGGCACCCTCGTGCCGCGCGAGCCATTCCACGGCGTCGACCGTGGCGTGGTGCTCACCGCCGGGAAGCAGGACGACCGGCCGCGCGCCGTCGCCCTGCCGCGCCCAGTAGAGACCCTTGACGCCGAGGTTGATCGACTCGGTGCCTCCCGAGGTGAAGATCACCTCGATCGGCTCCGCCCCGAGCGAGGCCGCGACGACCTCACGCGATTCCTCGAGCATCCGCTTCGCCTGCTGCCCCTGGCTGTGGATGGAGGACGGATTGCCCACCAGGCCGAGCGCCTCGACGTACGCGTCGCGCGCAGCCGGGATCATCGGCGTGGTGGCGGCGTGGTCGAGGTAGACGGGCATGGTTTCCTGCGGATTTCAGAGGATCATCGGTGACAACTACTCTAAGTCTCATGACGGCGGCCGATCCGTTCGCTCGGATGGGCGTTCGACAGACTTCTCACGGGGGCGAGATCCGGGTGTGGTCGGAGAACGCCACGAGCATCGATGTCTGTCTCTACGACCACAAAGACCCGAACTGGATCGTCAAGACCGTTCCCCTCACCCGCGACCCCGCCACGAACGTGTGGACCGGACGCACCCGCAGCCTCACTCCCGGGCGCCGCTACACGCTCCGCGTCGACGGCCCGATGGGGCCGGACTCGCCGATGAACGCCTTCGATCCCGAGATCCCCCTGCTCGACCCCTATGCCCGGGGCCTCGTGCGCTCGGGCCGTGAGCAGTGGCGGAGCGTCGTGATCGACGAGGAGTTCAACTGGAACGGCGTCACCAAGCCGCAGACCGCGCTCGACCACACGGTCATCTACGAAGCCCACGTCAAGGGACTGTCGAAGCTCAACAACCGCATCCCCGAGCACCTGCGTGGAACCTACGCGGGCCTGGCCCACGAGACGAGCATCGGCTACCTCAAGAGTCTCGGCGTCACCGCCGTGGAGCTCCTGCCCGTGCACGCCTTCGTCTCCGAGCAGCGCCTGCAGAAGCAGGGGCTCACGAACTACTGGGGCTACAACACCCTCGGGTTCTTCGCGCCGCACAACCTCTACGCCTCGCGTGCGGCCCAGGCCGAGGGACCGGGCGCGGTGCTGCGCGAGTTCAAGGGCATGGTGAAACTGCTGCACGAGGCCGGGCTCGAGGTCATCCTCGACGTGGTCTACAACCACACCGCCGAGGAGGGCCGGATGGGCCCGACCTCGAGCTTCCGCGGCATCGACAACGCCGGCTACTACCGGCAGACCGCGCGCGGTGACTACATCGACGTGACCGGATGCGGCAACTCCATCGACACCGCCACCCCGGCCGTGTCGCGGATGATCTTCGACTCCCTCAAGTACTGGGCCAACGACGTGCAGATCGACGGGTTCCGTTTCGACCTCGCCGCCACGCTCGGCCGCAACCAGGACAACTACTTCGACCACGAGCATCCGCTCATCAAGGGCATCGTCGACGACCCCGAGCTGTCGGGCGTGAAGATGATCGCCGAGCCGTGGGACGTGGGCATGGGCGGCTGGCAGACCGGCAACTTCCCGGCCGGCTGGTCGGAGTGGAACGACCGCTTCCGCGACCGGATGCGTAAGTTCTGGCTGCGCGACATCAAGTCGATCCGCGAGAACGGCAACCCCGGCGACGGGGTCGGGATGCTCGCCACGCGCATCGCCGGATCGTCGAACACCTTCGCCCAGGCCCGCGGGCCTTTGGCCTCCGTGAACTTCGTCACCGCCCACGACGGCTTCACGCTCGCCGATCTCACCGCCTACAACGTCAAGCACAACGTGGGCAACGGCGAGGCCAACCGCGACGGCAGCGACAACAACATGTCGTACAACCACGGCATCGAGGGGCCCACCTCGTCGCGCACCATCGAGCAGTCGCGCCGGCGTGCCATGCGCAACCTCATGGGAACGCTGCTGCTCTCGGCCGGCGTGCCGATGATCACCGCCGGCGACGAGTTCGGGCGCAGCCAGAAGGGCAACAACAACGCCTACTGCCACGACTCCGAACTCACCTGGCTCAGCTGGGACCGGCGCACCTGGCAGAAGGACCTCTGGCGCACCACCCAGCACCTGCTCCGGATGCGCCGCGAGAACCCGGCGCTCCGTCCGGTGCGCTACGGCGTGTTCGGCGAGCGCACCCCGAGCGCCAGCCAGATGGACTGGTACGACGCCGGGGGCGACACCATGTCCGTTCCCGACTGGAACTCGCCCGAGAACCGCACCCTGATCTACGTGGCGGCGTCGACTCCCGAGCACGAGGAGTTCAACCGCATCCTCACCGTGATCCACGGCGTCGAGGCGCCGGAGCGGGTGACGCTGCCGTTGCACGACGGGGTGACCGCCTACGAGCTCCTCTGGGACTCGGCGCAGGACGTGCCCGAGCCGCACCACCACGACGCACCACTCCCCCGGTTCGCGCCGGGGGAGGTGGTGGACGTGGCACCGACGTCGATGCAGCTCTACCGCGCGGTCTGAGCCTCGCGGATCCGTGGCGCCCTGCCGGCGGGGAGGGCGAGGGCGATCAAGGCGGCGAGCGCCAGGGCGGCGGCGCCGGCCCAGATGGCGGGGATGGCGGCATCCACGTACCCGGTGGGGGTGAACGTGCCTCCGCCCGCCGTGAAGATCGCCGTGAGCACTGCGATGCCGAGGGCCACGCCGATCTCGCGCAGGGTGGAGTTGGTGCCCGAGGCCTTCGCGTTGTCCTGCGGCGTCATGTTGGCGAGCACGGCCGTGGACGAGGGCGCGAAAACGAGTCCCATGCCGACGCCCGCGAAGAGGAAGGCCGGCAGCATCGTGCCGTAGGAGACATCCGGAGCCATCGTGAAGGCGAACCAGCCCACTCCGATCGCCTGGAACAGCAGCCCCACGACGATCAGCAGCCGCGTGCCCACCCGCGGGGCGATGAACCCGGCCAGGGGCGCGATCACCATGGGTGCGAGCGTCCACGGCATGGTCAGCACGCCGGCTTCCAGCGGCGACTTGCCCTGCACGATCTGCAGGAACTGGATGAGGATGAAGATCGACCCGAAGACGCCGAAGCTGAACACGAGACCCACCACGTTCGCCACCGAGAAGCTCCGGTCGCGGAAGAGCCGGAGCGGGAGCAGCGGGTTCGACACCCGCGACTCCCACACGATGAAGGCCGCGATCAGCGCGGCGCCGCCGATGATCGAGCCCAGCACCTCGACGCTGTCCCACCTGGCGTCGTTGCCCCGGATGATGCCGTAGACCACGCCGAGCACGCCGACGCCGGCCAGCAGCACGCCCACCACGTCGGCCCGGAGGCGAGCGCCGAAGGAGTTCGGGAGGGCGAGGAGCACGAGCGGGAAGGTGACGATGCCGACGGGCACGTTGATCCAGAAGATCGCGTCCCAGTTCCAGCCCTGGATCACGGCACCTCCGATCAGCGGGCCGAGCGCCACGCCGAGGCCCGAGATGCCGCCCCAGATGCCGATGGCGAGCGGGCGCATGCGCGCGCTGACGGAACCGACGAGGAGAGTGAGCGAGAGCGGCATGAGCGCCGCGGCTCCCGCGCCCTGGACCGCACGGGCGGCGATGAGCATCCACGGCTCGGTGCTCACCGCGCAGAGGGCCGAGGCGACCGTGAAGATGCCGATGCCCCAGAGGAAGACGGTGCGCCGCCCGAGCCGGTCGCCGAGCGCGACCGCGAAGAGCATGAGGCTGGCGAAGCTGAGCGTGTAAGCGTTGACGAACCACTGCAGCTGTTCCACCGAGGCGGAGAGCTGCTCGCCCAGGACGGGCAGTGCGCTGGTGACCACGAGGTTGTCGAGGGTGGCCATGAACATGGGCAGCGAGGCCGCCACGATGGCGAGCCAGATGGGGATGCGTCGACGCCCACGGGCTGCGACGGGCTCGGCCTCGGCGGTCTCGCCGGCCGCCGATTCGGTGATCGCCATGAGCAATCCTTCCAAGAAATAGGTAATCGGATGATTACAAAAGCCACCATAAGTAATCAACTGATACCATGTCAAGCGTGACCCAGAAGAAGTCCCGTATGGCTGCCGAAGAACGCCGCGCTCTCGTGCTCGACGCGGCGTCGACGGTGTTCGGCAACGCCGGGTACGCGGGCGCCACGACCGACATGGTGGCGCGCGCCGCCGGGGTCAGCCAGCCTTACGTGGTGCGCATGTTCGGCACCAAGGAGCAGCTCTTCCTCGAGGTGCTGCACCGTGCGCTCGAGCGCATCATGGCCGCGTTCCGCGAGGCGATCGCGGGCGACCCGGAGGTGCCGGTCGCCCGGCGCCTCGGCAACGCCTACTTCACCCTCACCTCGGATCGCAGCATCCTCTTGAACCTCATGCACGGCTTCGTGCTCGGGGCCGACCCCGTGATCGGCCCGCAGGCGCGGTGCGGGTTCATGGACGTCTACCGCCTGCTGCGCGAAGAGGCGGGCATGTCGGCGGAGGAGGCATCTGAGTTCCTCGCGGGCGGCATGCTGGCGAACGTGGTGCTCGGGGTGCGCCTCTTCGACGACTACGCCACCGACCCTGCCGTGCGCGAGCTGCTGGGCAGCGTGTTCCCCGAGAAGCTCGACCTCATCCGCAAGGGGCACCCGCCGCTGCCCGCGAGCACACCGCCGCGCTCGGTGTAGCTAGTTTCGGTGCAAATGAGGAGGACCGACCCCGTATAGGGCGTCGGTCCTCCTCATTTGCACCGAAACTCGTCAGTGCGCGACCGCGATGAGCCCCAACTCGGCCGGCGACGCGAGGTTCGCGTGCTTCGGCACCACGCGCACGGTGTAGCCGAACGATCCGGCCCGCGCGAGTTCGACCGTCCCCGAGTAGACGAGCGGAGCGCCGTCCGTGGGAGCGGCAGCGGCGTCGGCGGCGGCGTGCGGCGTCGAGAGCTCCACCGTCGCCGCATCCGTGAGGTCGTCGCCGTGCACCGCGTGGCCGTAGACCACCTCCACCGCGACGTCGTGCGGCGTGAGTCCGCCGAGCTGGATGTGCGCCCGCACGTGCAGCACGTCCCCCACCTGTGGCGTGTCGTCGAGTCCGCCCGACTCCACGTGCACCACCGAGACGCCGGGCCATGCCGCCCGCACCCGCTCCTTCCACGCCGACAGCTCGCGGGCCGCCTCGTGGTCGTCGGCCGTCATCACGCGCTCGGCCGCCGCGGCGGGGATGTAGAGCCGCTGCACGTACTCCCGCACCATGCGCTCGGCGCTGAGCTCGGGGGACAGGGTCGAGAGCGTGTGCCGGATCGACTGCATCCAGTGCTCGGGCACGCCGTCGGCGTCGCGATCGTAGAAGCGCGGTGCCACCTGGTTCTCCATCAGGTCGTAGAGCGCCTCGGCCTCGAGTGTGTCGCGCTCCTCGGCGTCGCCCGCCGAGTCGGCCGTCGGGATGGCCCAGCCGTTCTCGCCGTCGAAGTACTCGTTCCACCAGCCGTCGAGGATGGAGAGGTTGAGTCCCCCGTTCAGCGCCGCCTTCATCCCGGATGTCCCGCACGCCTCGAGCGGCCGCAGCGGGTTGTTGAGCCACACGTCGGTGCCCGGGTACAGCACCTGCGCCATGCCGATGTCGTAGTTGGGCAGGAAGACGATGCGGTGGCGCACCTCCGGGTCGGAGGCGAACTGCACGAACTTCTGGATGAGCCGCTTGCCCTCCTCGTCGGCGGGATGCGACTTGCCGGCCACCACGAGCTGGATCGGCCGCTGCGGGTTCAGCAGGATCGACTTCAGCCGCTCCGGATCGTGCAGCATCAGCGTGAGCCGCTTGTACGTGGGCACGCGCCGCGCGAAGCCGATCGTCAGCACCGACGGATCGAGCAGACTCTGGAACCAGGCCGGCGGGATGGAGTCGGGGTTCTGTTCGCGCCAGGCCTCGGTGACCCGGCGGCGCGCATCCTGCACCAGCTGTCGGCGCATGTCGCCGCGCACGGCCCAGAGCTCGGCGTTCGAGACCGCGTCGGAGTTCCAGTCCGCGGCCGTGGTGTCGCCCGTGCCGAGCTTCGTGCGGGCGAGCTCCTGCAGGAGCGGATCGGTCCAGGTGGGCGCGTGCACGCCGTTCGTCACCGAGGTGATCGGCACGTCGGCGCGGTCGAATCCCGGCCAGAGCCCGGCGAACATCCCGCGGCTGACGGCGCCGTGCAACTGGGAGACGCCGTTCGCGCGCTGGCCGAGGCGGAGTCCCATGACCGCCATGTTGAAGACGTCGGGCGACCCTCCGTCGTAGTCCTCGGCGCCGAGCGCCAGCACGGAATCGACGTCGAGCCCCGGCAGCATGTCGGTGGAGAAGTACCGCTCCATCAGCGACCGTTCGAAGCGGTCGATGCCGGCGGGAACCGGCGTGTGGGTGGTGAACACGGTCCCCGCGCGCACGACCTGCAACGCCTCGTCGAACGAGAGGCCGCCGCCGATCAGGTTCGAGATGCGCTCCAGACCGAGGAACCCGGCATGCCCTTCGTTGGTGTGGTACACCTCGGGCATCGGCGAATCGGTGAGCTCCGACACCACTTCGAGGGCGCGCACGCCGCCGATGCCGAGCAGCAGTTCCTGCAGCAGGCGGTGCTCGCCCCCGCCGCCGTAGAGCCGGTCGGTGACGCTGCGCAGGTCGTCGTCGTTGTCGGGGATGTCGGTGTCGAGCATGAGCAGGCGCACACGGCCCACCTGGGCCTGCCAGATGCGGGCGTACAGCGCCCGGTCGCCGGGCAGGGCGAGCACGATCTGCGCCGGGGTGCCGTCGGCGAGCCGCAGCACCGAGAGCGGCAGTCCGTCGGGGTCGAGCACCGGATAGCTCTCCTCCTGCCAGCCGTCTCGCGAGATGGCCTGGGTGAAGTAGCCGGAGCGGTAGAACAGGCCGACACCGATGATCGGCACCCCGAGGTCGGAGGCCGCCTTCAGGTGGTCGCCGGCCAGGATGCCGAGGCCGCCCGAATACTGCGGGAGTGCGGCCGCGATGCCGAACTCGGGCGAGAAGTACCCGATCGACGAGGGCCTCGCCCCCTCGAGCCCCTGATACCAGCGCGGCTCCCGGAGGTAGGCGTTGAGGTCGTCGCGCAGGCTGTTGGCCCAGGCCACGAACCCCGGGTCGGCGGCGAGCTGCTCGAGTCGCTCCGGACTCACGGCGCCGAGCAACGCGACCGGATCGCCCTGCGTGGCGCGCCAGTCGTCGGGCGAGATGTGCGCGAAGATCTGCCGCGTCGGCTCGTGCCAGGCCCAGCGGAGGTTCGCGGCGAGCTCGCCGAGCGCCGAGAGCGACTCGGGCAGCACGGATCGGACGGTGAACCTGCGGATCGCCTTCACGCGGGAAACTCCTTCATCGGTGCAGCGGTGCAGCAGCACCGGTCGAACGATCGCCGCCGAGGTGCAGGGAGACGGCCCTCGCTAGCCTAGGGCAGACGCGTTACGAGGGCATGAACGTCGCGGGTACGCGGTGCGCTTGCGATCGGCCCGACCGTTGCGCCGCAGCCCTTTGTCGGTAGGGTCGGACTGTGGCAGCAACTCGGAACGACAAGGCGGCGGCGCCCCTCCGGCCCGCGCGTGACAGCATGGCGGCGACGCCTTTCGAACCCCGGGTCGGGCGCATCCCGATCATGGAGGTCTTCCCCCAGGTCGAGGGCGGGCGGTGGCCGGCCAAGGGGTACGTCGGGGAGGTCATTCCCTTCGGCGCCCTGGTGTTCCGAGAGGGCCACGACGCGGTCGGCGCGCACCTCGAACTCGAGGCTCCCGACGGCACGGTGACCGACCGACCGCTCACCCGCACCCACAGCTGGGACGACGAGTGGCGCGGCCTCGGGCAGGTGACCAGCGAGGGCGATTGGCGCTTCCGCATCCGTGGCTATTCGGATGACTACGCCACCTGGGAGCACAACGCCACCATCAAGATCGCGGCCGGCATCGACACCGAACTCATGCTCGCCATCGGCGCACAGCTCTTCACCCGCCTGGCGGGCGAGGTCGAGCGCCCCGCCGCCGAGCGGGACCTGTTCGCCCGCGTCGCCGCGCAGCTCACCGCGACCTCCGGCCCGACGGCCGAGCGTCTGGGCCTGGCCTACGGGCCCGAGGTGACGGAGGCGCTCCGCCGCCACCCCGCGCAGAGCCTGGTGACCTACTCCGACTGGATGCCCCTCCGCGTCGAGCGCACGCGCGCCGGCTCCGGCGCCTGGTACGAGTTCTTCCCCCGCTCGATCGGCGCCAAGCAGGCCGCCAACGGCAGCTGGAAGAGCGGCACCTTCCGCACCGCAGCCAAGCGGCTCCCGGAGGTCGCGGCCATGGGCTTCGACGTGCTCTACCTGCCGCCCATTCACCCCATCGGCGAGGCCTACCGCAAGGGGCGCAACAACACGCTCGACCCCCAGCCCGGCGACCCCGGCTCGCCCTGGGCGATCGGCGGCGCCGCCGGCGGTCACGACGCCATCCACCCCGACCTCGGCACGGTCGCCGATTTCACGTCCTTCCTGAAGGCCGCGAAGAAAGCCGGACTCGAGGTCGCCCTCGACTTCGCCCTCCAGGCCTCCCCCGACCACCCCTGGGTGAAAGAGCATCCCGAGTGGTTCACCACGCTGCCCGACGGCTCGATCGCCTACGCCGAGAACCCGCCGAAGAAGTACCAGGACATCTACCCGATCAACTTCGACAACGATCCCGCGGGCATCCGGGCCGAAGCCCTCCGCCTCCTGGAGTACTGGATCGCGCTCGGCGTGAAGATCTTCCGGGTCGACAACCCGCACACCAAGCCGCTCGACTTCTGGGAGTGGGTGATCCACGAGGTCAACGCCGCGCATCCGGAGGTCGTGTTCCTGGCCGAGGCCTTCACCCGCCCGGCGCCGATGCAGGGGCTCGCGAAGGTCGGCTTCCAGCAGTCGTACACCTACTTCACCTGGCGCAACACGAAGACGGAGATCGAGGAGTTCTTCACCAGCATCTCGCAGGAGACGGATGCCTTCTTCCGCCCCAATCTCTTCGTGAACACGCCCGACATCCTCACCGAGTTCCTGCAGTTCGGCGGGATGCCGGCCTACAAGATCCGGGCCGTGCTCGCGGCCACCGGCGCGCCCACCTGGGGCGTCTACTCCGGCTACGAGCTGATCGAGAACGTGGCCCGGCCCGGCGCCGAGGAGAACATCGACAACGAGAAGTACGAGTACAAGGCACGCGACTTCGCGGGTGCCGAGGCGGCCGGGCGCTCCATCGCGAGCGACATCACGCTGCTCAACGACATCCGCCGTGCCCATCCGGCCCTCGGGCAGCTGCGCAACCTCCGCATCCACCGCAGCGACGACGACTCGATCGTCGTCTACTCCAAGCACCTCGACGGGGAGTTCACGCCCGACGGCGTCTCCGACACCCTGATCATGGTGGTCAACGTCGATCCGCACTCCGTGCGCGAGACCACCGTGCACCTCGACCTCGAGCTCCTCGGCCTCCCGGCCGGGGCGAGCTTCGAGGTCACCGACCTGCTCTCCGGGAACGTCTGGGAGTGGTCGGCCGACAACTACGTGCGACTGGACGCGTTCACGCAGCCCGCACACATCCTGCACTTGACCCCCGGCCCCGGCCGGCACAACGAAAGCGGCGCATCCTGATGGCCTCACTCGACGGCTCCATCGCCCTGACCCTCCCGACCATCCCCGAAGAGGTGCTCCAGAAGGTCGCCACCGGGTCGTACTACAACCCGCACGCGGTGCTCGGGCAGCACCTGGTGAACGCGGCCGGTGTCTCCGACCCGGTCACGGTCATCCGCAGCCTCCGCCCCCTCGCCACCGAGGTGAGCGCTGTGCTGGAGAACGGCGCCCGCGCGCAGCTCACCCACCTCTACGGCGGCATCTGGCAGGGCATCACCATCACGGGCCTCAACGACTACGTGATCGAGGCGCGCTACGACGACGGAAGCGTCTGGACGGCCGACGACCCCTACCGCTTCTCCCCCACCCTCGGCGACCTCGACCTGCACCTCATCGGCGAGGGCCGCCACGAGAAGCTCTGGGAGGTGCTCGGCTCCCGGGTCGAGGAGAAGCAGGGCATCGATTCGCCCTCGGCGGGCACCGCCTTCGCAGTATGGGCTCCGCACGCCCAGGCCGTGCGCGTGATCGGCGACTTCAACGGCTGGGACGGCACGCGCCACGCCATGCGCAGCCTCGGCGGCACCGGCGTCTGGGAGTTGTTCATCCCGGGACTGACCACGGGCGGCAACTACAAGTTCGAGATCCTCACCCAAGTGGGCGAGTGGGTGCGGCGCGCCGACCCGATGGCCCGCTACACCGAGGTGCCGCCGCTCACCGCGTCGGTGATCGGCACGGGCTCCTACGAGTGGCAGGACGGCGAATGGATGCGCCACCGGGCCACCACGAACCCGCACACCAGCCCGATGAGCGTCTACGAGATGCACCTCGGCTCGTGGAGGAAAGGGCTCGACTACCGTTCCCTCGCCGACGAGCTGATCCCCTATCTGCAGCACCTCGGGTTCACGCACGTGGAGTTCATGCCGCTCGCCGAGCATCCGTTCGGCGGCTCCTGGGGCTACCAGGTCACCTCGTACTACGCGCCGAGCTCCCGCTTCGGTCACCCCGACGACCTGCGCTACCTGATCGACCGGCTGCATCAGGCCGGCTTCGGCGTGCTCGTCGACTGGGTGCCCGCGCACTTCCCGAAGGACGAGTGGGCGCTGGCGCGCTTCGACGGCGAGGCGCTCTACGAGCATCCCGACCCCCGCCGGGGCGAGCAGCCCGACTGGGGAACGCTCGTGTTCAACTTCGGCAACAGCCAGGTGCGGAACTTCCTGGTGGCCAACGCGCTCTACTGGCTCGAGGAGTTCCACATCGACGGCCTGCGGGTCGACGCGGTGGCCTCCATGCTCTACCTCGACTACTCGCGCAAAGAAGGCGAGTGGCTGCCGAACCAGTACGGCGGGCGCGAGAACCTCGAGGCGATCAGCCTGCTGCAGGAGGTCACGGCCACCGCCTACAAGACGAACCCGGGCATCGTGATGATCGCCGAGGAGTCGACCTCCTGGCCCGGCGTCACGCACCCCACCGACCGGGGCGGTCTCGGGTTCGGCATGAAGTGGAACATGGGCTGGATGCACGACACCCTCGACTACATCGAGAAGGACCCGATGTACCGGCAGTACCACCACGGCGAGATCACGTTCTCGTTCCTCTACGCGTTCAGCGAGAACTTCATGCTCCCCATCTCGCACGACGAGGTCGTGCACGGCAAGGGATCACTGCTACAGAAGATGCCGGGCGACCACTGGCAGAAGCTGGCGAACCTGCGCTCCTACCTCGGGTTCATGTGGGCGCACCCGGGCAAGCAGCTGCTGTTCATGGGGCAGGAGTTCGGGCAGCCCTCGGAGTGGAGCGAGGAGCGGGGGCTCGACTGGTGGATCCTCGACCAGCCGGTGCACCAGCAGCTGCTCGGGCTGGTCTCGCGACTGAACACCGTCTACAAGGAGAACCCGGCTCTCTGGGCGCTCGACAACGAGCCGGCCGGATTCGAGTGGATCGACGGCGGGTCGCCGTCGCAGAACCTCGTGTCGTTCCTGCGCTGGGATTCCGAGGGCAACCCGATCGCGGTGCTGATGAACTTCTCGGGGCAGCCGGTGGGGCCGTACCGCGTGGGGCTGCCGTTCGGCGGCCGCTGGGACGAGCTGGTGAACACGGATGCGCTGGAGTACGGCGGCTCGGGCGTCGGCAACTACGGATCGGTCGAGGCGGAGTACGTGCCGTGGTCGGGGCGTCCGGCGTCGGTGGAGTTGACGTTGCCGCCGCTTGCGGCTCTCTACCTCAAACCACACAAGGGGTAGGGACGCGGAGCTGCGCGTTCGGAACGCCTAGTAGAGCAGGGCTGCCAGGCGGCGGCGGGCGGCTGCTACGCGGGGGTCTTCTGTGCCGACGACCTCGAAGAGTTCGAGGAGGCGGGTGCGGATGAGGTCCTTGGTGGCCTGGTCCTGCTTGGGGAAGAGGGTCAGGAGGCGGTCGAAGGCGTCGTCGACGTGACCGCCGGAGACGTCGAGGTCGGACACCAGGAGCTGGGCTTCCAGGTCGTCGGGGTTCGCGGCTGCTGCGCTGCGGATCTCGTCGAGGGACTTGTCCTGCAGGCGCGCGAGGAGCTTCACCTGGGCCAGGCCGGCCACGGCCAGGGCGTCGCGGGGGTTCTGGGCGATGGCGGTCTGGTACTCGGTGATCGCCGTGGCGTAGTCGCCCCGGGAGATCGCCTCGTAGGCCTCCGCGTGGTGCGGGGGCAGCGGCTCCTCGACGGGTTCGGCCGGAGTCGCATCCGGATCGGCGCCCTCCACCGTCACCGTGCCGGTGACGCCGTTCTGCGCGGCGAGCTGCAGCACCTGCTCCACCACGGCCCGCACCTCCTGCTCCGGGTAGTTGCCCTGGAACAGCGAGACCGGGCGGCCGCCGACGAGCGCGGCCACCGTGGGCACCGACTGCGCCTGGAAGGCCTGCGCGAGCTGGGGGTTGGCCTCGACGTCGACGCCGACGAGCACCAGGCGACCGGCGTAGCTCGTGACCACGCTGCTGAGCACCGCGCTGAGCTCCTTGCTCTGCTCGGCCCACTCGGCGCGGAGGTCCACGATCACGGGCACCGAGTTGGAGAGCTCGATGAACTGGGTGAAGTTCGCGTCGTTGCCCTCGAGCACGAGCGAGGGCACGGCACCCGTGGGTGCTCCGGCTCCCCCGGGCGCGCCCGGTCGTCCCGCCGCACCGGGTGCTCCCGGTGCCGGGACGGTTCACGAGCGACGACAGGTCGACGGCTCCGCGCAGATTGCCTGCAGGGGGCGGGGGCATACTCACGGCAACTCCTTCGCTTGCACGAGCCCCTGCGAGAAGCCGAGGAGCTCTGCCTTACCGGGATCTCCGAACGGAGGGATGTAGAACAGCAGCTGGTAGCCGTAGGTCGCCTCGACGCCCTTGGCCGTCTCGGTGATGCCGGAGAGGGCCTTCACGGCGCCCTCCGCGCTCACGGTGGCGCCGGACTCGATCGGCTTCGCCGTCTCCGACTCGCGGAGATCGACGGCCACCAGGGCGCCCGAGTCGCTCGTGGCCAGGGCGATGCTCTGGCCGGTGCCGGCGACCTGCGCGAAGTCGATGGTCGCCGACGACCCGATCCCGCTCTTCTTGGCGTTCTTGTAGTCGACGCCCACCTGGGTGCGCAGCGTGTCGCCCGTCGCGTCGATCTGGTCGATGTACTGGCTCGCGTCGCCGACCGAGAGGATGTCGGCATAAGCCGTCTTCAGCTGGTCGGGCGTCATCGTGAGGAGTTTCGTGTCCAGCGGCAGCCGAGTGGTGCCCACGCTCGCCGCGGCCACCGGCGGAAGACTGGTGTCGGGTTCGAGGGTGATCTCGTAGTAGACCTTGTAGTTCGAGCGGGGCGTCTCCTGCACGAGCATCAGCGCCACGGGCGGAACCGACGTGTCGTCGCCCTGCACGATGGTGAACACCGATTTCGGCCACGAGTCGGTGGCCTGCGGCAGCACGACCTGCAGCGGGCCGGAAGGGATCGCCTGCGGCGCCGGGTACTCCGGGTATCCGGCGCGGATGGCGTAGGTCGCCGAGCGCAGTTCGAGCGCGGGGCCGGTGAACCGGTCGGCCAGCTGGTCCTTGTTGCTCGCCGCGTCGGCCTCGGCGGTCACCGAGGAGATGTTCGCGACGATGGCCTCGAGCTGCGCCTCGGTGACGGCGGGCGTGGGCGCGTTGTCGGCGTCGTCGACCGCGACCGGGGCATCCGGGTCGGGGGTCGCTGCGGCGTCGGTGGATGACGCGTCGGGCGTGGCCGGAGCGGTCGCCGCATCCGTCGCCGGCGTCGCCGCCTGGGGCCAGTAGTCGGCGGAACAGCCGCCGAGGGCCAGCAGCGAGGCGAGGGCGACCGGAACGGCGATGGCCGGAGCGATCGAGCGACGGCTGCGCTTGACACCGGATTCGATGGCGTTGGTGCGTGAGGAGGAGAAGCGCTTGCCCTTCGGGAGTGTCGGCGGTTTGCGTCGCGGCCGCTGCGAGCGACGCATGTGCAGCAGGCCCAGCACCAGCAGCACGAGGCCGGCGAGGAGGAAGGCCACGCCGCCCACGATCAGCGGGCCGACCCACGGTGTGGCGTTCGGGATCGGCCAGGAGAGCCGGATCTGCGTGGGTGCAGGCTGCGTGCCGTCGGACGCGACGATCATCGAGTAGCCGGCGGGCAGGGCCAGCGTGCGGTACATGGCGTCGTCGGCCGTGAACTGCTCGAGCCACAGATCGCTGTCGGCCGGGTTCGCGGAGCCGCTGGCCACGTTGTCCGCCGCGTCCGGATTCGCCGGCACCGTGGTGGAGGTCAGTTCCCCGCTGTCGGCGTCGTAGCCGATCGAGGCGTATTCGGAGCCGTCGAGCCAGGCCTCGACGTCGGCGGTGCGCCCGTAGGCGGCGAAGACGGTGTCGCTGCCGGTGAGCACGATCGTCTGCTTACCGGTGTGCGCCGTGAGCGCGGACGAGTCGATCAAGGCGTAGGCCTCGTCGCCGTCGAGGGTGACGGACGACACGACCGTGCTCGGGGGAAGGAACACGGTTCGTTGCGCGACACCGGCGCCGATCAGCGCAGTAGCGATGATGAAGGCGAAGATGGCGAAGATAAAGCGCACGAAGACTCCTGACAAAGACATTAAAAGATAGCCGATGCCGCCGACAGTCTCCCACAGCGTACGTTCAGGAGGCGTTCACCACGACACGGCGACGGCGCCGGGAGATACCGGATCGTGACCTCCGGAGGCCCGTAGTATTGAGCAACGCCCACCCGGACGACGCCTTCGAGGGAGCAACAGAGTGAAGATCCAGAACGCGTTCACCCTCGGTCTCGTCGCCACACTCGGAGTGGGTGTCGGCCTTCTGATCATTGGTGCCGTGGTGTCCCTGGCCACCATCCTGACCTACATCGGCGTCGCGATCTTCATCGCCCTGGGCCTGGATCCGATCATCTCCTGGCTCGAACGGAAGCACTGGCCGCGCTGGCTCGCCATCCTCACCGTTCTCGTAGCAGTTCTGGGCGTCTTCACAGGCCTGGTGTTCGCCGTGGTGCCCATCATCGTCGAGCAGACGTCGCAACTGATCACCTTGGTGCCGAACCTGATCAACCAGGTCCTCGACCAGAACTGGCGCGATTCGGTCACCGATCAGCTCGGCGGTTTCATCGACGTCAACGAGGTCTACAACGCCGTCATCAATTACTTCCAGGATGCCGGGAACATCACGGCCCTGGCCGGCGGCGCCCTCCAGGTGGGCATCGGCATCGCGAGCGGGGTGTTCGGCGCCATCATCGTGCTCATCCTGACGCTCTACTTCACGGCATCGCTGAACGGGATGAAGCGCGCGGTCTACCGGCTGGTGCCGGCCTCGAAGCGAGAGCGCTTCGCCGACCTGAGCGAACAGGTCACCGGCGCGGTGGGCCGCTACGTGGTGGGTCAGATCAGCCTGGCGCTGATCAACGGCGTGCTGAGCTTCATCTTCCTGTCCATCATCAACGCCCCGTTCTCCGCGGTGCTCGCGTTCCTGGCCGGCATGCTCTCCCTCATCCCCCTGGTCGGCACGCTCTCGGGCTCGGTGATCATCGTGCTGGTCTGCCTCATCCCGGGCCTCGGATCTCCGCTCACCGCCCTCGTCGCGGCCATCTACTACATCGTCTACATGCAGGTCGAGGCCTATCTTCTGAGCCCCAAGATCATGAACCGCGCCGTCTCGGTGCCCGGCTCGATCGTGGTGATCGCGGCGCTGGCCGGCGGGACCCTGCTCGGGGTTCTCGGCGCGCTCATCGCCATCCCGATCGCGGCGTCGTTCCTGCTCATCATCAAGCAGGTCGTCATCCCCATCCAGAACGAACGGTGATCGCGCCTACTCGCGATAGGTCGTCGGCAACGGATACGCGGCGGCGTTGACGCGGGCCACGATCTCGTCGAGCACGCGCCGGGTCTGCTGCTCCCCCACCCAGAGGTGCTTGCCGCCCTCCACCGCCACGAGCTCGATGCTCGGCACGGACGCGAAACGCTCGCGGGCCTCGGCGGGCCGCAGGTAGTCGTCGAACTCGGGCACGACGGCGACCAAGTGCTTGCCGTTGCCCTCCCAGGCCGCGACATCCGCCTCGGTCGCGCGGTGGAGCGGCGGGGAGAGGAGGATGGCGCCGTCGATCGGATACTGCGCCCCGTAGCGCAGCACCAGCTCGGTGCCGAACGACCAGCCCACGAGCCACGGATGCGGCAGCCCGCGCTCGGCCACGAAGTCCATCGCGGCCTTCACGTCATACCGCTCGGCGTCCCCTCCGTCGAAAGAGCCACCGCTCGTGCCGCGGGGCGAGCTGACGCCTCGGAGGTTGAAGCGCAGTACGGCGAGATCGGCCAGAGCGGGCAGCCGGGCCGCTGCCTTCCGCAGGATGTGCGAGTCCATGAAGCCGCCGTGAGTGGGCAGCGGATGCAGCGTCACGAGTGTCGCGACCGGGTTGCCCGAGAGCGGCAGCGCGAGTTCAGCGACCAGGGTCACCCCGTCGTCGGTGTGCAACTCGATCTCCTCGCGGCGTGCGGGCAGCTCGGTGGCGCTGCGGATCTCGATCTCGGTCATCGCGTCGTTCCCCTCACGGTCAGGCTCCGATCCTCCAGCAGTGGCTGTGCCAGTGCCGACGGGCGGCGAGGTCGGCGGTGTCGCCGAGCACGCCGTCGGCGCGCCAGGTGACGAGATGGGCGACCCCGGGAGCCACCACGAGACCGCAGCCCGGGCAGACGTACTCCTTCACCGCGGACGCCCCCGACACCGGCTGCACGTTCCAGTCGCCGTCACGGCGGTGCTCCACGCGCTTCCACCCGGCCAGCAGGTGCGTCAGGTCGGACTCCTCGTCGCCGTCTCCCGCGCGTCGGCGCGGACGGTTGTTGCGAGGCATGGCTCCAGTCTACGAGCGCCCGGGTCAGTGCATGTCGGAGCCGTCGGTCTGCTGCAGCCGCGACTCCTCCTGGTCGAGCATGAGCTGAGCCCGCACCAGGATGCGGGAGGCGTACTCGCCGCGGCCGCGGGCCTCGAGCAAGGCGGTGCGCTCGGCCTTCAGCACCTCGAGCCGCAGCACCCGGTACTGGCGGTGCGGGGTGCCGATCTCCTCGTTCTCGGAGTGCGCGCGTTCCCAGGCCGATTCGCTCCTCAGGTCCGCGTCGCTGCGCACCCGGTCGACGACGCTCTCGTCGACCACCTCACCGTTCGGCAGGCTGACCTCGGGGGCCTCGAGCACCTGGAGCCCTGCGGCCCGCAGCTCGTCGACGAGGGTGGCGAACTCGGCGTGGTCCGCCGCCTCGTCGATGCCCCGGAGCTTGGTGACCCCGATGATCCACGGCAGAGTCCCGCCCTGCAGGATGAGCGTGACGATCGAGACGGTGAACGCGATCAGCACGAGCTGGTTGCGGTATGGCGTCGCCTCCGGCAGCGACTGGGCCGCCGCGACCGTGACCACCCCGCGCATCCCGGCCCAGGAGAGCACGACGCCGCCCTTCCAGCCGGTCGACTCGGTCGCTTCGGCGCCGCCGGGATCTCGTCGACGTGCCCGGGCTCTCTGCACCGAGAGCAACGGTGCCACGAAGGCGAAGCGGATGATCAGCAGCACGATCGCAGCCCCGATGCCGAGCACCACGGCTCCGACCGCGTTGAGGTTGGAGTTCTCGTCACTCTGCGCGATGGCTGCGAGGAAGATGTCCTTCAGCTCCAGCCCCATCAGGAGGAACACGCCGTTCTCGAGCAGGAACTGGATGGTGCGCCAGTTCAGCCGCTCGCTGATGCGCGTCGAGGCGGAGAAGTACTTCGCACCCATGTGCCCCGTGTAGAGACCCGCCACCACGACGGCGAGAACTCCGGATGCCCCGATCGCCTCGGCCGGGATGTACGCGATGAAGGGGATGATGAACGACACCGCGGTGGTGAGCACCGAGTCGTGGAGCTTCGAGCGCAGGAACACCGTGATGATCCCCACCGCCAGCCCCACCGCGATCGCCACCACTGAGGAGTAGGCGAAGTCGATGGCCACGCCGCCCATGCCCGCGAAGGCCAGCGTTCCGGCGGTGGCCGCGACCGCCGAGCGCAGCAGCACGAGGGCTGAGGCGTCGTTCACGAGGCTCTCGCCCTCCAGCACCGCGATCAGTCGTGGGGGCAGCCCCAGCTTCTTGCCGATGGAGGTCGCCGCCACGGCGTCCGTCGGACTGATCACGGCGCCGAGCGCGATCGCCGCGGCGAGGTCGAGGTCGGGCAGGATCATGAACAGCAGGAAGCCGGTGATGAGGGCGCTCACGATCACGAGGAGCACCGAGAGCATCGAGATGGCGCCGAAGTTCTTGCGGAAGTCGACCAGAGGCAGGTTGATGGCCGAGGAGTAGAGCAACGGCGGCAGCACACCGGCGAGGATGATCTCCGACGGCACGTGCACCGGCGGGATGCCGGGGATCAGCGAGATGAGGATGCCGATGACGACCAGCACGATCGGGGTCGCGAGCCGCAGCTTCGGCGAGAGCACGGAGACTCCGACGATGATGATCAGGCAGATCACGGCGACGAGTTCGGGCCTCATGCGATCAGCCTACTGAACGCCCCGGCGCCGCTCGGAACCGTCCACGGATGCGCCATCCGGTTTCGTCGGACGGGCTAGTACCAGCCGCGATTCTCCGACGACGCCCAGGCCTCGCACGGCGTGCCGTAGACGCCCGCGATGTATTGCAGGCCCCAGTTGATCTGCACGTTAGGGTCGGACTCCCAGCCCGGCCCCATCTTCGAGCCGGGAAGGGCCTGCGGGATGCCGTACGCGCCGGACGGGTTCGAGGCGGTCGGGTTCCAGCCTGACTCCCGGTTCCACAGCGCCAGGAGGTAGTAGTAGTTCTGCTCGCCCCAGCCGTAGCCCATGACCGCCTGGTAGGCGATGTCCTGGAGGCTGCCCGCCTCCGGGGGTCCGGGCGTCGGAACGACGTTGGCCTCGCATCCGCCACCGGCCGGAGCGGGCGCCGAAGCCGAGGTGCCGGTCGAGGGCTCCGCCTTCACGGCCACCGGCACGACGACGGGCTCGGGCGCGGGCGGGTCTTTCACGGTGTAGCCGTCGCGCGTCACCGACTGCGACGCTCCGGCGGCCACGTCGAGCGACTGCTCGCCCCCGGCAGCGGCGACGACCGTGGGTGCGAAGTTCTGCGAGGCGTTCGCGCCGACCGAGTGCGGATCGACCGCGAAGAGCAGCACGAAGGCGGCGGCGACGCCGAACGCCATCACCTGAATCCCCGTACGGATGACGGGGTTGGTGGACGCGCGCGTGGAAGACATCGGTATCAATACCAGTGGTTCGCGTCGGAATGCGCAAGTGCTGTGGCCGGATCGCCGTACACGCCCTGGATGTAATTGAGGCCCCAGGTGATCTGCGTGGCCGGGTTGGTCGCCCAGTCGGCACCGGCGGTGGCCATCTTCGACCCGGGCAGCGCCTGCGGGATGCCGTAGGCGCAGCTGGAGCTGTTGAGCGCGTTGACGCGCCATCCGGATTCGCGGCTCCAGAGCGCGACCAGGGCGTCGAACTGCGCTCCCGTCCACCCGCGCTCGGCAGCGAGGGCGGCGGCGATCACCTGTGCGCCGGCCGGATCGGGCGACGCGAGATTCGGGTCGGGGCAGCCCGTGTCGACGGCCGGCCCGGTGGAAGCCTTTTCGATCACCGGGGGCGGAGGCGGGGGCGCCTCGGTCACTCCGTAGGCGTCGCGGAAGACTCCGGATGCCACGGCTCCGCTCACGGCAAGGGTCTGGGCCGAGGCTTCCGACTCCGTGAACTCCCCGGCGAAGGACGACGACGCCGTGGCGGTGGACCCCACGTTGGGAGCCACGACGGTGACGAACAGACACCCCGTGACGGCGGCCAGACCGAGCACCTGCAAGGTGACCCGACCGGGGTTCGTGGTTCGCCGGTCGCCGCCACGAACCCGGGTGGAGGTCTGCGTGCGCGCTTCGATCAGGGAGTGCTTAGCCACGATTCGACCGATTTTAGCTCATCGGGCTGGGTTCTCACCGGCCTCGGCCTGAATCCGGGCCAGAACCGTGCGGCGCGCGGCCTGTTCGACCGGGTCGGGCACGGGCAGCGAGGCCAGCAGCCGGCGGGTGTACGGGTCGCGCGGGTCGCCGAGCACCTCGGCGCCCGTGCCCTCCTCCACCAGGCGGCCGTGGTAGAGCACCGCGATCCGGTCGGCCAGCAGGTCGACCACCGCGAGGTCGTGGCTGATGAACAGGGCGGCGAAGCCGAACTCGAGTTGCAGCTCGGCGAAGAGCTCGAGCACACGCGCCTGCACCGAGACGTCGAGCGCGGAGGTGGGCTCATCGGCGATCAGCAGCTTCGGCTCCAGCGCGAGGCCGCGCGCGAGGCTGGCCCGCTGCCGCTGTCCGCCGCTCAGCTCGTGCGGGAAGCGGTCGCCGTAGCTCTTCGGCAGCTGCACCGCCTCGAGCAGCTCGTCGACCCGCTTGCGCGCCTCCGCCGGGTTCTTCGCCCGCCCGTGGATGACGAGCGGCTCGGCCACCGCGTCGGCGATCGTCAGCAGCGGGTTGAAGCTGGCCGCCGGATCTTGGAACACGAAGCCGATGTCGGCGCGCAGTGGCTTGAACCGCCGCTCGGCGAAGTCGAGCATCTCGAAGCCGAGCACCTTCAGCGAGCCGCTGGTGATGCGGGTCAGGCCGCCGATGGCGCGGCCGATCGTGGTCTTGCCCGATCCGCTCTCCCCCACCAGTCCCAGCACCTCGCCCGGGCCGATGCGGAACGACACGTCGTCGACCGCCCGGAAGCCCTTGCGGCCGAAGCGGGCCGCGTACTCGATGGTGAGGTTCGTCGCCTCCACCACGGGCACGTCGACGATGCCGCCGGAGGCGCGTTCGGCCCGCACCCGCTGTCGCTCCTCCGTGCGCACCCGGCCCTGCCCGATGCGCGGAACCGCGTCGAGCAGACGCTTGGTGTAGTCGGCCTGCGGATGCGCGAACAGCGTCTTCGCATCCGCCTCCTCCACGACTTTGCCCTGGTACATCACGGCCACGCGGTCGGCGAGGTCGGCGACCACGCCCATGTTGTGGGTGATCAGCACGATCGCGGTGTCGAACTCGTCGCGGAGGCGGCGCAGCAGCTCGAGGATCTCGGCCTGCACCGTCACGTCGAGTGCGGTCGTGGGCTCGTCGGCCACGATCAGGCCGGGGTTCAGCACCAGAGCCGAGGCGATGACCACCCTTTGCTTCTGGCCGCCCGAGAACTGGTGCGGGTAGTAGTTCACCCGCACCTCGGGCTCCGGAATGCCGACCTTGCGCAGGATCTCGACGGCTTCGCGCTTCGCCTCGGCGCGCGACAGCTTGCCGTGGGCGCGAAGCCCTTCGGCGATCTGCCAGCCCACGGTGTAAACCGGGTTGAGCGCCGTCGAGGGCTCCTGGAACACCATCGAGACGTCGGCACCGCGCACAGCGCGCAGCTGCTTCTTGGAGAGCGAGACGACGTCGGAGACCGAGGTGCCGGCGCGGTTCGAGAGCAGCACGGCGCCGCCGGTGGTGGCGGTCTCGGGCAGGAGGCCGAGGATCGTCTTGGCGGTCACGGTCTTGCCGCTGCCCGACTCCCCCACGATCGCGAGCACTTCACCGCGGTTGACCGAGAGGCTCACGCCGTCGACGGCCTTGACGGCGCCGGCATCCGTGGCGAAGGAGATGGAGAGGTCTTTGATGTCGACGACGCGGCTCATTTGCTGTTCTCCAGTCCATCCGTCGAGTTCGCGCCATCCGTCGAGCTCGGGGCGGTCGCGTTCTCGTCGAGGATGTCGAGATCCGACGGGAGCGGAGCGTCGACCGACGTGGCCGACATGGCTCCCGACTTGGCCTTCACGCGCTTGCGGCCGCGCAGCCGAGGATCGGCCAGGTCGTTGAGGCTCTCACCCACCAGGGTGATGCCGAGCACGGCGAGCACGATGGCCAGACCCGGGTAGAGCGCCGTCCACCAGATGCCGCTCGTCACGTCGGAGAGCGCCTTGTTGAGGTCGTAGCCCCACTCGGCCGCTGCGGTGGGCTCGATGCCGAAGCCGAGGAAGCCCAGGCCCGCGAGCGTCAGGATGGCCTCCGACGAGTTCAGCGTGAAGATGATCGGCAGCGTGCGGGTGGCGTTGCGCAGCACGTGCCGGAACATGATGCGCGGCGTCGACGCCCCGAGCATCTTGGCCGATTCCACGTAGGGCTCCGCCTTGATGCGGATGGTCTCGGCGCGGATCACCCGGTAGTACTGCGGGATGTAGACCACCGTGATCGACAGTGCTGCGGCGAAGATGCCGCCCCACAGACTCGACTGGCCGCCGGAGATGACGATGGAGAGCACGATTGCGAGCAGCAGCGAGGGGAACGCGTAGATGGCGTCGCCGATCACCACGAGCACGCGGTCGAGCCATCCCCCGATGTAGCCGGAGATGAGACCGAGCAGGATGCCGATGAAGATCGAGAAGATCACGGCGATGATGATGACGAGGATCGCGGTCTGCGCTCCCCAGATCACGCGGGAGTAGACGTCGTAGCCGCCCACCGTGGTGCCCATGATGTGCTCGGGGCTCGGCGGCTGCTGGGCGCCGAACGGGCCGTCGGGGCCCCGCAACTGGGCGAAGCCGTAGGGGGCGATCAGCGGGGCGAAGATCGAGACCAGCACGAAGATCGCCGTGACCACGAGGCCGGTGACGAGCATCCCGCGCTGCAGCCCGACGCTCTGGCGGAGCTGCTTCAGCACGGGGAGACGCCCGAAGAACCCGTTCTTCGTGGGAGGGAGGGCGGCGACGGTCTCTGTCGTGGTGCTCATGTCAGTACCTCACCCTCGGGTCGATCAAGGCGGCTATGACGTCGACGACGAAGTTGGTGAGCGCCACGATCACGGCGAGCAGGGCGACGATGCCCTGCACGGCCACGAAGTCGCGGGCGGCGAGGTAGGCCGCGAGCTGGAAGCCGAGACCCTTCCACTCGAAGGTGGTCTCGGTCAGCACCGCGCCCCCGAGCAGGATCGCGATCTGCAGGCCGATGACGGTGATGATCGGGATGAGGGCCGGCTTGTAGGCGTGCTTGCGCACGAGCCGGCCTTCACTCACGCCGCGCGACCGGGCGGCATCCACGTAGTCGGTGCCGAGGGTGCCGATGACGTTGGTGCGCACGAGCCGCAGGAAGACGCCGGCCGTCAGGAGGCCGAGGGCGATGCCCGGGAGCACCGCGTGCGAGAGCACGTCGCCGACCGCGGCGGGGCTGCCGAGGGCGATCGAGTCAATCAGGTAGATGCCCGTCTTGTTCGGCAGGCTCTGCATCGCCAACTCGGTGCGGGTCGAGGCCCGCCCCGCCACCGGCAGCCACTGCAGGTAGACCGAGAACACGAGCTTGAGCAGCATGCCCGCGAAGAACACGGGCGTGGCGTAGCAGAGGATGGCGAAGATGCGCAGCACCGCGTCGGGGAACCGGTCGCGGAAGTAGGCGGCGAGCATGCCGAGGGGGATGCCGACGATGAAGGCCACGATGAGGGCGTAGAAGGCCAGCTCGAGCGTGGCGGCGCCGTAGGTGAGGAGCACCTCGGTGACCGGGCGGTTGTCGCTCAGGGTGTTGCCGAAGTTGCCCGTGAAGATCTGGCCGAGGTATTCGAAGTACTGCACGATCACGGGCCGGTCGTAACCGGCCTCGTGGATGAGCGCCTGCAACTGATCGGCGGGGAGCTTGCCGCCCTGGGCTGCGGTGATCGGATCGCCGATGCTGCGCATCAGCACGAACACCAGGGTGACCAGGATGAAGATGGTCGGGAAGATGAGCAGGAAGCGCACCAGGAGGTAGCGGCCGAGGCCCCCTCCCGCGCTCTTCGGTTTCGGAGCGACCACCGACGGCGCGTCGGTCGGAAGCGTACTAGTCGTCATCATTGCCAATCAGTCGGTGCCGGGCGCAGCAGGGGCGGCCGGTGTGACCGGCCGCCCCCGTGCGGTGGGCTAGCAAGTACTCTAGCCCGCGGTGTTTCTGGCGCTCGTGCCTAGCCCTTGGTGAGCGGCGCGTAGCGGAACTTGAACGACGCGTCGAGGGTGACCCCGTCGACATCCGTTCCCGCGACGGCCACCTGGGCACCCTGCAGGTAGGGCACCGTCGACAGGTCGACGGCTTCCTTCGCCTGGATGTCCTCGATGATCGCCTGGCGCGCGGCCGGGTCGGGAGTCGAGGCCTGCTTCAGGATCAGGTCGTTCACCTCGGGGTTGTCGTAGTGGTTGCCGAGGAAGTTCTCCTTGAGGAAGAACGGCGTCAGGTAGTTGTCGGCGTCGGAGTAGTCCGGGAACCAGCCGAGCTGGTAGGCCGGGTAGACGTCGGCGGTGCGGTCCTTGGCGTACTGCACCCACTCGGTCGACTGGAGGTTGACCGTGAACAGGCCCGACGACTCGAGCTGGTCCTTGATCAGCGCGTACTCGTCGCCCGAGGAGGGACCGTAGTGGTCGGGGCTGTACTGGAGGTTCAGCTCCACGGGGCCGGTCACGCCGGCCGCCTCGAGGGTGGCCTTCGCCTTGTCGACCGAGGGGCCGCCCGATCCGTCGCCGTAGGTGTCCTTCAGGACCTCGGTGGCACCGGTCAGACCCGCGGGCACGAACGAGTACAGCGGGGTGTAGGTGCCCTTGTAGACCTGGTCGGCGATCTCCTCGCGGTCGATCAGGTCGGCGACGGCCTGGCGCACCGCGGTGGCCTTCGCCGGGTCGGCGTCAGCGGTCGTGGCGCCGAACGGCTGGGTGTTGAAGTTGAACGTGATGTAGCGGATCTCTCCACCCGGGCCGTCCCACACCTTCACCTTGTCGTTCTTCGACAGGTCGTCGACGTCGGTGGCGGAGAGGCTCCGGAACGCCACGTCGATGTTGCCCTCTTGCACGTCGAGCTTGAGGTTCGACGAGTCGGCGTAGTACTTCGCGTTGACGGCCGATTCGGCCGGAGGAAGGACGCCCTTGTAGCCGTCGAAGGGCTCGTAGGAGATCAGGTTGTTGAAGTCGTAGTTCGTGATCTTGTACTGACCGGCGAAGGCCTCGCCCTTGACGATGTCCTCGTCGGGCGTGATCTCGGTCGCCGAGAACACGTCCTCGTCGACGATCGGGCCGGCCGGGCTCGACAGGATCTGCGGGAAGACCTGGTCGTCGGGGTTCTTCAGGTTGAAGACCACGGTGAGGTCGTCGGGCGTGTCCACGCTGTCGAGGTTGTAGAGCAGCGACGAGGGGCCGTTGGGGTCGGCGATCGCGATGTCGCGGTCGAAGGTGAACTTGACGTCGGAAGAGGTCAGCTCGTTGCCGTTGGCGAAGGTCAGTCCCTCCTTGAGCTTCACGGTGTACTGCGTGGGGCTCGTGAACTCGGCGCTCTCGGCGATGTCGGGCTCGACGTCCGGGCTGCCGTAGGGGGTGTTCATGAGGAACGGGAAGACCTGGTTCATGACGGCGAAGGAGCCGTTGTCGTACGAGCCGGCCGGGTCGAGCGTGGTGACCTTGTCGGTCGTGCCGACGATGATGGCGTCGCCCGCCGATGCCGTGCTGCCGGAGTTACCGGCGCAACCAGTGAGCACCAGCGCGAAGGCGGCACCACCGGCGGCCACGACGAGAGTGCGTCGGGCGAATTTGGATGCGGATGTCATATCCGTCATTACCTCTTCCTGATCATGTTGCGGTGCGCACCGGGCGCAGAGAAGAGCGCACAGCACGCATTTGCTGTGAGACATGGTTAACACACTCGAAGGTCGTCACCCAACCGGGGGACGGACCGGGCGGCCATTCTTTACGCGATCGAAATGTTCGACGCGGGAAATCGGATGCTGACGCACGATCGTTCAGCGGAATCCGCCGTGCGCGCAGGAATTCTCCGACGTTACCGAACGGCGAGCATCACATCGACGACGGCGTCGAGCACCGCGTCGACCTGGGCCTCGTTGTACCCGCCGCGGCGCGAACGGAAGACGACGGTGCGCACGTCGGTGACCGTGACGTCGGCGCCCGAGCGGAAGTACTCCGTGAGGGCGGAGGTGAAGGCGTCGACGTCCTTGGGGTGGTAGCCGACGCGCAGGAAGCCGGCACGCCGGAACTTCTGACCGTTGGGCCGCTCGAGGCGCGCGAGGATCTCGGCTGCGCGGCTGCGGGCGCTGGCGAACCACGCCTCGTCGCCCGCCGCCTGGTAGGCCCGGTCGCGCTCGCGCAGGGCGAAGGCGTCTTCGAGGCGTTCCAGGGCGGCGTCGACGGCCGGGGCGTAGTAGCCGCCCTTCTGCATCGTGAAGGCGGTGTGCCGCACGATGTCGCTGGTGAGCGTGTACGCCCCGGAGGACGCGTTGCGCTCGTCGTACGCCAGTCGCGCCTTGGCGAGGAACTCGTCGACCTCGTCGACGTCGTAGCCCAGGGTCGAGTTGCGGGTGCGGGGAAACGGTACGCTCACGGCTCTATTGTGCCAACGATTCGCTGGCAACTCCTCCCATGGCCGGTCGCGTCAGCTCGCGACGATGACCCAGAGCACGTAGGCGGCGGCCGCCGAGGGCAGGATCGAGTCGAGCCGATCGAGGAAACCGCCGTGCCCGGGAAGCCAGCTGCTCATGTCCTTGATGCCGATGTCGCGCTTCAGGAGCGACTCGCACAGGTCGCCGACCGTGGCGGTGATCGCGATCACGGCACCGAAGATGAGGCCGAACCACCAGGGCTGCTGGAGCAGGAAGATCGCGAGCAGCACGCCGCCGATCAGAGCCACCAGCACGGCGCCTGCCAGACCCTCCCAGGTCTTCTTCGGACTGATCGTGGGCGCCATCGGGTGCTTCCCGAAGTTCAGGCCGCTGGCGTACGCCCCGACATCCACCAGCACCACGACGATGATGAACGAGAGGACCCACCACTGCCCGCCCTCTTGCGATAGCAGCAGCACCGCGGCGCTCGCGAGGAACGAGACGTAGACCTGCACGAAGACCCCGGCGGCGACGTCGCGGACGAGACCGCGGGCATCCGGTCGCGGCGGAATGAACGCCACCTCCAGGAGCCGCCACACCACCACGAGCACCACGCCGGCGACGAACACCAGCCATTGACCCTCCGCGCCCCAGAAGAACGCCGCGGGCACGAGACCCACGCCCGCGATCATGCTGGGGATGCGGGGGACGTGGATGGAGGCGTGACGGAGCGCCGTGGCCAGCTCGAGGGTGGCGAAGGCGACGAGCACGGCCGCCAGGATCATGAAGATCCACTTCAGGAAGACCAGGCTCAAGACCATGACCGCGGCCAGCACGATGCCGATCGCGATGGCCGAGATGAGATTGCGTCCCGTGCGTTCCGCGATCTTCTCGTTCGCCTCGTCGAACTGCTCCTTGCGCGCCCGCACCTGCGCCTGGATGTCGGCGCGCGACAAGGAGCGCGCGCGCTTGACCTGCGGCGCCCCGGGAGGCTCGGGCTCGGAGTCGTGGCTCATGGGCGGCCGGTCGAGGTCAGACCTCGAGGAGTTCGGCTTCCTTGCGTTTCAGGGCGTCGTCGATGGCGTCGACCGCTTTCTTGGTGATCTGCTCGAGCTCCTTCTCGCCGCGCGACACCTCGTCGTCGCCGACCTCGCTCTTCAGCGCGTCGAGGTCGTCCTTGGCCTTGCGACGGATGTTGCGGATCGACACCTTGCCGTCTTCGGCCTTGGTGCGCACGATCTTCACATACTCCTTGCGACGCTCCTCGGTGAGGTCCGGAAGGGTGATGCGGATGATGTTGCCGTCGTTCGTGGGGTTCGCGCCGAGGTTCGGCACGTCGCGGATGGCCTGCTCGATGTCGCGCAGCGCGCCCTTGTCGTAGGGCGTCACGATGAGCGTGCGCGCTTCGGGGTTCTGCAGCGAAGCGAGCTGCGCCAGCGGCGTCGGCGTGCCGTAATAGGGCACCAGGATCTTCTGGAACAGCGCGGGGTTCGCGCGCCCGGTGCGGACGTTGGAGAAATCGTCCTTCGTCACCTCGACGGCTTTGTTCATGCGTTCGGTCGCATCGGCCAGTACATCCGCAATCACGGGAACTCCTTAGTGAATCAGTCGTGACAAGTGTAGTCAGTGGGGGCGCCGGTGGCCCGGAACCGGATCGCGGCTCAGTGGCTCGTGGCCACCAAGGTGCCGATCCGTTCACCCCGGATGGCCTTGGCCACGTTGCCGGCGGGCTCCATGCCGAAGACGTGCATCGGCATCCCGTTGTCCATGCAGAGGCTGAACGCGGTGGAGTCGACCACCTTGAGGCCCTTCTGCAGCGCCTCGTTGTAGGTGAGCTTCTCGAGCTTCACGGCGTCGGCGTCCACGCGCGGGTCGGCGGAGTAGACCCCGTCGACCCCGTTCTTGGCCACGAGCACCTCGACCGCGTGGATCTCGAGCGCGCGCTGGGCGGCGACCGTGTCGGTGGAGAAGTACGGAAGTCCGGCGCCGGCGCCGAAGATCACGACGCGGCCCTTTTCGAGGTGACGGATGGCGCGGCGGGGGATGTACGGCTCGGCCACCTGGGTCATCGAGATCGCGGACTGCACGCGGGTCTCGGCCCCGGCCTGCTCGAGGAAGTCCTGCAGGGCGAGGGCGTTCATCACGGTGCCGAGCATGCCCATGTAGTCGGCTCGGCCACGGTCCATCCCGCGCTGCGAGAGTTCGGCGCCGCGGAAGAAGTTGCCTCCGCCGACGACGATCGCGACCTCGACCTCCTTGGCCGCTTCGGCGATCTCGCGGGCCAGGCTGCTCACCACGTCGGGATTGACTCCGAGGGCTCCGCCCCCGAATGCCTCACCGGAAAGTTTGAGTAGTACCCTGCGCTTGGCTTCCGGCTCTGACATGCAGATGCGTCCCTTCGTCGTTCCCGTGTTCAGGCTACCGTTACCTGTCCCGTGCCCGGGGCTCCGGGCAGCGAAAAGGCCCGAGCCGATGATCGACCCGGGCCTTCCCTTCGTTCATTCCGTGATTACGCGCCGACCTTGAAGCGGGCGAAACCGGTGACCGTGATGCCGGCATCCGCCAGCACCTTGGCGACGGAGAGCTTGTTGTCCTTCGCGTAGTCCTGCTCGAGCAGGGCGACCTGCTTGAAGTAGGCCTGCACGCGACCCTCGACGATCTTGGGCAGAGCCGCTTCCGGCTTGCCCTCGTTCTTCGAGATCTCGGTCACGATCGCACGCTCCTTCTCGACGGCGTCGGCGGGGACGTCGTCGCGGGAGAGGTACTGGGGGTCGGCGAAGGAGATGTGCTGCGCGATGGAGCGAGCGGTCTCGGCATCCGAACCCGTGTAGGCCACGACCACGCCGACCTGCGGGGGCAGGTCCTTGGAGGTCTTGTGGAGGTAGATCTCGAAGTTCTCGCCCTCGAGGCGCGCGATGCGGCGCAGCTCGATCTTCTCGCCGAGGATCGCGGCTTCGTCGTTGATGACGTCGGCCACGGTCTTGCCGTCGGCGGGGGCGGCGAGGGCCTCCTCGACGGTCGACGCGCCGGCGGCGGCGCTGGCGGCCAGCACCTTGTCGGCGAGGGCGATGAACTTCTCGCCCTTGGCCACGAAGTCGGTCTCGCAGGCGAGCTCGATCAGGGTGGCGGCGCCGTTCTCCTGGGTCGCGGCGACGAGGCCCTCGCTCGTGGAGCGGTCGGCACGCTTCGCGTTGCCCTTCGCACCCTTGAGGCGCAGGATCTCGACGGCCTTCTCCATGTCGCCGTCGGCTTCGACGAGGGCGTTCTTGGTGTCGACCATGCCGGTGCCGAGCTGCTCGCGCAGCGCCTTGACATCAGCCAGGCTGATTGTTGCCATGTTTGTTCAAACTCCTTGAAAAGTTGGTGACGGTGTCAGCATGCCGCTCCCGCGTGGTGCACGCGTGAACGGCGGGCGACTACTCGGCGGCGGGAGCCTTCTCGGCCTCGGTGGCCTCGGCCTCGATCTTCGCCTCGGCCTCGGCGTCGGAGACCACGTGGTGCTCGACCACGAGGGTCTCGTCGGTGATCGCGGCGAGGTCGGCTGCGGCCTCGGCGTCGGCGTCGTTCTCCTCGGTGGGGGTCTCGGCGGCGATGACCTCGGCCACGGCCTCGGTGTTCACCTCGCCGGAGATCTCACCGTCGACGGCCTCGATCTTCTCGGCCTCGCTCTGCGGGTTCTCGGAGGCCTGCAGCAGCTCGCGCTCCCACTCGGCCAGCGGCTCGGCGGGGGCGTCGCCCTCTTCGGGCTTCTGGTGACGCTGGATGAGGCCCTCGGCGGCGGCGTCGGCCACGATGCGGGTCAGCAGGGCGACGGAGCGGATCGCGTCGTCGTTGCCCGGGATCGGGTAGGTGACCTCGTCGGGGTCGCAGTTGGTGTCGAGGATGCCGATGACCGGGATGCCCAGCTTCTTGGCCTCGTCGATCGCGAGGTGCTCCTTCTTGGTGTCCACGACCCACAGCGCCGACGGCGTCTTGGTGAGGTTGCGGATTCCGCCGAGCGACTTGTGCAGCTTGTCGAGCTCGCGCTTCTTGATGAGCAGCTCTTTCTTGGTGAAGCCGCTCTTCGAGGTGTCCTCGAAGTCGAGCTCCTCGAGCTCCTTCATGCGCGCGAGGCGCTTGGAGACCGTCTGGAAGTTGGTGAGGAGGCCACCGAGCCAGCGCTGGTTCACGTAGGGCTGGCCGACGCGGGTCGCCTGCTCGGCGATGGACTCCTGGGCCTGCTTCTTCGTACCGACGAAGAGCACGGTGCCGCCGTGGGCGACCGTCTCCTTGACGAAGTCGTAGGCCTTGTCGATGTAGCCCAGCGACTGCTGCAGGTCGATGATGTAGATGCCAGAACGCTCGGTGAAGATGAATCGCTTCATCTTCGGGTTCCAACGGCGGGTCTGGTGCCCGAAGTGAACGCCGCTGTCGAGCAGCTGGCGGATGGTGACGACGGCCATTGCCGTACTCCTTCTGTTCTCGGTTTGCTCCGCGACGACGGCCGCGGATCCTGGTGCCCGGCACGCATCCAGCCCGTTGGCGTTCTCTCGAACACGGGACCGATCGGATGCTGCTGCCTGGTGGGCACGCGAAGTCACCCCGACGAGCGGGGTGCTCCGAGAACTATAACACTTCGCGCCGCGCCTCCTGCTGGGCGGCTACTGCTGGGCTTCTGCTGGGCGCCTACTGCTGGGCCACGATGCGGTCGCGCTTGCGCACGACCTTCAGGCTGTCCATGCTCTCGAGCGAGCGGCCCTTCGTCTCGGGCACCGCGAAGAACACGAAGACGAACGACACGAGGGCGAAGAAGGTGTAGAGCCCGTAGGTGAAGGCGAGCGAGAAGCTCGACAGCGCCGGGAAGGTCTCGGTGATGGCGAAGTTCGTGAGCCACTGGGCCGCGGCCGCGATGCCGAGTGCCTTGCCGCGGATGCGGTTCGGGAAGATCTCGCCGAGCAGCACCCAGACGATCGGACCCCAGGTGGCGCCGAAGAAGATGACGAACAGGTTCGCACCGACCAGGGCGAGCGGGCCCCAGGCTCCGGGCAGTTGCGGAGCACCGTCGACCAGGACGGATTGCGAGAACGCCACGGCCATGAGGCCGAGGGACACGACCATGCCGGCGGAACCGGTGAGCAGCAACGGGCGCCGGCCGATCTTGTCGACGAAGAAGATGGCGACGAAGGTCACGGCCACGTTGATGATGCTCGTGACCACCGAGATCGTGAAGCTCGTGGAGGCGTTGGTGGTGTCGAAGCCGACCGAGCTCCAGAGGCTGGTGGAGTAGTAGAAGATGACGTTGATGCCGACCAGCTGCTGGAACATCGACAGCAGGATGCCCACCCAGACCACCGGGAGCAATCCGAACATCTTGCCGCGCAGGCTCGCGGTGCGGGCGTTCTCGCGGTCTTCCTTGAGCGACTGCTCGATCTCGGCGAGCGCGTCGTCGACCTCGCTCGTCGGCATCACGCTGGCGAGCACATCGCGCGCGTCATCCTGTCGGTCCTTGCCGGCGAGGTAGCGGGGAGACTCGGGCAACCGCCAGGCCAGGAGGCCGTAGACGATGGCGGGCACGGCGCAGGCCACGAACATCCACCGCCAGGCATCCGCGCCGAACCAGAGCGGCTCGTTCGCGCCGCCCGCAGCACCTTGCAGCAGGGTGTCGGAGAGCAGGGCCGCGAAGATACCGAGGGTGATGGCGAGCTGCTGCAGGCTGGCGAGTGCGCCGCGCACGGCCTTCGGTGCGATCTCGGCGATGTAGGCCGGGGCGATGACCGAGGCGATGCCGATGCCGAGACCGCCGATGACGCGCCAGATGATGAGGTCCCAGACGGCGAAGGCGAAGCCCGAGCCGATCGAGCTGACGAGGAAGAGGCCGGCGCCGATGAGCATCACCGGGATGCGGCCGATCCGGTCGGCGAGACGTCCGGCGAAATAGGCACCGATCGCGCAGCCCAGCAGGGCGGAGGCGACGGTGAAGCCGCTGAGCAGCGGCAGGTCGCCGAGGTTGAAGTCCTCTTCGATCGCCTTCACCGCGCCGTTGATGACGGAGGAGTCGAACCCGAAGAGGAATCCACCGAGCGCCGCGGCGATGGAGAGGGCGATGACTTTACGGCGGAGTCGCCGTGCACTGGCGTGGTCGTCGACCGCTCCGCGAGTGGCAGGCTCATTCGAACTCATGACGGACTCCTTCGTGCCGATCGGATCGGGGTGCAGGCTGTCTCGTCCACTCCCCCACACATCCGATATTGGCACGGTTCCTCCACCGACGTATCCCTCGGACACTCTTGCGGCGCAAAATCGGCGATCGTGTCGGGATGAGACGCGGTGCGATGAGATCGGTCCGAGGCGGGGTGGCGCTGCTGCTCACGCTGGTAGTGAGCGGGACGGCGGTGGCGCGCGGCGAGCCGGCGGTGGCGGGTGCACGGAGCATGGCGACTGGGTCGGCTTGGCGCGCGGACGGTGACCCCGAGGGTCCCTCGTGGCGGTGGCCGGTGGGTGCACCGGTGGTGGTGACGGCGGAGTTCGTGGCGCCGGCCACCAAATACGGCGCTGGACATCGGGGAACCGACCTCGCGACCGCGCCGGGCACTCCCGTGCTCGCACCCCGTGACGGCGTGGTGGCGTTCGCCGGCGCGGTCGCGGGCCGGCCGGTGGTCTCGATCGATCATCCGGGCGACTACCGCTCGAGTCTCGAGCCGGTGGTCGCGACGATCGGCGTCGGCGACGTCGTGCAACGCGGCCAGGTGATCGGCACGGTCGGCTCGGGCGGTCACTGCGCGGCGATGTGCCTGCACTTCGGCGTACGCCTGCACGGCGACTACGTGAATCCACGTGGCCTGATCGGTGACATCCCGCGGGCGGTCCTCCTCCCCCGCCGTTCAGCCGCCGGGGCCCCATAAGCCGAGCCGCGGGTCGGGCGCATGGGTGCGTCAGGCTCGGCGGCCGGCCGGTCGGGCGTGCCGCGGTTGCGGGGCGGGGGCGGGGGTGGGTCAGGCGCGGGGGTGGGCGGCCTGGTAGGAGGCGCGCAGGCGCTCGACGGTGACGTGGGTGTAGATCTGGGTGGTGCCGAGGCTGGCGTGGCCGAGCATCTCCTGAACGGCGCGGAGGTCGGCGCCCCCGTCGAGCAGGTGCGTCGCCGCGGTGTGCCGGAGCGCGTGCGGGCCGGCCGGCCCGCCGCCTGGCACGGCCTCGAGCAGACCGGACACCAGTTCGTACACCGACCGGGTGCCGAGCCGCCCGCCCCGGACGCCCAGGAACAGCGCAGCGCTGGGCCGGCTGGCGGCGGTCGCCGAGCGGCGTTCGAGGAGGCTGCGTCGTGAGCGGCTGAGATAGTCGGTGAGCGCGTGATAGGCGGGCACGCCGAAAGGCACGATGCGCTCCTTCGAGCCCTTGCCGACGACGCGCACCGTGCGCCGGTCGAGATCGAGGTCGTCGATGTCGATGCCGACCACTTCGGAGACGCGCAACGCCGATGCGTACAGCAGCTCGACCACCGCGAGGTCGCGTATCGCCACCGGATCCCCGTCAGCGGCCGCCGTGTGGAGCACCTCGAGCACCCCGTTCATCGAGTCGCCGGAGAGCACCCGCGGAAGCGTGCGATCGGGCTTCGGTGCCCGGAGACGGATGGCCGCGTCGATCTCGATCCGCCCCGTCCGCCGTAACCATGCCGAGAAGGTCTTGGCCGTGGCGGCTCGCCGCGCGAGGGTGGATTTGGCGAGTTCACGTTGGGACGCCGCCCACAGCCAGTCCCGGTAGAACGGTAGATCGAGATCGGCCACCTCGACGATGCCCCGCGATCGGGCGAAGGTCTCGAGATCGGCGAGATCCGACCCGTACGATCGCACGGTGTGCGCGGAGTAGCCGCGCTCGAGGAGCAGGTACCGCTCGTACTCGGCACGCGCCTCCGGGATCTCCACCCCTCAAGCATCCCTCGCGGGCGCGGGATTCCTCTGAGCCGCCGACGCGTGTTCCGGCGTCAGGCTTTCCGCTGACGCGAGAAGGCTTCGAGCCTCTCGTCGGCTGGGAGGGCCATGACACGCTCCACGAAGGCGTTGTCGAATCCGGACACCACGGGAAAGTCGCCGATCGGCACCGTCGAGTGCACGATCCGATCGTCGTAGACGTGCACGATCGAGAACGACTGGCCGCCACCCAGTCCCGTGAGTCGCCCACGGGGGGCCGCGACATCCATGGTGTAGCAGGTGGCCGCGGCGACCGACACGGGCACACCGGCGAAGAGGCTGTGGGTCGAGTAATGCAGGTGCCCGCCGAGCACGGCGCGCACGTCGGTGCCGCGGATGGCCTCGGCCAACTCGTCTTGCCGCTGCAGCTCGAGGATCGGCATGAGCGGGATGGTCGTGGGGATGGGCGGATGGTGCAGCGCGACGATCGTGCCTTCCGGTGCCGGGGTCGCGAGCTCGGCGCGCAGCCACTCGAGCTGCTCGGCCGACAGCTCGCCGTGGTGGTAGCCGGGAACGCTCGTGTCGAGCGCGATCAGGCGGAGACCGCCGAGACGGATGCTCGTCACCACCGGTTCGGTCAGCGGCTCCTCGTCGAGCAGTTCGACGCGCATCCGGGCCCGATCATCGTGGTTGCCCATCACCCAGAGCACCCGCGACCCGAGCCGCTCGGCGGCCGGCTCCACGATTCCGCGGATGCGACGGTACGCGTCGTCTTCGCCCAGATCGGCGATGTCGCCCGTGAACACCAGTGCCTCGGGCCGGATTCCCGACCCTTCCAGCTGGAGCAACGCCTGCGTCAGCGTGGCATCCGTGTCGACCTTGCCGTAGAGCGGCTGTTCTTCCGCCAGGAAGTGTGTGTCACTGATGTGGACGATCGTGTGCAGGGGCTCGCCGTATTGCGCCATGGTTTCCAGTCTCGCAGATCTCCGTCGGCGGACCCGTCGTGCGTTCACAACCGTAACCAACCGTTCTCGTTCTCGTAGGCGCCGCCCTCGAGAGCAAGCACCCCGAGCGTGACCGCGACCGCCCGGGGCGCCATCCCGGTTCGCCGAGCCAGGTCGGGGACGCCGCGAGGCGACCGGGCACTCAACGCGTCCAGCACCCGCACTGCGTCAGGGCCGCCCGAGGCGCGCGATTCCGTGGCTCGCCCGCCCGCCTTCGCAGCAGACGGGCGGCCAGGCTCGGACGATGTCGATGATGATGACGCGGACGGGCCGGGGTGAGCGGCGCCTGCGGCCGGCCGGGCATCCGGCGACCCGAGCACCATCTCGACCACGTCGGCCGCCGAGGTCACGCAGACGGCGTCGTATTCGCGCAGCAGACGGTGGCATCCCGCCGAGGTGACGCTCGTCACAGGACCCGGCACGGCGCCGAGGGGCCGCCCCAGTGCTGCCGCGTGGCCGGCCGTGTTGAGCGACCCGGAGCGCCGGCCCGCCTCCACCACCACCGTCGCCTGACTCGCGGCGGCGATCAACCTGTTGCGCTGGAGGAAGCGCCACTTGGTGGGAGAGGATCCGCAAGGGAGTTCCGACACGACGGCCCCGGACGCCGCGATGCGGAGCAGGAGGTCGTGGTGCGCCGCCGGGTACAACCGATCGACACCGCCGGCCAGGAACGCGATCGTCGTGCCCCGACTCGCAAGGCAGGCGCGGTGTGCCATGCCATCGATGCCGTAGGCCGCTCCGGAGACCACCGCGAAGCCGCGGTCGCTGAGGCCCGAGGCCAGATCCATGGCGACGTGCTCCCCGTAGTTCGTGGCGTCACGGGAACCGACGATGGCGATCGCACCTCCGGGGTGACCCAGCGCGCCGGCGTCGCCGCGCACCCAGAGCCCGATTGGAGCGTGCCCACCCAAGACGTCGAGGGCGCTCGGCCACATCGGGTCGCCCGGCGTGACGAATCGTGCTCGACATGGGATCGCCGCCCGCAGCGCCTCGACCACGAGCCTCGACGAGAGCCTCGGGCGCCACCGCTCGCAAGCCGAGGCCAGATCGGCGACGCCGAGTTCGACCGGTGCTCCCGCTTCTCCGGCGGCGGCGAGCCAGTCCTGAGGCGCACGCCCTTCGATCAGCATCGACAACGCCCGGTCGGCACCGATCGACTCGAGGAGCATCCCGGCCACACCGTCTCCCGGCTCGACGAGCACCGACCACGTGGCGGTGGCGAAGATGCGGGCGACGGCGTCGTCGTCGAGCTCCAGAGCACCTCCGTTCACCGCCTCGACGAGCGACCGCACGAGCGACCGCTCCAGCTGATGCACCCTCACAGCGCCACCGACTTCCGCAGGAAGAGCGCCCAGCCGACGTGGTCGCTGGTGGGGGCGGGAGCCTCTTCGAGATCGGCGATGGTCCACGCGACCCGGAGCACGCGATCGTAGCCGCGCATCGTCAGGGTGCCGCGCTCGAGCGCGCGGTCGATGGCGGACGTGGCGCCGAGCGGAAGGCGGCGCGCACCGGAGCGGAACCAGGAGCCGGGCACCTCGGCGTTCGTCTTCCACGGGGTGCCGGCGAGGCGCTCCCGCGCCACCGCTCGAGCCTTCTCCACCCGTGCCCGGGCGGCCTGCGTGGACACACGCGACCCTTCGTCGCTCATCAACCGCACCGCCGAAGCGGTGACGCGGTTCACCCGCAGCTGGAGGTCGACCCGATCGAGGAGCGGACCCGACATCCGCGACAGATAGCGTCGGCGCATCATGGGCGTGCAGGTGCACGGGATGTCGGAGGTGCCGAACTGCCCGCAGGGGCACGGGTTGGCAGCGAGCACGAGCTGGAACCTCCCCGGGAAGTGCGCGACGGCGGCCGCGCGGTGGATGGTGATGGTGCCGGATTCGAGGGGCTGCCGTAGCGCGTCGAGGACCGCGGTTGGGAACTCGGGGGCCTCGTCGAGGAAGAGGATGCCGTGCGCGGCCCGAGCGGCCGCACCGGGCCGGATGACCTTCGACCCTCCCCCGACCAGGGCGGCGGCCGACGAGGTGTGATGCGGACTCTCGAGCGGCGGCCTCGTGAGCAGACCGTTCACCGGCCGACCCGCGAGCGACGACAGAGAGGTGACCACCAGCGCCTGCTCGGCGTCGAGATCGGGCAGCAGGCCGGGCAGCCGTTCGGCCAACATCGTCTTGCCGGCACCCGGCGGCCCGAGCATCATCAGGTGATGGCCCCCTGCCGCCGCGACCACCAGCGCCTCGACCGCGTCGGGGTTGCCCACGACGTCGGCCAGGTCGCCGACCGATTCCGCGGACCGCGGCCCGGCCACGGGCCGGATGGGCTCCACCGGATTCGGCTCGAGGTCGGCGCCGTGACGGATCAGGGCGTCGCGCAACGACGCCACCGTGACGATCTCGACATCGGGCACCAGCAGCGCCTCGTCTTCGTTGCCCTGGGGCACCACGAAACGCCGGAAACCGGCAGCGCGGGCGGCGACGATGGCGGGCAGCAGCCCCTGCATCGGCCGCACCCGCCCGTCGAGACTCAGCTCTCCGAGATGCACCACCGACGCGATCGCGTCGACCTCGACGGCCCCTTCGGCGGCCAGGACGGCGACCGCGATGGCCAGGTCGTAGGTGGACCCCTGCTTCGGCAGCGAGGCCGGCGAGAGGTTCACCACGATCTTCTTGGCCGGCAGCGGGCACCCGTCGTTCGCCGCCGCGGCCCGCACCCGGTCTTTGGCGTCGGAGAGTGCCGCATCCGGGAGCCCGATGATCTGGAAGCCCGGGATCTGGTTGGCGATGTGCGCCTCGACCTCGACCACGGCTCCCGTCATGCCGAGCAAGGCGACCGAGAGTGTGCGCGCAACCATCAGCACACGCCTTTGAGGTGGTGGATGCTCGGCTCGCCGAACTCGGGCCACAGGATTCCCACCACGTCGACCCGCACATCGGGATGTCGCACCCCAGGATGATCAGCGACCCATGCCGCCGCGAGCAGATGCAACCGTTTGAGCTTGGCAGGGGTGATGGCCTCGAAGGGATGCCCGAACGCATCCGAGGTTCGGGTCTTGACCTCCACGATCGCGAGCACCGCCCCGTCGTGTGCCACGATGTCGATCTCGCCCACCGGGCAGCGCCAGTTGCGCGCCACCACCCGTAACCCCGACTTCGCGAGCCACTCCGCCGCGAACTCCTCGCCGCGCCGACCCAGATCGTCTTTCGCTTTCATTGCTACCTCCACGACAAGGCTGCCGGGAGGGCGAAAGGCGCGGAGTGGGTCGACCGAATCTGGGGACGGTTGGGAGCTTCACCCGCAGATGTGCAGGAGTGGACGAGCGTTACTCGTCGAGCGCGAGTTCCTTCGGAAGCTCGAAGTCCTTGCTCGAGAGCTCCTCGACGTTCACGTCTTTGAAGGTGAGCACGCGCACCGACTTCACGAAGCGGTCGGAACGGTACACGTCCCACACCCACACGTCGTTCATGGTGAGCTCGAAGTAGAAGTCGTGCTCGGTGTCGCGGCGGGCGAGTTCGACCTCGTTGGCGAGGTAGAACCGGCGCTCGGTCTCGATCACGTATTTGAACTGCGAGACCACGTCGCGATACTCGCGGTAGAGCGCCAACTCGACCTCTCGGTCGTAGTCTTCGAATTCGTCGTCGTCCATCGTGGTTCCAGTCTAGGCCGCGGAATCGTCGGCCGTCGCCCTCAGGCGCTCCAGGCGTCCGCGGCGTCGAGACCGTCGAGCGCGTCGGCGGGCTCCTCCAGCGGAGCGGACATCATCTTGCTCAACCAGGTGTGCCGATGCAGCTCCGAGGGTCCGTGCGAGAGGATCGCGTCGCGATGCTCCTCGCTCGCGTACCCCTTGTTGCGCACCCAGCCGTAGTGCGGGAAGGCGCCGTCGTGCTCGATCATCAACCGATCACGGGCGACCTTGGAGATGACGGATGCGGCGGCGACCGAGGCGCAGTCACGGTCGGCCTTGATCCGCGTGCGAATGGTCAGCGGACGCGACACCGCCGGAGTCAGCCAATCCCACTGGCCGTCGAGGATGATCGTGGCCGACGACACGTCGACGCCGGCCGCAGCCAGCTCGTCGAGCGCCCTCGCGCCCGCGAGCCCCAGGCAGGCGCTGATGCCGATCCGATCGATCTCGAGCGCCGAGGCGTACCCCACGGCATGCGCCAGGCTCCAGGACCGGGCGATGGGTGCGAGTTCTTCACGGCGCGGCTCGGCGAGCATCTTCGAATCGCGCAACCCCTTCGGCACCGACTTCGTGGCGCGCACGTCGATCACGCACAGCCCGACCGCGACCGGCCCGGCGAGCGCACCCCGGCCGACCTCGTCGCATCCGATCACCAGACCACTGTGCGGCGGCTCGGGCGGCGGGACGGACACATCGACCGGGACGTCGATCGGCAGGCCCCCGTCAGCGGGCACGACGGGCGCCGCTGCCCGGCGCCGCCGTCCGAGCCCGACGATCTCGCGCTCGAACTTCAGGGTGGGGTCGGCGACCGGGGTCATTCGTCAGGCCCCGCCCCGGCGCTCGTGGGCTTCGGAGCCCCCACCTCGGCGGGTGCCCCATCCGGGATGCCGCTGAAGACGTCACCGTAGTTGTCGAGCCAGGTCCAGTGGTCGGCAGGCCAGGTGACGAGGATGGCGCGTCCCACCACGTTTCCTTCGGGCACGAAGCCGTTGCCCGGCTTGTCCTGGTTGAACCGGGAGTCGGCGGAGTTGTAGCGGTTGTCGCCCATCACCCAGAGCGAGTTCTCCGGCACCGTGATGTCGAAGGGCTCTTGCGAGACGGCGGAGACCCCGTCGGGAAGCTTCAGATAGGCCGTCTCGTCGAGCGGGACGCCGTTCACCGACATCTGCCCCAGCGCGTTGCAGCAGACCACGTGGTCGCCCGGCAGGCCTATCACGCGCTTGATCAGATGGTCGTTCGCGTCGTCGGCGGCGAGGCCGACGCCCTCCAGCACCCAGTCGATCGCCGCGGCGAGCGGGTTCTTCTGCGGCTCGGCGGTCGGCGGCAGCCAGCCACCCGGATCTTTGAACACCACGACGTCACCGCGCGAGAGCGGCATCACGTTCGGTTCGAGCTGATTCACGAGGATGCGGTCGTCGATCTGCAGGGTGTTCTCCATCGACCCGGAGGGGATGTAGAAGGAGCGCACCAGGAACGTCTTGATGAGGACCGATGCGAGCAAGGCGATCAAGAAGATGATGAGCAGATCGCGGAGGAAGAGCCACGCGCTCCGGGATCGCCTCGGACGCTGGTCGTCCGCTTCTTCTGCCCGCGAGGGCAGGGATGTTTCTGTCATTTAACCGCCTGAGCTCCCGAACCACTGTAGTGGTCGGGAGCTCAGGATAATCGACGTCAGCCGTGAGGCGTGCAGCGAATTCGGAGACTACGCGTCGCGCTTCTCTTTGATCTTCGCCTTCTTGCCACGGAGGTTGCGGAGGTAGTACAGCTTCGCGCGACGGACGTCACCGCGGGTGACGACCTCGATGTGGTCGATGACGGGCGAGTGCACCGGGAAGGTACGCTCGACGCCGACCTGGAAGCTGACCTTGCGCACGGTGAAGCTCTCGCGCACGCCCTCGTTCTTACGGGCGATCACAACGCCCTGGAAGATCTGGATACGCGAGCGCGTACCTTCGATGATGTTCACGTGCACCTTGACGGTGTCGCCGGCACGGAAGTCGGGGATGTCGGTGCGGAGCGAGGCCGCATCGACGGAATCGAGGATGTGCATGGTGTGTTCGCAATCTGTGCCCGCTCACAGGTCGAGCACGGCTTCGAAGTCAGTAGATGATGTGCCGGATGATTGCTGGCTCCCCTGTGGCAGAGCCGGGCCGTGGCACAAGGGTCAATTGTGCCATAGATCGCGGCCGCCGTGCAAAGCGCCCCGGATCGACGGCGAAGCGCTCAGATGCGCGGTGGGACCGTGCGGTCGCTGGTCTCGATCACGATGTACTCGCCGTCCATGCGCGGCTTCCGCGGCGGGCTCTGCAGGCGCGTGGCCTGCTGCGCCTGGGCCTCGAAGGCCGCCAGGGTGGCGCGCACCCGGCGGCGCGTCTCGACGACGAGCTGGATGATGCCCGACCAGAAGAGGGCGATCACCGCGACGACCGAGAGCGTGCTGAGGAGCGCGGTGGCCGGTGTGAAGAACCCGATGGCGACGATCAGACCCTGCAGGATCGTCAGCAGGCCCACGTCGAGCCACGAGACCGCACGCTCGGCGCGGACGTCTTTGCGGGCGAAGATGAGACCCGCGGTGGCCAGCATGGCGACCGTGAGCATCATGACGCCGACGATCAGCCCGATGATCTGCCAGCCGGTTGCCGCGAACACGCCCCAGCCCACGAGGATCCAGGCCGGGAGGATCACCGCGGCAGGGAATTGCCAGTAGAAGAAGGCCCGACGGATGATCACCACTCCAGAGTATGCAGCTACTCCGGATGTTCGCTGAGACTCCGATCGGTAGGGTCTTCATGGGCGCCATGGAATGCCCGGGGAGAGGAACACCGATGATCGAGCTCAAGACACCGGCCGAGATCGAGCAGATGCGCCCGGCGGGCGCCTTCGTCGCCGAGGTGCTGACGGAGCTGGCGTCGCGGGTCGCCGTCGGCGTGAACCTCCTGACGCTCGACCGGATCGCGCACGAGATGATCCGCTCACGCGGAGCCGAGTCGTGCTACATCGACTACCACCCCTCCTTCGGCGCCTCGCCCTTCGGCAAGGTGCTCTGCACGAGCGTCAACGACGCCGTGCTGCACGGGCTTCCGTACGACTACGCCCTGCGCGACGGCGACGTGCTGAGTCTCGACTTCGCGGCATCCGTCGACGGCTGGGTCTCCGACTCCGCGCTCACCGTGATCGTCGGCTCGCCGCGCTCGGCCGAGGACACCCGGCTCATCGAGGTGACCACCGAGGCGCTCGCGGCCGGAATCGCCGCCGCTCAGCCGGGCGGACGTCTCGGCGACATCTCGGCCGCGATCGGTGCCGTCGCCACGGCGGCGGGCTACGGCATCAACACCGACTTCGGCGGCCACGGCGTCGGCCGGACCATGCACGGCGACCCGCACGTGCCGAACAACGGTCGCGCCGGGCGAGGGCTGCCCTTGCGCGCGGGACTGGTGATCGCGATCGAGCCGTGGTTCCTCGAGACGACCGACAAGATCTACACCGACAAGGACGGCTGGACGCTGCGGTCCTCCGACGGCTCGAACGGCGCCCACATGGAGCACACCGTGGCCATCACCGAAGACGGGCCGCTCGTGCTCACGGCGCGGTCGTAGCGCCTACTCCTCGGAGGGCTCGACCGGCAGCAGATCGGGCCGCACCCGACGGGTGCGCTCGAGCTGCTGCTCGCGGCGCCACGCGTCGATCGCCTTGTGGTTGCCGCTCAGCAGAACGGGCGGCACTTCGAGCCCGCGCCACTCGGCGGGCTTGGTGTAGCTCGGATACTCGAGCAATCCGTCTTCGTGCGACTCCTCGACGAGGCTCTCGGGGTTGCCCACGACGCCAGGGATGAGGCGCCCGATCGCCTCGATCATCGCCATCACCGCGACCTCTCCCCCGTTCAGCACGTAGTCTCCGATACTCACGAGCCGCACCTCTGCGCGCGTGGCGGCGTGATCGAAGACGCGCTGGTCGATGCCCTCGTACCGGCCGCATCCGAAGATCAGGTGATCGCGATGGGCCAGCTCGCGGGCCATTTTCTGGGTGAACACTTCGCCGGCGGGCGAGGGGAAGATGACGAGCGGAGCGGATGCGTCGGAGTCACCCGAGGCGTGAGGGCTCGCGTCGCCGAGCAGGTCGTCGAGCGCCTCGCCCCAGGGCTCAGGCTTCATGACCATGCCGGCTCCGCCGCCGTAGGGTGTGTCGTCGACCGTGCGGTGACGGTCGTGCGTGTACTCGCGGAGGTTGTGCGCCGAGACGTCGAGGAGTCCGCTCTGACGGGCCTTGCCGAGCAGCGAGATGTCGAGCACGTCGAAGAACTCGGGGAAGATCGTGACGACGTCGATGCGCATCCCCACAGCCTAACCGCGGGGTCAGAGCAGTTCGGTGCCGGCGCCCAGACCTGCTCGGAGCTGACGCGGCGACCACCGGTGTTCGTCTCGGGCGACGATCGCGCGGATCACGGCGACCACCCGCTCCCACTCGTCCATCACCTGCGCGTAGCTGAGGCGCAGCACGAGGTAACCGAGTTCGGTGAGCGCGAGGTCGCGGCGGCGGTCTTCGAGGTAGGCGGCGGGCTTGGTGTGCCATTCGCGGCCATCCGTCTCGACGACGAGTCGGTCGCCGACGAGGAGGTCGACGTTCCCGACGCCCCGGATCGTCACCTGGCTGCGCGACGCGATGTTGTAGCGGCGGAGGCCGAGGCGCGCCTTGGTCTCGAGGCCGGAGGCGGCGTTCGGGTCGGTGAGGGCGAGGTAGGCGCGAAACTTCTCCGGCAGGTCTGCGCAGAGGAACTCGAGTTCCGTTGCGGTCATGCGCGCTTGCTTCAGCGCGGAGTCGAGAGTGACGATCGCGTCGATCTTGCTCTGGCAGGTGATCGAGTGCAGGAGCGCCCACGCGAAGGAGTCGACCGGACCCTCCGGCTCGTCAAGGAACTGAGCACGATGGGAGCGGTGCAGCGCGATGCCGAAACGATCGGGGCGGCCGAGGGGCACCCGGCGATCGTGGGGAGAGGAGAGGTTCTGGGCGTCGGCGGGTACGCGGATGTGGAGACGATTGTCGGTCGCGCACCATATGTCGTGGCGTTTCAGCACGGTCAGACACGAGAGTCTGCCTCCCACGCGCACCGCACGCACCACGACGGACGGCGCTTCGGGGAGGCTCACCCAGCCGCGGCGGAGTCGCAGCAGCGACCCACGCGCCACGGCGTTGTTGAGGGCGGGCGCCGAGACGCCGCGCTGGGTGAGGTAGTCGTTCGACGCGACGCCGCCTGCAGCAGCCAGAATCTCGAGCAGATGAGCCATGCTCACCATCATGATGATGAGTTACTACCAAAATGAAGAGGACCGACCCGCTATACGCGGTCGGTCCTCTTCATTTGCGTAGTTATTCGGCGGGAGGCGGCGCGGGGGCGGCCTCGGGCTCGTCGGGGAGGTCCTCGAAGAGGCCGGCCGGCGGCGTGACCGTGACGATGCCCGTCTCGAGGTCGACCGAGGGCACGATCGCCTTGACGAACGGCACCATCACATCGCCCGCCGCGGTCTTCACGATCAGCAGATCCTGCGCCGGCATGTGCTCGACGAGGCGCACGGTGCCGACCGGCTGGCCGTCACGCACGACGCGGAGGCCGATCAGCTGGTGGTCGTACCAGGCGTCGTCCTCGGGCTCCTCGGCCGCCTCGTCGAGGTCGATCCAGAGGATCGCCTTGACCAGCCCCTCGGCCGCACTGCGGTCGGGAATGCCCTTGAAGAAGCCCACCGGATGGCCGTTGTACCAGCGCAGCTCGGTCAGTTCGAGCGATTTGCCGTGCCAGGGCGACGAGGTCGGCACCTGCAGGGTGAACACCGCGCCCGGAACGAAACGTCGTTCCGGGTCGTCGGTGAACAGCTCCAGTTTGATCGCGCCCTTCAGGCCGTGGGCCTTCAGCAGCCGACCCACCCGGAGTTGGGTCTTGTTGTTCTCAGTAATCGGTGTCCACCACGTCTACACGCACGCGCTTGCCATCGGCGAGCGCGGTGACGAGGGTGCGCAGCGCCTTGGCGGTGCGACCGGAGCGCCCGATCACGCGGCCGAGGTCATCGGGGTGCACACGCACCTCGAGGACCTCGCCGCGCGGGGAGCTCTTCGTGATGACACGAACCTCGTCGGGATTGTCGACAATCCCCTTGACGAGATGCTCGAGAGCCGGAGCGAGCAAGGTCAGGCCTTGTCCGCTGCGTCGGCGATCTCAGCCGTCTCGGAGTCGGTCGCCTCGGCAGCCTCGGCGTCGGCAGCAGCCTCGGCCTCGACAGCGGCTTCCTCGACCGGAGCGGCCTTCGGCTCGGCCTTGGGCTTCAGCACCGGCTTCTTCTTCTCGTCGGCGACGAAGGCTTCCTTCTCGCCCTTGACGCGAACGGTCGACACGGCGTCCTTGTCGCCCTTGAACTTGCCCCAGTCGCCGGTGAGCTTCAGCAGCGCGGCGACCTGCTCGGTGGGCTGGGCGCCGACCGAGAGCCAGTACTGGGCACGCTCGGAGTCGACCTGGATGACCGAGGGCTCCTCGGTCGGGTGGTAGAGACCGATCTCTTCGATGACACGACCGTCGCGCTTGGTGCGCGAGTCGGCCACGACGATGCGGTAGTAGGGCGCGCGGATCTTGCCCAGGCGCTTCAGACGGATTTTGACAGCCACAATTCTCCTGTGTGATGTAAAGGTGGGCGAACTGACAGCCGTGAGCGTGGGGGCACACTCGGCAAAAGCTCTAAGGGAATCCATGCCGCCTGATTAGAGGGTCGGGCGAGGATGGACTCGACTGGCTATTCTGACAGATAACGCGGCAGAAGCGGTAATTCCCGAAGGGCTCCCATGCAGATCACGTTCGCCGAGTCGAAGCGTTCCACCCTCGGCGTCGAGTGGGAGGTCGCTCTCGTCGAGCGGAGTTCCGGCGACCTCGTCTCGGTGGCCGGGGAGGTTCTCGACACCCTGCGCGGACCGGATGGCACCCCGCACCCCCAGATCACCAACGAATTGCTCCTCAACACCGTCGAACTCGTGACGACGGTGCACGAGCGGGTGGCCGACGCGGTCGCCGATCTGCAGGCGCAGCTCGCCGAGGTGCGAGCCATCACCGACCCGCTCGACGTCGAACTGATGTGCGCCGGCTCGCATCCCTTCGGTCAGTGGTTCGAGCAGACCGTCACCGACAAGGAGCGCTACCACAAGCTCATCGACCGCACCCAGTGGTGGGGCCGCAACATGATGATCTGGGGCATCCACGTTCACGTCGGCGTCGACGACCGCGAGAAGGCGCTTCCGATCGTCAACTCACTGCTCAACTACTACCCGCACCTGCAGGCCCTCAGCGCCTCCAGCCCTTTCTGGGGCGGGGTGAACACGGGGTACGCGAGCAACCGCGCGCTGATGTTCCAGCAGCTTCCGACGGCGGGGCTCCCCTACCAGTTCGGCAGCTGGGCGAACTACGAGGAGTACGTCGACGACCTCATCAAGACGGGCGTCATCAGCGACCACACCGAGGTGCGCTGGGACATCCGGCCGAGCCCGCAGTGGGGCACCGTGGAGATGCGCGCCTGCGACGGGCTCTCCAGCCCCGAAGAGATCGGGGCGGTCGCAGCCTTCATCCAGTGCCTCGTCGACGACATGTCGGCGCGACTGGATGCCGGCGAGGAACTCCCGACGATGCAGCCCTGGTTCGTGCGCGAGAACAAGTGGCGTGCCGCCCGCTACGGCATGGACGCCGAGATCATCCTCGACTCCGACGGCAACGAGCAACTGGTGACGGATGCCGTGCGCCGCGAACTCGAACGCCTCGCGCCCACCGCGGAGCGGCTGGGCTGCACCGCCGAACTCGACCAGGTGAACCTGATCCTGTCCGGCGGCGCGAGCTACCAGCGCCAGCTCCGGGTGGCCGAGGCCAACGGCGGAAGCCTCCGCGCGGTCGTGGCGTCGCTCACCCGCGAGCTGCGGCACGGTCTCGGCTAGCTGACCCCGTCGCGCCAGGCCACCAGGTCGCGCACGCCCTGCATGTCGAGGTCGGGTCCGGTGATGCCGAGGGTGAAGAGGGTGACGCCGAGTTCGAGCTGGCGGTCCATGTCGGGCAGCGCGTCGCCGCGAGCGCCGCGCGTGCCCACGGAGATCTCGATCTCGGAGCGGTCGCGGCCGACCTTCTCGCACCACTCGCCGAGCACGCCGAGCTTGCGCTCGAGGGTCGCGGTGTCGGAGAAGGAGTGCCAGATGTCGGCGTGCTGCGCCACGATGCGGAGCGTCTTCTTCTCACCCCCACCGCCGATCAGCACCGGGATGTCACGGGTGGGCGCCGGGTTCAGCTTCGCCCAGCGGGCCTCGATCCGGGGCAGCGCCTCGGAGAGCGAGTCGAGGCGGGTGCCGGGGGTGCCGAACTCGTAGCCGTACTCGTCGTAGTCGCGCTCGAACCAGCCCGAGCCGATGCCGAAGACGAGGCGGCCCGGGGCACCGTCCTTCGCCGAGATGTGGTCGACGGTGCGGGCCATGTCGGCCAGCAGATCGGGATTGCGGTAGCTGTTGCAGGTCACCAGCGGACCGAACTGGATGCGCGAGGTCTGCTCCGCCCATGCCGCCAGCATGGTCCACCCCTCGAAGTGCAGGCCGTCGGGCTCACCCGAGAGCGGGAAGAAGTGGTCCCAGTTGAAGGCGATGTCGACGCCGAGGTCTTCGAGCTCGGCGAGGGTGTCGCGGATGGTCTGGTAGGACGAGTGCTGCGGGGCGATCTGCACGCCGATCCGGATCGGCCGAGAAGAAGTTGTCATGCAGCAAGCTTATTTTCCCGCCGGCCCTGCGGATGACCACCGGATGAACGGCGGGTCGACCGGCTAGCGAAGGAAGCGCTGCAGGGCCTCGAGCTCCTCGGGGCTCGGGTTCGGGGTACCGTCGGCCGCCTTCGCGCCCAGTCCGAAGCCCGCTCCCCCACCGCTTCCGGCCGCGATGGCCGGCTTCTCGCCCGCAGCACGAGCCGCGTTCTCGGCCGCGCGCTTCGCCGGGTTGCCCGAGCGCGATCCGCTCTTCTTCTTCGCCTGCTGCTTGCCGCGGCCGCCGCCGAAGCCGGCACCGGGGATGGGGCCCATGCCGGGAACGTTCGGCACGCCTCCCTTGGCGACGGTCTTCATCATCTTCGACGCCTGCTCGAAGCGCTGGATGAGCGAGTTCACATCGGTGACCGTCATGCCCGAACCCCGCGCGATGCGCAGGCGCCGCGATCCGTTCAGCAGCTTCGGGTTGCGGCGCTCCGCCTTCGTCATCGACTGGATGATCGCCTCGGTGCGCACGATCTCCTTCTCGTCGAAGTTCTCGAGCTGCTGCTTCAGACCGCCCGCGCCGGGCAGCATCCCCATCATCTTCTTGATGGAGCCGACGTTGCGCAGCTGCTGCATCTGTTTCAGGAAGTCTTCGAGCGTGAACGAGTCGGTGGCGAACTTCTCCGCGACCGCGCGCGCCTCCTCCTCGTCGAAGGCCGACTGCGCCTGCTCGATGAGCGAGAGCACGTCTCCGAGGTCGAGGATGCGCGACGCCATGCGGTCGGGGTAGAACGGCTCGAAGTCGTCGAGCGTCTCACCGGTCGACGCGAAGATGATCGGACGCCCCGTGACCGACGCGACGGAAAGGGCCGCACCACCGCGGGCGTCTCCGTCGAGCTTGGTGAGCACCACGCCCGTGAAGTCGACGCCCTCCTGGAATGCGCGGGCCGTGGCCACGGCGTCCTGTCCGATCATGGCGTCGATGACGAAGAGCACCTCGTCGGGGTCGACGGCCCGGCGGATGTCGGCGGCCTGCTTCATCATGTCGGCATCGACGCCGAGACGGCCGGCGGTGTCGATGATGACGGTGTCGTAGAGCTTGTCGGTGGCGAACTTGATGGAGTCCTTCGCGACCTTGACCGGGTTGCCGACTCCGTTGCCCGGTTCGGGAGCGAAGACCGGCACACCCGCCTGGCCGCCCACGATCTGCAGCTGGTTGACCGCGTTCGGGCGCTGGAGGTCGGCGGCGACGAGCAGCGGCGTGTGGTTGTCCTTCGCGAGCCACTTGGCGAGCTTGCCCGCGAGCGTCGTCTTACCGGCACCCTGCAGGCCCGCCAACATGATGATGGTCGGCGGTTTCTTCGCAAACTCCAGCCGGCGCTGGGTTCCGCCGAGGATCTGCACGAGCTCCTCGTTGACGATCTGCACCACCTGCTGGGCAGGGTTCAGGGCCTTGTTGACCTCGTCGCCGAGTGCGCGCTCGCGCACCTTGCCCGTGAAGTCCTTGACGACCTCGAGCGCGACGTCGGCGTCGAGCAGGGCCCGGCGGATCTCGCGAACGGTCGAGTCGACGTCAGCGGGGCTCAGCTTTCCCTTCGTGCGGAGGTTCTTGAAGGTTTCGGCGAGCCTGTCCGAGAGAGTTCCAAAAGTAGCCATCGTGCATCCAGTTTAACCGGTCCGGGCTGACAGTCGGGCGAGGGGTGGCGACGGGGCGGAGGGAGCCGGATCGCGCATCCGTTTCATTAGCCAAGCTAATGAGCGTATGCTAACTACATGGCCGTCGAAACCTCCTCCCGCTCGCTCAGCAGCGAACTGCGGGCGGCGACGATGCGGCTGTCGCGCCGGCTGCGCCGCGAACGGGCCGACGACGAGTTGACCGACGCGCAGGCCGGGGTGCTGGCGGTCGTGCTGCGTGACGGTCCGATGACGCCGGTGGCCCTGAGCGCTCGCGAGCACGTCACGCCGCCCTCGATGAACCGCACCCTGAACGCGCTCGAGTCCGCGGGCTACGTGGTGCGTGTGCGCAGCGACGACGACCGGCGGCTCGTCCTCGTGACACTGACGGATGCCGGGCACGAGGTCGTGCTCGAGACGCGCCGTCGCCGCGACGCCTGGCTCGACCGGCGCCTCGCCTCCCTGAGCGACGAGGAGCTCGAGGTGCTGGAACGCGCCGCCGCCGTGATCCGCCGGATGGTCGACGAATGAGCGCGATGTTCCGCTCGCTCTCCAGCATCAACTACCGCATCTGGTTCGCCGGGGCCCTGGTGTCGAACGTCGGCACCTGGATGCAGCGCACGGCCCAGGACTGGATCGTGCTCACCGAGCTCACCGACCACGACGCCGCAGCGCTCGGCATCACGGTGGCACTCCAACTCGGTCCGCAATTGCTGCTCGTGCCGGTGTCGGGGCTCATCGCCGATCGCCTGAACAAGCGGCACACCCTCATGGCCACGCAGATCTCGATGGGCGTGCTCGGAGCGGCGCTCGGCATCATCGTGCTCACCGGCGCGGCACAGCTCTGGATCGTGTACGTCTTCGCCCTGCTGCTCGGCATGGCCTCAGCCATCGACGCCCCGGTGCGGCAGACCTTCGTCGCCGAGCTGGTCTCAGGCGCGAACGTCTCGAACGCGGTCGCCCTCAACTCGGCGTCGTTCAACGCGGCGCGCACCATCGGGCCGGCGATCGCCGGGCTCCTGGTGGCCGTGATCGGCGCCGGATGGGTCTTCGTCATCAACGCCGTCACGTTCGCCGCCGTGGTGGTGTCGCTGAAGTTCATCCGGATCGGGGCCGCCCAGCTGATGAAGCAGGCACCGCGGGCCAAGGGACAACTGCTGGCCGGGTTCCGCTACGTGCGGCGGCGGCCGGATCTGCTGATCATCTTCGTCATCGTGTTCGTGATCGGCACCTTCGGGTTCAACTACCAGATCTTCACCTCCACGATGGCGACGGTGGAGTTCGGGCAGGGGTCGGCCGGCTTCGGGCTGCTGACCTCGATCATGGCGATCGGATCGGTCGCGGGGGCACTGGTGTCGGCCAGCCGCGATCGGCCACGGATGCAGCTCGTCTTCCTCGCCAGCGCGGCGTTCGGACTCAGCGCCCTGGGCGCAGCCCTCGCCCCCAGCTACTGGGTGTTCGCGGGCGCCCTGGTGCTGATCGGCTTCTCGGGGCAGATCCTGATGACCACCGCGAACGGCACCGTGCAGACCACGACCGACCAGAGCATGCGCGGTCGCGTGATGGCGCTCTATATGGCGATCTTCATGGGCGGCACCCCGATCGGCGCACCGCTGGTGGGCGCGATCGCCAACACGCTCGGTCCGCGGTGGGCGCTCGGTGTGGCCGCCGCAGCGGGTGTCGCCGCGTTCCTCATCGGCGCCGGATGGCTCGTCCTGCACCGCCGGCTCCGGCTGCGCCTCGGCCCCGACCGCCGGCCCCACTTCGCCTTCGGCCGTGCCGGAGACGAGACCCTCACCGGTTCGTTCAGCGCAGTGGCCGTCGCGGATCCCGTCCGCAACCCCGACGTCTCCGAACGCGAAGAGGAACTCGAGGAGGACTTCGCCCTCGACGAGGCCGACGCCAAGCGCGCCTGAACCCGCGCTTCCCGGTGCCCGGCGTGGGTGGAGACTGACCCCATGCGCTATGGCATCGTCATCCTGCCCCAAGATCCCTGGCCCGAGTCACGTCGCAAGTGGGTGCTGGCCGAAGAGCTCGGCTTCGACCACGCCTGGACCTACGACCACCTCTCCTGGCGCTCACTGGCCGACGAGCCGTGGTGCGCCACCATTCCGCTGCTGACCGCCGCAGCGACGGCGACCACGAGCATCCGGCTCGGCACCTTCGTGGCCTCGCCGAATTATCGGCACCCGGTTCCGTTCGCCAAGGATCTGGCGACGGTCGACGACATCTCGGGCGGACGGTTCACGCTCGGCGTCGGGTCGGGCGGCACCGGCTTCGACGCCTTCGTACTGGGCCAGGAGCAACTGACACCGCGACAGCGCCACGAGCGGTTCGCCGAGTTCGTCACCGTCCTGGACGACCTGCTGCGCTTCGAGGACCCCGGATCGCACGGCATCTCGGCATCGGGCGAGTGGTACACCGCGCACGAGGCCCGGATGGTGGGAATCCCCGCGCAGCGGCCGCGGATGCCTTTCATGCTGGCCGCGAACGGCCCGAAAGGGCTCGCGCTCGTCGCGCGCTTCGGGCAGAGCTGGGTGACCACCGGCGCCGAGGGTGCGACGGGCGAGGACTGGTGGCGATCGGTCGCCGAGCTCTCGAAGCGGCTCGACTACGCCGCGGAGGCCGCCGGCCGCGATCCGCTCTCGATCGGCCGCGTGCTCTCGCTCGACAACCCGGAGACGTACTCGCTGGCCAGCATCGGGGCCTTCGACGACACGACCGGGCGTGCCGCCGAGCTCGGGTTCACGGACGTGATCAGCCATTGGCCGCGGCGCGACGGCATCTACGCCGGGTCGGAGGACGTGCTCCTCGAGGCGGCCGCGCGCATCCGTTCGTCCTGAACCCGCGGCCGGCTCACGAGAGCAGGGCGGCCCGGCCCACGGCGAAGTTGTCGCGGAACACGTGCTCGGGGTCGAGCTCTTCCTTCAGCGCACGAAGGCGTGCGAGGGTGGCTGGAGGGAAGGCGTCGTCGAGTCGTTCGGGACGCAGGTCGGTCTCGAAGCTGAGGTAGAGACCCTGGAAGTGCTCGGCGAGATCGTCCCAGAGCTCGTCGAGTCGCTCGCGCCGGGAGCCGAACGCCACCACGGAGAAGTTCGCCGAGCGGTGCGCGTAGGCCGTGGCCTCCGGATCGACGTCGGCGACCGCGCCGCCCACCGAACGGATCTGGAAGAAGTAGACCGCGCCGGTCTCGAGCATCCGCGTGGCCGCCTGGGCGAACTCGGGAGTGATGTGGTCGAGAAGCCCGGAGCGCGAGGCCGGCTCTCCGCGACCGTCGTGGTCGCCGCCCTGGGCGTTCGCCATCACGGCCGAGTACGGCATCAGCTGCACCGACTGATCGACCAGCGGAGCGGTGTCGGCGAGCGGCTGCAGGCGGTCGATGATCGTCTCGGGATCGTCGGAGTCCACCACGGCGAGCACCTGCGCGATGGCCGGCTGCCCCGGCCGCGGGCCGCCCATGATGAGGAAGCTCGTGAGGTCGCGCGGCGCGCTCTCGACGGCGGCGCCCCAGCGCTCCAGAAAGCCCGCCGTGTCGCTCGCGTCGAAGGCGAGCTGGGCCCAGCCGACCTCGCCGACGGCGTCGACCTCGAATTCGAACGACACGACGATGCCGAAGTTGGCTCCGGCCCCGCGCACCGCCCAGAACAGGTCGGCGTTCTCGTCGTCGCTCGCCCGCACCACGCTGCCGTCGGCGAGCACCACCTCGACCGCGCGGAGATGGTCGATGGTCAGCCCGTGCTCGCGCACGAGCCAGCCGATCCCGCCGGCCGTGGCGAGGCCGCCGACGCCCACTCCCCCGTAGTCGCCCGAGCTCAACGCCCAGCCGTGCTCGGCGAGTGCGGCCGCGACATCCATCCAGCGGGCGCCGGGCTGGATGCGCACCCGACGTGTGCTCTCGTCGAGCACCTCGATCCGGTTGAGCTTCGAGAGGTCGATCACGATGCCGCCGTCGTTGGTGGAGCGTCCGCTGATGCCGTGACCTCCGCTGCGGATGGCGAGCGGCGCATCCGGATGCCGCCGGGCGAACGCCAGGGCCTCGACGACCTGCTCGACCGTGCTCACCCGGAAGACGAGTCCGGGCGAACCGCCGCGCATGTACGTCGAGCGCACGCGCGGGAAGTCGAGGTCGCCGGGTTCGACCACGGCGTCGCGGAGCGAGTCGGGCACGGAGTCGTAGTCGATCCCGTCGCGGCGCTTGGCGAGGGCGATCGAGCTGCGCACGGTGCGTTCGACCGTGCTGTCGATACCGAGTTCTCGCTCGACCGCCTGCCGGAGGGCGGGGGCGACCTCCTCGGCGAACTGCTGCATCGAGGCCGGGTCGTCGCCCGCGAGGATGAAGGTGCCGATGCCCTCCTCCACGACGAGGGGGAGGAGCTGCTCCACCCACTGCGTCGGCGGACCCGTGAGCTGGCCGCCTTCGCTGAGCGAGAGCGCCGGACTCATCGCCGATCCGCCGTTCGAGGGGGCGCCGAATCGGCCGCCGATGTTGAGGAGTCGGCGGATCTCGCGCGGATCGCGACCCGCATCCGTCGCCGCCCGGTCGATGGCCGCGTTGCCGGCGCGCAGGTCGCCGGGCTTCAGGTAGGCGAGGGAGGGCAGCCAGCCGTCGGCCTTGCGGCCGGTGAGGCGGAGCATCCGGGGCTTGTACGCGCCGACCCAGATGGGGATGGGGTGGAGGGGCGCCGGGCCGCGCTTGGCGCCGTCGAGCCGGTGGTAGTCGCCCGGGACGCGGAGGGGTGCGCGCTCCCCCGTGTTCCAGATGCCTCGCATGACGTCGATCGCCTCGCTCAGCGCGTCGACGGCCTGGCCGGGGGTGAGGCGGCGGCCGCCCATGGCGTCGATCGCGTCCCAGAAGCCGCCGGCGCCGAGGCCCAGGTCGAAGCGCCCGCCGGAGAGCAGGTCGAGGCTAGCGGCCGCGCGGGCGGTGACCGCGGGCGGCCTGAGGGGCACGTTGAGCACGTTCGGGGCGATGTGGATGCGCTCGGTCTGGGCGGCGACCCAGGTCATCAGGGTCCAGGTGTCGAGGAACGACGGCTGGTAGGGGTGGTCCTGGAAGGTCGCGAGGTCGTAGCCCAGTCGCTCGCTCAGCTGGGCGAGGGCGACGGGCGCGGTCGGCGGGGCGTTCACCGGGGTGATGAAGGTTCCGAACTGCAGGCGATGACCGTAATGAGGCATGTGACAAGGATGCGCCGATCCCGACGCCCGACCAAACATGGCGTTAGTGACTTACACTAGGTAAGTGACTTCATCCGATTCCTCCGCATCCTCGTCCGCCTGGCACCACATCGACGATGCCGAGTGCCGACGGTTCACCGCGTCGGTCGAGCTCGTCGGCAAGCGGTGGAGTTCGGGCATCCTGCTCGCCATCGCGCAGGGCGCCTCGCGTTTCAGCGACATCGTGGCCTCCGTCGTGGGGCTCTCGGACCGGTTGCTCGCGCAGCGACTCAAGGAGCTCGAGCGGTCGGGGCTGGTGTCGCGCTCGGTCGTCGCCACCACGCCCGTGCAGGTGCGGTACGCGCTCACGCCACGGGGTTCCGACCTGCTGCAGTCGTTGCAGCCGCTCGTGTCATGGGGGCAGCGCTGGGGAACGCCGGCGACCGACGGCATCCCGGCCGCGCCGCCTGCTGCGGGCACCCAGCCCGTTTCGGCGCCCGGCGGGGCGGTCGCTCCCGCTCTCGGCTGACCCTTCGGACTCAGCGGCCCCTTCCGTGACGTGACGCGGGTCTGTGACGTGACGCGGGCGGCGAGGCGGATGCGGGCATAATCGACGCATGACGCCCGAGCCGACACCCGACGACGCCAGGCCGCCGCAGGGCGCACCCGGCATCGCGTCGCGGACGGCGCCCCGGGCCGCCAGCGTGTTCGACGTGGCGAAGGCGGCCGGGGTCTCGCATCAGACGGTCTCGCGCGTGCTGAACGGTCATCCGAGCGTGCGGCCGGCGACCCGACAGAAGGTGCTCGACGCGATGCGCGCCCTCAGCTACCGGCCGAACCTGGCGGCCCGGGCGCTGGTCACGAGCCGTTCGCGCATCATCGGCATCCTCTCCACCGCCAGTGGCGAGTACGGGCCGGCGTCGAGCATCAGCGCGGTCGAGGCCGCCGCCCGCAGCCGCGGCTACAGCGTCACCATCGCCAACGCCGACGGGCTCGACCAGTCGTCGATCGACGAGGCCATCAACCATCTGGTCGACCTCTCCGCCGAGGGGCTCGTGGTGATCGCACCGCAGATCCAGGTCTTGGAGAGCCTCTCGAGCCGCTCCTTCGGCGTGCCCTACGTGACCCTGCAGACCCTCGCGACCGTCGGTAGCTCCGAACTCGCCCTCGACCAGGTGGAGGGCGCCCGGATCGCCACCGCCCACCTCGCCGACCTCGGACACCGCCGGATCGGGCACCTCGCCGGCCCCGCCGACTGGATCGACGCCACCTCGCGCCGCGCGGGATACGCCGCCGAACTCGAAGCTCGGGGGCTGCCGGCCGACCTCGTGGCGACCGGCGATTGGAGCGCGGCATCCGGATACCGGGCCGCGCAGGCCCTGATCGAGCGGGGCGCGACCGCGATCTTCTCCGCGAACGACCAGATGGCGCTCGGCGTGCTCCATGCTGCGAGCGATGCCGGTCTCGACGTGCCGACGCGGCTCAGCGTCGTGGGCTTCGACGACACGCCGGAGGCGGCCCACTACCTGCCACCCCTCACCACCGTGCGGCAGGATTTCGCCGAGTCCGGCCGGCGCTGCGTCGCCCTCCTCCTCGGCGAGCACGAGCCCCCGCCCTCCGTGCTCCCGGTGCTCGTTCCGCGCGCCTCGACCGCTCCCCTCGCCTGACCCTCCCGACTTCTTGCCCCCTCCGGTCCTAAAACCCGGATTTTGGGGCGGGAAGGGGCAAGAAGTTCGGGGGTGGTGGGGTGTGCGCTTCCCGCGAGCAGGGTGCGTGCCGTATGCTCGATGCGAAATGTGAGCGATCACATTGTGAGCCGAAGGAGTCCCTGCACCATGAGCGAGCCCGTCGCCCCCGATCCCGTGCGCGAGGCCATCCTCGCCGGGCGCACCTCCCTCGGCATCGAGCTGGGGTCGACCCGCATCAAGGCGTGCCTGATCGGCGACGACCCCTCCACCGTGCTCGCCGTCGGCAGCCACGACTGGGAGAACCAGTTCGTCGACCGGATGTGGACCTACTCGCTCGAGGATGTCTGGGCGGGACTCCAGTCCGCCTACGCCGACCTCGTCGCCGACGTCGAGCGGCGCCATGGCGTGCGCCCTGAGACCTTCGGCGCCATCGGGGTCTCCGCGATGATGCACGGCTACCTCGCCTTCGACGGCGCGGGCGAGCTGCTCGTCCCGTTCCGCACCTGGCGGAACACCACCACCGGACCCGCGGCGGCCGAACTGAGCGAACTCTTCGGCGTCAACATCCCGCTCCGCTGGTCGATCGCCCACCTGCACCAGGCCGTGATCGACCAGGAGCCGCACGTCGCGCAGCTCCGTCACTTCACGACCCTCGCCGGGTACGTGCACTGGCGGCTCACCGGGCGCAGCGTGCTCGGTGTCGGTGACGCGTCGGGCATGTTCCCCATCGACGCGGCCACCCACGACTACGACGCCGAACTCGTCGCACGCTACGACGACCTGGTCGCCGAGTCCGCGCCCGGCCTGAAGCTCGCCGAGCTGCTGCCCGACGTGCTGGTGGCCGGACGTCCGGCCGGGCACCTCACAGCCGAGGGCGCCGCCCTGCTCGACCCGAGCGGCACGTTGCGCCCCGGCGTCGTGCTCTGCCCGCCCGAGGGCGACGCCGGCACGGGGATGGTCGCCACCGGCGCCGTGGCACCGCGCACCGGAAACGTCAGCGCGGGCACGAGTATCTTCGCCATGGTGGTCCTGGAGCGGCCGCTGGAGCACGTGCACCACGAGCTCGACCTCGTCACCACGCCGGCCGGCGACCCGGTCGCGATGGTGCACTGCAACAACGGGGCGAGCGAGCTCGCCGCGTGGGCAGGGCTCTTCGGCCGCTTCTCGGCCGCCTCCGCGTCCGGTCGGGCTCCGGAGACCGGCGGCGCCGGAGCTTCCGCCGACTCCGACGCGGTGTTCGACGTGCTGTTCCGCGAGGCGCTCGACGGCGACGCGGATGCCGGCGGCCTTCTCGCCTACAACCACCTCGCGGGCGAGCCGATCGCGGGCCTCAGCGAGGGCCGCCCCCTGGTGGTGCGTGCCCCCGACAGCAGCTTCACCCTGGCCAACTTCATGCGCGCCCAGCTCTACGGCGTGTTCGGCACGCTCGCCCTCGGCATGCGCGTGCTCGCCGACGAAGGCGCGACCCTCGACCGGATGTTCGCCCACGGCGGCCTGTTCCGCACGGCCGGCGTCGCCCAGCGGTTCCTCGCCGGAGCACTCGACGCCCCCGTCGCGGTCGCCGAGACCGCATCCGAAGGAGGCGCCTGGGGCATCGCCGTACTGGCGTCGTACGTCACGTACGTGTCCGAAGCCAGCGCCGACGCCGACGAGCCCGACCCGGCCGCGAGCGCCGGGAGTGCAGCTGCCTCGGGACTCGACGCCTACCTGCGCGATCGCGTCTTCGCCGGCGCCGGCATCCAGACCACCGACCCCGATCCGGCCGACGTCGCCGGTTTCGCCGCCTATCTCGACCGCTACCGCGCCGGCCTCGCCGTCGAACGAGCGGCGGTCGACGCCCTCCCCCTGAAAGGAACGCCCGCGTGACATCCGCCCTCTCCACCGACCCCGCCCTGCAGGAGGCGATCGACCGCGTACGCGCGGAGGTCGCCGCCCTGCACGCCCAACTCACCCAGTACGGCCTCGTGATGTGGACGGGCGGGAACGTCTCGGGCCGCGTGCCCGGCGCCGACCTCTTCGTGATCAAGCCCTCGGGCGTCGACTATGACGACCTCGCCCCCGAGAACATGATCCTCTGCACCCTCGACGGCACCGTCGTGGCGGGCACCCCCGGCTCCGACCGGTCGCCGAGCAGCGACACCGCCGCGCACGCCTACGTCTACCGCAACATGCCCGAGGTGGGCGGGGTCGTGCACACGCACTCCCCCTACGCCGTGGCCTGGGCGGCGCGCGGCGAGGCGATCCCCTGCGTGATCACCGCGATGGCCGACGAGTTCGGCGGCGAGATCCCGGTGGGCCCGTTCGCCGTCATCGGCGACGACTCGATCGGCCGCGGCATCGTCGACACCCTGAAGAACCACCGCTCGCGCGCCGTGCTCATGAAGAACCACGGCCCGTTCACCATCGGCAAGGATGCCCGCGACGCCGTGAAGGCCGCCGTCATGACCGAAGACGTCGCCCGCACCGTGCACCTCTCCCGACAGCTCGGTGAACCGGCGCCCATCGCCCCCGCCGCAATCGACTCCCTCTTCAACCGCTACCAGAACGTCTACGGACAAGACCCGACAGGATCCCTCAATTGAGTAAGCTCGAAACCTCCCTGGCCCCCTACGAGATCTGGTTCTTCACCGGCAGCCAGAACCTGTACGGCGAGGAGACCCTCCGCCAGGTCGCCGCGCAGTCGCAGGAGATCGTGGCGACGCTCGACGACGCATCCGTCATTCCGGTGAAGATCGTCTGGAAGCCGGTTCTCAAGGATTCGGAGTCGATCCGTCGTGCGGCGCTCGAGGTCAACGCCGACGACAAGGTGATCGGCGTCGTCGCCTGGATGCACACGTTCAGCCCCGCGAAGATGTGGATCGCCGGACTCGACGCCCTGCAGAAGCCCCTGCTGCACTTGCACACCCAGGCGAACGTCGAGCTGCCCTACGCCGAGATCGACTTCGACTTCATGAACCTCAACCAGGCCGCGCACGGCGACCGCGAGTTCGGCTACATCCAGACCCGCCTGGGCGTCGCGCGCAAGACCGTGGTGGGGCACGCCTCCAACCCGCTCGTGCAGCAGCAGATCGCCGACTGGTCGCGGGCTGCAGCCGGATGGCAGGCCGTCAAGACCCTCAAGCTCGCCCGCTTCGGCGACAACATGCGGTACGTGGCGGTGACCGAAGGCGACAAGACCGAGGCCGAGATCCGGTTCGGCGTGCAGGTCAACACCTGGGGCGTGAACGAACTCGCCGATGCGGTGGCCGTCGCCGAAGCGGATGTCGCGGCGGTGGATGCTCTCGTCGCCGAGTACGAGGAGCTCTACGACGTCGTGCCCGAACTGCGGGCGGGCGGCGAGCGGCACCAGTCTCTGCGCGACGGCGCGGCGATCGAGATCGGCCTGCGTTCCTTCCTCGAAGAGGGCGGCTTCGGCGCGTTCACGACGAGCTTCGAAGACCTCGGTGCACTGAAGCAGCTGCCCGGCCTGGCCGTGCAGCGACTGATGGCCGAGGGCTACGGCTTCGGCGCCGAGGGCGACTGGAAGACCGCGATCCTCGTGCGGGCCGCGAACGTCATGGGCGCCGGGCTCCCCGGCGGCGCGTCGCTGATGGAGGACTACACCTACGACCTGGTCGAAGGCGCGGAGACCATCCTGGGCGCGCACATGCTCGAGGTCAGCCCCTCGCTCACGACCGCTCGCGCCTCACTCGAGGTGCACCCGCTCGGCATCGGTGGCAAGGACGACCCGGTGCGGCTCGTGTTCACGGCCGATCCCGGCCCCGCCGTCGTGGTGGCGATGAGCGACATGCGCGATCGCTTCCGCCTCGTGGCGAACGTGGTCGAGGTCGTGGAGCCGCGCGCGCCGCTGCCGCACTTGCCCGTGGGTCGGGCTGTCTGGCGTCCCGCGCCCTCCTTCGCCGTCTCGGCGGCGGCGTGGCTGACCGCCGGAGCCGCCCATCACACGGTCATGTCGACGGCCGTGGGCATCGAGGTGTTCGAGGACTTCGCGGCGATCGCGAAGACCGAGCTGCTCACCATCGACGCCGACACGACCCTGAAGGGCTTCGCCAACGAGGTCCGCTGGAACCAGGCCTACTACCGCCTCGCCCAGGGACTCTGAGCCGTCCTCCCTTTCGGGAGGAGCTGCGTGACACGAAGCCTCTAATGGGATCTCGTAGCGCTCTGCTCCTCCCGAATCGGGCCGAAGTCGTGCTCGGGCCGGTTCGGGATCCGGCGATAGCTGTCGCGGCGCAGGTCGACGACCGTCGCGACGATGCCGATGACGGCGCCGATGCCGAGTAGGACCAGCAAGATGACCATGTGCGCACCTCCATGCGTCCGCATCAGACCGGTACAGCAGTCCAATTGGTTGTGATTACTTGATTGGCTCAATCATTCAGCCAGAGTTAGAGCCAATCAAGATGCCACCTGGCAAGCGCTGGCCCGCGGGCGCGCGATAGCGTGATGACGTGGATTACGCGATCAACCCGTCCGACGGCGCGCGAATCGCCTACCGCACCACGCCGGCCGGCCCCGAAGCGGCCCGGGATGCCGCACCCATCGCGCTCGTGCACGGCACCGCTCTCTCGCAGGCCATCTGGCGGGGATTCGGCTATCTGCGTGCCCTCGCGCCCGAACGCGCCCTCATCACGCTCGACCTCCGCGGACACGGGCGCAGCGACAAACCGCACGCATCGGCTGCGTACTCGATGCCGTTGTTCCTCGGCGACGTGCTCGCGGTGCTCGACGCCGTCGGCATCGGCGCGGCTCACGTCGCGGGCTATTCTCTGGGTGGCCGGGTGGCCTTCTCGCTCGCGGCGGCGCATCCGGATCGCCTGGTCTCGCTGACCAGCATCGCCGGGGCTCCCGCCACGGGAGCGGGGGTGTTCGACCGCGTGTTCTTCCCCGGCAGCCTCGCCGCGCTCGAGAACGGCGGCATGGCGGCCTTCCTCAGCGAATGGGAGCGCGCCTCCGGCCACCCGCTCGACCCCGTCACCCGCTCGGCCTTCGCCGCCAACGATGCCACGGCACTAGCGGCGTACATGCGGGCAGCCGAACGGGAGCCACGGGTGCCGGATGCGCAGCTCGCCGCACTGCGGATGCCCGTGCTGCTCCTGGCCGGCACCCGCGACCCCGAGCGCCTGCGCTCAGCCCATTACGTACACGGCCTGGTTCCGGGAGCCGAACTCGTGGTGCTCGACGGCGCCACACATGCCGACACACCCCGGCACCCGGAGGCCCTCCCGGCCCTCCGCCGATTCCTGGCGCGCTGACACCTGCCGAGAGGAAGGCAACTGGCCGTTGTCGACGACCCAGGGTGAGGTCGAGGCCGCGCCAGCGACCTCAGCCGACCATGCCGCCTTGCGCCTCAGCCGACCAGGTTCTGGGCGAACACGTGCGGGGTGAAGCCGGTCAGGTCGTTGATGCCCTCGCCCTGGCCCACGAGCTTGATGGGGATGCCCGTCTTCTCCTGCACGGCGAGCACGAACCCGGCCTTGGCCGATCCGTCGAGCTTCGTGATGACGAGACCGGTGACCCCCGCGTGCTGGATGAACGCATCCGCCTGCGCGAGCCCGTTCTGCCCCGTCGTGGCGTCGAGCACGAGCAGCACCTCGGCCACGGGCGCCTGCTTCTCGATGACGCGCCGGATCTTGCCCAGCTCGTCCATCAGGCCGCCCTTGGTCTGCAGCCGGCCGGCGGTGTCGATCAGCACGATCTCCGTGCCGCGCGCCTTCGCCTGCTCGATGGTCTGGAAGGCGACGGATGCCGGGTCCTGTCCCTCGTGCTGCGGCCGCACCACATCGGCTCCCGCCCGCTCGGCCCAGGTCGCCAGCTGCTCCACCGCGGCCGCGCGGAAGGTGTCGGCCGCGCCGACCACGACCGTCCGGTTGTAGGTCTTGAGGAACCGGGCGAACTTGCCGATCGTCGTGGTCTTGCCCACGCCGTTCACACCCACGACGAGCACCACGGCCGGGCGCTCCGTGAGTTTCAGCGTGGGGTCGTACTTCGCGAGCCGCTCCTCGATCGACTCGCGGAGCATCCGCTGCAGGTCTTTCGGGTCGGTCGTCGAGTAGCGCTGCACCTTCGCCCGCAGGTCTTCGACCACGTCATCCGTGATCGCCGGGCCGAAGTCGGCCTTAATCAGGGCGTCTTCGAGGTCTTCCCAGGTCTCGTCGTCGATGGTGCGCTTCGCGAACATGCCGCGGAGCGCGCCGGAGAGCGACCAGGGAGTGCGATCAGCCAAGACGGGCCGCCACGTCGCGAGCCGAGGGGTTGGTGGCGGTGGAGCCGTCGGGGAACACCACCGTGGGCACCGTCTGGTTGCCGCCGTTGACCGAGGCCACGAGCTCCGCCGTGCCGTCGACCTCCTCGATGTTCACCTCGGTGTAGCCGATTCCGGATGCGTCGAGCTGCTTCTTCAGGCGCGCGCAGTAGCCGCACCAGCTGGTCGAGAACATCGTGATCGAGCCGTCGGCCGGGGTGAAGGCCTCGAGGGTGGGCGTCGCCGCCGCGGCGCCGCTCACGCGTCACCGTCGAACATCGTGGTGACCGAGCCGTCGGAGAAGACCTCGTTGATGGCCCGCGCGATCAGCGGGGCGATCGGCAGCACGGTCAATCTGTCCCAGTGCTTCTCGGGCGGCAGCGGAAGGGTGTCGGTGACGACCACCTGGTCGATGAACGACGACTGCAGGATCTCGGTGGCCGGGTCGGAGAACACGGCGTGCGTCGCCGCCACCACGACCCCGATCGCGCCATTGGCCTTGAGCGCCTCCGCGGCCGCCACGATGGTGCGGCCGGTGTCGATCAGGTCGTCGACCAGCAGGCACACGCGACCCGACACGTCGCCCACGATCTCGTGCACGCTCACCTGGTTCGGCACGCGGGGGTCACGACGCTTGTGGATGATGGCGAGCGGCACGCCGAGCTTGTCGCTCCAGACATCCGCCACCCGCACCCGGCCCATGTCGGGGCTCACGACCGTGAGGGTCGCGGGGTCGAGCGACTTGCGCATGTGCTCGAGCAGCACCGGCATGGCGAAGAGGTGGTCGACCGGGCCGTCGAAGAAGCCCTGGATCTGGGCCGCGTGCAGGTCGACCGACATGATGCGGTTCGCGCCCGCGGCGAGGAAGAGATCGGCCACCAGCCGGGCCGAGATCGGCTCACGGCCGCGACCCTTCTTGTCCTGCCGGGCGTAGGGGTAGAAGGGGGCGACCACGGTAATGCGCTTGGCCGAGGCCCGCTTCAGCGCGTCGACCATGATCAACTGCTCCATCAGCCACTCGTTGATCGGGGCCGTGTGCGACTGGATGACGAACGCGTCGCAGCCGCGCACGCTCTCGCCGTAGCGGATGTAGAGCTCGCCGTTGGCGAAGGTGCGCGCCTCCGTGTCGACGAGGTCGGTGCCGAGAGCGGCAGCGATGTCCTGCGCCAGCTTCGGATGCGCTCGCCCCGAGACGACGACGAGGCTCTTCTCTCCGCTGGCCTTGATTCCGGACACTGTTCTCCGCTCTTGTTGGGCTATTCGGCCGCGGAATCGGACCGCGACCCGGCCGCCTGCGCCGCCGTCGCCGCATCCGTTCCGGGCCGGTTCTGTTCGACCCAGCCGGCCATGTTCCTCTGAGGAGCCACGGTGATCGCGAGCGCACCGGACGGGACGTCTTTACGGACGACCGTCCCTGCACCCGTGTAGGCGCCATCTCCGATTCTAACCGGGGCGACGAACACGTTGTGCGACCCGGTGCGCACATGCGAGCCCACCTGGGTGCGGTTCTTGTTGACGCCGTCGTAGTTCGCGGTGATCGTTCCGGCGCCCACATTGGAGCCGACGCCGATCTCCGTGTCACCGATGTAGGACAGATGCGGCACCTTGCTGCCGGCGCCGATGTGCGAGTTCTTCGTCTCGACGAAGGTACCGATCTTGCCGTCGGCGTCGAGCACCGTGTTCGGCCGCAGGTAGGAGAACGGGCCCACGGATGCGCCGGCGCCGATGACGGAGAGCGTCGCGTCGGTGCGCTTCACGACCGCGTTCTCGCCCACCTCGCAGTCGACGAGGGTGCTGTCGGGGCCGACGGTGGCACCGCGGGCGATGCTCGTGGCGCCCTTGATCTGGGTGCCCGGAAGGATGGTGACGTCTTCGGCGAGGCTCGCCTTGAGGTCGATCCAGGTCGTCGCGGGGTCGACCACCGTGACGCCGTTGAGCTGCCAGCCGCGCACGATGAGGGCGTTGAGCTTGGCGGCCGCTTCGCCCAGCTGGGCGCGATCGTTGATGCCGGCGACCAGCCACGGCTCACTGACGGGCATGGCCGCGACGTCGGAACCGGCGCGGCGGAGGAGTCCGATCACGTCGGTGAGGTACTTCTCGCCCTGCGCGTTCGCGGTGGTGACCTGCGCGAGCTGGTCGCGGAGCTCGGAGAGGCCGAAGACGTAGACGCCCGCGTTGATCTCGCGGATGGCGAGTTCGGAGTCGGTCGCGTCCTTGTGCTCCACGATGCGGTCGAGCATGCCGTCGCCGGTGCGCACGATGCGGCCGTAGCCGGCGGGCTCGTCGAGCACGGCCGACAGCAGTGTCGCCGTGGCGCGGCTCGCGCGGTGCGCTTCGATCAGCTGCCCGAGTGTCGCGGCGTCGAGCAGCGGAACGTCGCCGCTCACGACGAGCACGTCGCCCTCGAAGTCGGCGGGGAGGGCGGCGACGGCCTGCTCGACCGCACGGCCCGTGCCGGGCACCTCGTCCTGGTCCACGATCAGCGAGCTGGGGAAGTGGTCGTGCACGACTTCTTGCACGGCATCACGTTCGTGCCGCACCACGGTGACGGTGTAAGCGGCATCCAGTTGTCCCGCGGTCGCGAGCACGTGCCCGATGAGCGGCACACCCGCGATCTCGTGGAGGAGCTTGGGGATGCGGGACTTCATGCGCGTCCCCTGGCCCGCTGCCAGGACCACGATGGCGAGTCTTTCGTCAGTCAAGTGCGGATCTCCTTTTGCCTGAGTGAAGGCTGCCGCCTTTCGGAGCGCGATGAATTGATCCACCGGATCAATTCACCACGCTCCGCCTCCAGGACTCGAACCTGGACCTAACAGCTCCAAAGGCTGTCGTGCTGCCATTACACCAAGGCGGACCACCGGACGCACCGGCAGAGAACAAGTCTGCCAGACGCGCACCGTCACGAAGCGACGGCCGCGAGGATAATGGAGGGATGAACGCCAGGGAAAGCCGCGACACGGTCGACGAGATCGTCGAAGCCTGGATGCGCGAGCACCCCGGTCTCGACTTCTCACCGCTGAAGATCCTGTCGCGTGTGACCCGACTGGCGAAGCAGCTGGAGAAGACGCGTCGCGCCTCGTTCGCCACGGCCGATCTCGAGCCGTGGGAGTTCGACGTGCTCGCCGCTCTGCGCCGGGCCGGCTATCCGCACGAGCTCAGCCCGAAGGCACTGCTCGAGCAGACCTACGTCTCCAGCGGCACGATGACCAACCGGATCGACGGGATGGTGCGGCGCGGTCTCGTGGAGCGGCGCACGCATCCGAACGACGGGCGCGGCGTGCTGGTGTCGATGACCGACGAGGGGCGCGACCGGGTCGACGCCGCGATCTCCCACCTCGTGGCTGCCGAGACCGAGCTGCTCGCAGGCCTGTCCAAGGCCGATCAGGACCGCCTGGCCGGCCTCCTCCGCCGCCTCTCCCTCGACATGGCCTGAGCCGCCTCAGCCGAGGAGTTCGGAGAGTTCCAGCCAGCGGGTCTCGAATTCGGCGATCTGGCGCTCGAGGGGAGCGACCTCGGCGGTGAGGGTGCCGAGGCCGACGTAGTCGGACTGGTCGTGCTCCGCGATCTTCACGTGCAGCGCATCGATCTGCTCGGTGTACTTCGCGATCTTGCGCTCGAGCGAGGCCAGTTCCTTCTGCGCGTTGCGGAGCTCGGCGCCGTTCAGGGTGGGCTTCGCGGCCTCGGCGGCACGGGCATCCGTCGCCTTCTGATCCGACGCGGCGGTGGCAGCGGATGCCGCCCCCGACTTGCGGAGCGCCAGATACTGCTCGAGGCCCCCCGGCAGGTGCCGGAACTTGTGGTCGAGCACCGCGTACTGCTGGTCGGTGACGCGCTCGATCAGGTACCGGTCGTGCGAGACCACGAGCAGCGTGCCCGGGAAGGAGTCGAGCAGGTCTTCGAGGGCCGCGAGCATGTCGGTGTCGAGGTCGTTGGTGGGCTCGTCGAGGATGAGCACGTTCGGCTCGTCGAGCAGGATGAGCAGCAGCTGCAAGCGGCGCTTCTGACCGCCGGACAGGTCTTTCACGGGGGTGGAGAGCTGTGCGCTGGTGAAGCCGAGGCGTTCGAGCAGCTGTCCGGGAGTGAGTTCCTTGCCGCCCGCGACGTACGACGAGCGCTGGCGCCCGATGACCTCGCTGACCCGGTCGTTCCAGACGTCCTCGAGCTCGGAGAGCTGCTGGGTGAGGCTCGCGATCTTGACGGTCTTGCCCTGCTTCACCCGCCCGGTCGTGGGCTGGACGGTGCCGGTGACGAGACCGAGGAGCGTGCTCTTGCCGGCGCCGTTCACGCCTAGGATGCCGGTGCGCTCGCCGGGGGCGATGCGCCACTCGACATCCTTCAGCACGAGCTTGTCGTCGAAGGAGACGGACACGTCGAGCAGGTCGACGACGTCTTTTCCGAGGCGGGCGGTGGCCATCTGCGTGAGCGAGACGGTGTCGCGGGGCGGCGGCTCGTCGGCGATGAGCTCGGCGGCGGCGTCCATCCGGAACTTGGGCTTCGTGGAGCGGGCCGGAGCGCCTCGGCGGAGCCACGCGAGCTCCTTGCGCATGAGGTTCTGGCGCTTCGATTCGGTGGCCGCCGACATCCGGTCACGCTCGACGCGCTGGAGGATGTAGGCCGCGTAGCCGCCCTCGAACGGCTCGACGATGCGGTCGTGCACCTCCCAGGTGGCCGTGGATACCTCGTCGAGGAACCACCGGTCGTGGGTCACGACCGCGAGTCCTCCGCTGCCGGCCGGCCAGCGGCGCTTGAGGTGCTCGGCGAGCCAGGCGATGCCCTCGACGTCGAGGTGGTTGGTGGGCTCGTCGAGGAAGATGACGTCCCAGTCGCCTACCAGCAGCGCCGCGAGCGCGACGCGGCGGCGCTGACCGCCGGAGAGGGTGCCGACGACGGCGTTCCAGTCGAAGTCGGAGAGGAGTCCGCCGATGACGTCGCGGATCTTGGCGTCGCCCGCCCAGACGTGCTCATCGATGTCGCCCACCACGGCCTGTGCGACGGTGAGCGCGGAGTCGACGGTGTCGGCCTGGTCGAGCATGCCGAGCGTGACGCCGCGGCGTCGGGTGACGCGACCTCCGTCGGGTTCGATGCGCCCGGCGAGGAGTTTCAGCAGGGTCGACTTGCCGTCGCCGTTGCGGCCGACGATGCCGACGCGGTCACCTTCGTTCAGGCCCAGCGTGACGGAGTCGAAGATGACTCGGGTCGGGTATTCGAGATGGAGCGCCTCAGCGCCCAGGAGATGAGCCACCCGTCGAGGTTACCCGCTCCACTCGGGAGGTGGCCCCGCGCGGCTCCGACGCACCCCGCGCCTAGACTGTGCGGATGCACGCCGACCGCCGCGCCTTCTCTCTCGACCTGGCGCACCACCGGGCCGAACTGGTGCTCTATTACCGCAAGAGCCAGAGCTACGAGCTGATCGTCGGCGGCATCCCGCAGTCGCGGGTTTCGCTCGCTTACCCCGAGCTGCTCGACTATCCCTACGTGCGCCACATCGCGCGGATGCTCGACGCCGCCGCGCCCGCGGGAGAGCCGCTGCGCACGGTTCACCTGGGCGCCGGGGCGCTCACCCTGCCGCGCTACGTCGCGGCGACCCGTCCCGGCTCGCCGCAGATCGTGGTGGAGTACGAGCGCGCTCTGGGCGAGGCCGTGCTCCAGGCGCTGCCCCTGCCGGAGGGAGCCGACGTGACGATGCTCTGGGGCGATGCCCGGCAGCTGGCCGCCTCCCCGCCGGCCGACGTGGGCTGGGACAACATCCCGTTCACGATCGTCGACCTCTGGGACGCCGCGCGCGTCTCCGCCCACGTCTCGAGTTCCGAGTTCTACGCACTGGTGGCGAAGCGGATGTCGCCCGGCGGCGTCTTGGCCGTCAACCTGCTCGACGGCGGCGCGTTCGAATATGCACGCGGTCAGGCGGCGACGCTCGCCGCGCTGTTCGGGAACGTCGCCGTGGTGCTCGACACCCGGCCGTACGGGCATCCGCCGGTCGACAACGTGGTGGTCTTCGCGAGCGACTCGTCGCTCGCCGTGGCGGAACATCCGGACCTCCTCGACGACAACGACAACGACGAGGACGATCCCGCCGGCCCGCGCCCCACCGTCTTGAGCGGCGCCGAGCTCACCCGGTGGGTGGACGAGGCAGCACCGGTGACGGATGCCACCGCCGTCGACTCCCCCGACCCGTACGACCCGCGCTTCCCCGCCTGAACCCCGGGGCGGCACTGGGGCAACCGGCTACCCGGTCGACTTCACTTGAGGCGGGTGCCGGTGGAGAGCATCTCGGTCATCTTCTCGATGCGCGACGCCCGGGTCTCGGGACGCTTGGCTCCCTCGATCCACTGCTGGTATTCGCGCTGATGGCTGTAGCTCAGGCGATCGAACATGGCGGCCTGCCCGGACTCGTCGAGAGCGGCGCGCGCATCGGCTGCCAATTCGATCGTGCGCGGTGCCGTGTCCAACCGGAGGGTGACGTGCACCGTGTCGCCGGGCTCCTTGCCGATCTTCTCGCGGATCTCCCGGAGCATCCCGAGCAGGTGGGTGTCGCCGGCCCCCATCTTCATGAGGGAGCCGCGGTAGGGTTCGCCGTCGAAGGTCGCGACGACGGGCACGCGACCCTTGACGCCGAAGAGTTCCGGCACGCTGTGGGGGAAGGCCACCCAGGCGCTGGAGTTCGCGACATCCGTGTCGCGCAGGATGACGGCGTCGAACTCGAGCGCGCCGGGGTCACGGTAATCGACCATGGCACCGATGGTAGCCCCGGAGCGCGGTCAGCTGCGGAGGATGCGGGTGCGGCTGAGCCCGATGACGGCACAGGCCATCAGACCGATGAACCCGGCGATGGCGACGACGTAGACGACGACCGCCCCGTATCCCCCGGGCTGCGCGGGATTGAGGAACGGATACGGATACCAGCCCACGATCGGTCCGCGGATCATCGTGTACACCGCCCAGACCAGCGGGAACGCGATGATCGCCCAGATCGAGGTCCACTTCAGCGGCGACTTGCCGGGCGTGAGGATCCACACCACCACGATGTAGATCGGCGCGATGAGGTGGAGCACCTCGTTCGACCAGGCCAGCGTGCGCCCCTGTTCGAGCGTGATGTTGCGCAGCAGAAGGTTGTAGACCACCCCGGTGGTGGCCATGTAGGTCACCACGGCCGCCAGCGACAGGTTGTACCAGGGCGGATCGCGCCGCACGGTGAACGAGTAGTACGCCCCGATCAGCAGCGCGATGGCGGCGAGCGCGTTCGAGAGGATGGTGAAGTAGCTGAAGAAGTTCACGAGGAAGAAGGGCACGTCGGGCGTGACCTCGAGGCTGTAGATCAGTTGGCCGACGATCGCGGCGATGATGACCCCGGCCGCGATGACGCGGATGACCCCGAACACTGTGCGCATGGCGTCACTCTAGCGAGGGGCCCGGAACGGATCGCGGCGGCTCGCGCGAGGCCGACTCAGTCGCCGACGATGCGGGCGCCGGCGACCGGGCCGGTGACCCGCACCACGTGGTAGCGCGCCGCGGAGAGGGCGATCTGCAACTCGAGGGCGCTGTCGATGTCGGCGGTGAGGAAGGCGACCGTCGGGCCCGATCCGGAGACGAGACCGGCGAGGGCGCCGTTCGCCTCACCGACTTCGAGGATGGCGGCGAGCCCCGGATTGAGATGCAGCGACGGGGCCTGCAGGTCGTTGTGCAGCGACTCGGCGAGCATGTGCGGATCGCCGGCGCGCAGGGCCTGCAGCACATCGGTGTCGACCAGCGGCTGACCTTGCGCCGGGAAGATGTCCTGCGAGTGCCGCTCGCGGTGCCGGTCGAGCTCGCGGTAGACCTCGGGGGTGCTGAGGCCGTGGTCGGGCAGCACGAGAATCCAGTGGAACTGGCCCTTCGCGAGGGCCGGGCTCAGCTGATCACCGCGACCCGTGCCGATCGCGGTGCCGCCGGTGAAGGCGAAGGGCACGTCGGCGCCGAGTTCGGCGGCGAGGAGGAGGAGCTCCTCGCGGCCGACATCCGTCCCCCAGAGGGCGTCGCAGGCCAGGAGGGTCGCCGCGGCATCCGCGGACCCGCCGCCCATGCCGCCGGCGATGGGCACGTTCTTGTCGATGGCGAGACTCACGCCGCCGCGGAACCCGGTCTTGCGCGCCAGCAGTCGAGCGGCCCGCATGGCGAGGTTCGAGCCATCCGTCTCCAGCCCGCTGGTGTCGATGTGGCCGCCGAAGCGCACCGAGAAGTCGCTCGCCGGGGAGGCGTAGACGTCTTCGTAGAGGGAGACGGCCTGGTAGGCGGTGGCGACGTCGTGGTATCCGTCGTCCATCACCGCGCCGACCTTGAGGAACACGTTGATCTTGCCCGGGGCCCGTACGTGCACGGTCTTCTCTAGGCCCCGAGTGGTCATGCATCCAACCTATCCCACGAGCCGTCTTCCCCCATTCAGGGGTCGATCAGGCGCCTTCAGGGTCGGTCGGCGGCGATCAGTGCGAGCGCCTCGGCCACCACGCGATCGGCATCGTCGCGTTGGATCGAGTGGCCCGCGCCCTCGACGATCGCCGCGGAGAACGACTCGGGTGATGCAGCGGTGAGCCGCTCCCCCTCCGCTGCCGTGAACGAAGCGCCCAGCCGAGGGTCGGCGCCCAGGACGCGGACGCGCCGACGGATGCGTGCGGCCACCGGCTCGAGATGCCAGCTCCCGTTGTCACGCACGGTGCGCTCGACGACGAACGGGCTGACCACGCGGGCGGCGTTGACCTTCTGCACCGCGTCTTCAGTGTGCCAGCGCGGATTCGCGCGCAGCAACTCGTCGGCGTCGAGACGGTCGAGGTCGCCGAGCAGATCGGCCACCACGGCGTCGTGCTGCTCGTCGGGCATGCGCAACACGGGATCGAGCAGCAGGATGGCCCGCGTCCAGTCCGGGTTCGCCTCGGCGGCGACCGTCGCCACGGCGCCGCCGAGGGAGTGCCCCACGACGAGGTCCCAGGGACGGTGAGCCCCCGCGGGCTCGAGGTTCACGACATCGGCCGTGTAGTCCGCGAGGCGGTAGGTGAGCGTGCGCGGCGACGCGCCGTGGCCGCGGAGGTCGGGTGCGGTGACGGACCACCCGGATGCCGCGAGCGCACTCGCCACCCGCCACCACGTTCCGGCGGCGGAGGTGAGGCCGTGCAGGAGCAGGGCGGTGGGTCGAGCATCCGTCTCGCCCCACTGCAGGGTGGCGAGACGAACCGGGAACGGGGCGGCGGTGTTCGAGGTCACGCGTCGATCCTCACACGGACGAGAGCCGCGCCGCCCACCACCGACCGCCAGATGACGTCGAATTCCGGACGCGCGGGCGATGCTGCGCCGCTACTCCCCCGCGTCCTCGGCGCCGTCGGCGCCCTCAGCGGCCTCGGCGGCCAGCGACGCCCGCGCCACCGCCAGGAAATCGTGCACCGTCAGCTCTTCGCCGCGGGCGGTGGGGGCGACGCCGGCCTCGGTGAGCACCTCCGACGCCCTCGCCGAGTCGCCCAGCACCACCGAGAGGGCCTGCCGCAGCATCTTGCGCCGCTGCTGAAACGCCGCGTCGACGATCTCGAAGGTGCGCACCCGCAGCTCCTCGGTGTCGAGCCCCGTTCCGACGCGGGAGAACCCCACGAGCACGGAGTCGACGTTCGGCACCGGCCAGAACACCTGCCGACTGACGTTGCCCGCGGTGCGCCAATTGCCGTACCAGGCCGCCTTCACGCTCGGCGATCCGTAGACCTTCGATCCGGGCTCGGCCGCCAAGCGGTGCCCCACCTCGGCCTGCACCATCACCACGCCCGACAAGATCGACGGGAAGTGCTCGAGCAGATGCAGCAACACCGGCACCGAGACGTTGTAGGGCAGGTTCGCCACGAGTCGCGACGGCGACGACGGGAGCGAGAGGATGCGCAACGCGTCGTCGCGCACGACGGTGAGCGCGGCATCCGGAGCCAGCTGCGACACGGTCAACGGCAGTTGCTCGGCGAGACGCCGGTCGATCTCGACCGCCACGACCTCCGCGCCGGCCTCGAGCAGGCCGAGCGTCAGCGATCCGAGTCCGGGCCCGACCTCGAGCACCACGTCATCCGCCTCGACGCCCGCGACGCGCACGATCTTGCGCACCGTGTTCGCGTCGATCACGAAGTTCTGGCCCAGCTTCTTCGTGGGGGTGAGGTCGAGCAGAGCGGCGAGATCGCGGATCTCGGCCGGACCGAGCAGGGTGACGGATGTGCCGGATGCGTCGCCGCCGTCGGTCACGCTCATGAGGCCTGCACCGGGTCGTCTTCCCAACGCCCGTAGACCAGCTCGGTGTTGGAGGAGATCTGGGCGGCGAGCATCGACACGTCCGTGCCGAGGTGCGCCGCCATGGCGCGCAAGGTGTGCGGGATCAGGTACGGGGCGTTCGGACGGCCACGGAACGGGGTCGGAGTGAGGTACGGCGCATCCGTCTCCACCATGATCAGCGAGCGGGGCGCCACCTCGAGGGCTTCGCGGAGCGCGCCCGCGTTCTTGAAGGTGACGTTGCCGGCGAACGACATGTACCAGCCGTTCTCCGCGCAGAGGGCCGCGAACTCCGCGTCGCCCGAGAAGCAGTGGAACACGGTGCGCTCGGGGGCACCCACGCGGCGGAGCGTCTCCACCACCTCGCGGTGGGCATCCCGGTCGTGGATCTGGAGCGCGATGCCGTTCTCCTTCGCGATGGCGATGTGCGCCTCGAAGGAGCGGTACTGGGCGGCGATCCCCGCCTCGCACTCGGTGCGGTAGAAGTCGAGGCCGGTCTCGCCCACGGCGCGCACCCGCGGCCAGGAGGCGAGTTCGGCGATCTCGGCGAGCGCGTCGTCGAGCCCGCCCGCCTCGTCGTACGAGGGCGCGTCGTTCGGGTGGATGGCGACGGCCGCGAGCATCCGCGGTTCCCGGGCGGCCTGCTCGGCCGACCAGCGGCTGGTCTCGAGGTCGGTGCCCACCTGCACCACCCCGCGCACTCCGACGGCCGATGCCCGGTCGAGGTGCTCGTGGTAGTCGATCGGATCGTCGCCGTCGGCGACCTCCAGATGCGTGTGGTTGTCGTAGACGGGCACCACGAGCGCCTCGGGCAGCGGCGGGTAGGTCTGGTCGCCGCGCTCGGAGGGCTCCCGCTTGCGGACGTACGCGGGCGGCTCTCCCTCGGCCGGCGAAAGCGACGTCACGACGCGTCGACCTCGATACGCGGGAACAGGGCCTCGAGGGGTTCGACGCGGGCGCCGCCCGTCCACTCCCAGGCTGCACGGATGGGCTGGTCCTGCACCGTTCCCGTTCCCGTCAGCGCTGTCCACAGTTTCGCGGTCGCCTCGGGCAGCACCGGCGAGAGAAGTACCGTGAGCGTACCGAGCCCGTGCACCGCGGTGTTGAGCACGGTGGCCAGCCTGTCGGCCTTCGACGGGTCTTTCGCCAGCACCCACGGCTCTTGGAGAGTGATGTATCCGTTCAGCTCGTCGACCAGTTCCCACACGCGGGCGATCGCTTCGTGCACGGCCAGGCGCTCGATCGCCTCGTCGGCGGCCTTGGTCGCCCGGCGCTCGGTGGCGCGGATGGCGAGGTCGGCCTCGGTCAGGGCCGACTCCACCGCGGGGGGCACGGTGCCGCCGTGGTAGCGCGTCACCATCGCGATCACGCGGGACGCGAGGTTTCCGAAGCCGTTGGCGAGCTCGGCCTGGTAGCGGGCCGAGAGGTCCTCCCAGCTGAACGAGCCGTCCTGCCCGAAGTTGATGGCGCGCATGAAGTAGTAACGGAACGCGTCCGAGCCGAAGGTGTCGGTGATCTGCTCCGGCGCGATGCCGGTGAGCTTGGACTTCGACATCTTCTCGCCGCCCACCAGCAGCCAGCCGTGGCCATACACCTGCTTCGGCACCTCGAGTCCCGCGGCCATGAGCATGGCCGGCCAGATGACGGCGTGGAAGCGCGCGATGTCCTTGCCCACGATGTGGGTGGCGGGCCACAGCCGGTCGAATTTCTCCTGGTCGTAGCCGTAGCCGGCCGCCGTGGCGTAGTTGAGGAGGGCGTCGAACCACACGTAGACGACGTGCGTCTCGTCCCACGGCACCTTGATGCCCCAGTCGAAGGTCTGCCGCGAGATGGAGAGATCGGTGAGGCCGCGCTTCACGAACTGCACGATCTCGTTGCGCACGCTCTCGGGCTGCACGAAGTCGGGGCGCGACTCGTAGAGATCGAGCAGAGGCTGCGTGAAGTCGCTCATGCGGAAGAAGTAGTTGCGCTCCTTGAGGAGCTCGACGGGCTTCGAGTGGATCTTGCAGACCAACTGACCCTCGTACTGCCCGGTGCCGTCTTCGAGGTCGGAGAGCTGCTTGTACTCCTCGCAGCCCACGCAGTAGTAGCCCTCGTACTCACCGGTATAGATGTAGCCGGCGTCGTAGAGGCGCTGCAGGAACAGCTGCACGTTCACCTCGTGCCGCTCGTCGGTGGTGCGGATGAAGTCGTCGTTCGAGATGTCGATGGTGTTGAGCAGCGGCTGCCACGACTCGGCCACGAGCTTGTCGGCCCATTCCTTGGGGCTCATGCCGTTGGCGGTCGCGGTGCGCAGGATCTTCTGGCCATGCTCGTCGGTGCCGGTGAGGAACCAGGTGTCGTCCCCCGCCTGGCGGTGCCAGCGCGCGAGCACGTCGGCGGCCACCTCGGTGTAGGCGTGCCCGATGTGCGGCACGTCGTTCACGTAGAAAATCGGCGTGGTGATGTAGAACGAAGAGCCGTCGGACATGCTGACCATCCTAAAGGCCGGGGCCGACCCGGGTGTTCGTGTGACGAGTGGGGAGACGGATGCGCGGAGTCACTCCATCCGCAGCACGATCTTGCCGCGCACGTGCTGCTTCTCGAGGTGGTCGTAGGCCTCGGCCACGCGCTCGAGCGGATAGATGGTGTCGATCGGGATGCGCAGATCGCCTTCGACGATGAGGGCCGCGAGCTCGCTCAGCGTCTGCGCCCCACCACCGGCCGCGTTGCCCTCGAATTTCACTCCGTACTGCTTCACCGCGGCGAAGTCGGCGATGGTGTCGATGCGGTCCGGGCTGACGCCGAGCTCGATGGCGAGCGCGACGTTCCCGCTCCCGTGCGTGTCGATGAACGCGTCGACACCCTCGGGAACGACGGCGCGGATGCGCTCAGCCCCGCCGTCGCCGTAGCTCACCGGAATGATCTCGAGGCTGCGCAGGAAGTCGTGTTCTTCGTCCCGGGCCGTGCCGACGACCGTGGCGCCCGCGTGCCGTGCGAGCTGAGCGGCGAAGATCCCCACGCCCCCGGAGGCACCCGCCACCACCACGACGTCGCCCAGGTCGGCGCCCACGGCACGAACCGCCGCGAAGGCCGTGGTGCCGGCGACGTAGAGCGTGGCGGCCTCCTCCCAGGTGACGGTGGCCGGCTTCGGCACGACGTTCGCGGCCGGCACGACCACCTCGGTCGCCTGAGACGAGCGGTCGTCGCTGAAGCCGATGACCTCTTCGCCCAGGCCGATGCCTTGCACTCCGGCGCCGCGCGCCGTCACCCGGCCGGCGAAGTCGCTGCCCTGGCCAGAAGGGAACGTGGCGGGGAACACCGCGTCGAAGAGTCCGCGACGGATCGCTGCCTCACCCGGGTTGATGGAGGCGGCCACCACTTCCACGCGCACCTCGCCCGGTCCGGGTTCGGGCCGTGCCACCTCGACCACGCGAAGCACCTCTGCGCCGCCGTACCGATCGAATCGAACCGCTCTCGCCATCAGGTCCTCCTCCTACCGCCCACCACCTGCAACGCCCTCGCACGCCACCGTATGCCCGCTGCATCGCGGCAGCGAGCGCCAGTGGGATCAGGACGTCCGGCGGGCCGCCAGGGCACCCTCGTAGAGGTCGCGTTTGCCCAGGCCCGTGGCCTCGGCGATGCTCGTGGCGGCATCCTTCAGGCGGTAGCCGTCGGAGACGAGCTCGAGCACCTGCGCGATTCCCGAGGGGAGGTCGGCGACCAGTGCCTCAGCACCCGCCACGACGATGCAGATCTCGCCCTTCACCCCACCGGCCGCCCACTCGGCGAGCTCCGCCGCCGTGCCGCGCCGGGCCTCCTCGAACATCTTCGTCAGTTCGCGCACCACCACCACGCGCCGCTCGGCGCCCAGCACCGTCGCGAGGTCGGCCAGCGCGTCGGCCAGCCGGTTCGGCGACTCGAAGAACACCATCGTGCGCGGCTCGCGCTCGAGCATCCGGAAGGTCTGCAACCGCTCGCCCTGCTTGCGCGGCAAGAATCCCTCGAAGGTGAAGCGGTCGGTCGGCAGTCCCGACAGCGCGAGCGCGGTCACCACGGCCGACGGGCCCGGGATCACGGTCACGTCGACACCGGCCTCCACCGCCGCGACCACTAGCTGGTACCCCGGGTCGGACACCGTCGGCATGCCCGCGTCGGAGAGCAGTACCAGGTCCGTCTCCCGCGCCAGCTCCACGAGAGACGCGGACTTCTCGCGCTCGTTGTGCTCGTGCAGAGGGATGAGTCGGGGCCGGTTCTCGATGCCGAGTCCGCGCAGGAGTTTGGCCGTCACCCGGGTGTCTTCGGCCGCCACCACGGTGGCCTCGGAGAGCAGTTCGATCAGCCGCAGCGACGCATCCTTGAGGTTCCCGATGGGCGTCGCCGCAAGAATGAGCATGCCCACAGTCTCGCACTGCCGCCGCGCAGCCGATCGCGACCAGACGCACCCGTTAGCATGGCCCGGTGAGCACAGAGGTGACGACCCCGCCCGAGCCGGGGCGCGTGCCCGGCGGCGAGGATGACCGATCCGCTCCGGAGGCCGCTTCGGTCGCCGTCGCCGAGCCGATCGGCTCGCGCCTCGACGACTGGTGGCTGCGCACGGTCAGCACGCCGACGCGCCAACGCCTCTGGCGATGGGGCGGGCCCATCGCCGTCACGCTCCTGGCCGCCGTGCTGCGCCTGGTGAACCTGGCGCATCCGCACGCCATCGTCTTCGACGAGACCTTCTACGTGAAGGATGCCTGGACCACCTGGAACCTCGGGTACGAGGCATCCTGGCCCGCGAACCCCGACCAGCAGTTCGCGGCCGGTGACACGAACATCTTCCGCACCGATCCGTCGTTCGCCGTGCATCCGCCGCTCGGCAAGTGGATCATCGCCCTCGGGCTCGCGGTGTTCGGCGCCGACAGCTCCTTCGGCTGGCGCATCTCCGTGGCGGTCTGCGGCATCCTGCTGGTGCTGCTCACCACCCTCATCGCCACGAAGCTCTTCAAGTCGACGCTGCTCGGCACCATCGCCGGCTTCCTGCTCGCCATCGACGGGCACGCCATCGTGATGAGCCGTGTCGGCATCCTCGACGGCATCGTGGCGCTGTTCTGCCTGCTCGGCTTCGGCGCGATCCTGATGGACCGGCAGTGGCACGAGGGGCGGCTCGCCGCCGCGGTCGCCGCGCGCAGCGGTCCGCCAGGGCCCGACGGTGTGCGCTCACGCCCCAGCTGGGGTCCGGTCATCTGGTGGCGGCCCTGGCTGCTCGCGGCCGCGCTCGCCTTCGGCTTCGGCGGTGGGGTGAAGTGGTCGGCCTTCTACTTCCTGGCCGCTTTCGGCGTCTACCTGATCGTGGTCGACGCCCTGGCCCGGCGCCGGCTCGGCATCCCGTTCTGGTTCAGCGCGGCCGTGCTGAAGCAAGGTCCGGTGACCTTCCTGCTGCTGGTGCCGGTGGCCGCCGTGTCGTACTTCATCACCTGGATCGGCTGGTTCGCGACATCCGGTGGCATGTACCGCACCTGGGCCCAGACCTCGAACGGGGAGTGGACGGGCGCCCTCTCGTGGGTGCCGCTGTCGCTGCAGAACTTCTGGCATCTCGAGACGGCGGTGTACAACTACCACGTCAACGAGCACTCGCCGCATCCCTACCAGGCGAATCCGTTCAGCTGGCTGTTCCTGGTGCGGCCGACGCAGATGTACGTGCAGTCGGTCGACCCGAGCCAGTGCGGCGGGCAGACCTGCTACGAGAACATCACCTCGATCGCGAACCCGATCATCTGGTGGTGCGCCACGGCCGCGCTCTTCTACCTGGTCTACCGATTGGTGCGGAAGCGCGAATGGCAGGTGGGTCTCGTGCTCATGGGCATGGTGGCCGGATACCTGCCGTGGCTGCTCTACGTGAACCGCACGATCTTCCAGTTCTACACGATCGCGTTCGAGCCCTACATGATCCTGGGGTTGACCTTCGTGATCGGGCTCGCGCTCGGGTCGCGAGGCGATCCGAGGTGGCTGCGCACGCGCAATCTCGCGGTGGTGGGCGTCTTCCTGGGATTGTGCGTACTGGTGTCGGCCTTCTTCTATCCGGTGTGGGTCGGGATGCCTGTGCCGGCCTGGTTCCTGAGCCTGCACTACTGGCTGCCGACGTGGCGCTGACCGCCCGCGTCCCGTGGCTGGCGGGACTCGCGGTCGCGGGAGTCGCAGCGCTGGTGGCCTTCGGCATCCACCTGGCCGTCCCCGCCGTTCCGATGCTGACGGCGGCCGTCGGTCTCGGGATGATCGCGGGCCAGATCCCCGCTGCGCAGCGCGCTCTCGACGGTGTGCTGAAGCCGGGCCTCGCGATCGCGGCACGCCGGTTGCTGCGCATCGGCATCGTGCTGCTGGGTCTGAAGCTGAGCCTGGTCGACATCGCCGGCCTCGGCTGGGAGGCGATCGTCGTGATCGTGCTCATCGTGTCGATCACCTTCGTCGCCACCCTTTTCCTCGGCAAGCTCCTGCGCTTGCCCGGCACGCAGCCCATCCTGATCGCCGCCGGATTCTCGATCTGCGGCGCCTCCGCGGTCGGCGCGATGAGCGCCGTCACCCGGTCGAAGGATGAAGACACCGCCACCCCGATCGCGCTGGTCACGCTCTGCGGAACCCTCGCGATCTTCGTGCTGCCGGTGCTGCGCATCCCGCTCGGCCTGTCCGCGGAGGACTTCGGCGTCTGGGTCGGGCTGAGCGTGCACGACGTGGGGCAGGTCGTGGCCACCGCGCAGATCGCCGGGCCGGTCGCCCTGGCATCCGCCGTCGTGGTGAAGCTCACGCGGGTGCTGACACTGGCCCCGATGGTCGCGATCGTGGGGCTCGTGGAGCGGCGAGCGGACGCCCGGAACGCAGCGCTCGGCGTCGACCACCCCGATTACGTCGCCCGCCCTGCGGCGAAGCGCCCGCCGATCGTTCCGCTGTTCATCGCCGGATTCATCGGCGCCGTGCTGGTGCGCACATTCCTGCTCCCCTTGTTCGGCGATGCGGCGTCGGCGGGCATCCTGACCGCCGCCGACGTCGGGCAGACGATCCTGCTGGCGATGGCTCTGTTCGTACTCGGGTCGAACATCCGGTTCCGTGCGCTCGCCCGCACCGGCTGGCGAGCGCTGATCGTCGGCCTCGCGTCGTGGGTGCTCATCGCACTGCTGTCGCTCGCCGGAGTCGGGATTCTGTCGCTCTGAGCGGCGCGGCCCCCGGCATCGGCTCAGTGCAGGAGCTTGAGGCCCACCACGCAGGCCACGATCCCGAGCACGAGCAGCACCTTCACGAGCGAGAACGTCTCGCCGCCGAAGGCCATCCCGTAGCCGACCGTGAGCGCGGCGCCGATTCCTACCCAGACTGCGTAGCCGGTGCCGACCGGGATGCTCCGCAACGCGAACGCGAGTCCTGCCATGCTGGCGAGAAGCCCGCCCGCGAAGACGAGGCTCGGCCAGAGTCTGGTGAAGCCCTCGGACTTCCCCAGAGCCGTCGCCCAGACGGCCTCGAGAACACCGGATGCGATCAGAACGATCCACGACATGACAGTCCACTCCTCGTGGTCAGTCTTGTCGCTCTCCGGGTACTGCGCCCTCGTCCGGAGGCCGCTCGGCGGCCTTGCCTCCAGTGTGCCACGGCGCCCTGATCACCCCCTGTGCACCGCCACCGCTCCTCCACATCCGGAAGGCATCCGGAAGTTGTTACGGTGCGAGTCGACGACACCGTGGCCTGCCTCGCCTGGCTAGTACGGTGAATCCATGGCAGATCGCGAATACGGCTTCCGCACCCGGGCAATCCACGCGGGCAACATCCCCGATGCGGTGACGGGCGCGCGCGCCCTGCCCATCTACCAGTCGAGCGCGTTCGTGTTCGACGACACGGCAGACGCCGCGGCCCGTTTCGCCCTGCAGAAGTACGGCAACATCTACAGCCGCCTCGCGAACCCCACCGTGGCGTCCTTCGAAGAGCGCGTCGCCAGCCTCGAGGGCGGTCTCGGAGCCGTCGCCACGGGCAGCGGTCTGTCGGCGCAGTTCATCACCTTCGCCTCCCTCGCAGGAGCGGGAGACCACATCGTCGCGAGCGCGAACCTCTACGGCGGGTCCATCACGCAGCTGGATGTCACCCTCCGCCGCTTCGGCGTGGAGACCACCTTCGTGAACTCCTCCGATCCGGCCGACTACGCCGCAGCCGTCACCGACCGCACCAAGCTGATCTTCGCCGAGACCATTGCGAACCCCTCGGGCGAGATCGCCGACATCGAGGGCCTCGCCGTGGTCGCGCACGCCGCCGGTGTCCCCCTCATCATCGACTCCACCATCGCCACGCCCTACCTCAACCGGCCGATCGAGTGGGGCGCCGACGTGGTCATCCACTCGGCCACGAAGTTCCTCGGCGGCCACGGCACCACGCTCGGCGGTGTCGTGGTGGAATCGGGCCGCTTCGACTGGCACAGCGACCGCTTCCCCGCGTTCGGGCAGCCGGTGCCGAGCTACGGCGGCCTCCAGTGGTCGGGCAACTTCGGCGAATACGCGTTCCTCACCCGGCTCCGCGCCGAGCAGCTGCGCGACATCGGGCCGGTGCTCGCGCCGCACTCGGCGTTCCTGCTGGCCCAAGGCGTCGAGACCCTGCCGTTCCGCATGCAGGCGCACGTCGACAACGCGAAGATCGTCGCGGAATGGCTGGATGCCGACCCGCGCGTCGAGTACGTCAACTGGGCCGGCCTCCCCGCGCATCCCCATCACGAGCGGGCCGCGAAATACCTGCCGCTCGGGGCGGGGTCCGTCTTCAGCTTCGGCGTCAAGGGCGGGCGGGATGCGGGGCGCACCTTCATCGAATCGGTCGACCTCGCGAGCCACCTGGCCAACATCGGCGACGCGAAGACGCTGGTCATCCACCCGGCCTCCACCACGCACGCCCAGCTCACCGAGCAGCAGCTCGTCGACGGCGGCGTGCTCCCCGGGCTCGTGCGCATCAGCGTCGGCATCGAAGATCCCGACGACATCATCTACGATCTCGACCAGGCGCTCGCAACGGCGACCGCCGACTGACCGGCGCGGAGGAATCATGACCACCACCGAACTCGTCGCAACGCAGCTCACCAACGGCCTCACCTGCGAGCTGCCCGCCGACTCACCGCTGGCGAAGCTGCTCAAGTCGCAGCGCACCTGGGTGGGCCCCTCAGCCAAGGAGCGCCTGCGCATCCTCCGCAACGCCAAATCGGTCGCGATCGTGGGAGCCTCGCCGAACCCGGCCCGGTCGAGCTACTTCGTGGGCACCTACCTGCAGCAGTCGAGCGACTTCCGCGTGTATTTCGTGAACCCGAATGCCGACGAGATCCTGGGCCAGAAGGCCTACCCCGATCTGGCGTCGCTTCCGGAGGTGCCCGACATCGTCGACGTGTTCCGGCGCGCGAGCGACATCCCGGCGGTCATCGACGACGTGGTCGCCATCGGCGCCCCCACGGTCTGGGTGCAACTCGGCATCTGGAACCAGGAGGCCGCCGAGTACGGCGAGTCGAAGGGTCTCACCGTCGTGATGGACCGGTGCATCAAGATCGAGCACGCCCGCTTCCACGGCGGACTGCACCTGCTCGGCTTCGACACGGGGCAGATCTCGGCGCGCAAGACGATCAGGTAGCTGTGCTGGCTGCCGAGGGCGCCGTGCTTCGCGCGGCGTCCTCGGGCGTCGCCGGTCCCTGCCCGGCGCCGCGCGGCATGTTCGCGGGAGGTCGCTTCGCGGCCTCGCGCTCACCCTGGGTCGTCGAGTCGGGCCCGTTGCGGTCGTTCTCGATCCCACGTGTCCGGGCGCGGGAGGTCGCTTCGCGGCCTCGCGCTCGCCCTTAGTCGTTAAGGGAGCCCGTTGGGGTGGTTCTCGATCACATGGGCGTCGGCGCGGGAGGTCGCTGGCGCTGCTCCGGCTCGCTGTGAGTCGTCTAGTAGGGCCTCTTAGGCTCGTTCTCGTTCGCACCCGGCCGGGCGCGGGAGGTTGCGCCGCTGGTGGGTGGGAGGGCAGGAACTAGGCTTGCGGGAGTGAGCGAGCGTTCTGCTGCGGAGGGGCTGGCACCCGTGCGGGTGGCGGTGCTCGGCGCGGTCGCGGTGCGGACCGCTTCCGGGGCGTTCGTCGAACCCGCCGGCCATCGAGCCAAAGCGTTGCTGGCCGCGCTTGCGCTTGCCGCTCCCCATCCGCTCTCGGCGGATCGACTGATCGACGACGTCTGGCAGGACGGGTCGGCCCGCGGCTCGCGAGCCGCTCTGCAGACTCAGATCTCGCGCATCCGCTCGGCCCTCGGCGAGGACCTGATCGAATCGCTCCCGTCCGGCTACCGGCTCGCCGCGGCCACCGACGACATCGACCTCACCCTCGCCGAGAACCTCCTCCTCGCCGCGCGCTCGCACCTGGGCGAGCACCACCCGGCAGAAGCCGCGGCCGTGGCACGGTCAGCCCTGTCCCTCTGGCGCGGAGTTCCCGGTACCGACCTCGACACCGAGGAGCTCGCCTCCGCACTCGCCGAGCGGTCCGACCACGTGCTCGACGGACTGGAGAGCGTGCTCGCGACGTCCGCCCTCGCGCTCGGCCAGGCCCTCGACGCCGAGGAACTGGCCCGGCGCCTCTGCCTCCGATCGCCCTATGACGACAGCGCGCACCTCCTGCTGATGCGCGCCCTCGACGCCCAGGGCCGGTCGACCGAGGCGGTGAGCGTGTACGCCACTTTCCGCGAGCGGGTCCAGGATGCCTTCGGCACCAGTCCCGCCCTCGAGCTGCAATCGCTCAACCTCGATCTGCTGGCTCGCGACAGTTCGCACCCGAGCCGCCCGGCCGGCGACGCGGGCGGAGGGGCCGAACCCGCACGCGGGACCGGAGTTGCGGTCGGGGTCGATGGCGAGCGTCGCCGGTCTGCCGCAGGCGCGCAGACCTACCCCGCTGTCGCATCGCCCACCCCCACGGTCATCGAGACGCGGCAGCCCGCTCCGGCGTCCACCGTCGTCCCGTCCTCATCCGGTGGCCCACTCTCCCCCGCGTCGCCGCGTCGTGCCGCCGTCGCCCGCGGCATCCGGGCGGCCCCCAACGCTCTGATCGGCCGAGACGACGCCCTGCGGGAGATCGAGGAACTACTCGGCAGCTCCCGCGTCACCACCGTGCTCGGACCGGGCGGCCTAGGCAAGACACGCGTCGTGCACGAGATCGCGGCGCGCGCACTGACGAGCTATGACGCCGTGATCGTGGTCGAACTCGCGAGCGTGCGCAGCGCCGACGACGTGGTGTTCGCGATCGCCTCCGCGCTCGGCATCCGCGAGGTCGCGTCGAGCACGCGGATCGGCGACCGGATGGTGCGCGACGACCTGCGCGGCCGCATCGTGGCGCGGCTGGGCGATGCGCCGACCCTCCTCGTGCTCGACAACTGCGAGCACGTCATCGACGCCGCGGCCGAATGGAGCGCCTCGCTCACGGCCGAACTGGCCGGACTCACCATCCTCACCACCAGCCGCACCCCGCTCGCCATCTCGAGCGAACGGGTCTTCGCCCTCCCGCCGCTCGGGCGCACCGCTCCCACCGCCGCTGCTCCGAGCCCCGAAGACGACGCCGCGGTGCGGCTGTTCCTCGACCGCGCCACCGCCGCACGCCCCGACGCTGCACTCCCCCTCGACGCCGTGGCGCGGTTGTGCGCCCGGCTCGACGGCCTCCCGCTGGCCATCGAGCTCGCGGCCGCGCGCATCCGTTCCCTCTCGATCGACGAGATCGAACGGCGCCTCTCGAACCGCTTCGCCCTGCTGGCCGGCGGAGACCGCTCCGCACCCGAGCGTCACCGCACCCTGCTCGCCGTGATCGAGTGGAGTTGGAACCTCCTCGACACCGCGGAGCAGCGCGCACTGTCACGGCTCTCCGAGTTCGCCGACGGGTTCGCCGCGGAGGCCGCCGAGGTCGTGATCGGCTGCGCGGTCGACGACGTGCCCGACCTCCTCGACGGCCTGGTGGCGCAGTCGCTCGTGATGATGCGCGAGACCGAATCGGGCGTGCGCTATCGGATGCTCGAGACTGTGCGGGAGTTCGGCCAGCTCCAGCTCGACCGCGCCGGCACCCGTGGCGAGGTGCGGGAAGCCGTCTTCGACTGGGCCGACCGGTTCGCGCGCCACCTGCACCGCCGCACCGACGGCGTCGAACAGGTCGCCACCTTCACCACCATCGCCGTGGAGGAGGACAACCTCATCGACGTGCTGCGCCGGGCCATCGACGCCGAGCGCGCCGACATCGTGGTCTCGGTGTTCGCGCTCCTCGGCTACTACTGGTCGCTGCGAAGCGCTCACAGCGAAGTGCTCGCGTTCAGCAAGCCCGTGTTCGAGAGCATCCGGGAGTACGAGCCCGATCCCGAGAGCGTCGACCTGGTTGTCGCCGTGCTGGTCATCATCTCGATGACCACGATCCTCAGCGACATGCGCTTCGCGGTGCGCCCGAGGTCGCGGCTGCGCCGGATCGTGTCGAGCCGTGATGTCACCGATCCGCGATTGGCGGCCATGGCCGCCCTCGTGCTGAACGCGGGACACGAGGGCCGCACGATCGAACAGGTCGAGGCCGCCATCGCCTCCGAGGATCGGGGCACCGCGATGCTGGGCTCCATCATCGGGAGCGTCGCCGCCGAGAACGAGGGCCGGCGCGACGACGCCGTGGCCCTCGCCCGGAGCGCGGCCCGGATGGCGGACGCCCTCGGCGACACCTGGGGCGGCGCCATGGCGGGTCAGATGCTCGGCGCCTTGCACAGTCAGAGCGCCGAACCCGAAGAGGCGCTGCGCTGGGCCCGGAAGGCGCGGATCGGCCTGTCGAAGCTCGGCGCCACCGAAGACATCCGGCAGATCGAGTGGACGATCGCCACCAACGACATCGCCGTGGGCGCCTACGACGAGGCCCTCGAGCTCTTCGAGCGGCTGATCGAGTCGCCGGGCCGGGCCGACGGGATCGACATCGCGTCGATCGGGCTCGCCGGCCGCGCCGAGGTGCTCCGCGCCCGGGGCCACCTCGAGGAGGCGCGCGAGCAGCACTTGCAGGCTCTGGCGACCTTCGACCCTCCGCGGACCCGCTCGTCGCCATGGTTCCGCATCATGCTGTCGTCGGTGCTCTCGGCGCTCGTCATCGACGGCACGGGAACCCTGGAAGAACGCCGGCTCCTGGCACGCCGACTGCGCTCCCGCACGCTCGCGAGCCTGCGCTCACCGATCCCCTACGTCGACCGCCCGGTGCTCGGCGCATCCGTCATCGGACTGGCCGTCTGGGTGGAGGACACCGCCGCCGTCGACACGCGGATCGGCCTCGACCTGCTCGCCTACGCCGAGGTGATGGGTGCACGGCAGGACCCACCGGCCCTCCACCTGAGACCGCTGTTCGAGCGGTTCGAACGCCGCTTCGATGTCGACGAGATCACCGCGGCCCGCGCGGCCGCCGCCGCGGTGCCCCACGAGGAACGGCCCGAGCGCGTCGCAGCGCTGCTGCGCGCACCCGGGCCGTGGTCCTGGGGCTGGGACGGTCGGGACCCCCGCGAGGGCTAGGCCTTCTTCATGTAGGCCCGCACCGTGAGCGGCGCGAAGATCGCGACGATCACGGCCGCACCGAGCAGCGAGATCCAGGCATCCGCGGTCCACGCCCCGTTATTCGCGAGATCGCGCACCGCGGTCACCAGATGCGACACGGGGTTGATGTTCACGAACCACTGCAGGAACGGCGGCATCGTGTCGGGCGACACGAACGCGTTCGAGAGGAAGGTCAGCGGGAAGAGCACGAGGAACGAGATGCCCTGCACGCTCGAGGCACTGCGCGCAATGACCCCGAAGAACGCGAAGATCCAGCTGATCGCCCACGAGCTCACGATGACCAGCAGCCCGGCCAGGATGACGTTGCCGATGCCGCCCTCGGGCCGGTAGCCGAGCACGAAGCCCATCACGAAGGTGAGCGTGGTGGCGATCGCGTACCGCACCGTGTCGGCCAGGAGGGCGCCCGCGAGGGGCGCGATCCGGGCGATCGGCAACGACTTGAAACGATCGAACACGCCCTTGTCCATGTCTTCGCGCAATTGCACGCCGGTGACGACGGATGTCGTGATCACGGTCTGCACGAGGATGCCCGGGATGAGGGTGGGGAGGTAGTCCGCCACGCTGCCGGCGATCGCCCCCGCCGAAGATGTACGAGAACATCAGCGTGAAGATGATCGGCTGCAGCGTGACGTCGATCAGCTGCTCGGGCGTGCGGCGGATCTTGAGCAGCCCGCGCCAGGCCATGCTGAACGAGTTCTGCACGGTCTGGCCGAAGCTGACATGGTTCTTGAGGGTGCGGGAGACACCCGGGGTGATGGTGAGCGAACTCATCGCGCGTCCTCCAGTTCTCGTTCTTGGGTCGCCGCCGCCGCGGCGGCGTCGGCCTCCTCTTCTTCGGTGGCCGAGTGGCCGGTGAGCGCGAGGAACACCTCGTCGAGGGTGGGTTGCTGCACCGAGAGCTCGGCGACGGCGATCCCCTCCTGGCGGAGGCGCAGCAGCAGGTCGGTGACACTGTCGGGGTCGCTCATCGGCGCCGTGATGCGACCGGCCTCGGGCGAGAGCACCGATTCCACACCGAGCACGTCGAGGATGGCGAGGCGTGCGCGCTCGAGATTCGCGGCATCCGCGAGCTTGAGCAGCAGGGACGACGATCCGACAGAGCCCTTCAGCTCGTCGGCGGTACCTTCGGCCACCACGATGCCGCGGTCGATCACCGCGATCCGGTCGGCCAACTGGTCGGCCTCGTCGAGGTACTGCGTGGTGAGCAGCACGGTCGATCCGGTCGCCACCAGGCGGCGGATGGTGTCCCACATCTGGGCGCGGGTTCGCGGGTCGAGACCCGTGGTGGGCTCGTCGAGGAAGATCAGGGGCGGCTGTGAGATGAGGCTCGCGGCCAGGTCGAGGCGACGACGCATGCCGCCCGAGAAGTTCTTCAACGGACGCTTGGCGGCCTCGCTGAGACCGAACTCGTCCAGCAGCTCGGCCGACTTGCGCCGCGCATCCGCTCGGCTCAGGCCGTTCAGGCGGGAGAAGAGCACGAGGTTCTCGGTGGCGCTGAGCGTCTCGTCGACGCTGGCGTACTGTCCGGTGACGCCGATCAGCTGCCGCACGATCTGCGCCTCACGACGGATGTCGTGACCGAAGATCGTGGCGTCGCCGCCGTCGGGCTTGAGCAGGGTGGCGAGCATGCGGATCGTCGTGGTCTTGCCGGCTCCGTTCGGGCCGAGCACGCCGTACACCGTTCCGGTGCGCACGCTCAGGTCGACGCCGTCGACCGCCCTGTTGTCGCCGAACACCTTGACGAGGCCGTGGGCCTCGACCGCCCATTCTGTTGACTTCGGCATTCGATCTCCTTCCGATCGTTGTCGTGGGGTGAAGTTCTCTCCGAGTCTCCGGCGCTCCACTTACCGGGCGCTCACACGCCGCTGTCGTAGGGTGACAGCGGCGTGTAAGCGATAGTCAGTTGCCCTTGACGTTCACGAGCTGCCGGAGGGTGTGGCGGATGCGCACGAGGTCGCGTGCATCCTCCATCACCCGGTCGATCGGCTTGTAGGCCTGCGGGATCTCGTCGATGAAGGCATCCGTGTCGCGGAACTCGATGCCCGTCATCGCCTCCCGCAACTGCTCGTGCGTGAAGGCCTTCCGCGCCGCCGACCGCGAGAACTCTCGTCCCGCGCCGTGCGGCGAGGAGTTCAGGGCCAGCGGGTTGCCGAGCCCCTCCACCACGTACGACGCCGTGCCCATCGAGCCCGGGATGAGCCCGGGGGCTCCGTCGGTCGCGATGATCGCGCCCTTCCGGGAGACCCAGACGTCCTTGCTGAAGTGCCGCTCCTTCTCGGTGAAGTTGTGGTGGCAGTTGATCCGCTCGCGCTCGTCGACCGCCACGCCCATCCACGCGCTCACCTGGCGCACGACGCGGTCCATCATCTCCTCACGGTTCAGCAGCGCGTAGTGCTGCGCCCACCGCAACTCGGCGATGTACCGGTCGAACTCCTCGGTGCCCTCGACCAGGTAGGCCAGGTCGGGGTCGGGCAACGCGATCCAGTACTGCTGCTTCCCGCGATGCGCTGACCTCCGGCCAGAGCATCGCTCACTGCCGGCGCCGCCGCTTCTGCGGCGCCGGGCGACATGTTCCCGTGGGGTCGGAGAGCCCGGCCTGCGGTCGGACCCTCCGGCCCCGCACTTACCTTGGGTCGTCGAGCGCGGCCCGCGGCCTGCCATCTCGATCCCCGAACAGTTCGGGACGCTTCAGCCGTGCTCTCGCTCCTCAAGCAGTCCGCGACGCTTCGGTCGTGCCCTCGGTCCCGACGCAGCCCGGGGCGCTAGAAGCACGGTCTCGTTTCGCCAGCGGGTGGGAACCTGAGGGGAAGCCGCGGGCCGCGCTCGATGACCCAGGGTGAGGCCGAGGCCGCGTCAGCGACCTCAGCCGAACATGTCGCCTCGCGCCGCAGAAGCGGCGGCGCGAGCAAGAGCAGCGAGACGACCGGGGGCCGGCTCGCCGCGGGACACAGATGAACGGCATGGTCGAGGTCGTGAGGGCCTGGGCCCTCGCGTTCTCGTCCAGGATGCTTGCCCAGGAGAACAAGCGGTCAGTGATCTTTTCCATGATCCTTTCTCTCTGGTGTGCCCAGGGTGTCCGGGGCCGCCGGCCCGGGTGGGCGAGAGACGGGAGGCATGAAAAAAGCCCCGGACCACGACGGGTGCGGGGCGATCGGGCGTGCCAGGCCTAGATCGTGTGCACCACGTCGACGTGCTGAAGGATGCGCTCGTCGCGCTTCGTGAGCTGGTAATCGCGGTTCGTGCTTTTCACGAGCTCTGTCCTTCCGGTGCTGGGGTGGGGATGCCGCGGGTGCGCGGCCTCGCCACGTTAGCCGTCGCATCCGGATGCTCGCCAGGTCGTGCGACGCACCGTTACGCTCTCGTTACTTTCTGTTGCAATGCCCAGCCCCGTGTCGGTGGGAACGCCTAGCGTGGAGCCGTGACCACAACCGACAGCCCTCGCCTCTCGCCCCTGCTGACGTCGCCCCTCGTGTCGACGCAGTGGCTGGCCGATCACCTCGGGTCGGAGGGTCTCGTCGTGCTCGACGCGACCGTGCTGTCGATCCCGTCTCCGTCCACGGCCGGCAGCGCCTGGCTCAGCGGCCTCGACCAGTACCTCCTCGCCGGGCACGTCCCCGGCGCGGTCTTCGCCGACCTGCTCGAGGTGTTCTCCGACCCGGACGGGTCGTTCGGTTTCGCGCGCCCCTCGCTCGCCCAGTTCGAGGAGGCGGCGGCATCCGTCGGTGTCGACAACGACACCAGTGTCGTGGTGTACGACTCGGTCGCCGGTCAGTGGGCGGCGCGGCTCTGGTGGCTGTTCCGCGCCTTCGGCTACGACCGGGTCGCGGTGCTCGACGGCGGTTTCGCGAAGTGGAGCGACGAGGAGCGCCCCATCGAGACGGGCAACGTGCTCCCGTCGTCGGGAGCGGTGTTCGTCGGCGTCGAGCGTCCGGAGCTCTGGGCCTCGAAGGCCGAGGTTGAGGCGATCGTGGCGGGCTCGACGGAGGTTTCGGCCACCCTCGTGTTCGCCGGGCCGCCGAGCGACTTCACCGGCGAGACCTCGCCACGCGCCCGAGCCGGACACATCCCCGGCAGCGTGAGCGTGCCGGCCGTTCGCCTTGCCGACCGTTCGACGAAGGCGCTGCTCAAGGGCGACGCCCTCCGGGAGAAGTTCGTGCCGGCGCTGGCAAGCGACCCCTCCCGGGTCGTGACATACTGCGGCTCGGGTATCGCCGCGGCATCCGCTGCCCTGGCACTCGCGGTGCTCGGCGAGGAGCGGGTCGCCGTCTACGACGGCTCCCTCAACGAGTGGGCCGCCGACCCCGACGCTCCCCTTCAGACTCTGGTCTGAGTTCCCGCACTTCTTGCCCCTAACGGCCCTTGATTCCGGATTTTGGGGCGGGTGGGAGCAAGAAGTCAGGCTTGAAGGGCCGAGGCGGAGGTCGCGGGGAGGCGGCAGACGAAGTCGAAGCAGCGGTAGGCCGTCGGACGCCCGTCGCGGGTCACGCGGTCGGCGAAGAGTTCGAAGCCACCCTCCGCGAGCATCCGGGCTTCCGCTTCGGTCGCGACGGCGACGACATTCGCCCCCGACCACATCCGCACCGCCGCGCGGAGACCGTCGGCCTGCATGGCGGCGTCGGGATCGGCGGCATGAGGAGGTTCCGCGTCGAGACCAGGACCGGCGTCGGGCTCGATGAGCACGAGCTGCTCGTCGGGGCGCGCCGCTCGCGCGAGCAGTTCGAGCGTGGCGCCGAACGAGATCGGGCGCGCCGCCGCCTCGGCCGCGAGCGGCGCGAGCGCGGCGAGCGCCGCCTGACGGTAGCGTGACTCGGCGGTGAGCGCGTGCAGCAGCAGAGCAGCGGATGCCGTCGCGCTCGTTCCCGAGGGATACGCACCCTCCGACGGGTCGAGTTCCACCGCCAGCCCCTGAGCCCGCAGCACCGGATCGCCCCCACCGGGCGCGCGGAACACGGGGGCGGGGGCGGTCGCGGCGCCCGCTTCCGCCGTGTCGGCGCCCACCGGGGCGCCGCCAACCGCGGAGTCGCCGAGGACGTCGCGTTCTGTCCCCTCCTCAGTGCTGGCGTCGTGCTCTCGGACACCGGGACCGGTGCCGACGCCCACCGCATCCCCCTGGATCGACGCGGGCGCGCCGCCAGCCGGTGCGGCCGCATCGAGGGCGGCCTCGTCGATCACGGCGTCGACGAGCATGCGGCCCACCATCGCGTACCGCACCGACCCCGTGACCACGGCCAGCCGGAGCAACCCGTCGGCGAGCATCCCGTAGTCCTCGAGGGTCGCTGCGGCGGTCGACACCCGCCCGTCGATCGAGGCCCGCACGAGCCGGGTACCGACCGCGCCCCCGCCACCGTCCGCCATGTGCGCCTCGATGAGGTAGTCGGCCGCGTGCTCCGCCGCCATCGCCCAGTCGTCGCGGCCGAACACCAGCGAGGCGCGGGCGAGCGCTCCGATCGCCAGGCCGTTCCAGCCCGAGAGCACTTTCTCGTCGAGAGCCGGAGGCACCTGCCGCGAGCGCGCCTCAGCGCCGAGCTTGTAGTACCCGCCCTCGACCCGCGATCCGTCGACCGTGCTCTCCGAGTCCTGCGCCGACGCGAACCCGCCCGAGGGCAGCTGCATCACGTCGAGGAGGAAGCGCGCGATCCCCTCCGCCGCCTCCCGGGCCCACGGAAGCGCGGGGTCACGGGCCCACTGCGCGGTGTAGGCGTCGAGCAGCAGGGCGTTGTCGTAGAGCATCCGCTCGTAGTGCGGCTCGGTCCAATCGCGCCGGGTCGCGTAACGGAAGAACCCGCCCTCGACGGCGTCGCGCAGCTCCGATCCCGCCATGACCGCGAGCATCCGCGTCGCCAACCCGGTCGACTCCGGCGTCCCCGCCTCGAGCAGGAACCGCAGCACCGGCGCCACCGGGAACTTCGGGGCTCCGCCGAACCCGCCGAACTGCCGGTCTTCGTACTGCCCGAGCTCGGCGACGATGGCGTCGAACGGCACGCTCGCCGGGTCGAATCCCGCCGCGTCCGGCCCGCCGGCGAGCGCCTCCTGGCCGGCGGCGAGCGCCGAGGCCACCTGCTCGGCCGAGAGCAGCACGTCGGCGTTGCGGGTGGTCCAGGCATCCGTCACCGCCTCGAGCACCTGCCGGAACGACGGATGCCCCTGCACCGGTGTCGGCGGAGAGTACGTTCCGCCGTAGAAGGCCTTGCCCTCGGGCGTGACGAAGACGTTGAGTGGCCAGCCCAGGTCCTGGGTGAAGGCCCCGGCGGCCGCGAGGTAGACGGTGTCGACCTCGGGATGCTCCTCCCGGTCGACCTTGATCGCCACGAAGTGCTCGTTGAGGTAGGCAGCCAACACCGGATCGCTGAACGACTCGCGCGCCATCACGTGGCACCAGTGGCAGGTGGAGTAGCCGATCGACACGAGCACGGGGACGCGCCGGGCGCGAGCGGCGGCGAACGCCTCGTCGCCCCAGGGGAACCAGTCGACCGGGTTCTCGGCGTGCGAGCGCAGATACGGGCTGATCGCATGGGCCAGGCGATTCGTCATGCCTCCAGCCTCCCACTCGGCGCGACGACGCCCTAGCGGGTCAGGAGGTTTTTCTCGCCCGCCCGGATCGGCATCGACAAGCGGTTCTGTAAGGGTGGCAGAGCGCAGACGTAGAAGTCGGCGAAGACGCAGGGTGGGAGATAGGCGCGATTGAAGTCGACCTCGATCTCGTCGGTGCCCGGTTGGCCATGCAGCCGGAGGAAGCGGAAACGATAGGTCTCGTCGCCACTCGTCGCATCCGAGAACACCACCTGCATGCTGTGGCGCGCCCCGGTGGCCACGAATTCCACCGGCTGACCGTCGATCTCGAGAGCGACCGTCCCGGCCAACGACTGATTCTCGACATAACCGTCGATCTCCTCGACGGCCAGGGTCTCGCCGTCCGCCGCCGGGGTGAAGCGACCGGTGAGCACCCATGCCTCATCCGGAATATACGCATCGATGTCGGCCACGGCCGCGCGGGTCGGAGCATCCGGATCGAGAATCCGGAGGGCCACCTCGTCGTCGCGACGGAAATGCCGGAGCACCCGACCGCCCAAGAGAACCTCTCCACCCTGCTCGATCGTGAAGTCGTCGCCCACGATGTCGGCGCCGTCGAGGTACCACTCGCCGTCGAGGCCCTCGATCCGCTGCGGCTCGGGCGAGAGCCAGTGCGTCGCGACGAGCGACGCGAGGCCGTGCGGGCCGGTGATGGTGCGCATCCGCGCCGTGTGCCAGTTCTGCCAGGACTCGTCGAACTCGTGCTGCGTCACCGTCCGAGCCTACGCCGCGTGGCAGGGTCTCGGTCGGAGCGCCGCTGGTCCCGGGTTCGTCGTACGATGTAAGGCTGATGTCTGCCCCCACTCCCCTTCGCATCGTGTTCCCTCCTGAGCTGCCGGTCAGCCAGAAGAAGGACGACATCGCGCGCGCCATCCGCGACAACCAGGTGGTGATCGTGGCGGGCGAGACCGGTTCGGGCAAGACCACGCAGCTCCCCAAGATCTGCCTCGAACTCGGCCGACAGAACATCGGGCACACCCAGCCCCGTCGCCTCGCAGCGCGCACGATCGCCGAGCGCATCGCGGAGGAGCTCGGCCAGGAGGTCGGCGGCCTCGTCGGCTACCAGGTGCGGTTCACCGACAAGGCGTCGGCGTCGACCCGCATCAAATTGATGACCGACGGCATCCTGCTCAACGAGATGAACCACGACCGGCTGCTGAGCCGCTACGACACGATCATCATCGACGAGGCGCACGAGCGCAGTCTCAACATCGACTTCCTGCTCGGCTACCTCAAACAGCTGCTTCCGCGCCGACCCGACCTCAAACTCATCATCACGAGCGCCACCATCGATCCCGAGAGCTTCGCCCGGCACTTCGCGGATGCCGCGGGCGAGCCCGCGCCGATCGTCGAGGTCTCGGGTCGCACCTTCCCGGTCGAGATCCGCTACCGTCCGCTCGCCCCCGATGCCGAGGACGACGACGAGGCCGACACCGACGTCGACGCTCCCTCGACGGCGGCTGCCGAGCGCTCATCCGCAGGTATGGGCAGAATCGGTGGCGCGGATTCCCGCCACAACATGCGGATGAATGCCGCAGGCGGGCAGCGCGGAGGTGGCTCGGGCGGGAGGGGCGGGGCAAGCGGGAGCGGCGGCGGTCGCGAGCGCGATCCCAAAGACCTCTTCGAGGCGATCGGCGACGCGCTCGACGAGCTCGCGCGTGAGAAGCCCGGCGACGTGCTCGTGTTCCTCTCAGGCGAGAACGAGATCCGCGACGCCGAGGAAGCACTGCGCGGCCGCCTCGCCTCGAGCGGGCGCGCCGGCGAGACCGAGGTACTCCCCCTCTACGGGCGACTGAGTGCCGCCGACCAGCACAAGGTGTTCCAGCGCTCGAGCACTCCGGGCATCCGCCGCCGCGTCATCCTCTCCACCAACGTGGCCGAGACCAGCCTCACCGTGCCGGGCATCAAGTACGTCATCGACTCCGGCACCGCGCGCATCAGCCGCTACTCGGTGCGCTCGAAGGTGCAACGGCTGCCGATCGAGCCGATCTCGCAGGCGAGCGCCAACCAGCGCAGCGGTCGCAGCGGACGAACCAGCGACGGCATCGCCATCCGGTTGTACTCCGAAGAGGACTACACGCGCCGGCCCGAGTTCACCGATCCGGAGATCCTGCGCACGAACCTCGCCGCGGTCATCCTGCAGATGATCTCGCTCGGCCTCGGCGACATCGCCGCGTTCCCTTTCCTGCAGCCGCCGGACTCGCGCGGCATCAAGGACGGCCTGGACCTGCTCGCCGAGTTGGGCGCGGTGCGCGCCGCGAACAGTGGCGCGAAAGCCGGCAACACGGCCCCCGAAGTCGGCCCCACGCTCACGAGGATCGGCCGCGACCTAGCGCGTCTGCCGATCGAGCCGCGGTTCGCCCGAATGGTGGTGGAGTCGAAGCAGAGCAACACGAGCCGCGAGGTGCTCGCGATCGTCGCCGGACTCACCATCCAGGATCCGCGCGAACGCCCCCTCGAGAAGCGCGGCCGCGCCGACGAGCTGCACGGGCGCTTCGTCGACCAGACCAGCGACTTCCTCACCCTGCTCAACCTCTGGAACTACCTTGAGGAGAAGCAGCGTGAGCTCTCCTCGAGTGCGTTCCGGCGGCTCTGCAAGGCCGAGTTCCTCAACTACCTGCGCATCCGCGAGTGGCAGGACGTGTACCGCCAGCTCCGCCAGCTCGCGAAGCCGCTCGGACTCACGATCGGCGAGCCCAGCGTCAACCCCGACGGCATCCACAAGTCGATCCTCTCGGGACTGCTCAGCCAGATCGGGCTGCGCGACCAGGCCAAGCGCGACTACCTCGGTGCCCGCCAGACCCGGTTCATGATCTTCCCCGGATCGGCCCTCGCGAAGAAGCAGCCGAGCGCGGTGATGAGCGCCGAATTGGTGGAGACGAGCCGCCTGTTCGCCCGGATGAATGCCGCCATCGACCCCGCGTGGGCCGAACCGCTCGCGGGCGACCTGCTGAAGCGCAGCTACTCCGAGCCGCACTGGGAGAAGAAGCAGGGCGCGGCAGTGGCCTACGAGCGGGTGACGCTCTTCGGGGTGCCGATCGTGCCTCGGCGGCGCATCCAGTTCGCCCGGGTCGACCCGGAGTACGCGCGGGAGCTGTTCATCCGGCACGCGCTGGTGGAGGGCGACTGGGAGTCGCAGCAGGCCTTCGACCGGGCCAATCGGGCGTTCCGGCGCGACCTCGAGCAGCTCGAGGAGCGGAGCCGCCGGCGCGACATCCTGCTCGACGACGAAGCGGTGTTCGAGTTCTACCAGGCACGCATCCCCCGCGACGTGATGTCGCAGCGCACCTTCGAGGGGTGGTGGAAGAAGGCGCGGCACGACGACCCCGAGCTGCTCACGATGACGCTCGACACGCTCCTGCCGGAGGGCGCGCCGGAGGTCGACGAGACCGAGTTCCCGGCGCAGTGGCAGCAGGGCGACCAGCGGCTCGCGCTGCGCTACCGATTCGAGCCGGGCGCCGACGACGACGGCGTGACCGCGACCGTGCCGCTCGCCCTGCTGCCGCGGCTCGACCCGGTGGCCTTCGAGTCGCAGGTGCCGGGATTCCGGCAGGAGCTCGTGACCGCGCTCATCCGCTCGATGCCCAAGCGGCTGCGCGTCAACTTCGTGCCGGCCACCGACTGGGCGGTGCGCCTGCTCGCCGAACCCGGCCCCGACCCGGTCGACGGATCGAATGCGACGAGCGGGTTCCTCGCGCGCCTCGCGGCCCTGATGACACGGCTCGCGCACGTGCCCGTCACTGCCGACGACTTCGACCGCGAGCGGTTGCCCGACCACCTGCGGGTGACGTTCCGGGTGGTCGACGAGCGCGGCGCGACCGTCGGCGCGGGCAAAGACCTCACGGCCCTGCAGGCGCGGCTGGCCGAGCCTGCCCGGGCGAGCATCGCGCGACTGTCGAGGGCTGCCAGCACGGGCGACTCCGGCAGCGGCTCCCGCGCGGCCTCCCGCGGCGGCGCCGACGGCGACCGCGACCGCGACCGGGCGGCCGGCACCGGCCCCGCCGCGGCCGATGCCGTGGCTCGCGTCGCCGGCGCGGCATCCGGCGGCGCGGTCGAGCGCAGCGGCCTCACCGACTGGACCATCGGCGACCTGCCCCGCTTCGTCGACACCCGGCAGCACGGCGGCGTCATCCGCGCCTACCCGGCCCTCGTCGACGAGAAGTCGAGCATCGGCGTGCGTCTCATGGCCACCGCCGAGGAGCAGGCCCGCGCGACACCGGCCGGGGTGCTGCGGCTGCTGCTGCTCGCGGTGCCGAGTCCGGCATCCTACGTCCGGGAGCATCTGACCCAGAACGAGAAGCTGCTGCTCGCCACCAGTCCCTACCAGAACGTGCAGGCGCTCTTCGACGACGCGATGCTCGCCTGCGCCGACGAAGCACTCCGGGCGCTGTACCCCGACGGCCTGCTCTGGACCCGCGCCGACTTCGACGCCGTGCGCGACCGTCTCTCGGCGGCCGTGCTGCCGCTGCTCGACCAGACCGTCGCGACGGTCGTGCGCATCCTGAACGGTGCTCGCGATGCCGACCGCGCCCTGAAGAAGGTCACCAGCATGGCCCTCCTTCCCGCGATCACGGATGCGCGCGAACAGCTGGCCGCGCTCGTCCGACCCGGATTCATCAGCCAGACCGGGTTGGCACGCCTCGGACACCTCCCCCGCTATCTCGCCGGCATCACCTACCGGCTCGAGAAGCTCCCCGACAATCCGGCCCGCGATCGCGCCTGGATGAACGAGGTGCAGACGGCGACCGAACGTCTCGTCGACGCGGGAGGAAGCATCCCGCTCCGGCCGCACGCGCCCGAGAACATCGTGCGGGCCCGCTGGCTCATCGAGGAACTCCGCATCGGCCTGTTCGCACAGCCCCTCGGCACGGCCGAGCCGGCCTCCCTCCAGCGCATCACCAAGCTGCTGGCCTGACCTCCGGTCGGGACGGCATCCCGGCAATACCACGTAGACTCGTTCGGTTATGAGCAGCTACACCTCCCTCCTGAAGACGCGCGGCGTCGCCCGCATCATCGCTGCTCAGCTCACCGCTCGTTTCCCGTTCGGGATGCTCTCCCTCGCGTTCCTCCTGCACATCGAGCACACCTACGACTCCTACGGCGTCGCGGGCCTCGTGCTCGCCGCGCTCAGCATCGGGCAGGCCATCGCGGGCCCCCTCACCAGCCGGCTCATGGGCGTCTGGGGCATGCGCCGCGTCATCCTGCTCACCATGATCATCTGCGCGATCGCCATCTCCGCCATCGCGCTGCTTCCCCTGTCGATCCCGGCCGCGATGTCGGTGGCCTTCGTCGCCGGCCTCACGATGCCGCCCATCCAGCCGGCCGTGCGCACCATCTACCCGAAGATGGTCAACTCGAAGCAGCTCACCCCGCTGTTCTCGCTCGACGCCTCGGCTCAGGAGATCATCTGGGTGCTCGGTCCCGTCATCACGACGTTCGTGTCGATCCAGATCGGCACGGTCTGGGGCATCCTGCTCGCCGTCGCCTTCCTCGTGGGCGGCGGCATCTGGTTCCTCACCAGCCCCGAGCTCGGCCGTGTGCGCATCCCGCGCTCGAAGCGCAAGCTCGGCGCGGTGCTGAAGAAGCCGGCGGTGCTGCTGGCCACCATCGTCGGGTTCCTGCTGGTCGCCACCTGCGCCGCCATCGAGGCGGGCGTCGTCGCGACCTTCGGCGAGGGCGGCGCGGAAGCCGGCATCGTGCTGGCCGTCTTCGCGATCGGCTCCCTCGTCGGCGGTCTCTCGCTCGGCCACAAGCCGATCGGACCCTGGGCGCTCGCCCGCCGCATGGCCATCGTGTTCGTGGGAACCGCGATCGCCGCCGCGTCGCTCAACATCTGGTGGCTCGCCGTCACGCTCTTCATCGCCGGCATCGGCATCGCGCCCGCTCTCGCCGTGATGTTCGCGATCGTCTCGGTGAGCGTGCGCTTCAGCGACACGGCCGAAGCGTACGGCTGGGTCGGCACGGGCCAGCTGATCGGAGCAGCGGTCGGATCGGCACTGGCCGGCTTCCTGATCGACGGCGTCGGTGCGATCGGCGCCTTCGTGGTGGCCGCGGCGCTCGCTCTCCTCGGCTTCCTGGTGCCCCTGCTCGGCAAACGCTTCCACCCCGACCTCCGCGGTCGCGACGCGAGCCCCATGCCCGACACGGAGCCCGTGCAGCTGACCGGCTGATCACCCAGCCGCCGGGGTGCCCCGACGCCGGAGCCCCGTCGCCGGAGCGCTCACCCGCCCGCGGGATAATCGACTCATGGTCGACGCGCTCTCCCCCACGCTCCCCCTCAACGACGGCCGGAGCATCCCACAGCTCGGACTCGGCGTCTACAAGACGACCGATGCCGAAGCCGCGGATGCGGTCGAGTTCGCCCTGCGCAACGGGTACCGCCTCGTCGACACGGCGGCGATGTACCTCAACGAGAAGGGCGTCGGCGAGGGGGTGCGCCGCAGCGGCCTGGCGCGCGAGGACGTCTTCGTGACCACCAAGGTGTGGTTCACCGAGAACGGCTACGACAGCACGCTCCGCTCCTTCGACGAGAGCCTCGAGCGGCTCGGCGGCGACTACGTCGACCTCTACATGATCCATTGGCCCGCGCCCGCCAACGACCTCTACGTGGAGACCTGGCGAGCACTCGAGCGACTGGCTGCCGAGGGTCGGGCGCGCTCGATCGGCGTCGCGAACTTCCACCCGAAGCACCTCGACCGGCTGATCGCCGAGACGGGCACGACACCCGCCGTCAACCAGGTCGAGCTGCACCCGTGGCTTCCGCAGGCGGAGGTTCGCGCCCATGACGCGAGTCGCGGCATCCTCACCCAGGCCTGGTCCCCGCTCGCGCGGGGCCACGTTCTCGATCCGGCGCACGGGGGCGCGGTACTGGCCGCGCTGGCGCGTAAGCACGGCAAGAGTCCGGCCCAGATCGTGCTGCGCTGGCACGTGCAACTCGGGGTCTCCGTCATCCCGAAGTCGGTGACGCCTGCGCGCATCCTCGAGAACATCGACGTCTTCGACTTCACCCTCGACACCGACGACCTGGCCCTCATCGCCTCCCTCGCCAGCGGCGAGCGCACAGGCGTCGACCCCGACGACCGCAACTGAAGCCGACACCTTCCTGCCCCTTACGGCCCTAAATCACGGGGTTTAGGGCCGTTAGGGGCCAGAAGTCGGGGTGGGGTGTGGCTACCAGCGCGGGTGGATGGCCTCGCGGAAGTAGCGGTCGTAGATGTCGTGCACTCCCGCATCGAGGGCGGGCGGCACCACGAGGGCGCCGGCGGCGGCGTTGGACTCGGCCTGGGCCCGGTTGCGGGCACCTGGGATGACCGAGGTGACGCCGGACTGGCTCGCGATCCAGGCGATCGCGGCGGCCGCAGGCGGCGTGCCGGGCATCGTCGACTCCACGAGCGCCGAGAACTCGCGCGCGGCCGCGACCCCCTGCTCGTAGTCGACGCCGGAGAAGGTCTCGCCCACGTCGAAGCTGCCGCCGTCGCGGTTGTAGTTGCGGTGATCGTTCGCCGCGAACGCGGTGTCGGCGGTGTAACGTCCCGAGAGCAGGCCCGACGCGAGCGGCACCCGCGCGATGATGCCGACGCCCGCGGCCTGCGCGGCGGGGAGGACCTCGTCGAGCGGCTTCAACCGGAACGCGTTCAGGATGATCTGCACGCTGGCCGTTCCGGGCCGCGCGATCGCCGCCAATGCCTCGGCGGTGGTCTCCACGCTGACGCCGTAGTTCGCGATCGCACCCTCGTCCACGAGCGTGTCGAGTGCGTCGTACACCGCATCGCTCGAGAAGACGGGCGTGGGCGGGCAGTGCAGCTGGACGAGATCGAGACGGTCGACCCCGAGGTTGGCCCGTGAACGGTCGGTCCACGCCCGGAAGTTCGCGAGCGTGAACTCGCCCGGCTCCTGCGGTCCGCGGCGCCCCATCTTCGTGGCGACCGTCAACGGTGCCGAAGGGTTCTCGCGCCGGAACGTCCCGATCAGCGTCTCGCTGCGCCCGTCGCCGTAGACGTCGGCCGTGTCGAAGAAGGTGACGCCGGCATCGACGGATGCCCCGAGCACGTCGAGCGCGGCCGTCTCGTCGACGTCACCCCAGTCCGCTCCGAGCTGCCAGGTGCCGAGGCCGACGATGGATACCGGACGGCCGGTTCTGCCGAGAATGCGTTGCTCCATGATGCTTCGAGCGTATCGCGGTCCGGCCGAACGGCACCGCGCACGATCAGTCGCGCAGCTTCTCCTTGTACTCGTTCTTGGCCTCGGTGGCGTCGCGTTCGGCTTCGGCGCGCTTGACGTCGCTCTCGGCCCGCTTGACCTCGGCGTCGGCCTTCAGTTCGTCGATCTTGTCCTCGACGCGGTCCTTGGCGTCTTCTGCGGCCCGCCCGATCTTCTTTCCGGTGGCTTCTGCCGCGTCTTTCGCATCGTCGATGAATCCCATGTTGGTCTCCTTCCGTCGGTGTCTTCACCCTAGAACGGGCCCGTCGAAGCCGCTCGAGGATGTCAGACGGCTCTCAGCAGACGCTCAGGGCGCGATCCGACGGCCGTCCGGATAACGACCGGATAACCATCCGCGGAGTTCCAGGCAGCACTCAGTGATCCCTCTCTACAGTGAGCGACATGAGACGAATGATCCTCGCTTCCTCGGCCGTGGCCGCCGTTCTCCTGCTGGCCGGCTGTGCGGCCTCCGGCGGGTCGTCGTCGGCGCCGTCGGGCATCGTCGCTCCCGATCAGGGGGCCAAGAGGGGTCGACGAGCGACAGTGGTGTCGCCGGCGACGCTTCGAGTACCGACCAGAGCGTCATCACCACCGGCTGGATCACCGTCACCGTCGACGACCCGATCGCCGCCACCGACGACGCGGTCGCTCTGGTCGAGTCGGTCGACGGTCGTATCGACTCGCGCACGCAGCAGGCCGGCTCCGACGATCAGCGGGCCAGCGCCCAGCTGACCATCCGGGTTCCGGCCGACGCGGTCGACAAGACGATCGACGAACTGAAGACGCTCGGCACGGTCGAGCAGGTCTCGCTCAGCAGCACCGATGTCACGCTGCAGGTGCGCGATCTGGATGCGCAGATCAAGGCGTTGCAGGCATCCGTCGACCGTCTGCTCGCCCTGGTCGACCAGGCGGCCACCACGGCCGATCTCGTCGAGCTCGAGACGGCGATCTCCGACCGGCAGGGGCAGCTCGACAGCCTCAAGTCACAGCGCGAGTATCTCGGTGACCAGATCGACTACTCCACCATCACCCTCGACCTGCAGGAGAAGGGAGCCCTTGCTCCGAGCGTCCCGGGCGACTTCTGGAGCGGGCTCGCGACAGGATGGGCGGCGCTGACGGCCGGACTCGCCGGCTTCGTGGTGGCGCTCGGGTTCTTCATCCCGTTCCTGATCCCGCTCGCCGTGATCGCCGCCATCGTGTTGCTGATCGTGCTGCTCGCGCGCCGCGCAGGCAGAGGGCCGCGCACTCCGGCTCCCCCGACTCCCCCGGCTCCCCCGGTCCCGCCCGCCGGCTAGCCGGCCGGCGCCGGGGCCTGCGCGACCGGCACCGGGTGCTGCCGCAGCCAGAGATCGCGGCGCAGCGAGAGGTCGCGCACGGCCGCGTCGTCGATGGTCTGCTCCGAGATCTGGCCGGCCTGCACGGCGGCGGCGATGGCCGCCGTCATCGCGGGCAGATCGAGCTGGGTGTTGTAGAGCAGCAGGTCGTTGCCCGCGTTGATGGCCGCGATCGCGTTGGCGGTGCGGTCGGCATACTGCGGGACCCCGGATGCCTCGAGCATGAGCAGGTCGTCGGTCACCGCGACCCCGTCGAAGCCCAGCTGCTCGCGCAGCACCTGGTGCCAGGCCGGCGACAGCGAGGCCGGCGCCGAGTCGACGGCGCTGTAGACGAGGTGGCCGAACATCACGATCGGCGCCCCCGCGTCGACGCCCGCTTGGAACGGTGGTGCATCCTCGGCCTGCCATTGTGCGAACGGCAGATCGGTGGACGGCAACGAGCTGTGCGAGTCGCCCGGGGCGGCGCCGTGGCCCGGGAAGTGCTTGAGCGTGCTGAACACCTTGCCGTTCTCCGCGTCGACGGCGGCGGTGACCCGCTCGCTCGCGGAGGGGGCATCCGTTCCCAGCACCCGCTCGTAGATGAACGACGAGGGGTCGGCGGTGACATCGGCGATCACGCCGAAGTTCACCGTCATGCCCGTCGACTGAAGCAGGTCGGCGCGTTGCGTGAAGGCATCCGTCGTCGCCTGCACGGGCTCGTTCTTGAGGGTGTCGGCGGAGGCGAAGGTGTCGGCGCCCAGGCGCGCGACGATGCCGCCCTCCTCGTCGATGGCGATGAGGGTGCCGAGTCCGTCGCCGCCCTGGAGTGCGGCGGTGAGCGCCGCGGCCTCCTCCGGGCTGCCCGGGACGTTGTCGCCGAGCAGCAGCAGGCCGCCGGGCGCGTTGCCGGCGAGATAGGACTGCAGCACCGCGGGATCGGCGCCCGCCACGTGCACCATGAACAGCGACACGATCTTCTGCTCCAGGGTCATCGACGCGAGGCGCTCGTCGGCGAACGACCGGATGCGCTCCTCGCGTGTCGGAGCCGGGAACGCGGCGCGCTGCCGGGTCAGAGGCTCAGCCACTCCGGTCGGCGGCGTGGTGCTGTCGCCACTCGGCGAGGGCGCGGCGGTGACGGGCGCCGTTCCGTCGTCCGACGGCGACACGGAGCTCACGACGCCGGCGGACGGCAGCTCCGACACGCACCCGGTGAGCGCGACGACGCCGAGCGCCATCGTGGCGGCGAGGCGCAGCCCGCGCCTCCACCGGACCGGCGCACGCGGCGCCACCGTCGTTCCGGGAGGAGGAGACGCGAACCGAGTCCGAATACGGCCGCGGTCGGTGTCTCCTCCTCCCGAAATCGTGCGGTCCACCGGTCCTGACGAGGAACTCATCACTCGGGAATGGGGCCGAGCAGCGCGTTGGCGACCGTGTTGTGCGCCGACTCGCCGTCGGAGGGGTGGAAGATGCCGGCCACCACGTCGCGGTAGAGCCGCCCCAGTTCGGCCGACGAGTAGATGGCCGATCCGCCCGCGACCCGCAGCGCCTGGTCGACCACGAAACGCGCGCTCTCGGTGGCGCGCACCTTGAGTCCCACCAGCTTCGGGAACCAGGCCGCGCCGTGGTGCACGAGCCCGTCGACGTCGGCGGCGAGCGCCTCGATCTGCGGCGGGATGGCGTCGTGTGCGATCCCGGCCTCCGCCACCTTCCACCGGATGTCGGGGTCGTGCGCGTAGGGCCGCCCGCCCGCCTTGAGCGAGGTGCGCCGATGCGCGGCCTCCACCGCGAGCTCGACGGCCCGCTGACTGATCCCCGTGTAGACGGCGGCGAGCAGGATCTCGAAGTTCGAGAAGATACCGAAGATCAGTGGGTCCGCGCTCGGCCCCTCGGGCAGCTTCCGGAAAACGCGATCGGCGGAGGCCACCGCTCCCTCGAGCAGGGTGGTGTTGCTCTGCGAGGCGCGCATCGCCAGGGTGTCCCAGTCCTGTACCGTCGTGACCCCCGCGGCCGAGCGATCGAGGAAGGCGTGCACGAGGAGGGGCGCCGAAGGGTCGGTGGCGTCGCGCCCGAAGACGCCGAGCCGCGTCCACACCGGGGAGAGCGAGGTGAAGATCTTGCGGCCCGTGAAGGCGTAGGAGCCGTCGGGCAGCGGATGCGCCTCCGTCGTCGATCCGAACAGCACGAGGTCGTTGCCCGCCTCGCTGTTGCCGAAGGCGAACACCTCACCGGCCGCCGCGTCGCGGAGCACCCATTCGAGCGAAGGGTCGCCGCGGTCGAGCAGCACCTTCGCGACCCCGGTCCACACCAGGTGCATGTTGATCGCGAGTGCCGTCGCGGGCGCCGCGGTCGCGAGCCGGGTCTGCTCCCGGGCCACCCTAGCGAGGCCGAAGCCGAGGCCGCCGAGCGAGACCGGGGTGAACATCCGGAGGTAGCCCACCTCGCGCAGCTCGCGCAGGTCGTCGTGCGGGAACGAGTTCTCCCGGTCGTGCACGGCCGCCCGCGAACGGATGCGCTCGAGCAGCTCGTCATCGATCACCGACGTGTTCGTCTCTACCACCCGCTCAGGCTACTCGCGCATCCTGAACCCGCGCGCAGTCCCGCGTCGCATCGAGTCGCCACGACACGCCGCTTCGCCGCACGCCCTACCGACGGATTATGGCGATTCGGCGGTCAGTCGACCACTGTGGCCACGGCGTGGCCCGCGGTCAGGCGCAGGTAGGTGTCCGCGTTGCGACGGATGCGCGCGCGCTCGTCGTCGGTGAGCTCGCGGCGCACTTTGGCCGGGACACCGGCCACGAGGGGAACCGGGCGGCACGATCGTGCCCTCCAGCACCACGGCTCCGGCGGCCACGAGGGAGCCGGCGCCGATGACGGCGCCGTTCAGCACGGTGGCGCTCATGCCGATGAGGCAGTCATCCTCGATGGTGCAGCCGTGCAGCACGGCGCCGTGCCCCACGCTCACGCCGGCGCCGATGGTGGTGGGGATGCCGGCATCCGCGTGCACCACCACGTTGTCCTGGAGGTTCGACCCCTCACCGAGCGAGATCGCGTCGGTGTCGCCGCGCACGACCGCGCCGTAGAAGACGCTCGAGCGGGCGCCCAACCGGGCGCGGCCGATGACCGTCGCGGTGGGCGCGATCCAGGCCGTCTCGTCGATCTCGGGGGTGGCGCCGTCGAAGGTGATGATCATGGTTCTCCTCGGTCGGGTGGAGCGGATAGGAGCGCGGGATGCGTCAGAGTCGGTTGCCGAGCCGCGACACGATCGCCGCTTCCTGGTAGTCGAGCTGCTCGAGGAAGTCGCGGGCGGCGTCGTCGTCCAGCTTGTTCGCGTCGCGTTCGGCCACGACGGCGGTGCGCTGGGCCTGCAGCACACGGCGGTAGAGCGAACCGAACGCCTTTCCGAATTCGCCCTGCGTCGGGTCGGGCGCGCGTTCCGCGTCGCCGGACTGCCGCGCCACCATGGTCTGCACCCGCTCGAGCAGCTCCGGCGGCATCCCCTCGGGCGGCGCCTCGACGAACGCGGCGAACTCCTTCGAGGCCGCGTTCTGCGCCACCGTGAAGGCGAGCTCGGCCTGCTCCTTGTCGTAGGCGTCCTGCTTCGGGTCGCTGAGGTGCAGCGCACGGATCAGAGCGGGCAGCGTGAGCCCTTGCACGAGCAGGGTGCCCACAGCGACGACGAATGCGATCGCCTGGATCTCGGCACGTCCCGGGAAGGGCTGCCCGTTCGCCAGCAGTACCGGCACACCGGCCGCGGCGGCGAGGGTGACCACACCGCGCATCCCGGTCCATGACACCACGACGCTCTCGCGCCAGTTGAGGAACACCGGATACTGCCGGGGTCTCCGTCCGCGCGCGACCCGGATCTCGTTCTCCCGGGCGATCCGGTCGCGGATGCGCACGTCGCTCGCCATCTTGCGCCGCATAATGCGGTCGGTGAAGTAGTTGCGTCCGAAGGAGAGGAACACCCAGACCGGCCGGATGAACAGCACCACGAGCAGCACGAGCAGCCCTGCGCCGAACACCGCCCAGACCGACTGCCCGGCGTCGGCGAGGTCCTGGATGACGAACCGCAGCTGCAGGCCGATGTAGGCGAACACGAAGGCCTCGAGCAGCACGTCGAGCGAGCTCCACACCTGGCGCTCCTGCAACCGGGTCTCGTAGCCCGCCCGACTGGCATTCGTGCCCACGACGAAGCCGGCGGCCACCACCGCGAGCACGCCCGAGGCCTCGAGCTGCTCGGCAAGCAGGTAGGCGGCGAACGGCACGATCAGGCCCAGCACGGTCTCGAGCGCGGCATCCTTCAGCAGGCGACGGATGAGCATGGAGACCCAGGCGAGCACGATGCCCACCACGATCCCGATCAGGGCGCTGTAGAGGAACAGGAGAACCGGGTTCTCGAAGATGGTGTGGGTGCCCGCCACCGCAGCGACACCGATGGAGAACAAGGTGAGTGCTGCCGCGTCGTTCACCAGGCTCTCGCCGGTGAGGATCGACATCACCCGCTTGGGCAGGCCCAGCTTGCGGCCGATGGCCACCGCGGCGACGGCATCCGGGGGCGACACGATCGCACCGAGGATGATCGCCGTGCCGAAGGTGAGCGCCGGCACCGCCCAGGCGGCGAAGACGCCGACGACGAGAGTCGTCACGACCACGAGTCCCACACCGAGACCGATGATCGGGCGGAGGTTGCGGACGAACGAGAAGAACGAGAAGTTGAGCGCCGCCGAATAGAGCAGCGGCGGGAGCACGAGGCCCAGGATGATGTCGGAGTCGAGCTCGATGCCGGTGAAGCCCGGGATGAAGGAGGCGGCGAAGCCGACCAGCGTGATCACGAGGGCCGGCTGCAGGCCCCGGCGCTGCGCCAATCCGGTCAACGCGATCGCTCCCACGATCACGAGGAGGAGCTGCACACCGTTCACGCTGCCACTCTAGCGGGGGGCTCCGGCGCGGCCGGGGGCTGCGACGCGGCGCGGGGCCCGCGCCCAATAGGGTGTTGACCATGGAGGATGCGATCGACGCCGTGTCGTTGATCACGGAGCTGTTCAGCTGGATCGGCCTCGGCGCCGGAGTGGTGCTTCTCGTGATCGGACTCCTGCGCGGCGCGTACTTCCGCGGCTGGACCGAGACGCTCGGCGTCGTGGTGGTCGACGGCAGCGGCGATCTCGCCTACCGCTGGCTCGGCGAGGACGGGCTGCTCTACGAGGCGCCGTCGATCGACGACGACACCCAGGTGCTCGAACCCGGCGAGGACGTGACGGTGTACGTCAGCCCGCGAGACCCCTCGGTGGGGCGGATCGACGACCCGAAGCACGAGGGCCGGGCCCTCCGCACCACGGGCTGGATCCTGCTCGGCATCGGGGTGCTGGCCGTGGTGCTGCAGTTCGTGCTGCTGTTCCTCTGAGCGGATCCTCGGTCCTCCGACGCGGCCCTATGCTGGTGCGCATGTCGAAAGACGCGCACGCCCTCAGCGGCCTGATCCCCGTGGTGCGGATGCGTTCCCGCAGCATCGACGAGCCCGGCCGGGTCTCCAGCCCGCTCGAACTGCTCTTCGACCTCACCTTCGTGGTGGCCATCGCCTCGATCGTCACCCAGCTCGCGCACGCCATCGCCGAGGACCACCTCGACACCGCGCTGCCGAACTACCTGATGGTGTTCTTCGCCATCTGGTGGGCGTGGCTCAACTTCACCTGGTTCGCGTCGGCCTACGACACCGACGACGTGCCCTATCGACTCCTCACCATGCTCCAGATGGGCGGGGTGCTCGTGCTGGCGGCCGGTGTGCCGACGGCGTTCGAGGGCCAGAACTTCACGCTCATCACCCTCGGCTACTTCATCATGCGGATCGCGCTCGTGGCGCAATGGCTCCGGGCCGCCACCCAGGACCGCGAGGGGCGCGCCACCGCCGTGCGCTACGCGATCGGCATCTCGGTGGTGCAGGCGCTCTGGATCCTCCGCCTCTTCCTGGTGCAGGGCTGGCCCTTCGGCGCGGAGGTCGCGATCTTCGCTCTCCTCGCCGCGTGCGAGATGGCGGTGCCGATCTGGGCTGAGCGCCCGCGGATGACCACCTGGCACCCGCATCACGTGGCTGAGCGCTACAGCCTGTTCACCATCATCGTGCTCGGGGAGTCGGTGCTCGCGTCGAGCGTCAGCGTGCAGGGTGTCGTGAGCGCCGGATCGTCGTCGGGCGAGTTCGTGCTGCTCGCGGCATCCGGTCTCACCCTGTTGTTCGGGTTGTGGTGGGTCTACTTCCTCGAACCGGCGCACGAAGGGCTGGAGCGCAACCGCAGTTGGTCGTATTTCTGGGGCTACGGACATTACTTCGTCTTCGCGTCGTTGGCCGCGCTCGGCGCGGGGCTCGAGGTGAGCGTGGAGGCGATCGGGCACCATCTCGATGCGTCGGCCGTGGTGGTGGCGTACTCGATCGCCATCCCGGTCGCGGTCTTCCTGGTGGCGATGTGGGTGCTCTACCGCCCGCTGATCCGGCCCACCGTCATTCCGCCGGCGGTCTCCCTCGGGGCGGCCGTCGTGATCCTGCTGCTCCCCCTGCTCACGGGCGTGCTGCCGCTCGCGGGGGTGGTGCTGGCGATCACGATCGTCATCGCCTTGGTGATCGCCGTGACGATCGTGCTGCGCCGGCCGAAGCCGGTCAGTCGTTCTGCAGAAGCTCCCGCAGTTCCCTCCTGAGCACCTTGCCCACGTTGGACTTCGGCAGGTCATCGCGGAAGAGGATGCGCTTCGGCCGCTTGTAGCCGGCCAGCTCGCCCTTGAGGTACGTGCGCAACTCGTCTTCCGTGAGCGAGTCGTCGGACTTGACCACGAAGAGCACCACGGCCTCGCCGGAATGATCGTCGGGCACTCCGATGACCCCGGCGTCCTTGACCTTCGGATGCGCCATCGCGACTTCTTCCACCTCGCTCGGGTAGACGTTGAAGCCGGAGACCACGATGAGGTCCTTCTTGCGGTCGACGATGGTGATGTAGCCGTCGTCGGACATCGAGGCGACGTCGCCGGTCAGCAGCCACTCCCCCTTCAGCACCTCGGCCGTGGCCTCCGGCTGATTCCAATAGCCCTGCATCACCTGCGGGCCGCGCACGCACATCTCGCCGGCCTCGCCGAGCGGGACGACGTTGCCGTCGTCGTCGCGCATCTCGATGTCGGTGGAGGGAAGCGGCAGGCCGATCGTGCCGACACGCGGCGCCATCCAGGTGGGGTTCACCGCGACCACGGGTGAGGCCTCGGTGAGGCCGTAGCCCTCGAGCACGTCGTTGCCCGTGGCATCCTTCCACGCCGACGCGGTCGAGGAGCGGAGGGCCATGCCGCCCGCCACGGTGAGCTTCACGCCCGAGAAGTCGAGGGCCTTGAAGTCGTCGCGGTCGAGGAGCGAGGCGGCGAGGGTGCTCACCAGGATGAGCACGCTCGGCTTGGTCTTCGCGATCGTCTTCGTGAGCCCGGCCGTGTCACGCGGGTTGGTGATGAGCACGTTGTGCGCGCCGTAGTTGAAGAACGCCAGGCAGTTCACCGTGAGGCAGAAGATGTGGTACATCGGCAGGGCCGCGATGACCGTCTCCTGGCCCTCGTCGAGACGCAGGCGCATGGGGGCGAGCATCTGCGCCTGGTTCGACATCAGGTTGAGGTGCGTGACGACGGCGGCCTTCGTGCCGCCGGTCGTGCCGCCGGTGTACTGCAGCAGGGCCGTGTCGTCACGCGTCACCTCGGGTAGTGCGACGGATGCGTGCTTCGCACCCTTCGCGAGCGCCTCGCGGAACGGGATGGTGCCGGTGAGGCCGTGCTTCGGCACGATCTTCTGCACGTGCTTCACCACGAAGTTCGTGATCACGCGCTTCGCCGGGGGCAGGAGGTCGCCGACATCCGTCAGCACGACGTGGCGGATGCTCGTCTCGGCGATGATCGTGTCGAGCTTGTCGGCGAAGTTCTCGAGCACCACGATCGCCACGGCGCCCGAGTCGACGAACACCTTCTTCATCTCGTGCGCGGTGTAGAGCGGGTTGGCGTTCACCACCACGAGACCGGCCTTGAGGGCGCCGAAGACGGCCACCGGGTACTGCAGGAGGTTCGGCATCTGGAGCACGATGCGGTCGCCCTTGACGAGCCCGAGCTCGCCCACCAGGAAGGCGGCGAAGCGGTCGGAGAGGGCGTCGATCTGGCGGAAGGTGAGCACCGTGCCGAGGTTCGAGAACGCCGGGCGATCGGCGTACTTGTGGCAGACCTCGTGGATCAGCGCGCCGATCGAGTCGTACTCGACCGGATCGATGGTCGGGGAGAGCTCAGGGGAATAGCTGTTCAGCCACGGACGGCTCTCGTAGGGGTTCATCGCCTTCTTCGGTGTCGACGGGCTGGGCCGATACTCACGCTACCCGGTATCGTCATCACATGAACAACGACGACGACGAGTACGACAACCGCCCGTCCGGTTTCATCGGCCGGCTCGGCCACGCGCGCATGCTCGCCTGGATCGTGATCATCGGGCTCGTCGCGCTGAGCATCGGGGCCATCTCGGTCGTCATCGTGCTGCAGAACGCGTAGCGGTCGCGCCCTCGCCTGCGCCGGTCAGGGTCCTTTCGGGCCCAGACTCGGACTCCGACGCGGCCTACGCCGTCGCGGGCGCCGCGTCGTCGTCGGGCGTCGCGTCGTCGATGAGCTCCTGATCCCAGTCCTTCAGGGCCTGCTCGGCCTCGGCCCGTGTGTCGAACGGGCCGAGCGAGGGCGCACCCGGGAAGTCGTCGGGGTTCAGATCGGTCGTGACGAAGTAGGTGACGGTGTCGTCTTGCTCGTGCTCGACGATGCGCAGATCGGTCATAACGTCAGACTCTACCGACTCGGCGGCGCATCAGAAGTCGAAGCCGCCACCGAAGTCGCCCCCGCCGAAGTCTCCACCGCCGAAGTCGCCCGATCCACCCGACCAGTCGCCGCCGCTGTCGCCCCAGCCACCGCCGTCGGCGCTGACCCCGCCGTCGGACGCGCCGCCCGCGTCGCCACCGGCATCCGTGCCGCCGCTGTCGCCCGAGCCGTCGCCCGAGCCGCCATCGTTGGAGCCGTCGCCCGAGTTGTCGTTGCCGGCGTCACCGTTGTCGCCCGCGGCCTGGTCGGCTCCCGGGTCGGGCAGGAAGGCGCTGACGAGGGCCGATCCGATCACGTAGCCCGCGACCGTGCCGAGCAACGAGCTCGCCACCATGCTGCCGAAGCCCATGCCGCCGTTGCCGCCGCGGTTCGCACCGTTGAAGGAGCGCTCCAGCGTGCCGGGCTGCCGGATCTCGGATCGCGTGGCCGCCTGGGCGAGCGAACGCGGGTCGTCGCCGCGCGGCTGCTCGCCTGCCGGGGCGTTCTCGCTGAGTTGGGTGAAGAGGATGCGCCGTTGCTCGGGTGTCAGCTTGGTGAACGCCTCCTCGTGCACCTGCTCGATGGTCTCGGGAGGCGCGGTGCGGAGGAGGTAGCGGTAGCGCTCGACGGCGATCTCGTCGTCGGTGCGGGTGGGCGCCGCGGAGGGTGCGGCCGGCGGCGGGTAGCTCTGGCCGGCTGGTGCCTGCGGCGGGTAAGGGGCGGGCTGCTGCGGTTCTTCTCGGCCCAGGAGGCGGTCGAGGAATCCCATGGTGATCGCTCCGTTCTCAGCGGGCGCCGGATGCGCCGTCGCTGGAGTTCAGTCTTCCGTGCCGGACTGGGGAATCACTGTGCCCCGACCACGACGTCGCTGATGGTCTCGGGACGGAATCCACGGCCGATCAGGCGCGGCGCGATCGCGCGGATCGTGGGCACGGCGACGTTCAGGGCCGCTCGTTGCAGCGGCGTCGGCGGGTTCGAGAGCAGCGGTTTCGACTGCGGCTTGCCGATGGCGCTGTGAAGTCGCAGCTGCAGTGCCTGCATGGCGCGCACCGGTGGGAGGCGGCGGTGCTCGATGGCGGCCAGGTCGCGCTCCGACACACCGTCGCCCAGGAGCGGCTCGGCCAGCCGGTTGGCGGTGGCCACGGCATCCTGGATCGCGTAGTTCACGCCCACGCCGAAGGCGGGCGACATGGCGTGAGCGGCGTCGCCGATGCAGAGGAGGCCGGGGCGGTACCAGGATTCGAGGCGCGCGACCTGCACGGTGAGGAGCTTCACCTGGTCCCAGTCGGTGAGGGTGTCGACCACCGGGCGCAGGGGCTTGGCGGTGCTGGCGAGTGACTCGCGAAAGGCCTCAAGTCCACCCGCCCGCACCTCGGCGAAGCGGCCCTTGGGAATCACCGCGCCGGCCTGGAGGTGGTCGCGGCGGTCGATCGTGAGGACGAGGGCGTTGCGGTCGACGTAGGCCAGGGTCGAGGGCGGCGAGACCGGCGGCTTCGGGAGTTCGAACCAGAGCACGTCGATGCCGATGCCGAACTCGCGGGGTTCGAGCCCGGTGGCGGCCCGCACGGTGGAACCGCGCCCGTCGGCGGCGACGGTGAGCCGGGCGACGACCTCGAGCTCGCCGTCGGCATCCGTCGCCGTCACGCCGGTCACGGCAGAGCCGGCGCGGCGCACGCCGGTGGCGTTCGTGTTCATCAGCAGCCGGAAGGAGGGGAACTCCTTGGCCTTGCCCGCGAGGAAGTTCAGGAAGTCCCATTGGGGCATGAACGTGAGGAAGTCGTTCGGGGCGGGGAGCTTGCCGAAATCGACGGCGTGGATGCGCACGCCGTTCACCACGAAGTCGAGGGTGTGCACTTCGCTGTGCGGCAGTTCGAGGAACTCCTCGCGGAGGCCGAGCTGGCCGAGGAGCGCGAGCGTGGAGGGATGGATGGTGTCCCCGCGGAAGTCGCGGAAGAAGTCGGCGTGCTTCTCGAGCACCACGACGTCGACCCCGATCCGCCCCAGCAGGTACCCGAGCATGATTCCCGCGGGACCCCCGCCCACGATGCACACGTCGGTCTCGACCACTCGATTCGCCATGCCCCCACTGTAGAGTCGCGCCCCGCCCGCCCGACATCCCCCACCCCACTGCGCTCCTCCGTTTCGGGAGGAGCACAGCGCAACGAAGCTGGTATACGGCCCTCGTTCTGGTTTCCTCCTCCCGAAACGAGGTCACACGCCGAATCCGGCCCTGCGCTGACGCCCCGTCCACCGGTGCTCACCCCGCGCCACCAGCGACCGCACGACCTCGAACGCGGCTTCCCAGCCGAAGGTCACCTGCTCGTAGCTCAGCCTCATGACGCGGTAGTCGCGGGAATGAAGGACGAGATCCTTCTGCCTGTCCTTCTCGAAGTCGTCCTTCTTGGAGTGCCACTCCCAGCCGTCGAGCTCCAGCACGAGCCGGTCGCCGATGAGGATGTCGACGCGCCCTGCTCCCGGGATGGACACCTGTGTGCGGTACTGGATGGTCGCGGCGCGCAGACTCAGTCGCGCCTTGGTCTCCAGCCCCGACTCGCTCCCCGCGTCGACTATGCCGAAGAGCCGCGCGTACCGCGCGGGTAGCGGATCGAGGAGTTCCGCGAGCTGGAACGTCGACAGGTAGCCACGGTTGAGTGCCGAGTCGAGCGATGCCACGGCATCCATCCACGGCTGGCACATGACGGCATGACCGAGCGCGACGGGAAGCGGGTCGATCGCCGTCGTGCCCAGCGGCTGGAGCGGCAGGGCACGATGGATGACGGTTGGCGTCCGCGAATGGCGCGCATCCGCCGCTGACGGCGAATGACCCGAGTGACGGCCCACCCGGACGTGGGGGCGTGGGTCGCGGATGGTCCAGATGCGATGCGCCCGCAGCACGTCGAGGCATGAGAGGCGCCCGCCCATCCGCACGGCACCGACTACCGGTGAGGACGTGTCTGCTGCGGCGAGCCATCCGCGGGTGACCCGCTGAAGCTCGCCCCGCAGCACACCACGAGAGATGTCGGCCGGTGAGAAGCCGGCCGAGTGCAGGTGGGCGGTACTGACGACGTCGCCCTGACGGTGGGTGAATTCGAGGATGTCCATGCCCACAGCATCGGAATGTCGCCGAGCCGGAGGTGTCTCCCCGTGAGATCTGTGGAGAGGGGGCTGATTTCAGGAGGAGGTGCAGGAGACGACGGGCTGCGGAGGACTTCGTGTCACGCAGCTCCTCCCGAAAGGGAGGACGGCCGAGAACGCGGCCGCGCCGGGCGGGTCAGGGGGTGGCGGGGCGGAGGAAGGCGTCGGCGAGGAGAGCGCGGATGGGCGGGAGGAGGTCGGCGCGGAGCGCCTCCTCCGAGACGTCGAGGAGAGACGCGATGGCCGCGATGATCGCGCCGACCGAGAGGTCGCCGTCGCAGGCCCCCACGAACGCCGCGAGTCTCGTGTCCAGCGGCACCGAGCGCGCGAAGCCGCCGCCCTGGCGCAAGGTCATCACCACCGGGTCGTCGTGCCCGGGCCAGTAGTGCCGTTCCTCGGTGACGTCCGAGGCGTAGACGAGGGTCTCGCGCAGCAGGGTCGCGTCGTCGCGGTGCACCGCCCAGTCGTGGCCGGCCAGGCACAGCGCGAGGTGGTCTCCGAGACCCATGGGGTTCGACCCGATCGCCGAGTCGACCCGCTCGTACCGCGCGAGGGTCGGCGACCCCAGCGCCGGCCGCCGCAGCAGCACGTATCCGAAACCCACCTCGCGCACCCCGCGCTCCTCGAAGTCGTCGAGCCAGGCTCCGTACAGCGGGTCGAACCCGGGCGTGCCGGGTCGCGTGCCGCCGTCGCGGATCCACGTCTCGGCGTACGTCGGCGCGTCCTGCCGCTCGCGCTCGATCACCCAGGCGTCGAGCTGCGGCCCGTCGGCGCCGACCACCCAGCCACGAACCCGGTCGAGTCCGTCGAGCGCCTCAGGCCCTTCGAACCCGTCACGCCGGTCCACAACCCCGGATGCCCCGCCCGTCCGCGCCCGGTACTCCCAGTTCCCGAGCAGCTGCGCGATCCCGCCCGGCGTGAGGTGCTCCTCCACCTGCCGCACCACCTGCTCCACCAGGGCGTCGCCCACCATGCCGCCGTCACGGTACTCGTACTGCGGCACCCCCTCGACCCGGGGCGTGATGACGAAGGGTGGATTCGAGACCACCCGATCGAACCGCTCGCCCTGCACCGGCTCGAACAGGCTGCCGTACCGGAACTCGATCGTGTCGATGCCGTTGAGCCGGGCGTTCAAGGCCGCCACTGCGAGAGCCCGCCGCGAGATGTCGGTGGCCACCACGCGCCGAGCGTGCCGGGCCGCGTGCATGGCCTGGATGCCGCACCCGGTGCCGAGGTCGAGCACCGAGTCGGCCGGCGTCGGGATCATCAGCCCGCTCAGCGTGGTGGAGGCGCCGCCGATACCGAGCACGTGGTCCTCGTCGAGCGCCCGCCCGAGCACGGCCTCGCCGAGATCGGAGACCACCCACCAGCTGCCCGCCCCGAGCGCGTCGACGAAGCTGTACGGGCGCAGATCGAGCAGCGCGCGCCATCCGGACCCCTCGGATGCCGGCCCCACCAGCCCGAGCGCGCTCGCCCCCTCGACCCCCAGTCGCGGCAGCGCCGCCGCCAGCTCGTCGGTCGGCACGGTGTCGCCCAGCACGAACAGGGCGGCCAGCGTCGCGGCCGGCGGCAGCGGGTCGCCGGATGCGCGGAGCCGCGCGAGTGCCCGCTCCGCCGGCAGCCGCCGCCCACGGAACAGAGCGGATGCCGCCTGTTCGCCCCAGAGCGCGTCGAGCACATCGACCCGGTAGCGGGCGGCGGTGAGGTCTTCGCGCAGGAGGTCAATCGATTCGTGGTCCACCCGACCATTCAACCCGCTCGGGGCCGCGCACCCCGCACCCGGATCGCTACAGTGGCCTCATGCCCGCACTGCCCGTCGACCTGGACGTCGACCCGCTCGTCGTCGCAACCGCATCCGGAGCCGTGCGCGGCACGCTCCGTGAAGGCCTCCGCAGCTGGCGCGGCATCCCGTACGCCGCACCTCCGATCGGCGCGCTGCGCTTCCGCAGCCCGCGCCCGCCTGAGCCGTGGACGGGCGTCCGCGACGCGATCGACTACGGCCACGCCGCCCCGCAGCACGAGAACAAGGCGATCTCCCTGCCGGAGGGCGTGACGCAGTCCGAGGACTGCCTCACTCTCAACGTGCTCGCCCCCGCCGCCGACACCGAATCACGGAAGCCCGTCATGGTGTGGATCCACGGCGGCGCCTACTTCGCCGGCTCCAGTGCCCAGCCGCTCTTCGACGGCACGCACCTCGTGGCCGATGGCGACGTCGTGTACGTCGGCGTCAACTACCGCCTCGGCGCGCTGGGCTTCCTCGATTTCTCGTCCTTCACGGGCGACGGAGCGACCGACCCGTTCGACACCAACCTCGGGCTCCGCGACATCCTCGCCGCCCTCGACTGGGTGCAGCAGAACATCGCCGCCTTCGGCGGAGACCCCGCCAACGTCACCCTCTTCGGCGAATCCGCGGGCGCCGGATGCGTCACCACGCTCCTCGCCTCCCCCGCTGCACAGGGCCTCTTCCACCGCGCGATCGCCGAGAGTTCCCCCGCCACCTCCGTCTATTCCGCCGAACGGGCCGCCCGGGTCGCCCGCCGTTTCTTCGCCCTGGCGGGGGTGCCGGAGGACGAGCCGCAGCGTCTGCGCGAGTTGCCCGTCGCCACCCTCAACCAGGCGGCGTTCGACCTGGTCGGCGCCGTGGCAGCCGAGACGCCGGGCACGCTCGCCCTCGCGCCCGTGGTCGACGGCGACGTCGTGCCCGTGCACCCGATCGACGCGTACCGCGACGGCACGCAGCTCCGCGTGCCGCTCATCATCGGCACGAATCACGACGAGGCCTCGCTGTTCAAACTCATGAAGTCCCCCCTCATGCCGATCACCTCAGTGAGCGTGCAGGCGATGTTCGAGGAGATCGCGGCCGAACGCCCTGACCTCGCGGGTGCCGAAGCCCGCATCGAGAGCGCCTATCCCCACTTCCCGCGCCACCAGACCCCCGCCGAGCTCTCCCGCGACGCCGGCTTCCGGATGCCGTCGATCTGGCTGGCCGCCGCGCACAGCCGGGTGGCTCCCACGCGCATGTACCGCTTCGATCACTCCCCGCCTCTCCTGAAGTTCCTCGGCATCGGGGCGACCCACGGCGCGGAGATCGCCTACGTCTTCGGCAACCTCAAGATCGCGAAGAAGGACTTCAGCTTCGACCTCGGCGGCCTCGCCGATGCGCGCCGCGTCTCGGCCGCGCTGCAACGGCGCTGGGTCGCCTTCGCCCGTTCCGGACATCCGGATGCCGCCATCGCCGACCCCGAGGCGACCGGCACCCCCGAGGCGACCGACGCCCCCACCTGGCCGCTCTACGACGAGACCACGCGCTCGACCCTCGTCATCGACCACGGCGAGACGATCGTCGACGACCCGGATGCCGCGATCCGCGCCGCTTGGGGCGACGAGGTCATCGGCTTCGACTGAATCGGGTCGTCCCGATTCCCGCTCCCCGGTCGCCGTCTGAGACAATCGGACGTGCGCCGCGCCGCGGCGACCCATCCGTCGACGACGACACCCCTTCATCCACGACACTAGGAGACCTTCGCCGTGACGACCCCTGTGCGCCTCGTCGCATTCGACCTCGACGACACGCTCGCCCCCTCGAAGGCACCGCTCGACCCCCGGATGGCCGAGCTCCTGGTGCGTCTGCTCGAGCGGGTGGAGGTCTGCGTGATCTCGGGCGGCCAGTTCGGCCAGTTCCAGTCCCAGCTGGTGGCGAACCTCCCGGAGGGGGCCGACGACAAGCTCGCGCGCCTGCATCTCATGCCCACCTGCGGCACGCAGTACTACCGCCACGAAGACGGCGAGTGGAAGCAGATCTACGCCGAGAATCTCACCGACGACCAGAAGTCCCGGGCGATGACCGCGCTCGAGGCCAGCGCCAAGGAGCTGGGCCTCTGGGAGACCGAGACCTGGGGCCCCATCATGGAGGACCGCGGTTCGCAGATCACCTATTCGGCGCTCGGCCAGGCCGCTCCCATCGACGCGAAGGCGGCCTGGGACCCGACGGGTGAGAAGAAGGAGCGCCTGCGCGCCGCCGTGGCCGCGCAGCTGCCCGACCTCGAGGTGCGTTCGGGCGGATCGACCTCGGTCGACATCACCCGCGAGGGCATCGACAAGGCTTACGGGATGACGCGGCTCGCCGAACTCACCGGCATCCCCCTCGCGGAGATGCTGTTCGTCGGCGACCGTCTCGACGAGGGCGGCAACGACTATCCGGTCAAGGCACTGGGCGTTCCGACCCACGCCGTGGAGGGCTGGCACGACACCGCCGACTTCGTGAAAGGCTTCCTGGCAGAGCACTGAGTATGCCTCTCGGGGCGAGCAACTCCTTGTTTACAACCGTTGAATAGGGTATGAATTCGAATACCCATCAACACCCGTACCCACCCAGTGCGGCCGAGTAGACAGTGTCGTCATGGCGAGTTCTATACAGTTCGCGACCCGAGTCGCACGAGGATACAGTCGGCGTGCCCGAAGCGCTGGCCGGCGCCATGGTGTGGAACCGCCAGGCTGACCGTTCCGGACGGGGACACTGATGGAGTTCATCGCACACCGGGATGAGCTCGAGTTCGTCGTGCACATCGCCACCGCTCCCGCCGAGAGCGCGGTGGTGTTCGTCGGCGAGCCCGGGATCGGCAAGTCGAACCTGCTCGAGGCGGCCCGCCGGGAGTCGACCATCCAGGCCGTGCTGCTGCACGCGAACCCGGCTGAAGCGGCCTGGCCGCTCTCCGGCTTCTCGCGCGTGTTCGCGTCGATCGACGACTCCCGTGCCGTGGAGTTCGGTGGCCGCTTCACCCTCCGCTCGACGGAGCCGCAGTTCATGTTCGCCGCCGCACGCGACCTGCTGTCGCTGCTGCGCGGCCTGACCCTGCCGCCGCTGCTCGTGCTCATCGACGACATCGACAAGATGGATCTGGAGAGCCAGACGCTCCTCGGCTTCATGGCCGGACGTCTGGCCGGCACGGGACTGCGCTTCGTGGCGAGCGCCGAGCGTCTCGCCGAGGACAGTCCGCTGGCCGGCTTTCAGCAACGTGAGATGCACCGGCTGAGCATCGACGACTCGGTGTCACTGGCCCTGGCCGACCTCGGCCCGGGCACCGATCCCGGAACCCTGCAGATCATCGCCCACCAGGCCGACGGCAACCCGCTCGTGATGACAGAGGCCGCCCGCTCGCTCAGCCACGAACAGACGCTCGGGCGCGAGCCCCTGGTGCTGCCCTGCCGGCCGAGCGAGACCATCAAGAACACCGCGGCCTACCGCCTGGCCGGCATCGCCGAGCCGCAATGGCGGATGCTGGAGACCATCGCCCTCGCGCCGGTGAGCCACATCACGGCGCTCACCCGCACCAGCACCGACGACATCGACGCGCTGGAGGACATCCTCTACTCGGGCCTCGCCATCGCGCACGGGCAGTACGTCCACCTGGTGGAACCGCTGCTGCGCTCCTACCTCTACTGGGACATGAAGCCGCGCGAGCGCCGGGAGCAGCACGCGCGGCTGGCCGAGCTGAACGAGGGCATCGACGACCGCCTGCAGGTCTGGCACGCGAGCTTCGCGACGCCGGATGCCGCCCTCACCGACGAACTGCTCGTCGCGGCGACACGCTTCGCGAGCGAGGGCGACATCAACTCCGCCGTCGAACTCGCCGAGCGGGCCCTGCTCATCGCGGTCGACCTGGAGGCGCACCACGCGCTGCTCTTCCGCTTCGCCTCCGCGCTCTCGAGCCACGCCGAACTCGACCTGGCCGAGCGGTACCTGCTTCACGTGCGTTTCGACCCGAGCTCGGCCGCTCTCAACATGCGGCTGGCGGGCGATCGCATCGCGATCGAGTTCGAGAAGACCCAGATGGTCCCCACCGGCGACGTCGAGGCGGCTGTGAGTCTCTACGGCGACGACGACCCGTCGGGTGCGGTGCACCTGCTCTCGCTCACCTCCGTGCTGCACGCCGTGCGCTGGGAGGTCGACGAGGCGCGGCGCAGCACCCTGCTGGCCGAGAAGTTCACCGCTCGCGCGAGCGAGGCCGCCATGCAGGCCCATAAGGAAGCGCTCGGCGTCGTCGACGCCACCGACAACGTGCCGGGCAACGAGCCGCCGACGGCCCGGATCAGTTCGGAATCGCTGCAGGCACTCTCCCAGCAGTCGCTCGTGACCTTCGCCGCCACCCTGACCTACCGCGAGCGCTACGCCCAGGCGCGCCGCGTCTACGCGGTCCTGTTCAGCAAACCCGACGCCGATCCGCTCTCCGTCGAATGGGCGCACACGCTCGCGTGCACCAACGAACTGCGGGCGGGCGACTTCCACCGCGCACGACTGGCCGTGGAGGATTGGCTCACCACGTCGCTCCCGGTCACCAGCCGCCGGTCGGTGCGATCCCTGCTGCTCGCCTGGTACTCCTTCTCGAAGGAGCGCTTCGACGAGTCGAAAGCCTACGGCGAGGATTGCCTCGAACTGGCCTCGGCCGAACGCAACCCGGCCGTGCTCGCGCGTCTGTTCACGCATCGCGGCCAGGTGGCCCTGCTGGAAAAGAACTACGACGAGGCGGTGCGCGTGCTGCTGCTGGCGGATGCGACGGCCGCCCACATCGAGAACCCCTCGCTGCTGCGTCACGTCGCCGACCTGGTGGAGGCCTGCGTGGCGACCGGCCGGATGCGTGAGGCCGAGGCGGTGCTCCGCCGCATGATCGAGCAGCAGAAAGTGCGACCCACGAAGTGGCTCGATCTCGCGATCGCCCGCTCCCGCGCCCTGGTCGCCCCCGACGACGTGTCGCCGACGCTGTTCCGCGAGGCGGCCGCGGCCTACGACGGGACGGTCTACAGCTACGACCACGGGCGCACCCTGCTCGCCCAGGCCGAGCGGCTCGGCCGGCTCGGTCACGCCCAGGCCGCGGAGCACGCGGCCACGGCCGCTACGGCGGCCTTCGAGCAGGCGGGCGCGACGCTGTGGGCGCGCCGCTTCGTGGTCCAGACCGAGACCCCGCCGGCGGTTCCCGCGAGCGCGGTGCTCGCGCTCCTGACGCCCGAGGAGCGCGAGGTCGCCGAGATGGTGCGCAAGGGATTCCGCAACCGCGAGATCGCGGCCGAGCTCTACATCTCCCTCCGCACCGTGGAACTGCGGCTCACCCACATCTACCGCAAGGTGGGCGCGCGGTCGCGGTCGCACCTCGCGTCACTGCTCAACTGAGCACGGGCTGTTCGGTCTCGGTGCGGGCGGGGCGCCGGGACGGGCTCTTCCAACTGCCGGTCGACCGGCTGAACAGCGCCTCGAACAGCGCCACCGTGCAGAGCAGGGCGTCGACGATGCGGAAAAACGGGAAGATGACGCCGTAGGCGAGGTACACGGGTCGCTTCGACACCACGGCGGCCAGCACGCTGAGGAGGTAGTCGGGGATCACCACGCCGAGGATGAGGGCGAGCGGCGGCAGGGCGCCGGCGAAGTCGGCCACGAACCCCGTGGGGTTCAGACCGAGGTCCTCGAGCGTGGCCACTCCGGTGGAGATGAGCACGGCAGGGATCAGCAGGATCAGCACGATGCTGGAGAGCAGCAGTTCGGCGATGAAGAGCGTGAGCGCGAGCCAGAAGGTGCGCATCCGGAAGCGGTGGCGGCCGACGGTCTGCCAGAACCCGAGGTTCCACCGCTGCACCTGCTTCACGTAGTCGAACAGGGTGTCCGGATCCTGAGTGAGGGCGATCGCCGCGTTCGGGTGGAAGGCGATGCGGCCGAGGCGTTTGGCGTGCACCTCGAAGGTCATGTTGTAGTCCTCGATCTTCAGCCCCTGGGCGGCGATGTCGATCTCGGAGAGGATGCGGGTGCGGTACATGCTCGCGAAGCCGGGCACGATCGGCACGACATTGGCGTAGCGGGCCGCCTGCCCGAACTTGAAGAGGTACTGCATCGCGATGTAGACGCGTTCCCGGTAGGCCACGAGCAGACGGCCGAAGAAGGTGGGCGATCGCGGCACGAAGAGCGTGGAGGCGCGTCCGGCCACGGCGACCACCGAGGGGTCGGCGAACTCGCCGAGGCCGGTCTCGAAGTAGTCGGCCGTGAGGTGCGTGTCGGCGTCGAGCAGCAACAGCACCTCGAAGCGCTCGGCGATGCGGAACTGCTTGATGGCCTCGACAAGCGCGCCGGCCTTGCCGCGGTTCGGGCTGAGCTCCAGCACGGTCGCGCCGTGGGCACGGGCGATCACCGCGGTGTCGTCGGTGGAGCCGTCGGAGACCACGAACACGTTGACGTCGTGGCCGAACTCGGCGAGGGAGGCGATGGTGTTGCCGATCACCATCTCCTCGTTGTGCGCGGCCATCAGGATGGCCACCTGGTCCCGGGTCGGCGCGCCGGCGCGGAGGCGCACGGGCACGGTGCCCTTGCGACGCGCACGAGCGGCGATGACGCGCATCCCACCCACCGTCGCCCAGATGATGGTGTTGATGCCGAGCACCAGCACGAGCACCACGATGAATGTCAGCATCGCAGCCTTCCCCCTTCGGTCACGAGGCCCACGCTAGTTCGTCGCGCGGCGCTCGCCCCCCGCATCCTCGTGCGGTAAACCGCACTTCGCCGCCACCGACCGCACTCGGACGCGAACCCTGCGTTGAAAACCGCAGTCCTCCGAAAAGCCGTTGACTCCCCTGTGAGCCGACGGAGACAGTGTGTCCGGGGGCAGAGGCCGAACGACTCGAACTTCATCTCTCAACCCGACCCGATTGCGTCGCACGGCGACGAGATGGATGAGCCTCTCACCCGGAGGTACCCACTCATTCCTCTCGTCGTCGTAGACCGCCGTGATCCCACCGCTATTGACACGCGCCAGAAGATCAAGGGAGACCACCGTGACCACGTTCGACAGCATCACCCGCCCACAGCGAACCGAGGAAGCCGAGGGATGGAGCGCACCGGTTCAGCCGGCCGCCACCCCCACCGGATTCGAATTCGACGTCGCCATCGTCGGACTCGGCTACGTGGGTCTGCCGACCGCACTCGCGTATCACGGCTCCAACAGCCGGGTGCTCGCGCTCGACGTCTCCGAACGCCGGATCGACGTCATCCGCTCGCAGCAAGCCGACCTGCTCGAGGTCGACCAGGCCCGCCTGTCGATCGCCCTCGACCACCCCGGCTTCACCCTCAGCACGAACCCCGACGACCTCAGCCGGGCGGCCGCCGTCATCGTCTGCGTGCCGACCCCGGTCGACGAGCACCTCATCCCCGACCTGTCCATCCTGAAGGGCGCCACGGCGATGGTGGTCGACCACGCCGTCGCCGGCCAGGTGCTGATGCTCACCTCCACCTCCTACGTCGGCTGCACCGACGACCTGCTGGTGAAGCCGCTGATCGAACGGGGCTTCACGATCGGCTCCGACGTGTTCGTGGCCTTCAGCGCCGAGCGGATCGACCCGGGCAACGCCTCCTTCGACCACGACGAGGTACCCCGCGTCGTCGGCGGAGCCACCGCGGAGTGCGAAGAGGAGGCGACCAAGCTCCTGCTCCGCTACGTCACCAACGTGCACCGCGTGCGCTCGCTCGCGGCGGCCGAGATGACCAAACTCTTGGAGAATACGTTTCGCGCTGTCAACATCGCCCTCGCCAATGAGTTCGCCGACATCTGCCGCTCGCTCGATCTGAACCCCGCCGACGTGGTCGACGCCGCGGCAACCAAGCCCTACGGATTCATGCCGTTCCTGGCCGGACCGGGCGTCGGCGGCCACTGCATCCCCTGCGACCCGCACTACCTGCTCTGGCAGCTGCGCAAGCAGCGGGTCGCCGCTCCGATGATCACCCAGGCCATGGTGGAGATCGCCGCCCGGCCGCATCGCGTGGTCGACCGCGTGCAGGAGGTGCTCTCGGGCGCCGGCTCCGGCATCGTGGGCACCCGCGTGCTCGTCATGGGCATCTCCTACAAGCCGGATGTCGCGGACCTCCGCGAATCGCCCGCCCTCGAGATCCTCGACGAACTGATCGAGCGCGGCGCCACCGTGGCCTTCGTCGACGACCACTTCGACGGGGTGACCCTGCCGAGCGGCACGCACCTCGACGCGGTCACCGACCCCGTCCGCTTCGACGCCGAGATCGTGGTGCTGCACACGCGGCACTCCACGACCGACCTGACCTGGATCGAGCCGCACCAGCTCGTCCTCGACACCACCTACCGCGGGGTCGACGTGCCCCAGCGCGTGATCCTGTAACACCCCGCCCACTCCATCCGACCCGAACTCGAATAGGACGAACAACGATGCGCACAGTAATCACCGGCGGAGCCGGCTTCATCGGCAGCCATTTGGTGGAATACCTCCTCGAACTGGGAGACGAGGTCGTCGTCCTCGACGACATGTCGACCGGGGCGCCCCGCAATCTGATCGACTCACTCGTCAACCCGCGACTCTCGATCGTGCACGGCTCCGTGCTCGACCGCGACGCCGTGATGGCGACCGTACGCGGGGCCGACCGGGTCTTCCACCTGGCTGCCGCCGTGGGCGTGAAGCTCATCGTGGAACAGCCGCTGACCAGCCTCCGCACCAACATCCACGGTACCGAGAACGTGCTCGACGCCTGCGTGGAGCACGACGCGACCCTGCTGCTCGTGTCGACCAGCGAGATCTACGGCAAGAACACCGCCGACCGCCTGCACGAGGACTCCGACCGCATCCTCGGCTCGCCGCTCAAGTCGCGCTGGACCTACGCGGCCGCCAAGGGCATCGACGAGGCCTTCGCCCACGCCTACTGGACCGAGTACGGGCTGGATGTCGCGATCGTGCGGCTGTTCAACACCGTCGGCCCGCGGCAGACCGGCCGCTACGGCATGGTGGTGCCGAACCTCGTGGGCCAGGCGCTCCGCGGGGAGCCCCTCACCGTCTACGGCGACGGCAACCAGACCCGGTGCTTCTCCTACGTCGGCGACATCGTGCCGGCGCTGGTGCGCCTGGTCGAGGAGCCCACGGCCTACGGCAACGCCTTCAACCTGGGCGGCGCGGAAGAGGTCTCGATCATCGACCTGGCCCGGCGCATCATCGACGTCACCGGCTCCAAGAGCAGCGTGACCTTCGTTCCGTACAGCGAGGCTTACGCCCCCGGGTTCGAGGACATGCGTCGCCGGGTGCCGGACAACAGCCGCGCCTACGGCCTCGTCGGCTTCGTGCCGGCCACGCCGCTGGACGAGATCATCCGCCGCGTCGCCGAGGAGATGCTCACCTCGCGGTCGCTCGAGCACGAGGTCGCGAGCTCCCCGCGCGTCGCCCTCGACAGCTGGGGCTCCTGATGTGCGGCATCGTCGCCTGCCGGATGGACGAAGCCGCAGGCCCCTTCCTGATCGACGCACTGAAGCTGCTGGAGTACCGCGGCTACGACTCCGCCGGGGTCGCCATCCGCACGGTCGACGGCACGATGGCCTCCTCGCGCACCACCAACCGCGTCGAGACCCTCGAGCGCCAGCTCGACGACTGGTCCGGTCCTGCCCTCTCGGGCACCGGCATCGGCCACACCCGTTGGGCGACGCACGGCGCGGTCACCGAGACGAACGCGCATCCGCACGCCGACTGCCGTCAGCGCGTCAGCATCGTGCACAACGGCATCATCGAGAACGCGGATGCCCTGCGCCGCCAGCTCGAGCAGACCGGTCACGTGTTCGCCTCGGAGGTCGACAGCGAGGTGGTGAGCCACCTGATCGAGGAGGAGCTGCTGATCACGGGCGACCTGCACTCGGCGGTCACGGCCGCCACCCTGCGGCTGCACGGGTCCTGGGCGATCGTCGCCCTCGACGCCGAGACCGGCCGGATGGTGGCCGCCGCGCACCGTTCCCCTCTGCTCGTGGCCCACTCGGCCAAGGGCGTCTTCGCCGCCAGCGACATCAACGCGATCGCCGAGTTCGTCGACGAGTTCCAGGCGATGAGCGACGGCGACGTCGTCGAACTCGCCGAGGAGTTCGTGTGGACCCGGAGCGGCGCGCACTCCGCGGCTCCCGCCTACGCGGCCTCGAACTGGTCGGGTGTGACGCACGGGCTCGCGGGTCACAGCGACTACATGAGCAAGGAGATCGCGGAGCAGCCCGAGACCGCCGCCCGCATCATCGACCGCCTCGCGCCGATGATCGCCGACGGCTCGCTCTGGGCCGGCCTCAACCTCCCGCCCTTCGAACGCGTGGCCGTGCTCGGCTGCGGCACCTCGCTGAACGCCGGGCGGGTCATCGCCAACGCGTTCGGCGCCCTCGGCGACGTGCCGAACAGCTCGCTCATCGCGAGCGAGGCGTCGTCGGCGATCATGGACCCGCGCACGCTCGTCATCGCCCTGAGCCAATCGGGCGAGACGGCCGACGTGCTCCGGGCGATCGACGACCTCGACCTCGGCACCTCGTCGCTCATGGCGCTCACCAACAGTGAGCACTCGACGCTCGCGCGGCGCGCCGACTCCATGCTCAACTGCAACGCGGGCCCGGAGATCGGCGTCGCCGCCACCAAGACCTTCGTCGCCCAGGTGATCACCGGGGTGGCGATGGCACTGTCGGCCCTCGCGGCGACACGGAGGATCGACCGGGACTACGCCCGGCGTCAGACCGACGACCTCCGTCGCATCCCGGACCTCCTCGCCCATGCAATCGCGGCATCGCAGAAGGCGATCCCGCCGCTCATCGAGGAGATCCGGGATGCCCAGGGCTATCTCTTCCTCGGCCGTGGTGCGGGCGTCGTCTACGCCGCCGAGGGAGCGCTGAAGCTCAAGGAGCTGAGCTACCGCTGGGCCGAGCACTACCCGGCCGGCGAACTGAAGCACGGGCCGCTCGCGCTCGTCGAGGCCGGCACCCCCGTCGTGGTGATCGACTCCGGCGACCGTCGGATCGAGAGCAACATCGCCGAGGTCGAGGCCCGTGGCGGCCGCGTCATCCGGATCGGCGGCGCGGGCAGCACCATTCCCGCGCTCGGGCTCAGTCTCGGCACCCCGATGCCCGGCGGCATCGACCGCTGGGGACCGCTGGAGTCGGTCGTCCCCCTGCAGATCCTGGCCCGCGACCTGGCGCTCGCGCTCGGCCGCGACGTCGACAAGCCACGCAATCTGGCCAAGTCGGTCACTGTCGAATAAGTCGAACAAGAGGAGTTCATCGTGCAACGAGGCACCACCCCACCCACGAAAGCGCGTTGGCGCCCGTTCGCGACCCTCCTGGCCGTGTCGGCCCTGGTCGTCGCCGTCGCCGTTCCCACGGCAGCGGCGGCGGCCGCACCGGCCGCCGCGCCCGCTGCGGCCAAGCCGCAGACGGTGATCAGCCTCACCTTCGACGACGGCAACGCGAACCAGCTCGCGGCCGCCTCGGCGATGAACACCCTCAAGATGAAGGGCACCTTCTACGTGGTGTCGGGATTCGTCGGCGCCGCCGGGTACTTCACCCGCGCCGATCTCGACTCGCTGAAGGCGGCCGGTCACGAGATCGGCGGACACACGGTCAACCATCCCGACCTCGCGGTGCTCCCCGCCGACGAGGTGGCCCGGCAGATCTGCAACGACCGCAGCACGTTGATGAGCTGGGGCTACACGGTGAAGAGCTTCGCGTATCCGTTCGCCTCCAGCATCCCCGCGAATGAGACGGCCGCGAAGAACTGTGGCTACAACAGCGCGCGGATGCTCGGCGACCTGCAGAGCCGCTTCGGTTGCACGGGCTGCGGCTACACCGAGAAGATCCCGCCGGCGAATCCCTACTACCTCAAGGCGCTCGACCAGGTCGACAACACCTGGACCCTGGCCGACCTCAAGGCCTCCGTCACCAACGCCGAGAAGACCGGCGGCTGGGTGCCCTTCACCTTCCATAACGTCTGCGCGAGCGGATGCGACCTGAACGTCACACCGACGGTGTTCACGCAGTTCATCCAATGGCTCGCGCCGCGTGCGACCACCAACAACACGGTGGTGAAGACGGTCGACCAGGTGATCGGCGGCACGCTCAAGCCCGCGAAAGCCGGGCCTGTCACGCCCGCGGCCGGCCCCGGCGTGAACGCCGTGGTGAACCCGAGCATGGAGACCATGGGCTCCTTCGGTCTGCCGAGCTGCTGGATGACCGGCGGCTACGGCAACAACACCCCGACCATCACCTGGACCTCGCCCGCCCGCACCGGCACCGTCGCTGGATACGTCTCGGTGGCCAACTACGTCGACGGGGATGCGAAACTGCTGCCCACCTTCGACCTCGGCGCCTGCAGTCCGACGGTGGTGCCCGGTCACACCTACTCGATGAGGGCGTTCTACAATTCGACCACGGTGACGCAGTTCGCGATCTATCTGCGCACCACCTCGGGCGTCTGGCAGTACTGGACCTCGAGTCCCTGGTTCCCCTCGAGCCTGACCTTCACGGAGGCGGTCTTCACGACACCCGCGATCCCCACCGGGTTCACCGGCATCAGCTTCGGACTGAACGTGTTCAGCAACGGCACGCTGGTGACCGACGACTACGCGCTCTACGACAGCGTCGGCGCACCGGCCCCGTCAATCGCCCCGGCTCCGGCCCCCTCGGTGGCGCCGAAGGTGCAGGGTCCGGTGGAAGTGCACATGAACCCGGCTCCCGACCCGGCCGCCACGTCGACACCCCCCGCGTCGACGCCGCCGGCCGAGACCCCTCCGGCGGAGACCCCGCCGGCCACGACTCCGGCCAGTCCCGCTCCCAGTAGCCCGACGCCCTCGATGCCCCCGTCGACCGGTGCGAGCGGCGGAAGCCAATGACCCGGTCTGGCCGGAACGGGGCCCCCGCGACGATGCGCCAGGCGCGCATCGCCGCGGGGGTTCTGCTCGCCGCCCTCACCGGGGCATCCCTGACCGGATGCTCGTTGTTCAAGCCGTGCATCGAATTGGCAGGATGCGGAGGAACCGTGCAGACACCGACCTCGACCGCTGCCCCGGGAGGCGGCTCGAGCTACCCGCTCCACACCGACATCGTGGGCACGACCTTCTGGGTGGGTGAGATCTTCGACCCGAACGCCGACGACGGCAGCCAGGTGCTCTCCACCTACGACAGCAACTGGCTCGCGAGCTATGGCGGCTGCGACGGCACCACGGCCGGCGGCAGCTGCGAGACCGAGGCCCGCACGGCGGCGAACGACTACTTCCCCACCCAGATGACACCTCTGGAGAACCCGTTCTATCTGGATCTGCCCTTCGACGACGTGAACGATCCCGCCGCCTTCGCCCGACGCGACCAGGTGGTGCCGTGGGCCGGCCAGGAGCCCTACGCCTCCCACTCCGGCGACCCAAACTTCAGCTACATGAAGAACCGCTGGGTGGCCCTCAGCTACAACGGCGCGACCTGCTACGCCCAGATCGAAGACGCCGGGCCGGGTGAATACAACGACGCCGAGTACGTCTTCGGCACCGACAACGCTCGGCCGTTGAACGCCCGCTACGGCGGAGCGGGAATGGATGTCTCCCCCGCGGTGGTGGGCTGTCTGAACTTCGACGAGCTGAACGGGGAACAGGGAGGAATCTCCTGGCAGTTCGTCGACGACGCGGCGGTTCCGCCCGGGCCGTGGACGAAGATCGTGACGACGAGCCAGGTGCAGTAGTCGCACGCGTCGATCCGGTCCGGTGCCGCAAAGGTAGGATCACTGCATGGCCGTGACCGACGAAGCGATCCTCAAGATCAAGGACATGATCCTGCGCGGCGAGCTCGCGCCCGGCGACCGGCTTCCACCCGAGAAGGAGTTGAGCGAGCGCCTCGGCCTGTCCCGCAGCTCCATGCGCGAGGCCGTCAAAGCTCTCGAGGTCATCCGGGTGCTGGACGTCCGGCGCGGTGACGGCACCTACGTCACGAGTCTCGAGCCCCGCCTGCTCCTGGAAGCGATGACCTTCGTGGTCGACCTGCACGACGACGACTCGATCCTCGAGCTCTTCGCCGTGCGGCGCATCCTGGAGCCCGCGGCTGCCGGCATGGCCGCTGCGCACATGGATGCCGCCCGAATTGCCGCGCTGCGCGGGCACATCGCCGACGTCGACGAGTCGAAGTCGGTCGAAGACCTCGTGGCCCATGACATCGGATTCCACGCCGCGATCGTCGAGGCGGCGGGGAACTCCTACCTCACCACCCTGATCGAGTCGCTCTCGGGGCACACCCTCCGCGCCCGACTGTGGCGCGGGCTGACCGAGGAGAACGCGACCGCGCGCACCCTGTCCGAGCACTCCGCCATCGTCGACGCGCTCGAAGCGGGCGACGCGAAGCTCGCCGAGGCGCTGATGATCGCGCACATCTCGGGCATCGAGCACTGGCTCCGTCGCTGGAGCACGTCGGTGACCGACGCTGCCGAGACGTCTGACCTCTAGGCGCCGGTCTCCTCGGGCACCTCGGGCGATTCGGCCGCGTCGACCGCCAGGCCGTACACGCGCGTGGCCGTACCGCCCAGCACGGAGTCCCGCTCCGCCGGCGACAACTCGTCCATCAGTGCCGCGAGCACTTCATAGGTCGGCCGGTAGCCTCCGTCGGGAACCGTGATGGGCCAGTCGCTGCCCCAGAGCAGGCGCTCGGGCCCGAACGCGGTGAGGGCGACATCCCACACCTCGCGCAGGGCATCGACGGAGTAGTCGGTGCCCGGCATCCGGAGTCCGGAGACCTTGCCCACGGTGTTCGGATGCGCGGCCGAGCGCTCGATCTCGGCCCGCCAGTCGGCGAAGTCGGCCGCCCCACGCGGGGGCTTGGCGAGGTGGTCGATCACGATGGCGAGCTCAGGGAGGGCTGCGGCGAGCGCCGTCACCTGCGCGAGGTGCCGGGGCCAGGCGTTCGGCACGTCGTAGGCGAGCCCGTGTGCGGCGAGGAGCCCGAGGGACCGGCGCACAGCCGGCAGTTCGAGGAACTCGTCGCGCGGGTCACCGTGCACGAGATGGCGCACGCCGCGGAAGGCGGGATGCGCCAGGCGCCGTTCGAGTTGCGCCGCGGCCCGCTCGGGGTCGTCGAGCTGCACCCAGCCGACCACGCCGGCGACCCAGGCGTGGGTGTCGGCGACCTGCAGCATCGCATCCGTGTCGGCGTCGGTGTCGTCGGCCTGCACCAGCACGGCGCGATCGACGCCGGCGGTCTCGAGCTCGGCGCCCGCCTGATCGGCGTCGAAGTCGGCGTAGAGCTCGCCTGCTTCGGGGGTGAGCCAGGGGTAGGCGCCGTCGCCGAGGGTCCAGAGGTGGAGGTGGCCGTCGACGATCATCGGCGCACCAGGGCTTCGTCGACGAGCTGCTGCCAGAACTCCTCGGGGATGGGTGCGCTCATCCGCTCCACGTTCTCGCGCAGCTGGGCCGGCTTGCTGCTGCCCACCACGACCGTGCGCACCAGGGGATCCCGCAGCGTGTACTGCAGGGCCGCCGCGGGCAGCTCGACGCCGTGGTCGCGGGCGACGGCGGCGATGGCCTGCACCCGAGCGAGCGTGCCGGCCGGCACCCCACCGTATTCGTAGCGGGAATCGGCACCCGGTTCGTTGGTGGCGAGCAGGCCGGAGTTGAAGACCGACGCATTGACGATGCCCACCCCGTTCTCGGCGCAGGCTTCGAGCACCTCGGGGAACACGGGCTGTTCGGCCAGCGTGTAGCGGCCGGCTGTCATGAGCAGGTCGATCGCGCCGGTGCGCGCACTGCCGAGCAGCGCCTCCGTCGACATCGATCCCACCCCGACGGCGCTGACGAGCCCCTCCTCGCGGAGACCCACCAGCGCCGGCACAGCTTCGCGCAGACCGCTCTCGAGGTCGTTGCGCTCGGGGTCGTGCAGGAAGAGCACGTCGACGCGGTCGAGGCCGAGGCGTTCGAGCGACTCATCGAGGCTGCGACGGATGCCGTCGGCTGTGAAGTCCCAGACCCGCTTCTGATCGGCGGGCACGGCGAAGTCGGCCGCGAGGTCGAGGGTGCCGGCGCCCTCGGGGTTCGGGCGGAGAAGCCGGCCGACCTTGGTGGAGAGCACGTACTCCTCGCGCGGCTTCGTGCGCAGGAACGCGCCGAGCCGGCGCTCGGAGAGGCCGAGACCGTAGTGCGGAGCCGTGTCGAAGTAGCGGATGCCCGACTCCCACGCCGTCTCCAGGATCTCCTGGGCCACCTCGTCGGAGAGCTCGCGATAGAGATTGCCGAGGTTCGCCGCGCCGTAGCCGAGAGAACCGAATTCGATGTGCGGCATCCGAGTGCAGCCCTCCTCTGTGAGTGTCGGTTCGAGCATAAAGATCGGATGTCTAACCTGTCAAACGCGGCTAAGTCACGGTTTCGGGCCGCATTTCGGCCACGCTCGGCGCTATAGTTCTGATGTTAGCGACCCACAGTAGATGAGGAAAGCAGCTCCATGAAATTCCTGCGACTCGGTGAACTCGGCCAGGAGCGCCCCGTGCTCCTCGAGGGCGACACCTACTTCGACCTCTCCGGGATCACGGCCGACATCGACGGCGGCTTCCTGGCGAGCGGTGGGGCCGAGCGGGTGCGCGCGGCGCTGGCCGTCGGCGAACTGCCCGAGCTGAGGGATGCCGCAGCCCAGCGCATCGGTGCGCCGATCGCCCGGCCCTCGGCCGTGGTCTGCGTCGGCATGAACTACGCCGCGCACGCCGCCGAGTCGGGTTCCGCCCCGCCCGAGGTGCCGATCATCTTCCTGAAGACGCCGAACACCGTCGTCGGCCCGAACGACGTCGCCCGCATCCCGCGCGGCAGCAGCAAGACCGACTGGGAAGTCGAGCTCGGCGTCGTCATCGGCAAGCACACCTCCTACCTCGACTCCCCCGCCGACAGCCTGGCGCACATCGCCGGCTTCGTGGTGGCGAACGACCTGTCCGAACGCGAGTGGCAGATCGAGATCTCGGGCGGCCAGTGGTCGAAGGGCAAGAGCGCTCCCGGGTTCAGCCCGGTGGGGCCGTGGCTGGTGACCCCCGACGAGGTCGATCACACGAACCTGCGGCTCCGTTCCTTCGTGAACGGGGAGCCGCGACAGGACTCGAGCACCGCCGACCTCATCTTCGGCGTCGAGCAGATCGTCTACCAGCTCAGCCAGTACATGGCGTTCGAGCCCGGCGACCTCATCCTCACCGGCACGCCCGAAGGCGTGGCGCTCTCGGGTCGATTCCCCTATCTCAAGGCCGGCGACGTCGTCGACATCGAGATCGAAGGCCTCGGCCACCAGCGGCAGGAGTTCGTGGCGTGAGCGGCAGCGAGTTCAGCGGTCTCGTTGCCGTCGTCACCGGCGGCGCGTCGGGCATCGGGGCGGCCATCGCCGACCGCCTCCGCGAGGGCGGCGCGGATGTCGCCGTGCTCGACCTCAACCCCGCCGGCGCGAACCCGGCGCACTTCGCTCTCGCCGCGAACGTGGCCGACGACGCGTCGGTGCGCGCCGCGATCGCCGACGTGGCCGAGAAGTTCGGACGCATCGACATCGTCATCAACAACGCCGGCATCGGCGCGGTCGGAACCGTCGCCGACAACGACGACGAGGAGTGGCACCGGGTCTTCGACATCAACGTGGTCGGGATGGCGCGCGTCACGCGAGCCGCCCTCCCCTACCTCCGCGAGTCGCCCTCGGCCGCGGTGGTCAACACCTCGTCGATCGCCGCCACCGCCGGCCTCCCCGCCCGTGCCCTCTACTCCGCCACCAAGGGCGCCGTGCTCTCGCTCACCCGCGCCATGGCGGCGGATCACCTTCGCGAGGGCATCCGCGTCAATTGCGTCAACCCCGGCACGGCCGACACCCCCTGGGTCGCCCGCCTCCTCGATCAGGCCGACGACCCGGCCGCAGAACGCGCGGCACTCAACGCCCGCCAGCCCCACGGACGCCTGGTCGAGGCATCCGAGGTCGCCGACGCCGTGGCCTACCTCGCGAGTCCGCGGTCGGGTTCGACCACCGGCGCGTCGATCGCGGTCGACGGCGGCATGCAGAACCTCAGGCTGCGCCCGGAGTAGGTCTCAGCCCCGGACTTCGCCCACCGAGACGTCAACCGCGTGCGCCAGCGGTGCCGGTCGTCGCGACGTTGGGACGTCCGGGCTCACTCGGTCTTCCGCGGGCGGCCGATGTTGAGTTCAGTCTCCTCGACGTCGATCTTGGCGAGCACGGACTTCACCGCGCGCTCTTGGTAGCGCCCCTCGCGCCGGGCGTCGAGCACGGCCTGACGCTCGGCGGCGATCATGATGCGCCGCAGCCGGTTGTAGGCCTTGGCCGGCGGTTCGACTCCCTCCGCGGCGGGGTTCTCGAGCGCGTCGGTGAGGAAGGTGGCGTTCAGGCGCAGCCGCTGCACCACCCGTTCCTCGTCGGTGTCGCTCACCTCTTCCTCGAGGCGCGCGAGGCCCACGCTCTGGGCCTCGGCCATCAGCATGTGCGCCTCGGTCTGCTCCTGCGAGTAGTCGGGCGGCGGCAGGCGCAGCAGCCGGATGATGATCGGCAGGGTCAGCCCTTCGAGCAGCGTGCCCACCACGACCACGAAGGCCAGGAACTGCAGGAATGCGCGGCCCGGCGTCTCCTCCGGCAGCAGGAACACGGCAGCCAGCGTCACCACGCCCCGGATGCCCGCGAACGACACGGCGATGCCGTTGCGCCAGCTCCACCCTCTCGAGCGCAGGCGTCGCGGGCCGTAGCGGTAGAGCGTGGTGGTGAACACCATCCAGATCAGTCGGGAGAGGAAGAGCACGACCAGCAGGATGATCGAGATGAGCACGGTCTCCCAGAACCCGGGCCCGGCGACCACGGCGGCCTGGAAGATCGAGAACAGGCTCAGCCCGATGAAGAGGAACACCGCGTTCTCGAGCAGGAACTGGATGGTGCGCCAGTTGAGCGACTCGGCGATGCGGGCTTCGGCGGTCTGGATGACGGGCGCGCGATAGCCGAGGTAGAGGCCGGCCACGACGACGGCCAGCACCCCGGACCCGTGGATGAACTGGGCCGGGATGAAGGCGATGTACGGCGTGATCAACGACAGGCTGGTGTCGAGCACGGGCGACTTCAGCTGCTTGCGGATGAACGCCATCACGAAGCCGATGGCGAGCCCGACGCCCACCCCGCCGACCACGGCGAGTCCGAATTCGAGCACCACCGCGCCGGGGTTGAGCGTGGCAACGATCGCGGCCACGGCGGCGTTCAAGGCCACCAGGGCGGTGGCGTCGTTGAGAAGGCTCTCGCCTTCGAGCACCGTCACGAGACGCCGGGGCAGGTTGAGACGACCGGCGACCGCGGTCACGGCCACCGCATCCGTCGGGGCCACCACGGCTCCGAACGCGAAGGCGGCGGCGAGGCTGATGGCCGGGATGATGAGCCAGGCGGTGAGACCGACGGCCACGACTGTGAACGCGACGAGCCCCACCGAGAGCAGCAGGATGCTGTCGCGCCGGGCCCGCACGTCGGCGAACGAGGTGCGGATGGCGGCAGCGAACAGCAGGGGCGGTAGGAGTCCGTACAGGATGAGGTCGGGTTCCACCTCGATGTTCGGCACGCCCGGGATGAACGACACCACGGCGCCCACGAGCACGAGCGCCACTGGCGCCGACCACCCCACCCGCCGCGACAGTCCCGTCACCGCGACGGTGACCACCACGAACGACACGACCCACACGATCGTGCCCACGGTTTCGCCGTCCATAGAACGCAATTATGGAGGAGGTCGGCGTCGGAAAGCGCAAACGTGGTGGCAACCGGCCTGTATAGGGCGCGGACACCACCACGTTTGCGTTTCTGAACGCTCGGCTAGGCGGCGACGAACTCCCGCGCCGGAGCCACATCGACGAGGTAGTGCGCGTACGCCGGGATCGTGAGGAACGTGGGGAAGTCGTCCTCCAGGGCGACCTGGTGCAGGATGTTCTCGGCGTCGTCGTAGCGGTCGGCGAGTGAGCGGTCGAGCTCGCGGATCACGTCGTGCAGCACCGTCTCGACGGAGGCCCGGGTGATGCGCGTGCCCTCCTCGGTCACGACGCCCTGGTGGATCCACTGCCACAGCTGCGAGCGCGAGATCTCGGCGGTGGCGGCATCCTCCATCAGGTTGTCGATCGCGGCGGCGCCGATCCCGCGCAGCCAGCTCTCGATGTAGCGGAGGGCGACCGACACGTTCGACCGCACACCGGCATCCGTCACCCGCGGTTCGAGCGCGCTCAGGTCGACGAGCTCGCCGGCCGTGACGTGCACCTCGAGGCGCTGCCGTTCGACCTGGTTGGGAGCTTCGCCGAGCACCGCGTCGAACTCGGCGCGGGCGGTGGGGATGAGATCCGGATGCGCCACCCAGGTGCCGTCGAACCCGTCGCCCGCCTCGCGCCGCTTATCGTCGGCCACCTTCGCGAGTGCTCGCTCGGTAACCTCGGGGTCGCGCCGATTCGGGATGAAAGCGCTCATGCCTCCGATGGCATGTGCTCCCCGCTTGTGGCAGGTCTGCACGAGCAGATCGGTGTAGGCCCGCATGAACGGGACCGTCATGGTGATCTGGTCGCGGTCGGGGAAGACGTAGCTGCGGCCGCGATCCCGGAAGTTCTTGATGATCGAGAAGATGTAGTCCCAGCGGCCGGCGTTGAGGCCGGCGCAGTGGTCGCGCAGTTCGTAGAGGATCTCGTCCATCTCGTAGGCGGCCGTGATCGTCTCGATCAGCACCGTCGCCCGGATGGTGCCGCGCGCGATGCCGAGGGCGTTCTCCGAGAAGGTGAAGATGTCGTCCCACAGCCGGGCCTCGAGGTGGTTCTCGAGCTTGGGCAGGTAGAAGTACGGACCGCGGCCGGCGGCGATGAGCGCCTGGGCGTTGTGGAAGAAGTAGAGTCCGAAGTCGACGAGGGAGGCCGACGCCGGCCGGGTGTGTCCGGCACGGTCCCGGTAGCCGAGGTGCTTCTCGACGAGGTGCCAGCCGCGCGGCCGCAGGATGATCGTCGGCGTCTGCGCGCCGACCCGGTACTCCTTGCCCTCGTCGCTGGTGAAGTCGACCTGCCCGCGGATCGCGTCGAACAGGTTGATCTGCCCGCCGATCACGTTCTCCCAGGTGGGGCTCGTGGCGTCTTCGAGGTCGGCGAGCCAGGCCTTGGCGCCCGAGTTGAGGGCGTTGACCGTCATCTTGCGGTCGGTCGGTCCGGTGATCTCGACCCGGCGGTCTTCGAGACCCGGCCCGGCGCCCGCGACGCGCCATTCGGTGTTCTCGCGGATCGCGGATGTCTCGGGCAGGAATCGCAGGTTGCGGCCGTTCTCGATGGCCTTGCGCTGGAGCATCCGGTCGTTCAGGCGCTCCTGCCGGCGGCCGGCGAACTGGTCGTGCAGCCGGGCGACGAACGCGAGCGCCTCGGGGGTGAGGATCTCGTCGAAGCGGTCGCCGTGCTCGGCGTGGATGGTGATGGCGCTGGTTCTGGTGTGGGACATGTCGTGGCCTTTCGGATGTGTCGAAGTCGATGGAGTTCTGGGGCGATGCGACGAATGGATGGGCTCTGCGGCGCATCCGACCCCGAACTCCATCGAGTTGTGACGACGGATCAGTGGAACTGCTCGGATTCGGTCGACCCGACGAGCGCGAGAGTGGCGCTCGAGGGGTTCAGGGCCGTGGCGATTCGGTCGAAATAGCCGGTGCCGACTTCGCGCTGGTGGCGCGTCGCCGTGTAGCCGTCGGCCTCGGAGGCGAATTCGGCCTCCTGTAGCTCGACGTAAGCGCTCATGTGCCGCTCGCCGTAGCCGCGGGCGAGCGTGTACATGGAGTGGTTGAGGGCGTGGAAGCCCGCGAGGGTGATGAACTGGAACGCGTATCCCATCGCCGCGAGCTCGCGCTGGAAGCTGGCGATCTGCTCGTCGTTCAACTTGCTCTTCCAGTTGAAGGACGGCGAGCAGTTGTAAGCCAGCAGCTTGCCGGGGAACTCGGCGTGGATGACCTCCGCGAATCGCCGGGCCAGCTCGATGTCGGGCTCCGACGACTCCACCCAGAGCAGGTCGGCGTAGGGCGCGTAGGCGAGCCCGCGGGCGAGCACCGTCTCGATGCCGGGCGTGGTTCCGAAGAAGCCCTCAGGCGTGCGCGTGCCGTCGAGGAACGGGCGGTCGCGCTCGTCGACGTCGCTCGTGATGAGGTTGGCGGCGAGCGAGTCGGTGCGGGCGATGATGATGCTTGGTACACCTGCGACGTCGGCGGCGAGGCGGGCGGCGTTGAGCGTGCGGATGTGCTGCGAGGTCGGGATAAGCACCTTGCCTCCCATGTGCCCGCACTTCTTCTCACTGGCCAGCTGGTCCTCCCAGTGCACGCCCGCGGCACCGGCGGCGATCATGGAGGTCATGAGTTCGTAGGCGTTGAGCGGCCCGCCGAATCCGGCCTCGGCATCCGCGACGATCGGCGCCAGCCATTCGCGCTCAGGCAGCCCTTCGGATGCCTCGATCTGGTCCGCCCGGAGCAGCGCGTTGTTGATGCGCCGCACGACGTTCGGAACGGAGTTGGCGGGGTAGAGGCTCTGGTCGGGGTAGGTCTGGCCGCTGAGGTTGGCGTCGGCGGCGACCTGCCAGCCCGAGAGGTAGATGGCCTTGAGGCCGGCGCGCACCTGCTGCACGGCTTGGTTGCCGGTGAGGGCGCCGAGGGCGGGCACCCATTCCTCGGCGTGGAGGAGCTCCCAGAGGCGTTCGGCGCCGCGCCGGGCGAGGGTGTGCTCTTCCTGCACCCGTCCGCGGAGGGCGATGACATCTTCGGCGCTGTAGTCGCGCTCGATGCCGTTCCAGCGGGCATCCGTCTTCCAGGCGGTCTCGAGTTCTGCCGCGGTCTGGGTCTGGTCTCCGGGTCGGTTCGTCATGGTGGCTCCTCTGCCGTGGAATTGCTGTCTGAATTCGACTATCCGGGCACCGCACGCATCCTTGACCCGGATTTTCGACAGAAATTTCTGCCTTCTTCTGTTTTCCTGAAGAACCGGAGGTGAGAGGATGCCGCCATGCCCCCATCCGCATCCGGGCGCGTCGATGATGACTACATGCTCGATTCATTGACCATCGGCCGCCGCATCCGCCAGCTCCGCTCCGACCGCGGACTCACCCTCGACGACCTCGGCGCCGCCATCGGCCGCGCCCCGTCGCAGGTCTCGGTGATCGAGAACGGAAAGCGCGAGCTGAAGCTCGGCGAGCTGCAACGATTCGCGCGGGTGTTCGACATCAGCGTCGACCAGCTGCTCTCGGCCGAGGCGCCGTCGCGGAGGGCTGCGCTCGAGATCGCGCTGGAGCGGGCGCAGCGGGGTCCGCTCTTCGCGTCGCTCGGCCTGCCGCCGCTTCCGGTGCGCAAGTCGCTCAGCGACGAGGCGATCGAGACCATCCTGGGCCTGCACCGCGAGCTCGAGCGGGTGCACAACGAGCGCGCGGCCACCCCCGAGGAGGCGCGGCGGGCGAACACGTCGCTGCGCAAGGCCATGCGCCAGCGCCACAACTACTTCGCCGAACTCGAGCAGACGGCGGCTTCGCTTCATGCGGCGGTCGGACACACGGGTGGGCCGCTATCGCAGCGCCTGGTGTCCGACCTGGCATCGCACCTCGGTTTCACCCTGCACTACGTGGGCGACCTCCCTGGCTCCACCCGATCGGTGACCGACCTGCGCAACGGACGCATCTACGTGCCGCTCGGCCAGTCGGCCGATTCCGACCCCCGATCGGTGGTGCTGCAGGCGCTGTCATCCCACGTGCTCAAGCACGGCGAGCCGGCCGGCTACGCCGAGTTCCTGCAGCAGCGAGTCGAGACCAACTACCTCGCGGCGGCCCTCCTCGTGCCCGAGAAGGGCGCGGTCGACATCCTGAAGCAGGCGAAGGAGGCGCGCGAGCTCTCGGTGGAGGACCTGCGCGACGCCTTCGGCGTGAGCTACGAGACGGCAGCGCACCGCTTCACCAACCTGGCCACGCACCACCTCGACATCCCGGTGCACTTCCTCAAGGTGCACGAGAACGGCACCCTGTCGAAGGCGTACGAGAACGACAACGTCGCCTTCCCGACGGATGCGTTGGGCTCGGTCGAGGGGCAGACGGTATGCCGCTTCTGGAGCGCGCGCCGGGTGTTCGACGTGGAGGACCGCTTCAGCCCGTACCACCAATACACCGACAAGCCGACGGGCACCTACTGGTGCACCTCGCGCATCCAGCCGGGGGCGACCGGCCAGTTCTCGGTGTCGGTGGGAACGGCCTTCGCGCACGCGAAGTGGTTCCGCGGTCGCGACACGGCGAACCGCTTCACGTCCACCTGCCCGGACGAGTCGTGCTGCCGGCGCCCGCCCGCAGCGCTCGCCGCCGCCTGGTCCGGCCAGTCGCATCCGTCGGCGCGCCTGAACTCGTCCCTGCTCGCAGCGATGCCGACGACCGGCTTCACGGGCGTCGACACAACAGAGGTCTTCGAGTTCCTGGAGCGCCACGCGCCGGCGGAGTCGTAAGCCTGCGTCAGGCGCGCTCGACCGGTAGCCACAGCTCGCACGTCGCCATGCTGAAGTCCTCCGCCCGCTCGAGCACCGCGACGATCGAGGGGCCGGGCCGCAGCCGCCACGGATTCGACGGAAACCACTCCGTCGCGGTGGCCGCCCACACGGTCTGCAGCGCCGCGGGGTACTCACCTTCGCTGCGGAAGACCGCCCACATCCCGGCCGGCACGTCGATGCGGTCGAGGTCATCCGGCACGGGCGTCTCCTGCGAGACAGCGACCCCGTGCAGATACGTCAGCTCGCTTCCCTCCCGGTAGTCCGGGTCGACATCCGCGCTCACCTGCAATAGCCCCGCGGGTTCGGTGTCGCTGAGCTGTTTGAGCCGTGCGTGCTCCGCCTCCGGTAGCGACGCGATGTGGGCCTGGATGCGCGGATTGACCCCCTCGTGGATGAGCGGCACGCGGGCGGCATGCCCGACGAGCCGGAAGGCGGGTCGTTCGACGAGACGAGTGTCCATGATGATGTTCCCTTCGACGGTCAGGCGGAACCTGATCTGCGGTTGCATGCGAAGGGGTCCGCCGTCTCGCCGCGCGTCGCCGGGGCTGACGCCGTGCACCGAGCGGAACGCCCGCCCGAACGCCTCGGTCGACCCGTACCCGAACCGCACCGCGATGCCGAGCAGCTCGTCGCCGTTCAGAACCTCCGTTGCGGCGACCGTCATGCGACGCCGCCGGATGTACTCCGACAGCGGCATCCCGGCCAGCGACGAGAACATCCGCCGCAGGTGGTACTCGGTCGTGCCGAGCCCGCGCGCCAGCTCCCCCACGTCGATCTCGCTCGTGAGGCGCTCCTCGACCAACTCGACCAGCCTGTTCAGCTCAGCGATCACGGCTCTCCCTTCGCCTCCAACACTTCCAGCCGGCGTCGATCGGCACCCCACTATCGCGGTCCGATCCGATCGCGCCCACAGCTGATCGTCACGAGCACGCTCTGGCGGCCTGAAGCCCGGATCAGTCGCAGATGTCGAAGACCACGTCCCACGTCGAGGTCTGGAGGAGACGCACCGTGCGCGGACCGTCGGGCGACGATGCGACCTGGAACACGAGGTAGCGGCCGTCGACCGGCCCGGAGACGTAGGTGGTGTAGCCCATCGTGTCGTCGTACCGGGAGGTGGTCTGCCGGAGGTCGGGGTAGGCGGCGATCAGGTCGTCTTCCGACGATCCGAGACGGATGCCCGCCAGGGTCGACGGCGAATCGGGCAGCGGCGAGCCGGCAACACCTCGCGTCTGGAATTCGGCGTACGTGAGCACGGGATCGTCGACGGGGTTGATCCGCGCATCGGCCTGAGTCAACGCGATAGCCACCTCGAGCGAGTCCTCGTCGAAGCTGCCGATCCGGTAGAAGCCGGAGGGGCAGTCGATCGGCGACGGATTCGGTTGGAGGCCGGCGGCCTCCGCGAATGGCGCTATAGAGTCCCCCACCATGAGGCTGCCGGCCTGGCCGTAGTCCACGACCCAGGTTCCGGGGTCGAGCGGGTCGACCGTCGGCTCAGCCGGCGCGACGGGTGCCGGAGGCTCCGGTGAGGGCGTCGGCGTCGCCGTGGGCGTCTCCGGCGACGGGGATGCCGGCGCACTGGTGGCGGGTGGCGCGGGTGGCCCGTCGAAAGGGTTCGGGAGGAGGCCGGTCGCCAGGGCAGCACCGCCTCCCCCGATCACCAGCAGACTGACCGCCGCGATCGCGATACCCAGCACCCGGCGTCGCACGGTCGCCCACCGGGACCGGGCCGCGGCCGACTCGGGCGCATCCTGGAGCGCGGCTGTCATCACGGAGCTGCGCATGGTCACGAGCAGGCGGGCGAGCTCGTCGCCGGCCGGAGGATCAGTTCTCATCGTCGGTCACCACCTTCCTGAGTCGCGTTCTGGATCTGAGTACGCGCTGCTTCACGGCACCCACCGTCAGACCCAGCTGTTCCGCCGCTTCGGCGTAGGAGCGGCCTTCGATCAAGCACAGCTCGCACACCCTGCGGTCGACCGCGGGGAGCTTCTCGATCTCCGCCATCACCCACCGCAGCTGATCGCGCGCGTCGTCGCCCCCACCTTCGACTCCGATTCCGGATGTCGAGAGCAGGTCATCACGCAATTCGTCTGCCCGGTGCTTGGCCCGGAGCCGTTGAAGATTGAGAGCGTGATTGCGGCAGGTCACCAGGAGCCAGGGCAACAGCGACTCCTGCGGGATCGAGGCGCCGCGACGCCAGGCCGTGAGGAACGTGTCCTGCACGAGCTCCTCCACGTCGCGGCGATCGGATGCCAGGGCCCAGGCGTACCGGGTCACAGCCGACGCGTGCCGGTCGAAGACCGCACCCAGCGCTTCGGGCTCTCCGCGAGCCAGTCGCTCGAGCAGCGCGGCATCGGTCATTCCGCTGTCATCCACAGGCACCCCCATACCCTAGAGATGTCGCGGAACGCGCAAAAGTCACACGACAGGGGAAAGCCCATGTGTGCTACGTCGACACGACGTGGATGATCAGCGCGATCCCGCCGACCACCGTCACGCACCCGATCACGACCCCCCAGATCGCGAGTACTCGACCACGGGTGCCGTTCGCCGCGCAGGCGCTCAACCCGTTGGCCGAAACCAAGACGGCGGCAATCGTCAGTATGACAACCAGCCCGGGGGTCACCGTCCAGGCAAACGGAAGAAACGCGTACCCGCCGGCCACGATGCCAACGACCGAGAGCACGAACCCGGCCACTGCTGACGGCTGCCAGTAGTGCGCGTTGCCCTCCCTGCGTCCTTGATCCCGCTCCCAGATCTCAAAGTAGGCGGCGACCTGCGATTCGTCGGCGAGCACCTCGCGAACCTCAGCCTCAGTCATCGGCAGGCCAAGCGCTGCCCGCCGCGACGGATCACCGAGCGCATCGCGAAATTGCTCGAGCGTGAGCGTCAACGATCCCCCGATCAGTGATGGGCTCGCTTCAGCGAGACGAGCGCTGCCTGATGCACCGCCACTTCCGGAGACTAGCAAAGGCGAAGGACGCTCCCCCGCCCGAACAACCGTGTGGTCAGGTATCGCCTGCACGCATCGCGCGGACGCTGATCGATCTGACTGACGTCGCGCCACCCAGATGTGCGCCTCGACGACCGCCGCCGGACGATCGCGGCAAGATGAACAGTCGAAGAAGATGGTGCTTACCCGGTTGTTCCGCTGCAGGGAGGAGCTCACACTCGAAATGTGAGCCCCGAGGAGATCACCGCACTCTGCGCCCTCATCATGCCTGCCATTTCGGGCGCCAGGTCAGCGAGGCATTTACGATGACCCCGCCCCGCCAAGCGTCACGGCCACAGCGACGCATCCATCCGGCTTTCGGTGCCTTCCGGATCGCCGGGATCACCTGCGCCGCGCTCGCGATCACGACCTTCGCGTTGGGTTTGCTGATCTTTCTCAGCGGCAACGAGGTCGCATTCCTCCTGCTGATCTTCGCGCTCGGCGCCTTCGTTCTGAGCATCGGACTTCTCGCAGCAGCCCGCCGCCTGTCATAGCGGCACGAGCGAGACTTGACATGCAAGTAACCACTTGCCTATGGTGAGCACGTGGCCGACGTGTTCAAGGCGATTGCCGATGAGACGAGGCGGGCCCTGCTCGACGAACTCCTGGAGCGCGACGAACAGACCCTGTTCGAACTCTGTTCGAAGCTCGCGATGAAGCACGACCTGACGCCCTCGCGGCAGGCCGTGTCGCAGCACCTCGACGTGCTCGAGCAGGCGGGTCTCGTGCGCACCGAGCGCCGCGGCCGCTACAAATTCCACACCATCGACACGACACCGCTGTCGCAGATCACCGAGCGATGGCCCCCGAGAAAGGCGAAACCGTGAAGCTTCAGACCGTGAGCATCTTCGTCGACGACCAGCAGCGCGCACTCGACTTCTACACCTCGCGCCTGGGGTTCACCGTCGCGGCCGACATCCCGTTGGGCGAGCATCGCTGGCTCACCGTCGTCGACCCGGAGCAGCCGAACGGCACCCAGATCTCGTTGGAGCCGAAGGGCCACCCCGCCGTCATCCCGTTCACCGACGCCCTCGTCGCCGACGGCATCCCGTTCTGCGTCCTCGGCGTCGACGACGTGCAGGCCGAGTACGAGCGCCTCGTCGGTCTCGGTGAGACCTTCACGCAACCGCCCACCGACATGGGTCCGGTGATCATCGCCGTGCTCGACGACACCTGCGGCAACCTCCTGCAGCTCGCCCAGTTCACGGGCTGAGGCGGCGACGATGGCACCGGCGCACGACGACACCGACACCGACACCGACACCGACCAGCTCATACCGCACACCCGGCTGCACCGAGACGGCTCGGTCTGGGCGCGAGGGCAGACGCGCAACGGCGAGCCGGAGGGCTATTGGGAGTGGTTCCGCATCGACGGCACCATCATGCGATCGGGCACGTTCGAGTCGGGCGCCCAGGTGGGCGAGTGGATCACCTACGACAAGAACGGCGCCCCACACAAGACGACACAGATGAAGCGCAGCTGACACGTCGCCGCCCTGCGCCCGATCTCAGGTCGCCCTGCGCCAGTGACTTGGCGTCGTGCCATATCGTTGTCGGAACATCAGGTTGAAGAGGGAACGAAACCTAGCTCCACCGCGACCTCGAGAATGCGCGCACGCGTGCTGTCCGAAACCCCGAGACGATTGTTCAGCGCGCTCGAGACCGAGGAGATCGCGACACCGGCCGTTGCGCGACATCCACGATCGTCGCCCGATTGGCCATTCGTCCGTCTGCGCCGGATGCCCTCGACGACAGCGGCCGGGGCGCCACCCCAGCACCTCTGCTCGCGGGGACACGGCGTCATCCGGTCGGTCGATAGGCTCCGGCCATGGGGTTTTCACTGCTCGGACTGGTGGTCTCGGCGGCCGTGCTCGCCCCCAACCTCCTGCTGCTGCCGTTCCCGCCGCGGGATTCGTTGCCCGACTCGACGGCGCCGGCCCCCTTGACCTGGGTCGAGCGGGCGGGGCAGGCCCTGTGCCTGGTGGTGCCCGCGCTCACCGCTCCGGGCCCGCTGATCTGGTGGTGGCTGCCGCTGGTCGCGCTGTCGCTCGGCGGCTATTACGCGCTGTGGGGCAGATACCTGGCACGAGGCCGCGCGGCCTGGGACCTCTATCGGCCCGTGTGGCGGATGCCCGTCCCGATGGCCGTGCTCCCGGTCGTGACCTTCGCCGCGACGGCCGCGTGGCTGAGCAACCCATGGATCGCCGCATCCGCCGTCGTCCTCGCCGTCGGCCACCTCCGGGTCTCCCTCTCGATCGCCCGCCGCTTCGCGCCACCCTGACCGGTCTCGCGGCCGCTCCGCCCGGCCATACGGCCGGTGCGACGCAACTCGAGGCCTGGCAGACTGCTGGCATGTCGATCCCGCCGCGCCTGTCGGTCGTGACCCTCGGCGCCCGCGACCTCCCCGCGCTGCGCCGCTTCTAAGGCGCGCTCGGCTGGCCCGAGATCGAGGGCAGCGACGACGGATGGTGCGCCTACCTGCTGGGCGGAGTGCTGCTGGCGCTCTACCCCGCTGCCGACCGCGCAGCGGAAGCCGGCGCCGAGGTCGGGCAGCCGGGAGCGTGGTCGGGAGTGACCCTCGCCTGCAACGTCGACTCCCCGGCGGAGGTCGACGAGGCCTTCCGCACCGCAGTCGAGGCAGGCGCCACGGCGATCTCGCACCCGACGACGCGGGAGTGGGGCGGCCGATCCGGCTACATCGCGACCCTGAGGGCAACCGCTGGGAGATCGCCTGGGCTTCGACCGCGCGCTTCGACGACCGCGGCGCGCTCACGAGCTTCGGCTCGTAGCAACGACCCGTGCGGTCGCGCCCGAGCCCGGTCATACTCGACGGATGGAACGCACCGATCATCCGCAGGCCTGGGACGAACGATCCACCCTCCTCACCATGCTCCAGTACACCCGTGACACGGGCATCGAGAAGGCCACAGGCCTCACGGATGCCCAAGCCGCCGCCACTCCCCTCGCCACCTCCCCGCTGATGAGCGTCGGCGCCGTGCTCAACCACATGCGCTGGGTCGAGCACTCGTGGATCGAGAACCGCTTCGTCGGCGGCCCCGACCTCGGGCCGTGGACCGACGAGTCCCCCGACCAGGAGTTCATCGACGGCTCCGTCCTGCCGCTGCAGACCGTGATCGACGGCTACCGCGCGCAGGCTGCAACGACGGATGCGCTCATCGCCGGCCTCGAGCTCGACGACCGGTCGCAAACCGCGTTCCGTTCGGGCGAGCATCCGACGCTCCGCTGGGTGATCCTCCACCTCATCGAGGAGAACGCCCGCCACAATGGCCACATCGACATCCTCCGCGAGCTCGCCGACGGCACCACGGGCGACTGAGCGCCCCGACGCACTCCCTCTGTCACTGCGTGAACCTTGATCACGTCAGAGCGACAGATGGAACCGGAGTGCGTGGTCGACCTGCTGCATCACCCAGCCGGGCGCGAAACCTCGCCTACCAGTAATTCGCTCGACAGATACCGTGCGCACCTGCTCCGCCTGCACCTTCGAGGTGCTCGTCAATCCCATCGCATCCAGCGCCTCAGTGTCCGAGATGAGCACCTGGAACTCCCCCCGCGCATTCGTCACATTCGTGGTCAACGGCACGATCGTGATGGTTCCCCGACCCATCACGGTCGCCGCCTCGTTGGCGCCGTCGTTGCTGACGATGAGGCACGGTCGTGTCTTCGCCGCCTCGCCGGCTTCAGCCGGGTCGAGGCGCACCGCGACCACGTCTCCTCGCCTCACGCTCCGAGGCCGTCAGCCTCGACCGACTCCCACGCATCAGACTCACCGGACTCGATCCATTCATCGTTCGCCCTCGCGTAGTCGCTGACCGCTGCGCGCTCTCGAGCGATGCGCACAAGGTCGTGGATGGCGGCCGACCGGTTGCCCGACCTGGCACGCGCGAGCTCGTCGATGTACTCGACGTCGCTCTCAGAGAGGCTCACGCTCAGCTTCATGGTCATACCAAAATCCTACCGCAGTCCGACCGAGCCTTTCTAGCCCGATGTGCGCTTCGACCACGCGGCCCACTCCGCCGCGATGGTGCGCAGCGCCGACTCCGCGGCTGCATAACGCTCCGGTGCCATCTCCGGCTCGCGGGACTCGCCGGATGACGCGCCGTCGGGATAGACGAACGCGTACGACACCGAGGGCTCACCCTCGCGCCGCTCGAGCTTCTCGCGATAGTGCCCACTGACGACAGCGAGCACCTGCTGCTCCAGCCGGTCGGCCTCGGCCTGCCACGTCGAGTCGCAGGCATCGCAGCCACACACCGGGTAGTGGAAATCGTGCAGCACTCCCGCGTGCAGGTAGATGCCCGGGTACGCGTCCATCACCACCGTGACGGATGCGCAGGCCGGGTCACGAGGTCGCACCCGAACGGCGCGCACGACGTCGTGCGAAGGGGCACGGATGAGATCCGCCACCACGTCAGCGCCCTCTTCGATCTCGACGTCGTACGTGTCGCCCAGGTGCGCGATGAGAGCATCCGCCACGGCATGAAGCGCGGCGAACCGCTCTGGATGCGTGTCCACCGAGTAGGTGCCTTCCGGCGGCAACCCCACCCACCGGTTCCCGTACTCGATGACCCGCCCGTCGCCATCGCGAAACACCGCCGCCTCGATGGATGGACGAACGTACCTGCTCACCCGCCCATCCTCCCCCACGCGCCGACATTCTCTTCAAGGGGTCAGCACAACTCAGGTTGGCTTTATGCAACTAGAGTTGCTTTCTGGCAACTTCAGTTGCATGATAAACGAATGGATCTCGAGTCGCCTCTCCGCACCATCGCCTCACCGGTTGAGGCAGAGTCGCTTCGCGTTCTGGCCGGAGCAGACACCGAGTTCAGTGCCTCCGAAGTTCACCGACTCGTCGAGTCCGCGTCCCTCTTTGGCGTTCGCAAGGCGCTCACTCGCCTGGCCGACGCAGGCCTTGTCCTGTCGACCGTTCGAGGAAATACCACGTTCTGGCGTGGAAACCGGCAGCACGTTCTGTGGCCCGCGATCGAGTCGGCCGCCGACGCGCGTCGAGTATTGCTTGAGCGCATCCGTGCCGAGCTGGCTATGCGCACAGGCGTCGCGGCCTACCTCTATGGGTCATTTGCGAGGAGGGCAGCTGGGCCCAATTCTGATATCGACATTCTCATCGTGTATCCGGACGACACCTCACACGACGCGATGATGGATTTCGCCTTTGGCCTCAGCGAGCAGATCAGGGCGTGGACAGGCAACGAGGGGCACCTCTACAACGCCACGCGCACGTGGCTTCAGGAGTCGATCGAAGCCGCTGACCCCGTCATGGTGTCCATCCGCCACGATGCGGTGACGCTGATCGGCCCGGAGTTCGAGCAGCTCCTCCGCGACCTCGAGGCAGAGAAGCTCGCGCATGCCTAAGAACAGCACCGTGGCCCTGGACAAGGCGGGCGCTCGTGCCAGGTTGAAGGAGGCTGGCGTCTACCTCGCCATGGCCGAACTCGCCGGCTCCGGTAATTCGGCAGAGAGCAAGGTCGCAGGCTCGAACGCGATCCTCGCCGGCATCGCTGCGGCTGATGCGATCTGTGGCCTGGTGCTGGGTGAGCGTAGCGCCGGCGACGACCACACTCAGGCCATCAACCTTCTCAAGAGGGCCATCCACCCGTCCACCAAAGCCGCGACCAGTCTGAAACGACTCCTCACGCAGAAGACGCCGGTGCAGTACGGCGCCGATGCGATCAGCGCGAGCGATGCGGCCGATCTGATCAAATGGGCGCGCGACATCGTGCAAGAGGCAGAAGCCAAAGACCGATAGGCGTTCAGGCGCCACCGACGCAAGCGTTTAGTACTTGGGAGCGGGCGTCACCTCGCGTCACGCCAGAGCCACCCCGTGGCCGTGGCAGGCACTCAGCGGTGCGGACGCACGCTCGCGCTGGCAAGGATTCCGTTGACGATCGCGGTGGTCGCCCATCGGGTCCGCTCGTCCGGCGTCCCCGACGTGAAGACCGCCGATCCCGCCCGATGCAGCGACGGATGCCGCTCGGCGGTCGCCGCGTTCAGCGTCTCCGTGAGGTCGGCGAGGTCCTGCCCCGTCGGGGTCGCGTGGGCGGCCCATTCGGCCGCGGAAGCCGTTGCGTGCTGGAGCAGGAGGTCGACCCCCCGGGCCGCGGTCTCGATGTCGACTCCGGCCGCGTCGAGCAGCCGCATGAGCAGCTCGAGGAGGTCGAGGTAGTGGGGGCCGTCGGGCCAGGTGGTCAGTGCTGCTGACGCGAGTCCGGGCTGGCTCGCCAGCAGGCCGGCGTAGTCGTCGACCACCCGCTGCAGCCGTTCCCGCCAAGGCTCTCGCTCGTCCCAGGCGAGATCGAGCTCGGACAGGTACCGGTCGATGAGCAGCGCGTTAAGCTCGGTCGTGTTGCGGACGTAGACGTAGAGCGATGCCGGCCCCGTGTCGAGCTCGGAGGCGAGTCGACGCATGGTCAAGGCGGCGGCACCCTCTCGACGGACGACATCGACGGCGGCATCGAGGATCGCCGCTCGCGACAGCGGCGGCTTCGCGGGCCGATCCCGGCGACTGATCGGTTCAGGTCGTGCCATGTCCACAGCGTAGTCGGGTTGCATCGTAACGAACACGTTCGTTACGATGCTGTTCGTAGTAATTCTCGCGGGAAAGGAACTCCATGACCAGCACAGCAACGACAGCCGTTACCCCGTCGCTGTCGACTAAGGGTGTATGGCTGACGCTGATCGTGGTGCTCCTCGCCGACGCGATGGATCTCATCGATTCGACGATCACCAACGTCGCGGCGCCGTCGATCGTCGCCGACCTCGGAGCAGACGAGAACGTCATCAAGTGGCTCGGTGCCGCCTACGCTCTCGCGCTCGGCTCGCTCCTCGTGCTGGGCGGCCGCATCGGCGACAAGTACGGCCAGCGCGGCACGTTCCTCATCGGGATGGCGGGCTTCGTCGCCGCCTCGGCGGCGGCCGGCCTCGCCCTGTCGCCCGAGATGCTGGTCGGAGCACGGGTCGCGCAGGGCGTCTTCGGGGCCTTCCTCATCCCGCAGGGCATGGCGATCATGACCGCCACCTTCCCGAAGCCCGCGCTGCAGAAGGCGTTCAGCGCGTTCGCCCCGATGCTCGGCGTGTTCGCGGTCGCCGGCCCCCTGCTCGGTGGCCTCCTGATCGACGCGAACCTGTTCGGCCTCGAGTGGCGCCCGGTCTTCCTCATCAACCTCGTGCTCGGCGGGTTCGCCCTGGTGATGGCGGTGAAGTTCCTGCCGCACGTCCCACCGCGGCCGACGACACGCATCGACGTGTTCGGAAGTGTCCTGCTCGTCGTGGCGCTCTTCGGGGTGCTGTTCGGGCTCATCGAGGGTTCGAGCAGCGGATGGGGTACCCCCGCGATCGCGTCCCTCGTCGTCGGCGCGATCGTGTTCGCCGGGTTCGTGTGGCGGCAGGCGCGCACGCCCGACCCGCTGCTGCCGCGCACCCTGCTCGCGAACCGCGGGTTCACGGCGGGCCTCATCGTCGGTCTCCTGGTGTTCGCCGGCTTCAGCGGCCTGATGTATGTCATCTCGCTGTTCCTGCAGCTCGGACTCGACTACTCCCCCACCCAGACCTCGCTGAGCCTCATCCCGCTCACCCTCGGCATCATGGGCGGCTCGGGCATCGCCGCCGCCCTGATCGTGAAGCTCGCCCGTCGCCTGGTCATGCTCGGCCTCGTCGCGATGCTCGCCGGAGTCGGGCTCATGCTCGTGTTCGTCACCGTCGCGGGATCCGACCTCACCTGGTGGCAGCTCGCCATCGCCACCCTGTTCATGGGGCTCGGTGCGGGCATCTGCTTCAGCTCCATCTTCAACACCGCGCTCGGCGACGTCGACGCCCACGAGGCAGGTTCGGCCAGCGGATCACTGAGCGCCGTCCAGCAGGTCGCCAACGGCATCGGCTCGGCACTGGTCACCAGCATCTTCCTCACGCTGCTACCCGGCGGCGACGTGGGCGCGGTCTCCGTGACACTCATCGTGCTGCTCGCGCTCCTCGTCGCGTGCCTCTTGGTCGTGCCGCTGCTGCCCCGCACTGCTGTCGCCGAGGTGGAGTGACCCGGGTCACAGCCGCTCACGCCCCGCCTGCGTCGAGTGTCGGCGAGTCGGCCGAAGAGCCAGGAGCCGAGCGGGCGAACCACGAACGGCAGGGCGAAGAGCCCGTAGACGTAAATCAGTGAATCGGGCGAGTCGGGATCGAAGAACTCGGCACGGAAGTGCGGAGCGAAGGTGGTGTAGTGGTAGAGGTGAACCACCACACGAAATTGGGCACCGAACCCGCCAGGACGACTCCCACCTGGGCGCGACGATAGGGTGCGGCCCTGCTGTCGCCGACGGGGTGGGAATCGCCCGACGACCTACCGAATGCACGGCGCCCCAAAATCGCGGGTCACGAGAGGCCCGCAAGCATTCTCGACGAGGCACCCGGCCCCTTCCCCACCCCAAGTCGATGATCGCGCGGCCCTCGACAGGCTTGTCATCGCACGTTTCCTGAAGTCGAAATCTACGGCCTAGCGAGAGCCTCGTTTACCGGAGAGCCGATTAGGGCTCCGGAGGAGGTGCAGCCCAATCTCTCATCGCTCATCGGAGGCGCCTCCAACCGCCACCTTTGAAACGCCCGGAAGTAGACCTTTGTCATCCAAGTCTCGGTAGTCCGCAAAGACCGCCCGAAGGATCTGAGAATCAGTAAGGGTCGGTTTGGCCTCGTCTGGTAGTTCAGAGCGCATCGTCTGGATGAGTTTGCTGAATGCACTCCAGAGATGCATCTTCTGTAGATCGCTAAAGGGTTGGTCCTCCTTTGCCCTTTCGACCTGCGAATCTACTACGGCCTTAGCTGCGACGTCCCACTCTTCGAGTGCCTTCACCACTTCTGCCGAACCCCACATCACGACGCGCCCTCGATCTTCAGCCATGGACACAAGGTCCACGGTTGTGACAAATTGCTTGACCGCAGAGACTGCAATCTTGTCGTAGTATCCGGCTCGGATCTTCCAAGTCTCAAACTCGCGGTCTTTGTCGCGTTTGATCGCTTCATCGGTTTCCGCGGCGGCCCGCTGATCTTCCCAGCTGACTGCGGCATATAGGGCCACGCTGCCTGCCAACGCGCCGATTGTGAGCGTGGCACCCGCAGGTGCGATGATAGGCGGCCAATTGGTAAGCGTCATCCAGCCATCAGGTGCCGGGATACTGCCGGCCAACAGTGCAAGGCCGACGACTCCCACAACTAGAGCGCCCCAATACAAGGGGCGCTTTGGAAGCCGATGTTTCGCCGCGTTCTCGTTTGTTCTCACGGTCTAGAAACGTATCCCACATAGGGGCACCCCATACGGCGGGGTATCACTCGATCCCCAGATCCTGCGACGCGCAGCACGCATGAATTTGCCTCGGCGACTAGGTCGCTGGCCTGCACCCGTCCCGTGACTCGCGCACCCTCAACTAGACATGTGAGGGCGCGTTGAGCGAGCGCCCCTTGCAAATGATCTCGGATTCGATATTCGGGCGAGCCACGTGAGCATCGTCGGAAAGCTGAAACGGAACCAATCCCCCAACAGGCACTGCTCCCGGTTCTCCACAATGCCGACGATCGCACGACCATCGACCGGTCTACCGGCGGGCCTTTCGGATGTCGACGTGACTGCGTAAAGCGGCTCATCCTTCGCAGGGCACAGCCCCGGATGCCGTGACTAAGGCGGCCACCCACTCGAGATCCGGAAACGCGCGCTCGACCGAGACTACGCGCATTCGATCGTCTGAGCCTCGACTCGCAACACACAGAGGTCACTGCCTTCAAGCCCCGGCGGTTGGGACGCCCGAAGCGCGCCCGTCACTACGACTCGCACACCCTCAACCACGCACGCGAGGGCGCGGTGCGCGAGCGCGCCCTCGCAGATGATCTCGCATGTAGGATCCGGGCGACCCGCATGTACATCGTCGGAGAGCAGGAACGCAACCCATTCCCCGGCTGGCCCTTCACCAACGAACGGCTCACTCGACACGCATCCACGCACCTCAACCTGCGAGAACATGCGACTCCAGCTCCTCGCCAGGCAAACACTCGCAGCACTCGGCGACTGCCTCCGATTGCTGCTTGATCCAGATCTCATTGGCGCACTCTTCGGAGCAGGCCAACCGGTCGTACCGCATCTCTTCGCGCGGCACCCGAATGCCGCATTGCCTGCACCGACGCATTCTGTCCTTGAATCTCACCCAGAGCCTCCATTCGCTACCACCAATGCTACTCATAAGTATGTAGACCTTCAAGTATCATTCCGCGACGCTCAATCAGATGGAAGGCGACCTGCAAAAGACCCTCGGCCGCAATCTGCGCCGGCTACGCGAGAGCCAGGGCATGAGTCAAGAAGACTTTGCCAACAAGCTCGGCTACCACCGCACCTACCTCGGCGGCGTCGAGCGAGGCGAGCGAAACCTCACCCTGCGTTCGGTCGAACGGATCGCCCAGCTCACGGACAGCAACCCGATTTCCCTTCTAATCGACACGGAATTGTGATCAAGACGCAACCGAATTCACACACCCGATTGACCAGTTCACGATCACCGAGGGTGTGAGAGTGCAGCGACGATTGTTGAGTCGCACCGTAGTTCGCGAAAACAGAAAGGATGAGTCCCTCCCTCGAGCCCGGCGCAAGCTCGAGCCTGTAGCGAGGCGGCCAAGAATGGCCAACGTGCGAACTGTGGTGTAGCGCAGGACAACGCGCTGGGCCGGACGCGTCCAATGTGGCGCTCAATGAGCCATTCTTAGGAAATGACCTTCAGCCACAGAATCGCCAGTCTTCGAGACAGTCAAGGTTCAACCTTCTCCTTCCCAAAGTCGGGTGTTATCTGTGTCGTCGGTGGCAACAACGCAGGCAAGTCCCAACTATTGCGCGACATCTATGCCTCCATCGATGAAAACTCCGCCCGGCCGGTGACTTTTAGCGACCTTCAGGTGACGCAAACCAAAGGAACAATCGATGACGCCGCAGCGTGGCTAGAGGAGCACGGCGAGAGGCTAAGAAATGAACCGGGGTACGGCCCGTCGTATGTGCCTCGGCACTCCCGTTTCGGTACGAATGGAATGGAGGCAAATCAGAACTTCGTGATGTGGTTCAAAGGCACACCATACCTAGGAAATGCTGCCCGCTTTTTTGTGGACCACATACCGGCCGGATCTCTGTCTCAGTTCGCTAGTGGCTCAATCGCGTCGGATAGCTCGTACGGTGCGCTCAATACGCCATTAACAGCGATCTACGCCGACGGTGAACTAGAGCAGCAACTGTCTGATCTATCGCAACAGACCTTCGGATTGCCGCTCACTCTCGATCGAGTCGGCGTCAGCATTCGCCTCGCCATTGGCGAAGTGGATGTTCCGATACCGCCCATCAATCGACCTACTCACGAGTACGCTGCAGCAGTGCAAGCACTGCCACTTTTCGACCATCAGGGCGACGGGGTGAAGAGCTTCATCGGCCTCGCGTTGAAGGTTATGACTCGCTCCACCGAAATATTGCTCGTGGATGAGCCGGAGGCATTTCTTCATCCCGGGCAGGCGCGAGCACTTGGCAGATGGATAGGCCAAGCGGCTAGCGAACTCGATCTGCAAATATTTGTCGCTACCCACGATCGTGACTTTGTACTCGGGCTATTGGAGGCAGACAACACTCCAGCGCTGTCCGTGCTTCGTATCACGCGAGAGGACGGCGGCAGTGCAATGGCCCAGCTTCCGCCTGACGAAGTTCGCGCAGTATGGGAGGACCCAGTGCTGCGGTACTCGAACGTCTTGCAAGGCTTGTTCCACCGCAAGGTCTTCGTTTGCGAAAGCGACGGCGATTGTCGCTTCTATGGAGCAGCCTTCGACCAACTCGCCATAGAGTCCGATCAGCGGGCCGTATCTGACGACACCTTGTTCGTACCCAGCGGAAGCAAGAACCGAATTGGGGCGCTACTTCGCGCACTCTCATCCCTGAGGGTCGAGGCAGCAGCCATTGTTGATTTTGACATCTTCAAGAGCAAAGCAGATCTAAAGGGAATCGTCACCGCGACCGGAGGCATTTGGTCGGCCGAAATGGATGTCTGCTACAACACACTTCTGCAGCCGATCAATGCGGCGAAAGCCCAAGGAAATGACCGCTGGCCCGAGCTGAAGCAAAGTGGCATGGCCGCGGTGGCTCCAGGTAGCCCCTATCGTGCGGCGCAGGACTTGCTCGGTCTACTAGCCAACACTCACGTGCACGTTGTGCCGGTAGGCGAAATGGAAGGATTTGACCGCGCCTCGAATCTGCATGGAGCGGCATGGGTTTCATCAGCCCTGGAAAACGGTAGCCACACCAGCAAAGCAGTCACCGACTTCGTTATACCAATGCTTGCGAGCACTCCCCACCTGTCAGATGAGGTTGAGATCTCCAGAAACGACGGAGGTGCATAAACGAGCTCTAGCGACTGTCATGGTCCTCTCGCACGAATTCTCGGCGGTCAAATGCGAATACGGGCCCGTGAGGTTGAATCAGACCCGGCATAACCATGTAAGTCACTCTGCGGAGCTATCTGCCAAGCGCTCGATCGCGATTTGCCCACGCACACCTGCCCATACCTTGCAGACGATCGGGTGATCTGTAGAGATCCGAACGAATCAACCATCGCCGGGGCGATACAGTCAGTCTGGTCTCTAGAAAGGACACCATGACATCGCCCGAAGACGTGCCTTTGACGCAAGACGAAGACCTTACCGATTTGCGCAATCCCCTCGACGGACCAGACGATAGTGACGAGTCAGAACAAGCAGAGGCTCTCTCGATCGCTCCAGACGAGCGCAAATTGGTCACGCAGCCCTATGACTTGGGTGTGCGCTCGATCCGTGAGGATATTCGGTCGGGCAGGATCAGCCTCAACATCGCATACCAGCGAAAATACGTGTGGGACAGCGGCAAGGCCTCCCGGCTAATAGAGTCGCTACTACTCAACGTGCCAATTCCCGTCTGCTACTTCGCCGAGGACGACGAGGGAGTTTATGAAGTCATCGACGGATTGCAGCGACTCACTACGATCCGCAAATTCCTGGACGATGAATTCGCATTGACTGGCGTGTCCGTGCTGACGGAAGCAAACGGTGACAAGTTCTCGGATCTGGCGCCGAAGGATCAGCGCCGGCTAGAGAGCCGCACGATTCGGTGCATCGTTATTACCGCAGACAGCCACCCGGACATCAAATTCGACGTCTTCGAGCGTCTGAATACCGGTGCCGCGAGCCTCACCGCTCAAGAACTGCGCAATTCTGTATACCGCGGGCCATTCAATGACTCGCTTAAGGATCTGGCGAAAAAGAGCTACTTTACCGAGCTCGTCGGAAGCTTTACGAACAAGCGAATGGGTCACGAAGAGCTTGTGCTTCGTTACTTCGCGCTGGTCAATGGAATCGGCACATACAAGCCGCCGTTGCGTCAATTGCTGAACACATTCATGAGAACTCACCGGAAAGACGAAATCACCGTCGCAGACGCCGATCAATTCGCCCGAGTGTGTGGGGCCGTGAAGGACGTGTTCGGAGACCGCCCTTTTATGGCTCCAGGCTCTCAAAATCCAGTCAACAAGGCACTCTTCGACGCCGTCATGGTTTCTGTTGCATACTGCGATCAAGAAGCTCTCCTTCGAGAGAAGGTTGCGGCGCGCGCTGCGCTTGAAACCCTCGCATCTGAGGGTCGATTTCAGCTATCCATCGGCCGAGCAACTGCAGACCGCACGCGTGTTCTATACCGAGTGGCGGCACTAAGCGACCGGCTGTCATCCAGTGGCGTCCCTAGCTCACTTCCAGCCAGTCTGATTGCAGAAGGTCTGCTGCCACGTGGCGCTTGACACCTTCGCGGACGGGATGACAGAAGTCGAGCTACTTCGTGAACTAGCGGTTGCTGCAGAGCAGCGAGAAACCACTGAAGAGACCAACGCCCTGTGTCGCGCAGCAGTAGTCCTGCTCGTCAGCCATTTTGAGTCGTTCTTGAAGACGATTGCCGAAGAGTACGTCGACGCGGTAGGAACGGGGGAGGTGGAGTCGAGCCGACTTCCTCGAGGATTGCGCGAAGCGCACACGCTTCCAGGGCTCGAGTCAATAGTTACCTCGCGCGATGAAAACCAGCGATCCGTGCTCCTCAAGCGGCTCGGGGGCATTGCCACCCTGTGGAACGACGGCGCCAAACCTCCTAGGGGTGCGCTTAGCGCCGCGACGTTCGCGAGAATAGTGACAAGTGCGAAAGCTGACATCATTAACGAGCTGTTTGTCCGAATGGGCAATAGCACGAGCGTTTGCGATGGAGACATCGAGATGTCGGATTCCAACGGCGACATCGTCACAGCAAGCATCGAACTCAGTCTTCGCGACGTTGTTACGTGCCGGAATGACATCGCCCACGGCAAGGCAGAGAGAAAGCCAACGCCTGATGACATCGAGCGATATCTCAACTTCCTGCGTACCTTCGCTGAGCGGCTCCAAAGAAAGGCTTTGAACCTGACCGCTCAAGTGACTGAACGCGATTAGTTGCCCCGACACCGTTCACGCCATCGCGATGGAGGCTGCTCGGGCCGACGCGGCAGTTCTTGTAGCTCGCACCCACGGTGGGTATGAGCTGGCGAGCGTTGCCCCCGCGCCCACCTCGAACACCTCGGCGCCACGCGCCCCCGGCACGGCGTCGATATTCCCCCCCACTCCCGGCAACGATCGTGCTGTCATAGTCGATCTCGGACACCACGAACCAGGGCGCGATCCGCCAATCGCAGAGGCTCACTTCGCCGTCGTAGCGGTGAATGCTGCAACCTCAGAGAGTGCCCATGGGCCGACGTTGATCCTTGCCCACTGAGCGGGCGAGCAGAACGGTCGGCCGTTGGTGCCGCGGCAGACTCGCAGGATGACAGGCCGCTCAGCGGCTCTGACAGAGGCACACGAGCACACCCAGGTCGCCCCGCTTAGGAACGTCAACTCTGGCTTGTACGCTCGACGGCATCGCGCATCCGAGACCGTCCATGCAGAACCGGCCTTCCCCCTCGACGCGCCCAATATCGAGTCAGCTTCTGGCAGCGAAGCGGTGAGGGCGCTTGGGCCTCGACGCATTCGTGCTGACCGAGGCCCGCGACGTGACGGAAGCACTCGAATGGGTCGAAGTACATGCGAACGGGCAACGCTTTGCTTCGCCGAGGGTCGAGAGGAGCCAGTTGGCCCGTTCGGGACGCCTCGCACGAGCGGCCTCGTTCGGCTCCTTGGCGAGAATCCGAACGTCGGGGAGACGTTCGATGTTTTCGTGAACTAGAGGAAGGATTCGAGGGCACCATCTGGCTCGGTAGCATGAGCGCATGATCGCTCTCGCCGCATCAGCACGAGTGCTCAGAGTGTTCCAAGTCGTGTGGGTGCTCGGCTTCCTCGTGGGAACAACCACTCACACGGCGGATCTGATCGTCGGCGGAGTGAACACCTACAGCGACTTCCCTCTCGGCGTCCGGCTGTTCTGGGTGTCACTGACGATCCTGGATCCGGCCACCGCTGCGCTGATCATCTTTCGGCGGCGCTCCGGCATCGTGCTCGGCATCGCTGTAATCATCGTTGACATCGCAGTGAACTGGACCGTCTTCGTTATGGTCGGCGGACTCTCGTTGTTCGGCGTCATCAGTCAGAGCCTGTTTGCGGTGCTCATCCTTGTCACGGCTCGACCCCTGTGGAGATGGTTCGGGCCATCTCCTCCACGAGAACGCGGCAACCTGAACGGATAGGCCTGACCGCCCAGGATTGCGAGGCGGTCGGCCAGGGCCCGGGATCTAGGAGAGCTGGCAAACAATGCCGGACATCCTTCCTGACGCGCGGCGTGCGGCCCCAGGTCCCGGATGTAACAGGTATTATCCGTTACATGCACGACGTTGGGAGCCTATCGTTGGGGGAACTGAAGTCGTTGGCCGCCTCGGTTGCGGATGAGCTTCGTGCACGTCGGGAGCATAACCACACGTGCGCAGCGTGCGGAAGGCGATTTGCGGGGCGAAGTGATGCGCTGTATTGCAGCTCGAGGTGCCGGACGTCTGTGCACCGACTGCGTCAACGGAAGGAACGACAGATGAGCATTTCTGGAATCGGGTACGAGGGGCTCACGCTTGACGCCTTCGTCTCGAAGTTGCGCATCAATTCCATCGACACGCTCGTAGACGTTCGACTGAATGCGATTTCTCGGAAGCGGGGCTTCTCCAAGCGAGCGCTGTCGGAGGCGCTCGAGGCCGCTGGTATTACGTACGTTCACCTGCCCGCGCTTGGCAATCACCGCGACAACCGCGCCGGTTACGGCGAACTGCGAACCGACCTCGCGCAAGAGGTCCGCGACCGGTTCCGGGCGGTGCTTCAATCCGAGGCTGCGGTGGCTGCCCTGGAGCTCGTCGCCGACCTGGCGCGGGACAAGAACGTCGCGCTTTTCTGCTACGAGTACGACGAGCAGCACTGTCACCGCGAGCAGGTGCTCGACGCGGTTCGGCCTCTCATTCAGCGCGACCTCGTCGCGTCTTAGAACAGCGTCGGTTCGGTGTCTTGCACCTTCGGCCAGTAGACGCCGAGGATGCTGAACTTGCCTCGACGGGCGGCCAGTTCGAAGTTGCCCATGAAGAACCCCGTTCGGCGGCCAGGCGCGAACATCTCGCCAAGGAACTTCTCGATCACACCGTCCTTGACGTTCTGACCTTGGTACCGAAGCCGGTTCTGTAAGGCAGTGAGCTCCCAGTCAAGAATTCGTCCTTGGTGGCCGGGACAGGCACGAGCTTCGCAGCGATACCGGTAGCGGACTTTGCACTCCGGCGCCGTCAAGAGAGCGGGAATCGATGCGCTCGAGGGGATGAGCGCAGCTGACTCGTTGTCGATGCGATTCTTCATCTTCGCCACCTGTTCGGGTGTCCACGACGGGTGGGGCTCGAACTCCAGACGCTCGATGTCCGTTGGGTAGACGAGCCCCAACGATTGCGCTGCGCTATCAGCCTCGGCCGCGCGCATGAGGCCGCACGTGGTCGCCGGCTCAAGTCGCGAGATGATCTCGTGACGAGCCTTCCACGGAGGGAGATTGTCAGCGACGATCCATGAATCCTGAGTGGGCGAGTAGCTCTCCTTGCGAGTGTCGGAGTCCTTGCGGCGCACTTCGAGTTCGATGACGTCGTACTTCCGGAACTGCGCATCGCCGTCCAGCCAACGAAATGCGATCGGGTACAGCCGGATCCATTTCGGCAAATCACCGTCGATTCGGATACCGGCCACGCAGGACGTGTCTCCGTAGCTCGCTGACGGTTGAGGTGTCGCCTTCACCGTGATGAGCACTTTCGCTCGTTCGCCCTCGATCCTCATGGCGGGAGCATACGAGCCAGGGGCGTTAGCGAAGAATATTCAGTTGGGGGTGTCGCATCTTGCTTACCTTCCGTCGCGAGTCGCTGTCATCCGGGCAGAAGGATGGACGGTTGAGGCCGAGATGGCGAGCGTATCCCCCGGGTTTACCTCGACGGCCTCGATGCCGGACGTTCGCAACAGAGCGTCGATGCATTCAACTGCCGGTAACGATCGTGCTGTCGTAGTCGATCTCCGATAGGACGAGCCAGGCACGGTCCGCCGGCCACCAGAGGTAGGCGAGCTGCGACCACGGCCATGAACTGAACGAGCGCGTCGCATCCTGCATCGGGCCCTCGAACAGGCCCATGACGCGGCGGTTCGACTGGAAGAGCTGCACGTTCGGAGGGAACTCGCTGCCGCCGAAGCCCTCCCACAGGCCGACGAAGCACGTTCCGGGAGTGGTGGTGAACGCAGCCAGGACCTCGGAGAGTGATCGCGCGACGGAGGGAGTGAGCATCGTACTTGGCCGGGACGAAGCCTTGGATCGTCAACTTCCAGTGGTCTGTGCCGGCCGCGACCCACTCGGCGGCGGATGACTGCGTTAGCGGACGCATCCCGACCTCACAATCAGAGCGAGTCGATGAGCTCGCGCATCAGCTGAGAGGGCGTGGTGTGGCGCTCTTGAGCCACTTCATCGAGTTTGGCTCGGCGCGCAGCATCGAGTCGGAGCGTGAACGGGCGTGCCTGGGCTCCCACGCTGACAGGGCGTCCGGGCACCGACGGGCCGAGGTGCTTACCCGTGTAGCCCTGCTCGGATTCGGTCTCGGCGGCCCATCGTTCGATGTCTGCATCTGTGAACGGAGTGCCGTTCACGTCGGTGTACTTGCTCATCTGCCTACCTCCTCAATCCAACCTCGGTCAGAACCTTCCTCGTCGCGGGCATCGCGTGGAATACCAGCCAGCCATCAGGTTCGACTTCCACGGCAACGTATTCCAGCAACCGCCCATTTGCGTCTGTTCCGACCCCCGCCCACTGCACTGGGTGAGTGTCGCGCGCACGGGACCGCAGAGTGCTTTCGAACGCCTCGATCACATCGTCGATCGTGACCTCCGGATGCCGCTCGGTCACTCTCGGATGCACTCGAACTCGCACCTGTGCTCCCAGTCGCTATTTCGTACTACACGATTGTAGTACGAAAAGAAGCGACACCGGGGTCAATGGTGAACGAGCACGTCGGCTTCATGCGGCGGTGCGGTGGAGCAGGGCCCTAGCCCCTGAGCGGAAGTCAGGTCAGCGAGCGCCAGGGGCAAGGTCACGCCCCCGAGAGACAGGGGCCCTCCCGCCTCCCCTTTGTCCGCGTTCGGGGCAGATGGGTCACGGTGTACCGACCGCCCTCATGGCAGGGTGGATGCATGGAGCATCCTGAAGCACCCCGCCTCGACCCCTCGCCCGAAGAAGTCGCGGACATCGATCGGCGGGCCGCGGCGCTGAAGGAGGAGCCAGAGAGCTTCGCCGCCATGGATGCGCTCTGGCGTGCCGTCTACTCCCTCGACCGCTGGATCTTCATCGCGCGCGGCACCGACGACCAACCCGCACCCTACGCCGGCGAACTCCCCCAAGGCCCTATGCTCTTCGCCTTCACCACCGGCGAGCGAGCGAGAACCGCAGCGCTCGGCATGGGCCTCTCCGAGGACGAAGCGTCCAAGCTGCTCGCCGTTCCGCTTCCCGCGGCGATCGAGTGGGTCGCGTCGTTCTCGAGCGTCGGCGTGAAGGGCATCACGTTCGACTTCCCCACAGTCGGTTACTTCGCGCCCCTCGAGAACCTCGTTCCGATGCGCGACTACATGGCCGCGCATCCGCCCGCTCGCTGAGTGACGTCGAGCACCCCCGAGAAAGGCCGGCGGCGAGGCGTTACGAAACCGCTACTCGACGCCGGTCGTTGCGCCGCTACTCTCAAGCCATGAGACATCACGCGGGAACGCTCGCGCTGCTGCCCATCGTGGCCCTCCTCCTGACCGGCTGCGTCAGTTCGACATCACCAACGGAGTCGGCTCCGCCCACACCGCCATCCGGATCGTCGTCGAGCTCGACTGGCGGCCCTCCCGCTCCATCGGCGACCCTGCCATCCACGCCCACGACCACTCCGGTCGCGCTTCCGACATCCTGCGATCAGATCTACAGCCAGGATTACCTGCAATCACTTGAGGCGGCGGGCGCCGGTCTCGTGCTGAATCCCGCATGGACCGACGACGAGGGTGCCGCCTCGCTCGGAACCAAGAATGCCGACCTGCTTCCTCTGCTTCAGACGAAGAACCGGCTCGACTGCTTCTGGGCGAAACCGAGTGGGGGCGGTGGCGTCGGGCTCACCACATCCGTCAGCGTCATCTCGAACGACGAACAAGCGGCGCTCATCACCGCAGCGACGTCCGCGGGCTACGCCTGCGAGTCAGAGCAACGCGGGACGCGCTGCTCGACCAGCCATCAGGACGCGACCGCATCCGGAGGCGAAACGCAGTTCTTCGGCGGCGGCCTGTGGATCGCGACTTTCTGGGTCGAGTTCGGGCCCGACGGGTACACCGACGACGTCGTCGCGACCCTGCTTTCGTAGGCTCGAAGTCAATCGCGAGTGCGCCGGAGCGCAGTTCGGCCTTGCGGGCGTGCGACGCCCGGCTGAGTAACGGGTTCGACCAGGTCACTGGCGATGGAGGGACGCAGCCGCGGCCGCCGCGCTGAACTCGAGGAGCCGCTGGGGTGCGAGGCCGGCCGCGACTGCGGCAACGCGATACTCGACACTCAGCCGGGTATTGCTCACGGTCGGGTCGTCGGTGTTCAGCGTGATCGGCACCCCGCTCTCGACAAGTCGGTGGATCGGATCCTCACGGGAGCTCGCAGCGGCACTGTTCTGCACGTTGCTCGTCAGCGCCAGTTCGAGCGTGATGCGCTCGTCGGCCGGCTACGGACTCATGAACAGCCGACCGTGAGCTCATTCCGCGGCGGGCTGGTAAAGCAGGGCAATTGCCCCCGAGCGGAAGTCCTGGCGCTCGACGAGCTCGAGCTCGACCCGCTCTCGCAGGCCGGCGAGCAAGGTCGGGCCGCGGCCGGCGATCACCGGATGCACGACGAACGCGTACTCGTCGATCAGGCCCAGGTCAGCGAGCGCCAGGGGCAAGGTCACGCCCCCGACGGACAGGGGCCCTCCCGGCTCCTCCTTGAGCCTCCTGACCGCGTCGCCCAGGTCGCCCCGCACGAGTTCGGCATTCCAGTCCACGTCGTCGAGGGTGCTCGACACGACGTGCTTCTTCTTGCCGTCGATGCTCTCGGCGAACGGGATGTCCCACTCCCCCATCCAGTTCGGCCACGTGCCCGAGGCGGGCCGCCGCCAGGCCGACTCCATCATCTCGTAGGTGACGCGGCCGTAGAGCAGGGCGTCCGCGCGGTCCATCTCGGCGGTCCAGAAGCGCATCGAGTCCTCGTCGGGGGCTACGCCCGCCTCGTGGTGGACGCAGCCGTCGAGGGTGACGTTGATTCCGTAGCGCAGTGGTCGCATCCGTTGCTCTCCCTTGATGCAGGCGGCTCTTTTCGCTGGTTCGCAACCAGGCTACTGTCGGGCGGCCATCCCCCGAAGGTTTGGTCGCAACTCGCTCCGTCGGTGCACTGGCCTCCTCGGTGCAACCCCGATCACGAACTTCCCCAGAGGGCGAGCTCCGACCAGTTCGGCGGAGCGCCTAGGTGAGTGATGTTGACAGTGGGCATCGTGGGGAAGCCCTTCAAAACGGCGGGCAAGACAGCGAGTCTGCCGATGCCCCGTTGCTCGAGCAGGAATTGAATCATCGAGAGGTGCCCGAAGGCTCTCGTGAAGGGGCCGCATTCATCCAGCCCGGGGAAGCGGCCAGGAGACGGGAGCTTTGGTGCGATAGCGAAGACACGGTTGAAGAATCGACCATGATGGGCGCACACATTGCGCACGACGTTGAGAGATTTGAGCCAGGAGCCGAGTTGTGGAGCTGAGAGTCCGAATTCTCCGGATATCTGATCTTGAGTTGCACGGGGAGCGAAGTTGTAGAGCCTCGTGAGGCTACCCCAATCGAGCAATTCGACCGCCACCCAGACGGGAAGGGATCCGCCGTACTTTCGTGCATGATGGTCGACGAAGTCTTCTCGCGACTCGTTCTGGGACTTCTCGAGCTTCGCCGCCCACTCGTCGTAAGCATCCCCTTGGGCAATCGGGCCAAGACGGTCTCTGCGCAAGTGAGCGCACTCATCGAGAGCGCCTAACGTGTGGCCCAGCGAAGCCCGAACAGCCAACTCGATACTGCCCAGGGCTGCGAAGGTCATCGATCGTAAACCTTGGTCGAACCGGTATAGATCCAAGACAGCTGTCAGGGTGGTGCCTGGATAGAAGTCGTCCTGTCGGGCGGCATTCTCTAGCTTTCGGAAGGGATACCAATAGCCACTGAGGCGGTAATAGCTGACCCGCTGGAGTTCCTGCGTCGCCCGTAGGCGATCGCCGACGTCCATGCCGCGGTGGATCAGCAGATCTATCAGTTCGTCGAAGTCCCGGTATTGCTTCACCGCGGTCACGATCGCGCACTCCGGGTAAAGCGAAGACCGGCCCTGGACCTAACATGTAGGCGGAACCGGTCGTGATGCGAATACTTTACCATTTGAGGTCGTCTCGCGTGAAGCTTTGCTGACATATTGTCAATTATTGCACTGGCGCATCACCTCTTAGTCCTCGAGTCGGGGCCATGACTGGCGCTTACGCCGGACAACTCGGTGCTTCTGCGTCACGAAATCGATCATCCAACCGCAGATCGCGATGCCGCGCTCTGCGGGGCGATCACACTCTTACTGGGCAGTGCGACCAGGGACACGAGCGCAGTAAGGGCCGACGCACCGAGCACGATCCACGTCACTACGGACGTGCCGGCGACACCGACAACCGCGCCCGCCACGAGAGTGCCCGCGCCGATTCCGAGGGTCATGGCGCTGACGACCCAGCCGTTCGCCTCGGTGAGGGCGGCGGCGGGGCTGAGTTGCGAGATCCGCTCGAAGACCTGACCCAGGGTGGGCGGGAGCATCAAGCCGGAAATGCCGGCGACGACGACGTACGCCCACGTTGGAAGCGCGGTCGCGGCGAGCGGGAGGTAGCCGACGGCGAGCAGCACGCCGCAGAGGGTGAGGAGGCGTGCCGGGGTGGAACCGAGGGGGCGGATGCCGACGACGGTTGCACCGACGAGGGCGCCGAGGGCGTTGACCGCCAGGAGCCAGCCGGCGAGGCCGTCGGTGGAGCGGGCCGCCTCGGAGGCCGTCGCGACGATGGTCAGCGCGCCGACGGGCACACCGATGCCGAACGTGAACACGGCGACCCGCGCGAGAGCGGGGATGAGGATGGGTGAACGGACACCGGGATGCCCGGTCAGACGACCGCGACGCTGAGCTGACACAGCGCGCGGCTCGGGGTTGAGGATGAAGGCGAGCGCGCCGACCAGGCCGAGCCCTCCAGCGAACAGCAGGTTGCCGACCGGGCCGAAGACCGCGATTCCGACGACGGTGAGCAGCGGACCGAGGATGAAGATGATCTCCTGGGCGCCCGCATCCAAGCTGAACGCGGCCTTCAACTGCGGGCCAGGGGTCACGAGTCGCGGCCACAACGCCCGAAGCGCCGGCTCGAGCGGCGGCGTGAAAACCCCGGCCGCAGCAGCCAGCGCCACCGCCAGCCCCGGAAGCGGGCCGAGAGTCAGCGCCATCCCGGTGAACGCGAGAAAGCTCAGGATGCCGCTGACCGCGAGAACCATGACCTGTCCGAAGCGGTCGATCAGCCGGCCGAGAAGCGGCTGCCCCACCGCGCCGGCGACGACGTAGACCGCGGTGATGAGCCCGGCGAAGCCGAAGTCGTCGCTGGTGGAACGCACGAGCTGCACGATCGCCAGCGCCGCCATCGCGCCGGGGAGGCGGCCGAGCAGCGACGTGAAGAGCAGATACCCCGTGTGCCGGGTGCGAAGAACGTCGACGACGGGGAAGGAAGGCGCTCTTTTCACAGAAGCCAGTCTGACGGAGATGGGCGGTCCGTCAGGCCATGAACCAGCCCGTCCGCTTAAATTGCTTAACCGCTTGATCATCTCAATCCCATCCCCTATGGTCATGATCAAGCGTTTAACCAAAGGACTCGACGACGATGCCCGATCACACTTTCTTCCAGCCGCGCGGCGCGTGGGTGGGGGACATCATCCCCTTCCAGCACGACGGCGACCTCGCCCTCTTCTACCTCTACGAAGAGCGGTCCGACCCGAAGCCGGGCACCCCGTGGCACCTCGTCACCACGCGCGATCTCGTCCACTTCGACGACGAGGGGCTCGCCTTCGAACACGGCACGGTCGACGATCCCGACTTCAACGTCTACACCGGAAGCATCGTGCAGCAGGGGAACACCTTCCACCTCTTCTACACCGGCCAGAACCCGCGCCACCTGGGCTCCGACGGACTACCGCTGCAGCTGGTGATGCACGCCACCAGCTCGGACGGGATGGCCAGCTGGACCCGGCATCCGGAACACACCTTCGGCGCATCCGCCGGCTACGAATCCGGCGACTGGCGCGACCCCTTCGTGTTCCGCGACGAGGCGGCCGGAGTGTGGCGGATGCTCATCGCCGCCCGGCACATCGACGGCCCCGAGCGGCGGCGTGGGGTGATCGCCCAGTGCATCTCAACCGATCTCGTCACATGGGAGCCCGTGGAGCCGTTCTGGGACCCTCGCCGCTACATCGCGCACGAATGCCCCGAGGTGTTCCAGTGGGGCGGCTGGTGGTACCTCGTCTACTCGGAGTTCTCCGAAGGCTTCACGACGCGCTATCGGATGGCCCGATCCCTCGACGGTCCGTGGCAGGTGCCCGAGTTCGACAGCATCGACGGCCGCGCGTTCTACGCCTCGAAGACCGCCGAGCTGAACGGCCGCCGCTTCTTCTTCGGCTGGATCGCGAGCAAGGAGGATTCCCGCGACGACGGGGCCTGGCAATGGGCCGGCACCCTGTCGGTGCTCGAAGCACGACAGAACGCGGACGGCACGCTCGCCTTCGGCTTCGCCGCCGAAACGCGAGAGAGCTTCAGCGAGGCCGTGACCACCACCTTCGCCGGCCGCCCGAGCGGCGACCCCCTCCTGCTCGCCGCTCCAGACGGCTACACCGCGCTGCTCTCCGACCAAGACACACCGGCCGCCTTCCGCGCCTCGGTCACGCTCGACATCGAGCACGGAACCACCGAATGCGGCCTCCTCCTCCGCTCCAGCAGCGACGGCGACACCTCCTACATCGTGCGTCTCGAACCCAAGCGCAACCGGATGGTCTTCGATCGCTGGCCCCGGAAGCGCACGGGTGACGGGCAGTGGGAGATCTCCGGCGACGTGCCGTTCCTCATCGAGCTGGAGCGCCCGTGCGATCTCGCGCCCGGCCGGCACCGGCTCGACGTGATCGTGGAGAACGACCTGTGCGTCGTGAACCTCGACGACCGCACCACCCTCAGCACCCGGATCTACGACCACACGGGCGGCCGGATCGGCGTGTTCGTGGGCGAAGGAGCGGTGACCGCACACCACCTCGAGGTGTCGGTACGGCCCGACCGATCCCCCGCCTCCGACGCGGATTCCGCTATGACCCGTTCCGACCCGCAGTACGCCTGACCAACACGCTTCGCCGCCAGCACCAATCCTCACCTACCCTTCGATCAATGGAGATGGAACACATGAACAAGACCCGCACACGACTCGCCATCGCCGCAACGGTGGCCACCTTCGGATTGCTGCTCAGCGGCTGCTCCGGTGGCAGCTCCGGAACCAGCGACCCGACCGATGTGAGCCCTGAGGGCGAGATCGTTCCCCGCGAGATCTCCTGGCTGCTCTCCCGGCCGGCCGACGGCGGCGTGATCACCGCGATGGAGCAGATCGCCGACGAGTACGCGAAAGACCACCCCGGCTTCGCCCTCAACCTGATCACCACGCCCGACCGGCCGTCGTACATCCAGAAGTACGAGACCCTGGCTGCCGCGAACAAACTGCCCGAACTGTTCGACACGGATGCGACCCCGTTCGCCCAGAAGCTCGCCTCGCAAGGCACGATGATGGACGCCGAGGCGCTGCTGAAAGATCTCGGCGTCTACGACGACTACCGGCCGGCCGCCCTGAACTACCAGCGGTTCGACGACGGCTCCCTCTACATGGTGCCGTTCGAGTTCCAGCTGGAGTTCTTCTGGTACAACAAGGCCCTGTTCGAGCAGGCCGGGGTCGAGGTGCCGAAGACCCTCGACGACTTCCCCGCGATGTGCACGAAGCTGCGCGCCGCCGGCATCACCCCCATCGCACTCGACGGCCAAGACCAGTGGCCGCTCGAGCGCTACATGGCCTACTACCCGTTCCGCACCGCCGGGCCAGACTACGTGCAGCAGCTCAAGAAGGGCGACGCGAAGCTCAGCGACGCGACCGGCGAGCAGGCCGTCCAGTGGCTGAGCGATCTCGGATCGGCCGGATGCTTCCAAGACGGCTTCTCGTCGACCGGATACTCCGACGCCCAGGCTTCCTTCACCTCGGGCAAGGCCGCCGTGTACAACATCGGCACCTGGGAGCTGAACAGCCTCGCCACCGACGCACTCGACCCCTCGGTGCGCGACGACATCGACTACTTCACGCTGCCTGTCACCGCCAACTCGGTGACGGCCGCCAACGAGTACGTCTCGCCGTCGGGCATCGGCATGGCTGTGAACGCCAAGACCTACGACCCGCTGGTGCGCGACTTCCTCTCCTTCGCTCTCAAGCGCTACCCCGAGGTGTACGCGGCGACCGGCGCCCTCTCCCCCACCACGAACGTGCAGACCACCATCCCGGACAACGCCACTCCTCTCTATCAGCGCGCGGTCGACCAGGCCAACGACGTCGGCGAGAAGACGGCGATGCCGTGGGACACCCAGCTCGACCCGACCTCGAACACCCGTCTCCAGCAGGAACTGACGCTGCTGCTGCAGGGCGAGGTCGACCCTGACGAGTTCATCAGCACCATGGACGGCGTGATCGCCGACAACGGGCCGAAAGCCTTCCAGTAACCACCCATCCACGCCTGATGTGGGGCCTCCGGGCCCCACAGGAAGGGGACGCCGATGCTTCCCCAGCGGTCACGCCTCTCCGTGCTGGTCTTCCTGCTACCGCCGCTCGCCCTGTACGGCATCGCCGTGCTGCTGCCCATCTTCCAGTCGCTGTTCCTCAGCTTCTTCGACTGGGACGGCATCAGCCCGATGCTCTTCGTGGGCCTCGAGAACTACGTCCGGATGTTCACGGGTGACACCGTGTTCTGGATCGCGTTCCGCAACACCCTCGGCTACGTGGTGATCTGCCTGGTTCTCCAGCTCGGAGGGGCGCTGATCGTGGCGAGCCTGCTCACCCTGCTCCGCCGGGGCCGCGAAGTCGTCAAGACGCTCTACATCCTGCCCGCGGTGATCTCCACCGTGGCGATCGCGTTCCTGTTCCAGCGCATCTACTCCCTCGACCCCGAGGGACTCATCAACCAGGTGCTGGAGTTCATCGGCCTCGGCAACCTGCAGAATGCGTGGCTCTCCGACGTCGGCACGGTGCTGGCTGCTGTCTCCGTGCCCGAGGGATGGCGCTTCACCGGGCTCTACATGCTCATCATCTACGCCGCTCTGCTCGCCGTGCCGGCAGAGCTCGAGGAGGCGGCGAAGCTCGACGGGGCGTCGTGGTGGCAGACGTTCTGGCGCATCCGATTCCCCTACATCCGCCCCGTGTGGATCACGACGACCATCATCGCCACCACCAACGCCCTCCGCGGGTTCGACATCCCCTACCTCCTCACCAACGGCGGGCCCGGCCAGTCGTCCGAGCTCCTCACGACGTACATGTACAAGACGGCGTTCACGAGCACGAACTACGGCTACGCAAGCACGATCTCGGTCTTCGTGGTGGTGGAGTGCCTCGTCGCGGTCGGCCTCATCTTCCTGCTCCTCCGACGTAAGGCCGACGCATGACGCTCACGGCGACCCGCCCCATCCGACCCTCCGAGCAGGAGAGCCTGCCGCGGCCGCGCCGCCGACAGCTGCATCTGCAGCGCAAGATCACCGGCGTCATCGTCGCCCTGATCGTCATCGTGCAGGTCTACCCGCTCGCGTGGCTGTTCATCACGAGCGTGCGCACCGAGCAGGACTTCGCGGGAGGCAATCCCTTCGCCCTCCCCACCGAGATCACTTTCGACAACTACACGCGAGCCTTCGCCACGGGCAACCTCGGCCTCAACATCCTGAACTCGCTCATCGTCACGGTCGGCGCGATCGTGGTGATCGTCTTCCTCGGGATGATGGGGGCCTATGCCCTGCAGGTGCTGGGCTTCCGCTTCAGCAAGTTCGTGCGGGCGCTGTTCCTCATCGGCATCATCGTGCCGGTGCAGGTGGCCCTGGTGCCGCTCTTCGTCGACTACGCCGCGGTGAACCTGCTCGACACCTACCAGTCGATCATCATCCCCCTCGCCGGGTTCGCGCTTCCGACGTCGATCTACCTCTTCTCGTCGTTCTACGAGTACATCCCCGGCGAGATCTACGAGGCGGCGTCGCTCGACGGGGCGGGGCCCTACCGCATCTTCGGGCAGATCACCCTGCCGTTGTCGGTGAACACGATGGTGACGGTGGCGATGGTCAACAGCATCTTCATCTGGAACGACTTCATCTTCGCCAACACCTTCGTGCTGACCGACGACCTCAAGACGATCCCGCTCGGGCTGCAGAACTACATCGGCGCGATGGGCAAGGTCGACTGGACCGCGACCTTCGCTGCGGTGTGCGTCAGCATCACCCCGTTGCTCCTGGTCTTCCTGGTCTTGAACAAAGCCATGACCTACAGCCTCGCGAGCGGCGCGACTAAGGGATGATCGTCACGTGTCCGAAACGAGTGAACCGATGAGCGCCGACCGGGCGGGCCAGCCCATCACGATGCGCCAAGTGGCCGAGGCTGCCGGAGTGTCGATCGCGACCGTGTCGTACGTGGTCAACGACAAGAAGGGGGCGAGGATCGGGCCCGAGGCACGGCAACGCGTACTCGACGCCGTCAAGGAGCTGGGATTCCGGCCGAACGCCCTCGCCAAGACGCTCTCGAGCGGGAGCTCGAACTTCATCGGCCTCGTCGCCGACGCGATCGCCACCACCCCCTTCGCCGGTCAGATCATCCACGGCGCCCAAGACGAGGCCTGGAAGCACGGCTACGTGCTCCTCGTGGCCAACACCGAGGGCGATCTCGCCGCGGAAGAGGCCGCCATCTCGATGATGCTCGAGCACAAGGTGCGGGGCATCCTCTACTCCACCTGGTACCACCGCGCCGTCACCGCTCCGCCCGCGCTGCACGAGACCGAGTACGTGCTCGTCGACTGCTTCGACACCGCGACGCCCGCCCCCGCGGTCGTGCCCGACGAGCGGGACGGGGGGAACGTGGCCACCCGGTTGCTGCTGAAGGCGGGCCACACCCGCATCGCCTTCGTGAACACCACCACCCCGTCGCCCGCGCGATCGGGCCGCCTCGCCGGCTACCGCGACGCTCTGCAAGACGCCGGGATCGCCTTCGACCCCACCCTGGTGCTGGATGCCGCGCCCGAACAGGAGGGCGGATACGCCGTCGCCGGCCGCATCCGCGACCTCGGTGTGACCGGCGTCTTCTGTCACAACGACCGCGTGGCGATGGGTCTCTACGACGGCCTGCGCGAACTCGGCCTGACCATCCCGAACGACATCGCGGTCGTGGGCTTCGACAACCAGGAGGTCATCGCCGCCCACGTCCGGCCGCCGCTGTCGACCGTCGCGCTCCCCCACTACGAGCTCGGCGCAGCGGGCGTGCGGGTGCTCCTCGGCCTGCAGGAGGCCCCGACGGGAGCGCCGCTCGCGATCTCGTGCCCGCCGGTTCCGCGGGCATCCGTCTGATGCGAACCGCGATCGTCACTCGGCCGTCGGGTCCCCGGTCATCCGTCTGAGGCCGACCGCCACCATCCACTCGACCGTCGACTCCGTCAGGCGGTGGGGGCGCCGATCGACGGGGTGGCCCTGACCGCGTTCGCGTGCCGATCGGCGACGACCTGGGCCTCGGTCCCCGAGTCGAGGATCGTGTTGCCCGTCGATTCCGGGTCGGCCACGACGGTCAGCACGTCGAGGGAGTTCGACACCGCCGTGCTCAGCAGGGCGTCGACCTGGGCCTCGAACGCGGAGCCGCTCGACGACGCGCTCACGTCGCTCGCCACGACGTGGTTGGTCGCCACGTAGTTCCCGGTGCCCGCGACCAGTCTGATGATCGTCGGCTTCGTGCCGGCCGGACGGAGGCTCCGGGAGTCGACGACCTCGGAGATGTGGTTGCCGATGACGGAGTTGCCGTTGCCGCTGATCCGCACCAGTCCGTAGTCGTCGTCGAGACCGTTGTCGACGCCCAGGAACGGGGTCCAGGGCTCGTGGTCGCGCAGCAGATGGTTGGAGGCCACGAGGTTCTCGGAGCTGTCGGCGTCGAGCACGACCATGCCCGGGTAGAAGGAGTGCAGCCGGTTGGCCGTGATGCTCGAGCGCGTGACGCCGCTGAAGTGCACGCTGCTCGACCCGCGCGGAAAGACGTTGTTCGCCGTGACGAGGAGGCCGCCGTGGTTCTCGGCGTAGATCGAGTAGCCGCTCGGGCCGGCTCCGATGAGGTTGTCGGTGATCTTCGACGCCTGACCCCACCCGCGCAGCTCGATGCAGCTCCCGCACTCGGCGACGAAGTTGTCGTGGATCGACAGCGCATCCGCGTTGTGGATGGTGAGGGCGTGCTCGAGGTAGACGAACCCCATGCCGTTCACCCGGAACGAATCGTTGGCGCCGGCGACGTGAATGCCGGTCTTCCCGTTGGCATAGGTGTTCTCCGGATGCCGGTCGGAGCCGTCGGCGGCGAAGTGCAGACCGTCGATGCAGAAGTTCGAGAACTCCACCGAGCTGATCCGCGGACTCCCCTGCCGCTCGACGAGGAAGGCCGCGCCGTCGGATTGCCGCGCACGCCTCTCCGGCGGGATGTCGACGAGGATTCGGCTGCCGCCCGGCCACAGCTCGTGCAGATCGGGCCACTCGTCTTCGGGCACGTTGAAACGGATGCTCGACGAGGTGAACCCGTGACCGGAGCCTTCGATCCGGAGGAAGCTGACGTCGATCACGACCTGGGTGCGCAGACGGAAGTCTCCGGGCGGGATGTAAATGACGGCGCCCGGCTTGCCGCCGTCGTTGTCGTCGGTGGCGGACTGTCGTCGCTTGATGTCGGCGAGGATGCTCATCATCACCTCGCCGACGTCGTCGAACGGGTCGCCGACGGGCCACTCGGTCACGTCGTACCGGTTGACGGCGCTCATGGGGTCTCGCTTTCGGAACGGAGGGTTGAAAGAGAGGCGACCTCGTCGAGCCGTGGCAGGTCGGCGCCCGGTCGGCTCACCGTGACGGCCGCGCAGGCCGCCGCGAACGAGGCGGCCTCCACGGCGTCGGCCAACGACGCCGTCCCGCTGACGATCGGCTCGATACCGACCGTCGTGGTGAGGGCGTAGAGCAACCCCGCCATGTAGGAGTCGCCGGCCCCGATGGTGTCGGCGACCTCGGTGGTCACGGCCGGGACGAACGCCGTCTCCGCGCCGAGACGGAGCAGGCTCCCGGATGCACCCTGCGTGACGATCACGATCGTGGCCCCGAGCCGCGCGTAGTGCGCCGTCACTTCGGCCGCATCGAGCCCCGGGTGCAGCCAGGCGGCATCCTCGTCGCTCAGCTTGATGACGGTGCTCAGGCGCGCGAGGCGCTCGACCGCGGGGAGCAGGGTCTCACGCGGTCCGAGCACGGACGGGCGGATGTTCGGATCGAACGAGCGCAGGACGCCGGCCCCGGCGGCCTCGAACCCGGCCGCGACGACCTCGCCACCCGGCGACAAGAGTGCCCCGATCGACCCCGAATGGATCGCCCCGAAGCCGCCGACCGGAGGAGCGGCGATGTCCCACGTGATGTCGAAGTCGTACTGCGCCGATCCGTCGGACCGGATGGTCGCCGTCGCCGACGAGGTGCGGAAGGTGGGATCGACCGACCCGCGCGTCAGCTCCACGCCTGACCGGGCGAGATGATCCGAGAGAAGACGCCCGTTCTCGTCGGTGCCGATCCGTGTCGCGAGGGTCACGGATGCCCCCAACCGCGCCAGACCGACCGCGACGTTCATGGGGCTCCCGCCGGCATGCGCCTCGCGACCCTCCGCGGTCGACACCACATCGACGAGCGCCTCACCGATGACGAGCAGCTCAGTCATCGACGCCCTCCTTCGAACGCGCCGGAGCCGCGACCGACTGCCGCCGCACGAGCGGGCAGGGCAGCACGGCCACCTCGTAGACGGTCTCCTCGTCGGAATCGTCTCCGCCCTCCATCAGAGTGGTGAGGGCGCCGAGCGCCCACTCCCCCATTTCAAAGTGCGGGAGCGCCACGGTCGTGAGGGCTGGGTAGAGGCCCTCGGCGATGAGCTCCTGGTTGTCGAAGCCGACCAGGGAGAGATCGTCGGGAATGCGGAGACCGAGTTCGGCCGCCGCGCGGTAGGCGCCCATGGCCATCCGGTCGTTGTAACAGAACATGCCCGTCGGCCGATCGGGTCGGCCAAGCACCTCGACGGCGGCCTTGTAACCACCCGGGGTCTCGGACGGCTCGGCGACGACGAGGGTCGGGTCGAAGTCCAGTCCGGCGTCGGCGAGCGCTTTGCGGTACCCCGCCAACCGCCCTCGGGTGGCGGGCACGTCGTCGGAGTTGGTGATGAAGCCGATGCGGCGGTGTCCGTGCCGGATGAGTTCGTCGACCGCGACGTACGCCCCGCCCTCTTCGTCGGGGACGACCGAGGGCACGCGTCCGTCCTCCGACGTCGAGTCGATCAGCACCGTGGGCACGGCCTGAAGGGATGCCGGGAGCGCGATCTCGCGGTGATACATGGTGGCGTAGAGCACGCCGTCGACCTGCTGACGGAGCAGCGCATCCGTGTCGCGCTGGATGTCGAGTTCGTCGCGCGAGGTGTTGATCAAGACCAGCGTGAGACCCCGCTCCCGCGCTGCCTGCTGGGCGCCGAGGATGATGCGGCCGGCGTGCGGTGTGGTGGCGATCTCCTCGCTCAGCAGACCGATCATCTCGGACTGCTGCCGCCGCAGACTCCTCGCGATGCGGTTGGCCCCGTAGCCGAGCCGCTGCGCCGTGGCCCGCACCCGTTCGCGCGTCTCGTCGCTCGCCCGCGCCGATTCGACGTCGTTGAGGATGTGGGAGACGGTGGTGACCGAGACCCCGGCTTCACGGGCGACGTCTCGGATGCCCACTGTGTTGCGTGCCATTGCTCTCGTCCTCTGCGTGCGTTCGGTTCGAACCTGGTTGGCGACCATTCTCGTCGAGCCCGTCAGCCTTTGACCGCACCGGCGGTGAGTCCGGCGACGATGTGCCGCTGCAGCACCAGGGCGAGAAGGATGACGGGAACCGAATACAGCACGGCCAGGGCGGTCATCGCTCCCCAGTCGAGGCCGAACTGGGTCTGGAAGTTCGCGATGACGATCGGGGTGGTCTGCGACCGCGTGGCCGTGAGGAGGAGGGCGAAGAGGAACTCGTTCCAGGAGGCGAGGAAGGCGAAGATCGCCGTCACCGCCACGCCGCCCGCGGTCACCGGGAGTACGACCAGCCAGAGCGCACCGAGCCGGCTCGCGCCGTCGATCTTCGCCGCCTCTTCGAGTTCTTCGGGCACCGCCTCGAAGAAGCTCGACATGAGCCAGATCGACAGCGGCAGCGAGATGGTGGCGTGCGCGATGGCCAGCGCGAACGAGGTGTCGGAGATGCCGAGGTTGCGGAAGATCGCGATCATCGGAACGCCGATGACGATCGGCGGCACCATCCGCATCACGAGGGCGCCGACGATGAAGAACTGTCCGAACTTCGTGCGGAACCGCGTCACGCCATACGCCGCAGGCACCGCCAGCACGAGAGAGATGAGGGTGCTGAGCACGGCCGTGACGATGCTGTTGATGAACGAGGCCACCACACCGTCGCGGCCGATCGCCGTCGCGTAGTTCTCGATGGTCCAGGTCGACGGAAGAACCGTCGGCGGCACCGCGATCGTCTCCAGCGGCGTCTTGAACGAGGTGAAGAGCATGTAGAGGAACGGGAAGCCGTAGAGCACGACGAGAAGCACCAGCGCGATCCAGAGGATGACGCGGGAACTGATCCGGGTGGTTTCGAGGCCGTTCATCGATCATTCTCACTTCCGGGTCGCCAGATGAGCAGGATGGCGGCGACCGACACCGCGAGCATCGCGATCAGGTAGATGGTGCCCATGGCGCTCGCCAGGCCGGGGTCGCCGAAGCGCACCATGGTGCGGTAGACGAGCAGCGACATCGTCTCGGTGCTCTGCTGCGGTCCGCCGTTGGTCTGGATGAGGATGACGTCGAAGGCCCGCGCGGCGTCGATGCCGCGGAGGATGAGCGCGACCGCGATCACGGGTCGCAGCAGCGGGATGATGATGCGGAACAGGATGGTCGGGTAGCGGGCGCCGTCGAGCCGGGCCGCCTCGATGACGTCGCCGGGGATGTTCTGCAGGCCCGCGAAGAGGATGAGCGAGATGAACGAGGTGGTGAGCCAGATGTCGGGGATGGCCACGGAGAACAGGGCGATGTTCGGGTCGCTGAGCCACTGGATCTGACCCGGGTCCTGCAGGATGTGGGCGTCGGTGAGCAGCTGGTTGACGATGCCGAAGTTGTCGATCAGCAGGAACCGCCAGAGCAGTCCGGCCACGATCGGGGCGATCATCAGGGGGTAGAGGAAAATCGTGCGGAACACCCGGGAGCTGTTGCCGAGAGCCGTGAAGATCAGCGCGACGGTGAGACCGAGCACGAATTCGAACACGACCACGATGACCGTGTACACGAGCGTGCGCCACGCGGCGTTGCCGAAGTCGTCGGAGGTGAAGGCTTCGATGTAGTTGTCGAGGCCCACGAAGGTGCGCGGGCCACCGGCGAACTTGCTGATCTCGAAGAACGAATCCGAGATGAACTGCACCAGAGGCCAGGCCACGAACACGGCGAGGAAGAGAGTGGCCGGCAGCATCAAGAAGAAGGCGAACCGGCGGTCGGTGAGACGCACGATGAGACTTTCGGTGAGGTGGTGGGCAGGAAAAGCCGGTGGGTTTCCGCGAGCGGGCGGAAACCCACCGGCCGGGCGGTCAACCGCCGATGATGTCATCCACTTGAGCCTTGGCTTCGTCGAGCAGCTTCTGGTTGTCCGCCCCCGGCACCACGGCCTTCTGGATCATCGGGATGAGCGCCGAGTCCACGATCTCCTGCCACTTCGGGTTGGCCGGCCGCGGGATGGTCGCCTCGGCGTTCAAGGTGTCGACGAGCGGCTTGTAGTTCTCGTAGCCGGGCTCGTTCTCATACTTCTCGAGCACCGAGATCCGTGACGCCAGACCCAGGTCGGTGTCGACCGACAGGTCGTTGTGGTCGTAGGCGTACTGCACGAACTCCAGCGCCTTCTCCTGCTTCGGGGTGCCCGAGGGCACGGAGAGGTACCAGGCGCCGGGGACTCCGGCGACTCCACCCGGGCCGCCGATCATCGTGGTGACCCCTACGTTTCCGGAGACGGCCGAGTCGGCGGGGATCTGCTTGTACGCGTGCGCCCAGAAACGCATCATCGCCAGCTGACCCTGGTTGAAGAGGTTCTGCGAGCCCGCCCAGTCCAGCTGCGCGGCGCCGCTCGGCGCATACGGCAGCAGGCTGGTGTAGAAGTCCAGCGCCTTGAGGCTGTCGGCATCGCCGAGCGACACGGTGCCGTCGTCGCCCACCACCATGTTGGTCTCGCCGGTCTGCGACAGGGTGGCGAGCCATTCGGTCTCCACCGCACCCTTGACGTCGGTGCCGTAGAGGTCGACCTGGCCGTCGCCGTTCGTGTCCTGCGTGAAGAACTTCGCGATGTCGGCGTACTGCTCCCAGGTCGTGGGCGGAGCGAGGTCGTACCCGTACTGGGCCTTGAAGCTCACCTGCTGCGTCGGGTCTTCGAAGAGGTCGGTGCGGTAGTAGAGGATCTCGGAGTTGGTCCAGGCGGGCATCCCGACGAATGATCCGTCGACCTGTGCCTCGCTGACCAGCGACGGGAAGAGATCCGATTTCACGTCGTCGGTGAACATGTCGTCGAGCGGGGTGAGGGCCTCGGCGAAGGTCGGCAGCCAGATGGCGTCGAGCGCTGCCACGTCGAACGACAGCGAGCCCGAGCCGAACTCGCTGTTGAGACGGTTGTAGAGACCGTCGTAGGGCAGTTCGACGAACTCCACCGAGGTGCCGGTGTCCTTCTCGAACTGGTCGGCGATCGGCTGCAGCTCTCCGTGGCCACCGGCCTCGACGAGCACGGTGATCGAATCGTCTCCGGAGGCGGAGGTGCCTCCTCCGGCGCCGCACCCGGTGAGGGTGACGGCGGTGAGGGCGGCAAGGGCTCCGGCGGCCCCGACGAGAACGCGTCGGGATAAGTGCCGGTGTGTGCGAAGCATCATTACTTCGGCTCCAATTCTGTGCGGCGGTGCGTGATTGCGAGGGGACGCGCCGGGTGGTCCGGCGCCGGTCGCCCGAAGCGACTGTGATGACAATACGTTTTGCCAAAACGTCTTGTCAACTCCATAATTGTCAGAGCACGGCCGCCACCGACGGAGGCCGCAGAAGGAGCCGCCCTCATGACGGACGCGCAGCGACCACGCCCCCGCCTGCATTTCACCCCGCGATCGGGCTGGATCAACGACCCCTTGGCGTTGACCTGGCACAACGGTCAGTACCACCTCTTCTTCCAGTTCGTTCCTGGCCGCACCGACTGGGCGCCGGACTGCCGCTGGGGCCACGCGACCTCGCCCGACCTGGTCACGTGGACGGAGCATCCGCCGGCCCTCGAGCCGGGCGACGGAGACGGCGGCATCTGGTCGGGGTCGATGGCGATCGACGACGACGGCCGACCGACGATCTTCTACACGTCGGTGCAGGTTCCCGATTTCGGCGTGGGGAGCATCCGCACCGCCACCCCCGTCGATGACGACTGGCTGGTCTGGACCAAGGGCGAGGTGGTCGTGGAGGCTCCACCCCTCGATCTGGTGGCCTTCCGCGACCCCTTCGTTCTGCGCGACGGCGATCGGTGGCGGATGCTCGTGGGCACCGCCCTCGCCGGCGGAGAAGCCGCGGCCAGCTCGTTCGTCTCCGACGACCTCTCGAAGTGGTCGTACGAGGGCTTGGCCGCCTCGCGCAACACTCGAGAGACCGAGCCGGTGTGGACAGGGTCGCTCTGGGAGTGCCCGCAGATCTTCACCATCGACGGGCGTGACGTGATGGTGACGTCGGTCTGGCAGGCCGACGAGCTGTACTACGTGGTCTACGCGATCGGCGAGTTCAGGGACGGCCGGTTCGAGCCGGAGCACTGGGGGCGTCTCACCTACGGCGAGAGCTACTACGCGCCGTCGTTCTTCCGCGATGAAGCCGGGCGGCCGTGCCTCATCTTCTGGATGCGCGGCGTTCTCGACGAGGTCGCCGGCCGTGCCAGCGCTCTGAGCGCGCCGCACGTTCTGCGCCTCGAGGGCGACACCCTCGTGTCGGCACCTCATCCAGCGGTCAGGGGCTCCCTTGAGGCGCACTCGGACGGGACGGATCAGCATCGCCCCACGCTGATCACGCTCGAGGGCGACGAGGAATGGACGACGACGAACGACGCCGGCGCCCTTCGGGTTCGCCGGACCAGCGAGAGCGTCGTGTGCACGTGGATGGACACGACCATCGTCGTTCCTGCGTCGGCCGGCGTCGTGACGATCGTCGTGGACGGGGAGACCGTGGAGGTCTTCACCGGCGCGGCCGTCTTCGGCATCGGCGCCACCTCGCGATTCGCCCCAGGCACGCAGCTCGAACTCGAGGGTTCACAGCCGGCACGGCTCACCGTCGAATGACCGCCATGCCGCGCGCCGCCTGAGAGCGGCTTCGGGGCGAGCACCCTCGGACGTGGCCGACGCCCACGTGGGCGAGCGCTCTCGGGCGCCGCCGACGCCCACCTCACCCACACGACCCGAAAACCTGACACCGCTACGCGGGCCGCCGACACCCGCCTCACCCAGACGCCGTGAGTGGCTGACACGGCTTTGCGCGCCGCCGGCAGGCCCGCCGGGTCGCCGCCGGATTGACCCTGCTCTACTCCGCGGCGAGCGCCCGATCGAGCCAGTCGGTCATGAGCAGCCGCTCCGACGCAGTGAGGGCCGAGAGCGACGGCGCGATCGCGCGGAACGCGACCGTCGCCGCAACCGTGTCGTCGGGCTCGCGCACGGGGGCATCCGTGAGGATCTGCGCCAGCACTGCCTGGTACATCGCCTCCCCCAGCCCCGGGTCGCGCTGCTCCACCGGGGTCGCGAGGAGCGTCTGGACCGTGCCGACCCCGCCCGCCTGCACGAGGCCGAGGGCACGCTGCTCACTGACGCGGAGGCGCCCGGACTCGGCGACCCGGCGTATCCGCTTCTCCAGCACCCGCCGCCCGGCGGCTGCCGACGGCGAGTGCAGAACCCGGCCCGGCTCACTCAGCAGACGGAAGACATCCGGATTCGCCAACCCGAACTCCAGCTGCGTCTCCCACCCGGCGCGCAGGTCGTCGAGCGGATCGACCCCGTCGGCGGCGGCCGCGTCGACGATTCCCGCCTTCGCCTCGACGTAGGTGGTCATCACGTGCTCGGCCACGGCCTCGAGCAGGCCGTCCTTGTCGCCGAACAAGCGGTAGATGGCCGGCGGCTGCACGCCGGCGGCGACGGCCACGGCACGGGTGGTCACCGCCGACGGCCCCTCTTCCCGCAGCAGCTGCGCGGCGGCATCCACGATCCGCTCGCGGATGCCCGGCCGTGACTCGGTTGCGTCGTTCATGTATCGATGTTATCGAAGATTTGATATCAATGACATTTCCAGTGATACGGTGATTTTGATTCCATCGATAACGAGAACGGAGAATCATGATCGTCATCACCGGCGCCACCGGCGTCCTCAACGGAGCCACCGTCGACCACCTGCTCGAGCGGATGCCCGCCGCCCAGATCGCGGTCGTCGCCCGCGACACCGCGAAGGCTCAGCGCTTCGCCGATCGCGGCGTCGAGGTGCGCTACGGCGACTACGCCGACGCCGCCTCTCTGCCGAAAGCCTTCGACGGAGCCGATCAGCTGCTGCTCGTGTCGTCGAGCGACCCGGCTGCGGACGCGGTCGCCCTCCACCGCACCGCGATCGACGCCGCGGTCACCGCCGGAGTCGGGCGCATCCTGTACACGAGTCACCAGGGCGCAGCGCTGGACACCCCGTTCGGCCCCGGCCGCGACCACGCTCAGACCGAGCGGCTGCTCGCCGACTCGGGAGTCGCGTGGACGTCGCTGCGCAACGGCTTCTACGCTCACAGCCTCAGCTGGCTCACCGGCCCGTGGCGCGAATCCGGCGTGATCGCGGTGCCGGCCGACGGTCCAGTCTCGTGGACCTCGCGCGATGACGAAGCGGAGGCCGCTGCGATCGTCATCGCGTCGGGCGGCGCCTACGACGGCCCCGTCACCCTCACCGCGATGTCCGCCCCGACTCTCGACGACGTCGCGACGATGGCGTCGGAGATCGTCGGTCGACCCGTGCCGCGGGTGGTCGTGGACGACGAGGACTGGGTCGCTACCCAGATCGCCGCCGGCCGCCCCGAGATGATGGCCCGCTTCACGCTCGGTATGTACCGCGCGGCGCGGGAGGGGTTCTTCGCGGGCGTCGACCCGTTACTCGGCACGCTTCTCGGTCGGGAACCGGTGACGGCCCGCGCTGCTCTCGAGGCGACGACGCCGTGAGCCGACGCCTCCCGGTCGGCGTTCGACACCAGTAGGGTGATGCTCGATGAGAGTCGGATCGCGCCGGCTCCAAGAAGGGGGCAATTGTGCGACGACCAGGTGGAGTCACTCTCGTGGCCGTGATCGTCTGGATCTCCGGTGCGCTGCAGCTGATCGGCGGTGTGATCGGGCTGATCACCGCGCCGACGACGGCCCAGGTCAGCGGCGTGCCCGGGATGACCGGATCGCTGACGGCCACCGCCATCGTGGCGATCATCCTCGGCGTGATCACGATCATCGTGGGGGCGGCACTGCTGCGTGGCAGCCAGGTCGCGCGCGTCCTGACGACGATCGTGCTGGCCCTCAACCTGGCGAGCGCCATCTACTTGCTCGCGGCCGTGCCGTCGAGCCTGTGGCAGGGCATCGTCAACGGCCTCCTCGCCCTGCTCGGCATCATCCTGCTCTACACCCGCAGCGCGAACGCCTACTTCCGCCGGTAGGACCCCGGGCGCCTCGGTCGGGGCCGCGTCACGCGGCGGCCGGGCGGTAGAGCAGTGCCATCGCCCCCGACCGGAATTCCCGGCGCTCGACGAGTTCGAGTTCGACCCGCTCGCGCAGCCCGGCGAGCAGGGTCGGCCCGTGCCCGGCGATCACCGGATGCACGACGAACGCATACTCGTCGATGAGCCCCAGATCGGCCAGCGCCAGCGGCAACTCCACGCCACCCACCGACAGGCCCTCACCCGGCTCCCGCTTCAGCCGCTCGACCGCCTCACGCAGGTCTCCTCGAACGAATTCGGCGTTCCAGTCCACCTCACCGAGGGTGCTCGATACGACGTACTTCTTCTTGCCGTCGATGCTCTCGGCGAACGGGATGTCCCACTCGCTCATCCAGTCCGGCCACCCGCCCTCCGTCGGTCGCCGCCAGGCCGACTCCATCATCTGGTAGGTGACCCGGCCGTACAGCACGGCGTCGACGCGGTCCATCTCAGCGGTCCAGTAGCGCATCGAGTCCTCGTCGGGCGCGATACCGGCCTCGTGATGCACGCAGCCGTCAAGGGTGACGTTGATTCCGTAGCGCAGTGATCTCATCCGGTGCTCTCCCTTGATGCTGGATCCAGGCGGAACATTCGCTCGTTCGCACCCAGGCTACCCGCGGTCCGAAGGGGCTGCGATGGCGACGGCGGGCCGGATGCTCCGCCTGGTTCTGACGAGGGCCGCGACCGAGGAGAGAAGAGACCCGAGTGGCGGCCCGGCGGCTGCGAGCAGATACAGGATGACGACCGCCCAGGCCTCCGCGCCGGTCTCGGCCCCGGCCGCAATCGAGAAGCCGGCGCTCAGCAGCGCCAGTGCGCTGAAACACACCACCCCGACGGTCGAGATCCCCACAGACCACCACCTCTCGAGGCGGAGTTCTGGGTGCCGTCGCGGCAGCATCCACACCGCGACGTGCACCAGCACGAGACCTGCCAGGCCGAGCGCGTAGACGACAGAGGCGCCTCCATCCGCTCCGCCCGCGATCAGAGCACCCGACACCACCTGCTCGCCGGCGAACCCCGTCACGACCACGGCGGCGACGAGACCCGCCACCAGCGCGATCTCGACCAGCGCGCGGCGAGCCCGCCGCCCGAGAGCCGAATCCATCTAGGCAGCCCTGACGGCCGCGAGCAGCACGGGGCCGCCGGGAACCGTGTCGAATCGCCGAATGCCGGTGTACCCGCGCCGCGCGAGATCCTGCTCGATCGCGCTCGTGGTGAGCGTGCCGCCACCGGTGAGCGAGGCGAGCCAATCGTTGGTGACCTTGACTCTCTCGTCGTGCACGTCTGAGTTGGTGCCGAGCACCAGCATTCCGTCAGGCCGGAGAGCCTCGGTCACCCGGTTCAGTGCGCGTTCGGCGACGGTATCGGGGAGGAAGGGCATGGGCATCCAGACGACGTCGTACGGCTCGGCGTCGGCCAGGTCGGTCACGTCCTGACGTCGGAGATGGATGCGCTCGGCGATTCCAGGGTCGAGCTCGCGAAGCAGCCCGCGGGCGATCTCGAGCGGACGCTCCGCGATGTCGATGCCGGTGACCTCAGCGCTCGGCCTGGCGGTGGCCAGGGCGGTCGCGATCGCGCCGATGCCGGTGCCCACGTCGAGCACGCGCGAGGGAGTGTTCTCGTCGAGGAACCCGTAGGCGGGAGCAACCCTCGCCAGGATCACCTGAGCCATGAGCTCCGAGGAGCGCCCCTGAGCGATCATGGCCTCGTCGCTCAAGTCGGCCCAGGACCCGATCGTGCCGGCCGCGGCGGCGGCCGCTTGGCTGAGAGCACTGACGAGATTGTCGCCGCGCAGCTTCCGGCCGCCCCAGAGCGCACCCAGAACGATCTCCGCGTCGAGCATCGTCCGCAGCACCGCCGCCCGGGCGGGATCGGCCTCCAGCGCCTCCTCCGGTGTGCTCGCTCTCTCGTCGCGCAGCGCCGAGGCAAGGGCGGCCGCGCTCACCATCGACGTCTTCAGGTCGGTGACGATCTGTGTGGCTTCCATGAGCCCGTGGTCTGTCAACTCTTCTCCTCGTCGTTCTTCGATCCGGGTGCCGTCAGCTCGGCCTCGACCGACGACGACCCGGCCCTGCACCGGCACCGGCCCCGGCGCATCCGCCGAGAAGAGCCCTCGAGAGCATGATCGTCGACAGACGAGCCGCGCTGCGGCCGGCGGTCATCGAAGGGTTTCGCGAACCGCCTCGAGGATGAGGTCGGCGACCGCTCCCGGCTCCGACACCGTCACGGCGTGCGAGGCGTCGATCTCGACCGCGTGCGACGAGGCGCGCTCGGCCATGAACCGCTGCGATTCGGCCGGCACGGCCAGATCGCGAAGCGTCACCAGGGTCCACGACGGAATGGTCTTCCAGCCGGCGCGGCTCGCGGAGTCTTCGAGGGCCGCGGCGGCGATCGGCCGCTGCGTCGCCGCCATCAGCGCGGCCTGATCGTCGGAGACGTCCGCGGCGAACACCTCGCGGAACTTGTCCTGCTGGATGTACAGGTCGTCTCCGCTCACAGCACCGGCGCTGAACGGGATCGGCGTGAGCGCCGGCCCGAGCTCGCCGCCGGGGAACCTGCCCGCAAGCTCCCCCGTGCTCTCGCCGGCATCGAGAAGGAAGCTGGCCACGAAGACGAGCGCTCGCACATTGTCGGCACCCGCCGTCGCCTCGCTCGCCACCGAGCCGCCGTAGGAGTGACCGGCCACGACGACCGGACCATCAATCTGGTCGATGACTCCGCGAAGGTACTCGGCGTCGTTCGCGAGGCCCCGAAGCGGGTTCGCGACCGCGAGCACCGGTAGACCCTCACTCTGCAGACGGGTCACGACCCCGTTCCAGCTGGAAGACTCGGCGAAGGCGCCGTGAACGAGGACGATGGTGGGCTTGTCTGCTGCTGGGTCGAATGCGTTGACGGTCATGGTCTGCTCCTGTCGAGGTCGTTTTCTGTACGCAATATATTGCGTTATGCATATCAACCACAATCCCCCGTAAACATTCCAGTTATCTCCGAATTGGCGCTGTCGGATTTTTTGTGTGCAATATGTTGCATGCCGATTCCCGCCGACGGACCCCGATTCGAGCGCACTCTTCTGCGCAACGACGTCTTCGAGCGCCTGCGCGACGCCGTCGTCGACGGCACGTTCGCGCCGGGTGAGCAGTTGAAAGACGTCGACCTGGCCACCTGGCTGGGGGTGAGCCGCACCCCGGTGCGCGAAGCTCTCCTGCGCCTGGCGGCGAGCGGCCTGGTGGTCACCCAGCCCGGTAAGTCGACCGTGGTGAGCATGATCGACGATCGTAAGGTCGAGGATGCCCGCGACGTCGTCGGCTCGATGCACGAACTCGCGGTCAGGCAGTCGGTCGGGCTCCTCAGCGCCGACGACATCGAGCGGATGCGCGCGGCCAATCGCGACTTCGCCGCCGCCATCCGCGCCGACGACGTGCGTGCCGCCCTCGACGCCGACGAGGCCCTGCACGCCGTTCCGGTGCAGGTGCTCGGCAACGGAGCCATCGTCTCGGTGCTCAACCAGTTCGGCCCGGTGGTGCGTCGCGCCGAGCAGCAGCGGTTTCGGCTGAACGGCGACGCGTCGGTCGCCGCGCACGACAGACTGATCGAGCTCTGCGCGGCGGGGGATGCCGCGGGCGCCGCGTCGCTCGCCTTCGAGACCTGGCACACCCTGCAGCTCGCCGATCCGACTCCGTAGGCCTCGACGATCCCGGCGCGAGCGGCCGGATGTCGCCCGCCTTCCCGTCCGGCCTCGGGCGCCGCACCGGTGCTTCGGCTAGCATTCGGGCATGACCCATCCCGACCCGATCGACGACGTCTCGATCGGCGGCGAGAGCATCCGTCTCGGCCAGTTCCTCAAATTCGCCGGGATGCTCGACACCGGCGGCATCGTCAAAGAAGCGATCGTGGACGGACACGTCAGCGTCAACGGCGAGGTCGATCGTCGCCGCGGGAGGCAGCTCCAGCTCGGCGACATCGTCTCCTTCGACGGCCGCGCCGCCCGCGTCTCCCCCTGAGCCCCGTCAGAAGACCTGGACCGTGTAGCTGAGTTGCGTGACGAGGTCGCCCTCGGCATCCGCTGAACCGACGACGGTCACGCTCACGACGTAAGCGCCGGGTGCAGCGCCGGGCGCCACGGACGGCACGAGGAAGAACTCGGGCAGGGAATTCGAGTCGACCGCGGCATCCAGAGTGAGCGTGAGGTTGCCCTGCTCGCCGGAGAGAGTGGATGGCCAGCTCGGCTGGTCGGTCGAGAGGGCCAGGTGCACGACGTCGCTCTGCGCCCAACTGAGCGTGATCGTGTAGCCGACCGGAACGGGCACGAGATCGATATTGCTCGACAGCCGCAACGACCGCGTTCCCTGAATCTGACCGGCCGCATCGCTCCAGGCATCCGTACCGGCCGGGTAGAGCGTGACGCTGTATCCGTCACCGCTCGCCGCCGCCGCAGGAGCGGCGATGGCCACCGCGATGACCGGTGTCGCCCAGGCGCCGGCACGAAGAACGGCGCGGCGGGTGAAGCCGGGCTGGCCGGGATCGGATTCGTCCTGTGATTCGGGATGCATGACCGGCCTCACCGTCGGGAGCGGGTGGATGGTGTTGACCGATTGAACGCCAGGAAGGCGGCGGTGTCAATGGCGCGCGTCGGCGCGCTGTGCCTGCGGCCCGAGAGACCCTCAGTCGCCGAGGAGGTCGAGCACCAGTTTGTCGCCCTTCGACTGGGCCGAGATCCAGGAGACCGATCCGTGGAGTTCGATGGAGTCGCCGGTGGCGGTGTCGGTGAGGGAGAGGTGGCGGCTGAGGCCGACCTTCTCGATCGTGACCTTGGTGGTGGCACGCGCGAACGAGGCGACCTCGGTACGGAGCCGACCGCCCGTGTCGCGGTTGAGCACGTGGATGGTGCGGTCGGTGATGGCGACGATCAGCTGCACGGTCACACCCTGCGCCTCCGCCGCGGCCTTGGTGGCCACGAAGGCGCCGAACCCGCTCCCGACACCGGCCGCGAGAGCGTCGTCGACACCGGGGAGGCCCGGGACACCGGATGCCACGGCTCCTGCCGACCCCGCCGCCAGACCGGCGACCTGGGTGATGACCAGATTCGCAAGCCCGAAGATGCCGGCGACCCGGATCTCATCCGGCTCCGACTCCCCCAGCGCAGCCTTCGCCTCCTGGATCAGTTCGCTCTCACTGGTTCCGCTCACGGGCTCTCCTTCGTAGGGGCTCTCGGTGGCCACCGTCTGGCACCGAGAAGAGCGAAACGACTCACCGAGGCGAGTCGGCGACGTCGAAGACGGCATCGACCGCGAACGCCAGAGTGGCCGCCTGCTGCTCGAGGTAGTCGGCGCGGTGCGGGAAGGCGCGCTCGATCGAGAGGCCGTCGACGACGGTGAGGAGGAGGTGGGTGCGCCGAGCGGTGTCACCGGGAGCCAAGGCCCCCTCGGCCTCGAGGATGGCGAGCCAGGCCCCGACCCGGCGCTCCGCCTGGGCGACGATCACCTCGTAGCCGGCCCGCGCATCCGGAGTCGTGTCGGCACCGGGGAAGGTGCGGAACAGGCTCTGCCACACCTCGAACGCCTTCTCGGTGGCGTCGAACGGCTCGAGCAGACGCCAGAGGCACTCGCGCAGACGTTCACGCGGCGGCACCGAGGTGTCACGGATGCGTTCGTCAGGCATCGCGGCGTCATAGGTGGCGGTGAGCGCGGCGTTGATGAGGTCGCGCTGGGTGGGGAAATAGTGGCGGAGGGTGCTCGCCCCGACACCCGCGTGCGCCGCCACGGCGCGCACACTCAGTCGCTCGGCGCCGTTGCGCATCATCTCCGTCGCCGAGGTGAGGATGCGGTCGCGTGTGCTCTCCATGAAACCTCCCGCGTCGATTCTAGAGGGCCGGCACAGCGTATTAGCACACCGTGCTAGTACAGTGTGCTAATCTGGTTCGCATGACCGCAGAACACGCATCCACTCAGCAATCCGACCGACTGATCGCCGAGGACGTGCTCCTCGCGCTCTTCCAGCCCTCATCCGGCACGATCGCCGGTGAGAACACGCTCTTCTACGTACTCGGCGGCGCCGTGCTGACCGACCTCGCACAGCAGGGGCGGGTCGAGATCCGGGATGCCGGCCTGCGCGGCACCCTGATCAGCGCGACGGGCGAGCGCCCCGAGGACGAACTCCTGCAGCCTGCCTGGGACTACGTCGCTTCGAAACCGCGTGGCGTGCAGAGCGTCCTCGCGGCGAGCGGCCCCACCCTTCGCGGCCCGTTGCTCGATCGCCTCGTCGAGCGCGGCGACCTCGACCGGGCCGAGAAGAAGATGCTCGGACTCATCCCGACGACCGCCCTCAGCGAAGGTTCTTCCGGTCATCGCGCCGAACTGATCGCCGCGATGCGCGCCGTGCTCGTCGACGGCGCGGCGCCCACCGAGAGGGTCGCCGCCGTCATCGCCCTCGTCTTCGCGAGTGGGGGCCTCCCGGTGCTCGACCACGAGATCCCGTGGTCGAGTGCCACGGCCACAAGGGCGAAGGCACTCGAGCAGGCCGACTGGGCTGCGGATGCTGCCGCGGCCGCCGTCACCCGCACGATGACTGCCGTGGTCACGAACGCCCTCGTCGCAACCTTAGTGGTCGCGAACCGCTGAGCCCGCTCGCCCGATCCTTCCCTCAACCAGCCCCTCACCTACTCGGAGAGAACAGTGGACGTCGTCACCTTCATTCAGAACCTCATGTCGCAAGTACCCTCCTTCATCCAGCCCCTCATCGTCGCGGTCGCCGCGATGATCCCGTTCGTCGAAGGGGAGCTCGCCTCCGTTCTCGGCGTGTGGGCGGGGCTGAACCCCGTGGTCGCGGCGGTCGCTGCGGCGGCGGGGAACTTCGCATCCGTCTTCGTCGTGGTGTTCTTCGGGGCGCGCATCCGCGCGGCCATCGTCGCCCGACGGGCGCGCCGCAGAGCTGTCGGCCAGCCAGATTCGGCCGCCGCCAGGCAGCTCGTGCCCGCCGGGCAGCTGGGCGCAGCCGGCGAGCACGAGATGGCCGAGCAACCCTCCGTCGAGCCGAAGAAGCCCGACTCGAAGGGCGTTGCGCGGTTCAAGCGCTTCCTCGTGCGCTTCGGAGTGCCCGGCGCGAGCATCCTCGGGCCGCTCGCCATCCCCACGCAGTTCACGTCGGCCATTCTGGTGTCGACCGGCGTGGCGAAGGGTTGGGTGCTGTTGTGGCAGGCGGTCGCGATCTCCCTCTGGACGACGTTCACCACCTTGGTGGCCGCCGGCGTCCTCGCCCTCGTCGAGGGGTGACGCGTCCGGCATCCGATCCGTCGCCTACCGTTGACCCATGGCCAGAACCATCTCCACCACCACGACCGTCGACCGCGACGGCATGCTCGACTTCGTGCGACCACGGCACCGGATGCTCGTCGCCACCACGCGCGCCGACGGCCGGCCCCAGATGTCGCCGGTCACCGGCGGGGTCGATGAGCAGGGACGCATCGTGATCTCGACCTATCCCGGCAGGGCCAAGACGCGGAACGCCGAGCGCCGCGCCGCCGTCTCGGTGCTGGTGCTGTCAGACGACTGGAACGACGCGTGGATCCAGGTCGACGGCGACGCGGAGGTGCTGCACATGCCCGAGGCCGTCGACGGGCTGGTCGACTACTTCCGCTGCATCTCGGGCGAGCACCCCGACTGGCAGGAGTACCGCGAGGCGATGGCGCTGCAGAACAAGTCGCTGCTGCGCATCACCGCCACCCGCTGGAGCCCCATCTCGACGGGCGGCTTCCCGCCCGACGTCGCAGCCCGCCTCGACGCGCGCTGAGCCTCACGACAGCCCAGCGCAGCCCGTGGCGCCTACTTCGTGGCGTTCGGATGACGCGTGTGAACCTGCTCGAGGTACACCACCCGGCCTGCCACGTAGAACCAGATGCGGGCGTCCTCCTGCCGGGTGGGCTTGTGCTGCCACCTCTCGTGTTCGTCTCCATGGCGTGTGACGATACCGAGCGCGCCCTTCAGCGGATAGTTGGTCGGCGTCACCTCGAGTGGAGTGCGCGTCAAGAAGTCCCACGCGTCGACCAGCGCATTACGACTGGTCGCCAGCAGGTCTCGCCACCCCTTCTGCGCCTGAACCGAAGCGAAGCGGATTTCGTACTCTGCCCCTTTCGTCGGGCGGTCGACCTTTATGTCTTTCCCGACCATTAGGGGCGGTCGACCCGAACCTCGTCACTCAGCCAGTCGACTGGTGAGTCACGCAGCCCGGCGGCAAGCGCCGACGCCGTCTCACGCCACGAGGTCAGCTCCGCCGCGATCAGATGTACCTGCCCTGTAGCGAAGGATGCCCGGGCCGCGTCGACGAGATCATGAGCGCATCGCACCCGATCAGCCTCATGCAGGGCGAGCATCCACGGAAATGCGTTCGCCATCCGCTGGGAGAGAGTGCCGCGTTCATCGATGGCCACTGCAATCAACTGGGCAGCGAACTGAAGCAGTTGCTCACGAGCATCGGCGTCGCGTTGCGACATCAACACGAGATCCTCCCCGTCGCGTCGCGTGACGCTGACAGGCGCCTCCTCCGCTGCCGCGAAAACCCGCGGGGCATTGCGACTCAAATCAGAAGACGGAAACGCGCGCATGCATTCATCATACTTCAGAACACGTTCAGAAGTATTGTCTGCAACCAACCCGATCACTGTACGTGTCGCCCTTCATATAAATGACTGAATCTCATCTTATCCTGAGGCGGACACCTCACGGGCGGTGTCGCGATCGGTGCGTGCCATGCAGCACCTCGCCGCCGCGGCGCGCGCTGCGTGAAGGCGCCTGGCCGCTAGGCGCTCTGTGCGACCGCGACCGAGACCGAGGGCGCGACTGCGAGCGGGGGCGCGGCGGCGGCGCGGGTGTGGAGGCGGTGGGCGCGGGTCTCGGTAGAGCGGAAGGTGTGGCGGTAGGCCAGCGGCGAGACGCCGAGGGCGGCGCCGAGGTGGTTGCGCAGCGAGGTTGCCGTGGCGTAACCGACGGCCGCGGCGATGGCGTCGATGCCGAGGTCGGTCGATTCCAGCAGCTCGCGGGCGAGCGCGAGCCGCTGGCGGGTGAGCCACTGCCGCGGCGCCAGGCCCGTCTCGGCGCGGAACCGGCGCGCGAACGTGCGCTCGCTCATGTGAGCGTTGCGGGCGAGCGCGCTCAGGGTGAGCGGCTCGGCGAGCCGGGCGAGCGCCCATTCCCGGGTGGGGGCGGTGGAGGTGTCGGGCGCATCCGGAACCGGCCGCTCGATGAACTGCGCCTGCCCGCCGTCGCGGTGGGGCGCCACGACGCAGCGGCGCGCGGCCCGGGTCGCCGCCTCCATGCCGTGGTCGAGCCGGATCAGGTGCAGGCACAGATCGATTCCGGATGCCGCCCCCGCCGAGGTCAGCACCTCGCCGTTGTCGACGAAGAGCACGTTCTCGTCGATCTCGATCTCGGGGTACCACTTTCGGAACACCGCTTCGCACTGCCAGTGCGTCGTGGCCGTTCGGCCGGTCAGGATGCCCGCCGCCGCCAGCGTGAAGACACCCGTGCAGATCGAGACGATCCGCGTGCCGGGCCGGATGTTCGCGAGCGCCGACCGCACGTCGTCGTCGAGTTCGCGGCGCAGGAAGGACGGGTCGACGGGCGCCACAATGACCGTGTCGGCTTCACCCAGCGCATCCGGACCGCGTGCGGGAACGACGTCGAAACCGGCGTTCGTCGTGATCGCTCCACCCGTGGGCGTGCAGAGCACGACCTCGTACGCCTCGTCGGTCGCGCCGAAGACCCGCGCGGGAATGCCGAGTTCGAAGGGATACGCACCGTTCTGAGCGAGAACGACGACGCGGTGAGGCGTTGAATCAGGCATGGCCTAATTCTATGGCACCGCTACGAACCCGCCAAGGCGCACCGGGATCAGAAGGCCCCGTTGCCGTGCGGGAACTCCTTGGGCACCGGCGCGACCAGTCCCCAATGCTCGACGATCTTCCCGCCGTGCACCCGCCACACGTCGTTGACGATCACGGGGCCGTCGAGCTCGCCCTCGGCGCGGGTGTACACGAGGTCCCCTTCCGCGATGGCGGCGTGGATCGCGACGTAGGAGACGGCCAGGCCGTCGACATCGATGCCGCTGTCGTTCGCGACATACGCGGATGCGGCGGCGTGGTCCCCGCCCACGAGGATCTTCTCGGCCCACTCGGTGACGAGAGCCTTGTTGGCCGCGCTGTCTCCAGTCTCGGTCGACGCACCGGCACCGGATGCCGCGTGCGTGGCCCCCGCCCCGAGCGCATCCCAGTGCTCGACGACCCGGCCGTCCACCACGCGCCACACGTCGTATCCCGTCAGCGGCACCGGCGCGAATCCCGTGAACACCCCCTCGGTCACCACCAGGTCGCCGTCGGCGATGACCCGCACGAGCTCGTAGCCCGACGCCTTGGGGAGACGGCTGACCAACCCCTTCAGCCCCTCGACACCGTCCGGACCCAACGCGGAGTGCTGCACGTAGACCGGGCCGAAGACCTCGTCGACCACCGCGAGGTCCTTCTGATTGAACAGGCGCTCGGTGGCGCTGACGACGATCTGCTTGGCTGACAACGGTGCTCCCTTTGGTCATCCGGTCTGCAACCGGGCAGAGGCGAAGCTACCGGGGCGCCTGTCCAGGGCGGAAGCGAGCATCCGGCCATTTATCGCCAGGAACGCGCCCGCCTGCACGCCGGGATGTCCGCGCACCAGCGCCGTTGTGAAATTCTCGATGCATGACGCAGACGACGAACACGATGATCGGATACACCGCCAACCTCCCGACCGAAAACCCCGAGGCCTTCGTGGTGAGGACCGGTGAGGTGCCGGCGCCGGGCCCGGGTGAGCTGCTCGTGCGGGTGGAGGCCGTCTCGGTCAACCCCGTCGACGTCAAGCAGCGCGCGAGTGCCCCCGCAAAGGGTTTCCGCGTACTCGGATACGACGCCGCCGGAGTCGTGGAGGCCGTCGGCGAGAACGTGACCGGTTTCGCGCCCGGCGACGAGGTGTTCTACGCCGGCAGCATCGGTCGCCCCGGGAGCAACCAGCGCTTCCACCTCGTCGAGGCGCGCCTGGTCGGCCGGAAGCCGAGCACCGTCTCGTTCGGCGAGGCGGCCTCGTTGCCGCTGACGGCGCTCACCGCATGGGAGGCCGTCTTCGATCGCCTGGAGATCGACCCGGATGCGCAGGGCGACCTGCTCGTCGTCGGAGCGAGCGGCGGCGTCGGATCGGTGCTGCTCCAGCTCGTGCGGGCCCGCGCGCCTCGCGTGCGGCTCATCGCGACCGCCGGGCAGGCGAACGCGGAGTGGGTGCGTTCGATGGGTGCGCACGAGGTCGTCGACCACAAGGGCGATCTCGTCGCGCAGGTGCTCGGGCTCGCGCCCGACGGCGTGAACTGGGTGTTCTCGTCGCACTCGCACGAACAGGAGGGGCTCTACGCACGACTGCTGCGTCCCTTCGGCAAGGTCGTGGCGATCGACGACGGCCCGCGCGACGTCGCACCCCTCAAAGGGAAGAGCATCGGCTGGCTCTGGGAACTGATGTTCACCGACCCGCTGCACGTTCCCACGTCGGAGCACCAGCGCTGGATTCTCGACCAGGTGGCAGCTCTCGTCGAGCAGGGTGCGGTGCATCCGACGGTCACCGACGACTTCGGGCCGCTCTCCCCTGACTCGTTGCGGCGAGCCCACGCCGCGGTCGAGTCCGGGCGCACGGTGGGCAAGATCGTGCTCTCCGGCTGGGACGAGTCTGTTCTCGCGTAATCGCTTTGGCGGGTTCGTAGCGAAACATGACTTCTTAGTCATTGGGCGGCCGCCGCGTCTTTTCTAGCGTGAGAGACATGACAGAAACGATGCGTGCGATCATCCAAGACGAGCTCGGCGGACCGGAGGTGCTGCATCCGGCGACCGTCGACCGTCCCGAGCCGGGCATCGGTCAGGTCCTGATCCGGATGCGCGCGGCCGGCGTGAACCCGGCCGACGCGATGAACCGCCAGACCGGTGTGTTCGCCGGCACCCCGCCGTTCGTCCTCGGCTGGGACGTCTCCGGCGTGGTCGAGGCGACCGGCCCCGGCGTGACCCTCTTCGCCCCCGGCGACGAGGTGTTCGGACTGCTGCCCTTCCCGCGCGGAGCCGGTGCCTACGCGGAGTTCGTGGTCGCTCCCACGCGGGCTCTCGTGCTCAAGCCCGAGGCACTCACGCACGCTCAGGCAGCCGCGCTGCCCCTGGCGGGTCTGACCGCGTGGCAGGCTCTGGTCGAGACCGCGGCGATCGATCGCGGCACGCGCGTGCTGATCACCGGCGCGGCCGGCGGCGTCGGTCACCTCGCCGTGCAGATCGCCGCCGCGAGCGGCGCGCACGTCATCGCGCTCACCTCCGGCGCGAACGCCGATCTCGTGCGGTCGCTCGGCGCCGACGAGGTCGTGGACTACCACGCCACCGACTTCAGCGAGACGCTCGCCGATCTGGATGTCGTGTTCGACGTCGTCGGCGGCGACTATCCCCTGCGGGCCCTGAAGGTCCTGCGACCGGGCGGCATCCTCGTCTCCACACTCCCCCAGAGCGTCGGGGCCGCCGCCGCTGCGGCCCCGGAGGTCGGCGTGCGGGTCGCAGGCCTGTTCGTCGAGTCGGATCGGCTCGGCCTCACCGCCCTGGCCGGACTGGTCGCCGAGGGCGCCCTCACCCCGATCCTCGCCGCCACCTATCCGCTCGACGACGCCGCAACGGCCCACGCCACCAAGCACGGCCCGGGCAAGGTCGTGCTGCTCGCCGACTGACCGGCATCCGCTTCCCGAATTCCACCTCGCCAGAAAGGATGCGCCCATGAGCGACTCCCCGCTCCGTTACGAGCGACTCACCCCCCAGACCGCCCGCGTCACGTTCACCCATGCACCCGTCAACCTCGTGGTCGGCGCCACGGCCGAGCAGCTGGCGGGCATCGTCGACGACCTCGCGACCGACCAGCAGCTCCAGGTGCTGGAGTTCGACAGCGCGGTGCCCGACTTCTTCCTCAACCACTTCGACCTCGCCCACCTGGCCGACTTCCCGCCGGCCGACGCGGCGTCGGGTCGTGAGGTGTGGACGGACATCACCATCAAACTGACGGCCGCTCCGTACATCACGGTCGCGCGCATCCGGGGCCGCACCCGGGGTGGTGGAAACGAACTCGCGCTGGCGCTCGACCTGCGCTACGCGAGCATCGAGAAGGCGTTCTTCGGGCAGCCCGAGGTGGGCACCGCCGTGGTGCCGGGCGGTGGCGGCACCGAGCGCCTGCCGCGTCTGATCGGCCGCGACCGCGCGCTCGAGGCGGTGCTGACCTCGCAGGACTACGACGCCCTGACCGCGGAACGGTGGGGCTGGGTCACCCGGGCGCTCCCCGATGCCGAACTCGACGCCTACGTCGACGGCGTGGTCGCGCGTCTGGCCGCGTTCGATGGCACCGCGCTCGCCACCGCCAAAGCGATGGTGAACCGCGCCAGCCTCCCACCCGAGGGCGACGTGGTGGCCGCCTACGGTGAGTTCCTGCACACGACGACGCTGCCCGGGTACCGTTCCCGCGCCGGCGCGCCGCTGCCGACCGGCGAGCAGGCGCTCCAGCTCGAGTACCACCTCGGCGCGTTTCTCGGCCAGGCCGCGCTGCGACGTGCGGCGACGCCGGAGCCGGAGTCGGAGGCCCGCCAGTAGACCGGGGTCAGTAGCCCGCCGTCACTTGTCGTCGATGACCGACATGAAGCCGGCGAACGCGAAGACGGCCGGCACCGCGTAGAGCAGGATCAGCGCGAGCACCCAGCCCACCCGGCTCAGCACAGGCCAGAGCCCCCGACTGCGGTAACCGTGGGCGAGCCGCCGGCCGTCCGGCCCGATGATCCGAGCCGGGCGGGCGTACTGGCGGGAGACGCGGTCGTCGCGATAGCCCGCCGCGCGCTTGGCGATGCGGAGGGCGGGGCCGCTCAGCACGGTCTCGATGCGCTGCCACGTCGCGGCATCCGAGTAGTCCGCCGCCGAGGGGGTCGAGAAGATCACGCGGTCGTCGATGATCTCCACGTCGAACTCGGAGGCGTCATCGATGAGCGCGGCCATGACATCCGGGGTCAACGCGTAGAGCGCATCCGTGCCGTAGGTGGCCGGCGCGTAGGCGGCGAAGTGACGGTCGAAGTCGCCCTCGAGACGCAGACGCTGCTGCTTGTCGACGCTGGTCGGCAGGTCGCCCCGCGACCGCCCGTCAACGAGCGAGTCGAGGTAGAGGTGCGGCAGCGCGGAGGGAAGGGTCACGGCCAGGTATCCGCGCGTCACGGGCGTGCCGTGCAGCCCGGTGCGCACCACGAGGTTGCCGAACTCCACCCTGTCGTCACCGACCGCCACGAACCGCGGGTAAGCGGATGCCCGACCGGCCGGCTGGGCGATCAGCGTGGGCAACGGCGAACGGGCTACCGGTCGCGGTTCGAACCCGTTGGCCAGTGCGGTGAGGGTCTGCCGCCACTCGGCGAGCCGGGCGCGGGGCGACGGAGGTCGCTTCGCCCAGCGCTGCAGCAGCACGGCCGCGCCGACCCAGAGCAGCAGCACCAGCACGGCGATCGCCAGATCGCGCCAGTCGTCGGGCCCGGTGCGGTTGTCGCCGTATCCGTCGACGCGGATGCCGATCGCCATGAAGGCGATGAAGCAGTACCAGAGCAGCAGGCTCCAGGTGACGTGCACGAGCATCTGGCGCCAGGTGGGCGCCCACGCCGGGCGGGCGCTCTGCCGCTGGGTCGCCATCGCGGCCGCCACCTCGGCGGGAGGGGCGGTCAGCCACCGCGCATCCATAGCGACGGGATGCGCGGCGGTCATGTGCTCACCGTACCGAGATCGGGCCGCAGCGGCCCGGGGGCGGTCACTCGACGTGCAGCCTCAGTTCAGTGATTCGGGCAGATCCGCGAGCGCGGTCACGAACTCGCGCGAGCGCTGACCGCCGCGGCTTCGCCGACCTCCTCGGGGGCTCCGTCGACGCCGGTCTGCGCGAGGCCGATGAGCTGGGCTCGCCCGATGATGTGGGGGCGGAGGCGGAGTCCGATGATGGCCGGGGTGGCGTCGACCGCGACCTCGAGCGCCGGAATGTCGAGAGCGCTGAGCGTGTAGGTGTAGCGGTGGGGTCCGGTGCCGGCGGGCGGGGCCGCTCCGATGAACACGTCCGTGCCGTACTCGTTCCGTCGACGTGCCGCGCCGGCGGGGAGGAGCGCGTCGTCGGTTCCGGCGCCTCGCGGCAGGGATGCGATGCCGGCCGGGATGTCGATGAGGGTCCAGTGCCAGAATCCCGAGCCGCTCGGCGCATCCGGATCGAACACCGTGAGCACGTAGCTCTGCGTGCCCGCGGGCGCTCCCTCCCAGTGGAGCTCGGGCGAGCGGTCTTCGCCGCCTCCCGCGGAGCCGCGTGCCCACCGGGGCAGCTCCCCGCCGTTGCTGAAATCGGGGCTGGAGAGGGTGAAGGCGGGAACGCTTGGCAGCTTCCAGTTGGGGTCGTTCGTCATGTCGATTCCTTTCGTGATCTGGTGGATGGCCAGGAGGGTGACGGCCAGCAGGGCGGGGATCAGGGCAGCCTGATCGCTGAAGAGGGTCGCTCCGGCGGCCCCGATGAGGCACCCGCCGACGAAGCCGGCCAGGAGCGGCCAGCTCGCGGTCCACCGGGCGGCAGCGCCGGGAGCGTGACCGCGGGTGCGGAGGATGTCGGTCGCCGCGACGGTCGCGGCCACGAGATTGCCCGTCATGACGGCGGTCGAGAGGGCGCGCGGCGGCACGATGTGCAGATAGGCGTTCTGCGTGGCCATCGCGCAGACGGCGCAGATACCGATCACGATCGCCATCGCCGACCGAGGGTGCGCAGAGGCGTGGGTGGTGAACGACAGCGCACCGGCGGCCACGAGGAACGCGGCCTGCGCCCCGAAGAGCACCGATGTCACGTGCGGCGACTGCGAGCCGATACGCCGCGCCACCACGGTCGCGAGCGCTGTTGTGAGGATGAACACCGGGATCGCCAGCATCGCGACGACGTCGGGAGGAGCGCCGGTGACGAGGTCGGCAGCGACGACGACGACGTTGCCGGTGACGTGGGCGGAGAAGAATCCCCCGAGCAGCAACCAGCTCGTGACGTCGGTGACGCCGGCGATCAGGCTGAGGGATGTCGGGATGACGAGCGCCCGGTTCACGAGGGCACCCTCCGTCGGAACCGCCCGGAGAGGTGCATGGGAACGGCGAGCCCGACGGCCATGGCCATGATGATGAGCACGGCGGTGATTCCGTCGGAGATGCCGCCGAGCAGTTGAGGGTCGGCGCCACTGAACGGCAGGCTGCCGACGGCGTCGATCGCGCGGAACACGAACACGCCCGGCACGAGCGAGACCACGGCGGCGAAACCGACGCCGGCGAAGGGGATGTGGAACTTGTGCGCGACCGGGGCGAGCACGAGCCCGACGAGTAGGCACGCCAGGAACGCTCCCGCCACGATGTTCAGGCCCCACACGCTCATGGCCCACCATCGGAGCCCGTGCGCCAGAGCGCCGACGACCACGGGCCACACGATCAAGCGGTACGGCATCGAGAAGTAGACCGGGTAGGACGCGGCGGCGACCGCTGCGGCGAGAACATCGAACCAGAACGGCACGGTGCGCCCGGCCGGGTCGGTCGGAAGGTCGGTGCCGAAGATCGCCAGCGCGATCGCGAGCCCGGTGCCGATCGACAGCAGCAGAAGAGCGGCGTAGCCGAGCCGCGCGAAGCCGAGGGGGATGCGCAGGGCGAGCAGGTCGAGAGCGCCGTTCAGGATGTGGGGGCCGGGCACCAGGATCATCGCCGGGCACACGGCGATCAACCGCAGCGACGAGCTGAGGTCCGCCTGCACGGCCACTCCCCCGATGACGCCGGCGACGAACGCGGCCGCGAACACCTGACCGACCGGGCCGATGTGTGCCCGGCCGAGAAGACGACGGATGGCGCCGCCGAGGGCGGCGCTCCCCGCGGCCAGGAGCACCGCTGCGGCATCCTGTGCTCCGAAGATGATCGCCAGAGAGCCTGCCCCCGTGGCGCAGGCGAGGAGGAAGATCCACACGTTCGCCGGCCGGACCGTGCGGGCCCGGCCGAGTGCGTCGAGCAGATCGGGGCGGCCGGCCGTCCTTTCGCCGAGCCGGTCGACAGTCCGCATCAACTCGGCGACCGCGCGCATGGATATGCCGGTGGGCGGTGCCTGCACGATACGCGCGGGCAGCGCATCCTGAGCACGTCGGTCGGCGATGGTCACAGCCGTCCAGGCGGGGATGACCTCGAAATCGGCGCCGAGACCGCGGTTCATCCGCTCGACGGCCGCAAGGGTCACCGAGGTGGATTCTCCAGAGGATTGCAGCACGGCTGCGGCCTCGGCGACGAGTTTCTGCTCGGATTCCCTCGGCACCGGAGCCGCCTCGACCGTGTTCTCGCGAACCATCAGGCGCCGCCGACACCGTTCCCGACGAGGCGTGCCGGAACCACGATGCGGTCGAACTGCTCGGCGGTGACCTTGCCGGAGGCGAGGGCCGCCTCACGCAGGGTCTGGTCGTTGGCGAGCGCGTTCTCGGCGATGTGCGCGGCGTTCTGGTAGCCGATCACGGGGCTCAGCGCGGTCACGAGCATGAGGCTCTCGCCCACGTAGGAGGCGATCTTCTTCTCGTTCAGCTCGGTGCCCCGCACCGAGTAGGTGAGGAACTTCTCCACCCCGTCGCCCAGGATGCGGGCCGAGTGCAGGAAGTTGTTGATGATGATCGGCCGCATCGCGTTGAGCTCGAAGTTGCCCTGCGAGCCGGCGAACGCGACGGCCGCGTCGTCACCGAGCACCTGGATGGAGATCATCACGATCGCCTCACACTGCGTCGGGTTGACCTTGCCCGGCATGATCGACGAGCCCGGCTCGTTCGAGGGCAGCGCGAGTTCGGCGAAGCCGGTGCGCGGACCGGAGGCGAGCCAGCGCATGTCGTTGGCAATCTTCATCAACGCCACCGCGACGCCCCGCAACGCAGCATGAGCGCGCACCATCGCATCCAGCGACCCCTGCGCCTCGAACTTGTTCGGCGCCGTCACGAACTCCTTGCCCGTGAGTTCGGCGATCTTCACTGCCACGTTCTCGGAGAACCCCGCGGGAGCGTTGAGTCCCGTGCCGACGGCGGTTCCGCCGAGCGCGAGCCGCAGCAGGCCTTCGCGCGAGTGCTCGACCTCCCGGATGACGCCCTCGAGCTGCGCGGCCCAACCTGACCACTCCTGACCCACCGTGAGCGGTACGGCGTCTTCGAGGTGGGTGCGGCCGATCTTCACCACGCCCATCCACTTCTTCGCCTTCGCGTCGACCTCGGCGTGCAACGCCCGCAGCCGCGGGAGCAGACGGTCGTCGATCTCGGTGAGCGCAGCGATGTGCATCGCGGTCGGGAACGAATCGTTGCTGGACTGCGCCATGTTCACGTCGTCGTTCGGGCCTACCGGATGCTGGGAACCGAGCGTGCCGCCGAGGAGCTGGATGGCGCGGTTGGAGATGACCTCGTTGACGTTCATGTTGCTCTGCGTGCCCGACCCGGTCTGCCAGACGTAGAGCGGGAACTCGGTGTCGAGCTTGCCGACGATGGTCTCGTCGGCGGCCTGCACGATCACCTTCGCCTTCCAGCCCGGAAGCCGTCCGGCCTCCTGGTTGACCAGGGCCGCGGCCTTCTTCACGACGCCGTAAGCGCGGTACACCCCGACCGGCATGTGGTCGTTCCCGATCGAGAAGTGCTGCAACGACCGCTGCGTCTGCGCTCCCCAGTAGCGGTTCGCCGGAACCGATACGGTGCCCATGCTGTCGAACTCGGCACGCTCTCCGACGGCGTCGATACCGATCGGCACGTCGGCGTAGACGGGGGTGGCAGGTACGGTCTGCTCGGTGGTGATACTCATGAAGGAAACTCCTCGGTGATGGGCGGTTCGCTCAGGCGATCGGGTCGCGCGGGTTGTTGCGCGACACGATGAGCGGGTCGATGGGGGTGAATGGGAACTCCGGCAACTCCTTCTCGGACACCTGAAACGTCGCCGCGAGAACCTCGCGCGAGAAGGCCGTCGCCGTGGCCCGGTAGCCGACGTCGCCAGGCACGAACTGGTCGAAGAAGATCAGGAACTCAATCCCCTCTTCGCTGAGCGCTTCGATGTGGTGCGGATAGGCGCGCGGCACGAAGTAGGCCTGGCCGGGTTCGAGCTCGTAGGTCTCGACGGTGCCGTCGGGGTCGAGGACCGTCATCCGGGCGTGCCCGCTCTTGACGTAGCCGAGCTCGGCCGTGATCGGATGCCAGTGCGGTTCGCGCATCCCGCCGCCACCGATGTTCAGGGAGTACATCGACAGGTCTTCCAGCGCCGCCCAGAACTGCTTGCGGGCGAGCTTGGCCGATCCGTACGGATAGGCCAGCGGAGCGATCTGGCCTTCGGCGTCGAACAGGTGGGCGTTGGGCAGGCCGACGTTGTCGGGGATGCTCGCTTTGCCGGCGCGACGGATGATCTGCGGCGCGTCCCCGCGCGGGCACCCCGCGAACGCCGCGGCCGGCAGGTCGTAGGTGTTCCCCAGCACGGCGTCGCTCATCACGTTCACGCTGTTCTGGAAGGAGAAGTGCTGCGGATCGCCCGTGCGCAACGCCGCGATGATCTCGGCCCTCTCCTCCCCCACGTTCTCGATGTGGTACACAGCTCCGGAGGCGACGTGATACATCTGCCCGGTCTTCACCAAGAAGGTCGCGAACTCGTCACCGGTGGCGAGCATCGACACCAGCACGGTGCCTTTGGTGACGTAGGCGATCTGGTTGGAGTTGACGTTCCATTGCGGTTCCCGCAGAGCGCCGGGCTCCAGCACGATCCGCTTGAGGGCCATGCCCTGGAGGATGGGGAAGTTGCCGGTGGCGAGTTGGGCGACCGAGCCGAGGTCGCTCTCGAAGGTCGGGGCGGCCTCGACGAGGGAGGCGACGTGGCGGGACGGAGTGCTCATGACGATGCCTTTCTGTTGATGGATGGCGACGTGCGGGGGTGCACTCGTTCCCAGGTCAGTTCGACGTGCAGGGAGCGCCCGTCGGGCGAGACCATGGGGAGCGTCCTGCCGTGCAGGAGGTCTCCGTCGACGGTGAAGTGCCGAACCTGATCGCCGCCCTGCCACCCGGGGAACAGTGCGATGTCGATGTGGTGGGTGACCGTGTCGGTCTCGGGGTCGAGCGTGAACGCGCCGCCGTAGGCGATGAAGCCACGGGCCATGGCGACGACGTCGGCATCGCTGGCGCTCTGCGGGTCGGGCGAGCTACTCGCCGGACGACTCGTGCTGCCGAGCACTGCTGTGACGATGCCGTCGGGGCTGTAGCTGAGGTATCCGGCAGCCTCGGGCCCGAACTGGGGTCGTCGGGCTCCGTTCGCGAACACCTCCTCGGCGCTGACGAACGTCCAGGCGCCGACGAGGTCGTCAATGGTGGTCATGGGGTTCTCCTTCAGTGGTGGTGGTCTGTTTCGAGCACGACCTTGCCGACGGTTCTGCCTGATTCGAGCAGCTCGTGCGCTCGGTCGGCCTCGGCCAACGGGAAGACGGTGTCGACGACGGCGCGGATCTCGCCGGACTCGACCAGGGGGAGCACGTCTCGGATGACCCCGGCGACGATCGCGGCCTTCTGGTGCGCCGGACGGCCTCGGAGCAGCGTCGCGGAGATGCTCGCACGACGCGAGAGGAGCTCTCCCAGATCGAAGGTCACCGGCCCGAGGGCTCCGCCGATCACCACAAGATGACCGTCGTGAGCGAGGCACTCGAGGTTGCGTCTGAGGTACGTGGTGCCGACGACGTCGAGGATCGCGTCCACGCCCCGCCCGTCGGTGGCGGCGAGGGTGGCGGACACGAAGTCGTCGGTGCGGTAGTTGACCGCCTCCACCGCCCCGAGCTCGAGGGCTGCGCGCGTCTTGGCCTCACTTCCCGCGGTGGTGATCACGCGGGCGCCGATCGCAGTCGCCCACTGGATGGCGAACGACCCGATCCCACCGCCGGCGCCGTGGATGAGCACCGCCTGACCGGCCTTGAGACCCGCGATCATGGCGAGGTTCGAGTACACCGTGCAGGCGACCTCCGGCAGCGCGGCCGCTTCGACCATGCTGAGGCCGGCCGGGATCGGCATCACCTGCGCGGCCGGAGCAACCGTCTCCTCCGCGTATCCGCCACCGGCGACGAGAGCGCACACGCGATCGCCAGGACGCCATTCGGTCACATCTCGACCCACGGCGCCGATTGTTCCGGCGACCTCGAGGCCAAGACCCGACGGGGCGTTCGGCGGCACCGGGTAATGCCCCCGGCGCTCGAGCAGGTCGGCGTTGTTCACGCCCGCGGCGGCGACGTCGATACGAACCTCCCGGGGCCCGGGCTCCGGACGTTCGACCGGCACCAGTCGCAGCACGTCAGGTGGGCCGGGATGACTGAAGCGGATCGCGGAGGACATCGGAGTCGTTCTTCCTTTCTCGGGCGGACCTGGCCGAAGGGGACTCGGGCCCCTTCGGCCAGGCCGGCTCCGAACCGGACGTATCAGTGCTCGTCGTAGTGCTCGCCGTGCAGGGCATGCTGGTGACCGTCGTGGATGTAGTCGAGGTGGTCGCCGTGGGCGACCGCCTCGTGTCCGCATCCATCGCCGTGTTCATGCACCTCGGTGGTGTGGTGCCCTGCGTGCGTGTCGGTTGTCATCGCGCGACCTCCCGTTCAGGCGGCGGCGGTCGCAGCCTCGGCGGCGCGGGCGTTCGCGAAGGCCGCGATGCTGCGGGCGTAGTGCGGGGTCTCGACCTCGCAGTGCGCGCCGGAGGCGTGCTGGCGGGCGGCCGCGGCGTCTTCGAAGGTCTGGCCGCTGTCGATGATGAACTTCAGGAAGTCCTCGGTCGGGTGCGACGTGACGGTGTTGACGTAGCGCAACTGGTCACCCTCGAGCTGCTCGATGCCGAGCTCCCAGATCACCTGCGTGGTGGTCCAGCCGGCTGGCGAATACACGTCGGAAAGCGACACCATCTTGCAGTAGTGGGGGCTGGCGACCTCGTAGCGGTACTGCTGGATGACCAGACCCGATCCGATCATCTCGACGTTGATCGACATCGGGGTGCCGTCGTCGTCCACGGTGTAGCCGGCGGCCTTGTGGTCGCCAGGCGCACAGCGCTGGTACTCGTGAGTCGGCAGGGTCTTCAGCCACTGCTCGATGTCGACGTGCTCGAAGGGGGCGGTGACATCGGCGGTGACCACAGCGTGCGAGAGCACGAGGTCGTCGCGAACGATAACGCTCATCGGAGTCTTCCTTCCAGTTGTGCCGGAGGTCCGGCGGGGATGTGTGACCGGGGGGTCGTTTCGTCGGGCCTGTAACCCGCACCTGGAACGGTAGATTCGGGTCGGTCACTCCCACATCCCCCGACTTTCACGGCGACATCGCATGGTCGTCTGGGTGGTAGTGGGACGGTCATTCACAGGTGTTCGAGCGCGCGTTACCGTGAACGGGTGCTTCGTCATGGTCGCCAGGCGCGCCGGGTCGGCCTCGGTGCGCTCTCAGGGAGTGGTGCCGATCGATCCCACGCGCCCATCCGCGGTCGAGCGCGCGAGACCGCGGAGATCGACCACGGCTGGGAGGCCGCGCTCGCGGGCGACACCGCTGTGACGCTCCTCTCCGGGGAATCCGGCATCGGCAAGACCCGGTTACTGCACTACGCGGCGCAACTCGGCGAAGAACATGGCTGGTCGACGATGGTGGTTGCTCCTGACATCGACTCGGCGTTGTCTCCGCTCGGCGCGCTCATCGGCGCCGCGACACGTGCTCGACCGCCGCTCGTCACCTCCGACGATCTCGGACCGATCATGCAGAGCGCGGCCCCGAAATACTGGCTGACCCGGCATATCGCGGAGGGCCTCGAAGTCGCGGCCGGCCGATCCGGGGTTCTCGTGATCGTCGACGATCTGCAGTGGCTGGACGCCGGGTCGCTCGGCGCGGTGAGCGCCCTCATCCACGATCTGCAAGGCCTGCCTGTCTACTGGGTTCTCGCGACGCGGACCGGCGTCTACAGCGCAGCTCACCAACGCTTTCTCGCTCAGATCGCGGACTTCGGAACCGTCATCGACCTGCAGCCGCTCGACCCGCCGGCCGTCGAGGCGCTGGCCCGCGACTCGCTCGGCAGCGCGCCGGGGCCACGAGTGGCTGACGCCATCGGCCGAGCAGCCGGGAACCCCCTGCTCGTCCTGGAGATCCTGCAGAGTCTCGAGGAAGACGGTCTGCTGAGATCGACGGATGGCGGCGTCGACATCCGCGACGAGTCGTTCCCCATCCGCTTCGGGACGTCAGCGAGCGATCGACTCCGCCAGGTCAGCCGGCCGGCGCTCCGGATCGCTCAGGTCGGAGGTCTCTACGGGCGCGAATTCCCCCTGGGCGGCGTCTTGGACATCCTGGGCCTGACCGCCACCGAGGCCGCGCCCGCGGTTCATGAACTCCTCGACCTGGACTTCGTCATCGACACGGGTTCGTCGTTGGCCTTCCGGCACGACAGCGTGCAGGTCGCTGCGACGGACAGCCTCTCCCCCACGCTGAGGCGCGCCATGGCCCGCGAGGTCATCCACAGCCGCCTTCGCGCAGGGGAAGGTGTGGCGACGCTGGCCTCAGCGATCGCCACGGTGGCGGAGGCGGGTGACGACGAGTCGCTCGAGCTTCTCTTCGTGGCGGCGAACCACCTCTCCGGCACGGACATGACAGGGGCGGCCGGCTTGGTGGTGCTGGGCGCGCAGCTCGCCGGGAACAACCCGGCCCACGCCGAGCGCGTCGCGGCCCTTCTTCCCCTCGTCCTGGCCAGTGGGCGGATCGAGGAAGCCATGGAGATCGGCCGATCACTCCGGCCCGTATTGAGCGCCGACGCCCGCGCCCGACTCAACCTGGCCGTCGCCCGTCAGCTCACCGAGTCCGACTTCGACGGCGCCATTCGGGAGACGAGCGCCGGCCTCGCGATCCCGGCGGTCTCCGACGAGGTGCGGGTGCAACTGCTGTCGGTGCGCGCGCTCAACTTCGCGAACACCGCTGACGAAGTGCGCCTCCGCGACACTCTCGACCTGGCGCGAGCCGTCGCGGACGAGAGCCGCGACACAGTGGCTCTGGCCACTCTCGATGCGACCGAATCGGTGCTGGCGTTCTATCAGGACCGCTTCGACGACGCCGAATCGCTGCAGCGCGAGGCGACGGACCGGGTCGTCCGGGCCGGAATCCCCGCGGGTCTGTGGTTGCCGGAGGGGCTGTGGACGGCATTCCTGCGGAACTCCAGCGGACGGTGCGACGAGGCACTCCCCCTCACCGACGACGGGCTCGCCGAGGCGCGCGCCGCGAAGAGCGTCGTCGCCGAGGCGTATTGGATGATGGTGCGTTCGACGGTGTTGTATCACCTAGGTCGTCTCGACGAGGCACGAACGCAAGCCGAGACTGTCCTCGAGCTCGGTGAGCAGCTCGGACTCGGCGACTTCATGAACGCCACCGCGGGCGTCGTGCTCCATCGGATCGGCCTTCGCACGGGAGATCTGGAGCTGCGCGAGAGGGCGCGCCCGCTGATCGAACAGCTCGCCGCCGGCTCAGGGCTGACCCGAACCGGCCGCTGGAGCCTCGCCGTCGGGGCACTCGAGCGCGGGCGCCCCGAAGAAGCCTACGAGCACGCGTCGCTCGCGATCGCGTCGCTGGGTGAAGCGACCCCGTCCATGACGACACCCTCGGACTTCGCCGACGACGTCATACTCGCGCACATCTGCGACACCGCCGGTGACCGGACGTCGGTGGATGTGCTCGTGGAGCTCACCCGACGTCGCGCCGACCACAACCCCGGCAACCCATTCGTGTCGGCCATCGCGACCGCGGTGCGAGGATTCCGCGACCATTCCGCCGCCGACCTCCTCAGCGCCGCGGAACTCCTGCGAGCAGGTTGCCGCCCTCTGGTCACCGCCGCAGTGCTGGAAGGAGCGGGGTTGTTCGCCACGGACCGCGCGACGACGACGCGCGCGCTGACCGAGGCCATGCAGATCTACGACAGCTGCGGCGCGCCGCGAGACGTCAGCAGAGTGCTTCACCGACTCAGGTCGAAGGGAATCCCGCAGAGACTGGTGGCGACATCCGACGCCACGGGTCTCTCCCATCGCGAGCGTCAGGTCGCCGAGTTCATCGGTGCCGGGCTCACCACCCAGCAGATCGCGGACGAGCTCCTCGTGTCGCCGCATACCGTCGTGACCTACATCCGGCACATCTATGCGAAGTGGGGAGTGAATTCGCGTCGCGAGGTGGCGGATCGCATCCCGTACGGTGGTGGACATGAGTGAGAATCGGGAGTCGGCGGGCTCCCTGCAGGAGTTCGTCGCGGGAGTCTCCGCCCCGATCGTGGTCTTCGACAAGCACCTCGATGTCGTCGCCGCCAACGAGATCGCCGGCGCGGTGTCGGCATCCTTCGCCGTCGGCGTCAATCTCGCCCGCTTCACCTTCCTCAATCCGATGGTGGAGGAGACGACCGACGACTGGGCGAGCGCCGCGGCGATGACCGCGTCAAGTCTTCGCGCGTCGCTGGAGCACTACGACGAGGACCAGCGGTTCCGCGAACTCGTCGGCGATCTCATGACGCACAGTGCCGCGTTCGCCGAGCAGTGGGCGGCAGCCAGCCCGACAGCGACCCCGCAGAGTGGTGTCTCCGTGTTCAGCAATCCGCTCGTCGGAGTCCTGCGTCTCGCCTACGAGCAGCTCCGCCGGCCCGTTCCCGACGAATACACCTACATCCTGTGGGCACCTGTCGACCCGGAGTCGGCGGATCGGCTCGCCCGGCTGCAGGGCATCCTGCGGAGCGACGCCGGCTAGCTCGCGGGCGGTTCCGCGGCCGAGGTCCGCAGCTGCGCCCCCTGCTGCACCCGGGCGGCGAGGTGGACGCCCGCTGCTGCTGCGGGCGACCCCGGGTCTGCCCAGAAGGTCACGAGAACATGCGTGCTTCCCGGTATGTCCAGGTTCTGCCAGTTGAACTCGACCCAACCGATCGGATCGATGTAGTGACGGGAGACGCCCGTTCGCTGCGATGCCGTGTCGTGGCGCGCCCAGATGGCAGGGAAGTCCGGGTCCTTCATCGAAAGCGTTCCGACGATCTCCTGGAGTCGCGGATCGTCCGGGTCTCCTCGCAGACGGAGCTGGGCCACCACGCGATGGGCCGTCCTCTCCCAGTCCGCGGCGTGCTCCCGCGATGCGGCGGAGAAGATCTGGTGGACGAGGTTCGCCCCCGGCTCCATGTATCCGGGGCCGAGGGCGCAAGCGAGCGGGTTGGACACCAGGATGTCCTGATTGCGGTTCATCACGAAGGCCGGCGTGTGCGACCAGTGATCGAGCAGGGCCAGTACGGAGTCGTCAACGGTCGATGCATCCTCGAACGGGGTGTAGAGGCCCCCCTGCGCGAGCCGGCGCAGGTAGTCCGTTGACTCGGCGTCGAGGAGGAGAGCACGCCCGAGAGCGTTCACGACCTGGTTGGACGGCTGACGGTCGCGACCCTGCTCGAGCCGCAAGTAGTACTCGGGGCTGATCCCCGCCAGCCGCGCAACCTCTTCGCGTCTCAGTCCGGCGACACGTCGCGAGGCTTCGCGTTCGATGCCCACGTCTTCGGGCTGCACGATGGCCCGGCGCGCTCGGAGGTACTCGCCGACCTCGTTCCGCTGCTCGCTCATCGTTCGTCTTCTTCAGTCCCGGCTTCGCGAAAGACCTCATGGGCCCGATCGGTTCGTGCGAACCTGTTGCGCCCCATCGTCCCATATGGCGCAGACCGATCCGAAACCCGGGCGTGAAGGCGCCCGGTGAGCGACGCTCGTACCGGCGCGGCGGCTAGAGCTCGACCTTCTCGTGGTCGATCTCGATGGGCGTGCCCGTCACCTTCGACTTCACGAAGCTGAAGACCGTGGCGATGGTGGAGCCCGGCGTGTCCCAGTACTCGGCGGAGTCGGCGTGCACGATCAGCGCCCGGATGGACGGATCGGTGCGGCCTCCCGGGAACCAGGCCTCGACGCTCGGGTCCCACATCTCGTCGACGTAGCTCTGCTCCGTGGTGAGTTCGGCGTGGCCGGTGACCGAGACCCAGGAGCCGTTCGAGCTGAAGGCGAGGTTCACGATCGGGTTCTTCTCGATGCGGGTGGCGGTCGACGACTCGGCACTGATCAGGAACCAGAGGTCGCCGTCGAAGCGGTGGTGCTGCTGCTGCATGGCGAGCGGCTGCGACACCGGATGCCCGTCGTCGTCGAGCGACACCACCATCGTGATGGGGAAGTCGTCCAGCAGGTCGGCCAGGGTCTGGATGTCGTCGGTTCCGGTCATGGTGCGCTCCCGTTCGGTGATGAGGGGCTTCACGCTACGCCCGGAACGTCAGCGCCGCACCGGGTAGCGCACGTGGAAAACGCGGTCACCCTGGATGGCCACATCGGCATCCTCGAGGAGGTGCTGCGCGTCGACCGGGCCGAAGTAGCGCTTGCCGGAGCCGAGCACGACGGGCACGACATCCATCCGCACCTCGTCGACCAGGCCGGCGGCGAGCACCTGGCCCCCGACGTCGCCGGCGGCGACCTCGACGGTGCGGTCGCCCGCGAGCTCCCGGGCCTTGGTCACGGCCGCTTCGACGCTGCCGACGAAATGGAAGGGAGCCTCCGCGTTCCACCCCTCGGGCTCCGGCCGATGCGTCACCACGACCACGTGGTCGACGCCGCTCGGCGGCACCCCGCCCCAGCCGTCGGTCAGGTCGAAGACGTGACGGCCCACGATGGTCGCCCCGATCTCGTTCCAATAGGGCCGGACGTAGTCGTACGACGCCTGCGACACCAGCAGGACGCCACTCTCGTCCAGTGCGACGTCACCGCTCGTCAACCAGTCGAACAGGGCGCCGGGATCATCGTCCGCCCCGGCGATGAAGCCGTCCACCGACACCGAGGCGTACATGACAACCTTGCCCACGAGACCCTCCTCATCGTCGATCAAAAGTGTACAGTGTCCACATGACGACGGCCATCACCGTGACGCCCGTACGCGTCGCCACCCTTCTCGCGGAAGACGAGCGCCTGCCCGTCTATGTGCACCTCATCGAGCATCCGGATGGGCGGGTGCTCGTCGACACGGGAATGACCGCCCTCCATCCTGCGGTCGCCGACATGGACCCTCAGCTGGAGCCGCTGACCGAGAAGGGCATCGACCTCGGCAGCATCACCGCGGTGGTCAACACCCATCTTCACTTCGACCATTGCGGCGGCAATCACCTCTTCGCGGGAACACCGGTGTACGTGCAGCGCCAGGAACTCGCGGATGCGCGCACACGCGACGACTACACGATCCGCGAGTGGGTGGATGCGCCGGGCATGACCTACGTGGAGGTGGACGGCGAGTTCGAACTCCTCCCCGGAGTCCGCCTGGTTCCCGCGCCAGGCCACACCCGCGGTTCGCAGATCGTCGTCGTCGAGACGGATGCCGGCCCCGTCGTGATCGCCGGAGACTCCGCCGTGTGGTTCGGCGAACTCGACGACCCGACGACGGAGGGCCAGCGACTCATCCGCTCGCTCCAGCCACACCAGGTGTGGCTCGCGCACGCGGACGAGCCCTGGCCCGCCGCTTCCTAGCCCCGCCGACCGCTCGGGAGCCCGACCGCTACTTGTTCGAGGGCACCCGCGCATCCGGCCCGTGCACGATGCTGGCGATGGCGCCGGTCGAGACGCGCTCGGGGTCCGCATCGCGCGAGGCAGCCGCCGCGTCCTCCGCCTCGAGCGCCGCGAGATCCCGCGCGTGATGGCTCTTCTCGTCAGCGCTGAGGTGGTCGTCGGCGCTCATGGTCTGCTCGTCGAAGGGCAGCGTGCCGTCGAGCACCTGACCCACTTGGGTGGTGTCGATCTGCTTGGTCCAGGTTCCGATGAGGATGGTGGCGACCGCGTTGCCCGTGAAGTTCGTGAGCGCCCGCGCCTCCGACATGAACCGGTCGATTCCCACGATGAGCCCGACGCCGTTCACGAGGTCGGGGCGGTGGGCCTGCAGTCCTCCGGCGAGGGTGGCGAGGCCCGCACCCGTGACGCCGGCGGCACCCTTCGACGCGATGATCATGAACACCAGCAGCGAGAGCTGCTCCGGCAGGCTCAGCGGGGTGCCGAGGGCGTTCGCGATGAAGATCGACGACATGGTGAGGTAGATCGCCGTGCCGTCGAGGTTGAAGGAATAGCCGGTGGGAACCGTGATGCCGACCACCGGCTTGGAGACACCGAGGTGCTCCATCTTGGCGATCAGCCGGGGCAGGGCGACCTCGCTCGACGAGGTGGAGACGATGAGCAGGTACTCCCGGGCCAGGTACTTCATGACCCGGAAGATGTTGATGCCGGTGACGAGCTTCAGGAGTCCGCCCAGAACGACAACCACGAACAGGATGCAGGTGATGTAGAACGCCACCATGAGCGCTCCCAGCGCCACCAGCGCAGCTACTCCGGTGGTGCCCACCACGGCGGCGATCGCACCGAAGGCTCCGAGCGGCGCAACCCACATGATCATGGCGAGGATGCGGAACACCAGCACCTGCAGCTGCCGGATGGCCCCGAGGATGGGTTCGCCCTTCGCCCCCATCCGTTGCAGCGCGAAGCCCACGAGCAACGCCACGAACAGGGCCTGCAGGATGCTGCCCGACGTGAGCGACGAGAAGAAGGAGGTCGGGATGATGCCCATCACGAACTCGGTGGTGCTCGCCGGCGCGAGCTCCGAGGTGTCGTAGGTGGTCGACGCAATGTTGAGGCCGTCACCGGGATGGATCAGGTTGCCCACCACGAGCCCGATGCCGAGCGCGAAGGTCGACATGATCACGAAGTAGCCGAGCGCGAGCCCGCCCACCTTGCCGACCGTGGCGGCCTTCGCCACCGAGCCCACGCCGAGGGCGATGGTGCAGAAGATGATCGGCGCGATCATCATCTTGATCAGAGCTACGAACCCGTCACCGAGCGGCTTCAGCCCTTTGGCGAACTCGGGGAAGATGAGCCCCACCGCGATGCCGCCTGCCACGGCCACGATCACGGCGATGTAGAGGTAGTGGGAGCGGTCGAGCCGGCGTCTCTTCGTGGGCCGAACCGTGTGCGTCGTTGCCATGGGTCTTCCTAACGGTCAAGGCCGCCGCGTCTGCGTCGACGGCTCGATGGTGGTGAGGAGATCAGCATGGGCGTGGTGCGACATCCGCTCGGGCTTGTGTTCATATTGTTCAGACCGGGCCCCCGCGCCCGCGGGCTATCGTGAACAGATCGAACGCAGGCAGCGACGCCGAAGGAGAGAGAGCGATGAAGGCGTGGATCGCCGGTCTGAGCATCTCGGCTCGGCTCTTCGCGCTCCAGGTGTCCTTCATCGCCCTGCTCACCGCGGCGGCCGTGGCCTGGCTCTGGGCCGACGCGCAAGCCGATGTCGACACGGATGCCGCGCAGAAGACGATGGCGGTCGCCACCTCCATCGCCGACAACCCCTTCGTGGTCGACGCCCTCTCCTCCCCCGACCCGAGCGCCGCCCTCCAGCCCTACGCGCTGACGTTGATGGGTGACACCTCGATCGACTTCATCACCATCATGAATCCCGATCGAACGCGCTACACGCATCCCGACCCCACCCAGATCGGCAAGCCCTTCCAGGGCACCATCGCGCCCGCGCTCGCCGGTCAGAGCTTCACCGAGACCTACACCGGAACGCTCGGCCCCTCGGTGCGCTCGGTCGTGCCGGTGACGGATGCGCAGGGCACGGTGGTCGGCCTCGTCTCGGCCGGCGTCACCGTGAGCAACCTCTCTGCCGTGCTCCTGCAGCGGCTCCCGCTCGTGATCGGGGCAGCCGTCGCCACCCTCTTGGTGGGCGCGCTGGCGGCGTGGCTGCTGAGTCGGTATCTGCGCCGGGTCACCTGGGGGCGGGACCCGAGGAGATGAGCCGCATGTTCGCTTACTACGAGGGCGTGCTGCACTCGGTGCGTGAGGGGCTCGTGCTCGTCGACACGAAGGGCCGGCTCGTGCTCTACAACGACCAGGCGGCCGAGTTGCTGGGCTTGCGTTCTCAGCCTCCGGATGCGCATCCGCTCGCCCTTGATGCCGTGCCGATCGCCGAGCCGCTCCGAGCGCTGCTCGGCAGCGGTGCCGTGGCCGTCGACGAGGTGTATCTCACCGACGAGCGGGTGCTCGTGGTGAACCAGTCGGTCGCGGTCTCCGCCGTGTCGAGTGGACCCGCACGGCGGCTCGGCACCGTCACGACCCTGCGCGACCACACCGAGCTGCAGCAGCTCAGCGGGGAGCTTCGGTCGATGCGCACCCTCTCCGACGCGTTGCGCTCGCAGACCCATGAGTTCTCGAACCGGCTGCACACGATCGTGGCGTTGATCGAGTTGGGGCGATCCGACGAGGCGCTGGAGTTCGCGGCGCACCAGCTGAATCTCGGTCAGCACCTGGTCGACCAGGTGGTGACGGCCGCGGTCGACGAGCCCGTGCTGGCCGCGCTGCTGCTCGGCAAGTCGGCGCAGGCGGGCGAGCGCCGGATCTCGCTCGTCGTCGACATCGCGCCCGAACTCGGGTCGACCGGTATCGCGGCCGACGAGCTCGTGACCGTGATCGGCAACCTCATCGACAACGCGCTCGATGCGGTGGCCGAGCCGTCACCGGTGGGGGCGGCGCTCGGGGCAGTCAGTGGGGTGGAAGGCGGTACGACCGAGGGGCGGAGCGATCGGGGCGAGGCGGATCGCGGGACGTCGGCCGGGCATCCGCGGGTCACGGTCTCGGTGCGGCGCGAGGGCGGGTCACTGGTGATCGCGGTCTCGGACACCGGACCCGGCGTGGCCGACCCCGAGCTGGTGTTCCAGCGCGGGTACAGCACCAAATCGACGGGCGACACCGGCCGGGGCATCGGTCTGGCGCTCGTCGGGCAGTCGGTGCGGCGGCTCGGTGGCACGGTGACGGTGTCGAACGCGCCGTATCCGGATGCGCCCGGCGACCGCGGGGCCACCTTCACCGTCGTCATCCCCATCCCACCGTCCGGGGAGGAACGATGAGCCCGCTCCGGGTGCTGGTGGTCGACGACGAGCCGATCACCGCGGAGGCGCATGCCGCCTATCTGGCGCGGCTGGAGGGTTTCGAGGTGGCCGGTATCGCCGCGAACGGGACCCAGGCGATGCGGCTGCTGGAGGCATCCGCCGGCCCGTCGGCCACGGGCCGGATCGACCTCGTGCTGCTCGACATGAACCTGCCCGACGTGCACGGCATCGAGCTCTGCCGGCACCTGCGATCGGTGAGCGTCGACGTGGACGTGATCGCGGTCACGGCGGTGCGGGACATCGCCGTCGTGCGGTCTGCGGTGTCGCTCGGCATCGTGCAGTACCTGATCAAGCCGTTCACCTTTCCCGTCTTCGCCGAGAAGCTCAACGGGTACCGGGCGTTCCGCTCGGGCCTCGGCGCCGTGCAGGGCGTGACCACGCAAGACGACGTCGACCAGTCGTTCGCGAACCTGCGCACCGAATCAGCGCCGGTCTTGGAGAAGGGTCTCGCCGCCGATACGCGGGCGAGCATCATCGCCGCCCTCCGCGCCCGGGACGCGGCGCTCTCGGCGAGCGAGGTCGCGAGCGAACTCCGGCTGTCGCGGGTGACCGCGCGCCGCTACCTCGAGAGCCTCGCCGCCTCAGGCACCGTCGAGCGCGCCCCGCGGTACGGGCAGCCGGGCCGACCCGAGTTCGAGTACCGCTGGCGGCGCTGACCGTCCTTCTCGGCCATCGTCAGAAGCGGAGCAGGATCTTCCCGACCCGACCGGGAGCAGCACTCGCCGCCGCGGCCTCGCGAGCGTCTTCGAACGGATACACCGCTTCGACCGGAAGCTCGACCTCGCCCGAACCGATGCGCTCGAACAGCTCACCGAACAGGGCGGATCGCTTCCCGGCATCCATCTCGCGGCTCACGCGGCTACCCCAGAAGCCCTTCACGGTGATGTCCTTGAAGATGAGGGCGCCGGACGGGATCTGGAGTTCGCCCGCGCCCATGGCGCCGAACGACACGAGGGTGCCGCCCTCCCCCAGCAGGCCGGCCAGGTCGGCGGCCGAGCTGCCACCGACCGAATCCACTGCGGCGAGTGGGCTCGCGCCGTCGAGGACGGCGGCCGCGGCATCCTGCCACCCGTCGTTCTCGGTGGAGACGACGTCGTGGATGCCGACGGCTGCGAGTTCGTCGACGCCGGCGTCACGGCGCACCAGGCCGAGCACGCGCACCCCGCGCCGGGCGGCGAACTGGGCGACGAGACGGCCGACCGCGCCGTTGGCGGTGTTCTGCACGATCCATTCGCCCGGTGCCACGTCGAGGTAGTCCAGGAGGCTGAGGGCGCTGAACGGCATGGCGACGAGCTGGGCCGCGGTCTCGTCGGAGATGCCGTCGGGCACCGGCACGAGGCCCGCCGCCTTGGCCACGAAGTACTCGGCCCACACGCCGAAGCTGCCCGCGACCACGCGCTGCCCCACCTGCAGAGTTGTCACGCCCTCGCCGAGCGCGTCGACCACGCCGACGGCCTCGGTGCCGGATGCGGCGGGCAGTTCGGGCTTGTATCCGTAGGTTCCGCGGATGGTCCACAGGTCGTGGTTGTGGATGGTCGCGAGCACCGTGCGCACCCGCACCTCGCCCGGGCCCGGTTCGGGCAGCGGAAGTTCGGTGACTTCGAGAACGTCGGTGGCATCGCCGAAAGTGGCGTGAGTGAGAGCGCGCATCCCTTCACGCTACCGCCGCACCCTGGAGACCCGGCGTGAGCTCAGGCGCGATAGGCGTCGCGGCGATGCACCACGGTCACCACCTCGATGACGAGCTGATGATCGATGATGCGGTAGAGCACGCGGTACTCGCCGCGCCGCGCCGAATAGAGAGGGTGCAGCGGCTCGAGCAGCTGCTTACCCACGCGCTTCGGGTTCTCGCGCAGCGGACCCATGATGAACTCGAACGCCGCCGTCGCCACCTTTTCGGGCAGCTCCTGGCTCAACGCACGCTTCGCCGACTTCGTGAAACGCACGTCGTACGGTTGCTTCATTCGCGCAGGCGGCCCGCAGCGCGCATCGCCTCCCGCATGTCTCCGATGTCGACGACCTCGCCTCGACCGATGTCGTCGAGGCCTTGGCGGATCGCCTCGACCGTCGCCGAGTCGCTCAGCACATCCACCGTTTCGAGCAAGGTGTCGTAGTCGTCGGCACTCAGGATGACGGCGGCTCGGCTGCCATTGCGCGTCACTTCGAAGCGCTCGTGCGTGGTGGCGGCCGACTCGATCAACTTCGAGAAGTTGGCGCGGGCATCCGCGACGGAGAGAGTTGACATGTACAGAATTCTAGCGCAGATCGGGGGCTGAGGTCAGGCTCCGTTGCTGATCAGGTGCGTGCGGAGCCCAGGGTGTCGAGGTAGTGCTGGTTGTACATGATGCCGAGGATGTTGCCGAAAGGATCGACGACCGAGGCGGTCACGAAGCCGGGGCCGTGCTCGCGGGGCGCCTCGTGCAACGTCGCCCCGAGTTCGATCAGACGGGCGAGGGATGCCTCGAGGTCGTCGACGTGCCAGTACACGATCTCGCCGCCGAGCCCGTCGGTTCGGGTGGGCGGGGCGTAGCGCGCGTCGATGATGCCGAGCTCGTGCTCGTGGTCGCCGATGCGGAACTCGGTGTACCCGGGCACGTGGTAGTAGGCCGGAATGCCGAGTGTCTGGCTGTACCACTCCTCCGCGGCGTCGAGGTCGGCGGCGTAGAAGCTCACGGTGGACAGTCCTCGCAACATGACGTTTCTCCTTCGTTCGTGGTGCGTCTTCGAACCTGATGAATCCAGTCTGCGCTCGTAAAGTGCTCACCCATTGACTACTTTCTTGACGAGAATGGAGACATGCGCGCAGACCGTCTCGTCGCCACCGTCCTCCTGCTGCAGGCTCGCGGCCGGGTGACCGCCGGCGAGCTCGCCGAGGAGCTCGAGATCTCGGTGGCCACCGCCCGGCGCGACCTCGAAGCCTTGTCCGGGGCGGGAATCCCGGTCTACCCGCAGCGGGGGCGGCTGGTCGCTGCTCGGCGGTGCGCGCACGGACCTGAGCGGGCTCAGCGCGCCCGAGGCGCAGGCGCTCTTCCTCCTGCTCGGGCCGGCTGCCGCGATCGATCCGGCGGCCAAGTCGGCCCTGCGCAAGCTCGTGCGGGCGCTGCCCGAGACCTTCCGCGCCGATGCCGAAGCCGCGGCCTCCGCCGTCGTGATCGATCCGGCGGACTGGGGCCGCACCGGTCGACGACGTCCCGCTTTCGTCGAGACACTGCAGGCGGCGGTGGTGCAGGAGCGGGTGGTGCGCATCCGGTACGCCGGGTGGGCCAAGCCCGAGGCCGAATACCTCGTGTCGCCCTGGGGGCTCGTCGAGAAGAACGAGGTCTGGTACCTGATCGGAGGGGTCGAAGGCCGCGAGGGCGAGCGCACCTTCCGCGTCGACCGGATGCGATCCGTGTCGCCGACGGAGGAGCGCGGCGCGCGCCCCGACGACTTCGATCTCGGTGCGGCCTGGGAGCGGGTGGTGGCGTCGGTCGAACGGGAGCGGGCATCCGTGGCGGCGATCGCCGTGGTGGAGTCGCCGCTGCTGGCCTACCTGCGCTCGCAATTCGGGCAGAACTGCGAGGTGCTCGAGCAGCTGCCCGACGGGCGCAGCCGGGTGCGGATCGCGGCGCCGACCGCCACGATGATCGCGCAGCAGCTCGCCGGCTGGGGCGCGTTCGCCGAGGTGCTCTCGCCGCCCTCGGTGCGGGAGGAACTCGCGTCGATCGCGGCTCAGCTCACCGGCATCTACTCCTCCACATCCTGACTCGCGGTCACTCGAGGAAACAGGGGGTACGGGGCGTCGGAGGTTCGGCGTACGCTCGGATCGACGGCATCTACCGCCGCTGGCGATTGGAGACACTGGATGGCAATCAACGACGACGACATCACCACCGAGCCCGCTGACGGGGGCGAAGGCACGGCCGACGGCGGGGCCAACCCCGGCGGGCACGACGGCGGAGCCGACGGCTCGGCAGCCGGCGGTGAAGGCACCGCTGACGGCGGCGCCAACCCCGACGGGCACGACGGCGGAGCAGACGGCTCGGCCGACGAGGGTGAAGGCACCGCCGACGGCGGCGCCAACCCGGGCGGCCACGACGGCGGGGCCGACGGCTCGGCGTGACGATCGAGATCGAGCGCGGGTCGGTCGCCCGGCCCGCGCTCTCCCGCTGCATCTCGGTCGCGCCCGATGAGTTCGCGCGCGACCACTGGGGCCGGCAGCCTCTGCTCTCCCCCGCATCCTCCCTGCCCGGCGACTTCGACGACCTCTTCAGTGAGCGCGCGGTCGACGAGCTGATCACCGAACGCGGCGTCCGTACGCCGTTCATCCGGATGGCACAGGAAGGCTCGGTGCTCGCACCCTCCGCCTTCACCGCGCCAGGTGGATTCGGGGCCGAGGTCGGCGACCAGGCGAGCTCCGAGAAGGTGCTCGCCGAGTTCGCGGCCGGCGCCACGATCGTGCTGCAGGGCCTGCACCGCCTGTGGCCGCCTCTCATCGACTTCACCCGGCGCCTGATCGACGACATCGGGCATCCGGCGCAGGTCAACGCCTACGTCACACCCGCTTCGTCGCGCGGGTTCGACCCGCACTACGACGTGCACGACGTGTTCGTGCTGCAGATCGCGGGCGAGAAGCACTGGCGTATCCACTCCCCCGTGCATCCCGACCCGCTGCGCGACCAGCCGTGGGGCGACCATCGCGACGCGGTCGCCCGAGAGGCGCAGAATCCGCCGGTCATCGATGCCGTGCTGCGGCCGGGCGACGCCCTCTACCTCCCGCGCGGCTGGCTCCACTCGGCCGAAGCGCTCGGCGGAACCTCGGTGCACCTCACGGTCGGTGTCTCGGCCTACACGCGGGCCGACGTGGTGCGCGCCCTGGTCTCGACCCTCGGCGACGTTCCGGCGCTCCGCAGTTCGCTGCCACTCGGCGTCGATCTCTCAGACCCCGAGGCGCTCCGCCCGCTGGTCGACGAGACCGTCGCCGAGCTGGTGCGGGCGCTGACGGCGATCCCGGATGCCCAGGACGTCGAGGCGAACGAGGTCGCGCCCGCAGGCTTCCGCCCTGCCGATCCTGCCGCCACCGTCTCGCGCCGACTCGCCGCCCGCTTCGCCGACGCCACCCGCCCGGAGCCTTTGGCCCCGCTCGCGACCGTCGATGCCATCGCCGCCCTCGCCGCGGACTCGGCCGTGCGCTGGCGCGGTTCGCTCGCGGCCCGCATCGAGATCGCGGGCGAGCGCGTACGGATCGTGACGCCCACGAAGACCGTCGCCCTGCCCGCCGAGGCCGAGCTCGCGGTACGCCGCCTGCACGAGGGTGCGCTCGGTGCCGACTCCGCGTCGGGCGGCGCTGTCACCCTGGCCGACTTCCCGGGGCTCGACCTCGCCGATGCGATCGTCGTGGCTCGTCGCCTCTTGCGCGAGGGCATCCTGGTCCCTGTCGGATGATCCGGGCCGCGCCCTCGCCGGCAGCTCGATTCGCTGCGTTGGCTCGCCGCCGGGAGGCGGCCCAGGACACGGCCCGCGCTCGAGTCCGCGCGTCCGTCGCCCCCCGCACGAGTCGGCATCCGGAGCACAGCCCGGAGCACATGGGGAAGCGCACGTGACCGCAAGCGAGCCGAGCTCCGACGGCACGGGGTGGCTGCCCTGCAGCGACCGATCTCGGGAGCGGGACGATCCGCTGGCCGCCACCGGGTCGCGGGGGCTGCAATGGTTCCTCGTCGAAGTGTCCGGGCCGTGGGGCACACGGGCCTTCCTCGATCCGCCCTTCGACGAGGAGCTCGGTCGCGCTCTGGTCACACGCATCGAGGCGGCCGGGATGCGCCCGCTCGCCATCCGCCGCACCGGACGACGGCCCGCGCAGCACTCCTGGAAATGGGCCGTCGTCGACTCCCGCCCCGGCCAGGAGAGTGTGCGTTGGGGCGAGGTGACCGAGCCGCGGGAGTTGCTCGACGTTCCGCTCGACGGCTCGACCGGCGTCGCATCCGACCGCCCGATCTTCTGCGTCTGCGCTCACGCCCGCCACGACCAGTGCTGCGCGGTGCGCGGCCGACAGGTGGTGACGCGGCTCGCCGAAGCTTTCCCCGAGGAGACGTGGGAGTGCTCCCACCTCGGCGGCGACCGCTTCGCCGGCACCATGGTGCTGCTGCCGCACGGGCTCTACTACGGCCGGGTCGACGACGGCGATGCGGAGGGCATCGCCCAGTCGTATCTCGACGGCCGGGTGCAGGAACGATTCTTCCGCGGGCGCAGCTCGCTCACGCATCCCGTGCAGGCCGCCCAGCATTTCGCCCGACTCGAGTACGGCGACGACCACATCGACGCCTACGCCCCGATCGAGGAGCACTGGCACGACAGCGGCACCTGGACGGTGGTGCTCAGCGACAGCGACACGGACAGGGCCGACGACGGCCCACGCACCATCACGGTCGAACTCGCCGAGGCCCTCTCCGAGCCGCTGCTGTCGACCTGCTCCGCCACCCGCTTCGGCCAGGTGCGGCAATGGCGCCTGGCCTCGATCACCCGCGGACGTTGGTTGTCGCGACAAGAAGCTTAGGATCGAGGAATGGAGACCCCTCGCTGGCTGACCCCCGAGCAACTGCGGGCGTGGATCCGCTTCGAGTCGGTGGTCGAACTCCTGCCCACCGTGCTCGACTCGCAGCTGCAGCACGACGCACAGCTCACGCATTTCGAGTACCTCGTGCTCGCCAAGCTCTCCGAGGCACCCCAGCATGTGCTGCGCATGACGCATCTCGCCGCGGTGACCAACGCCACGCTCCCCCGCCTCTCACACGTGGTGAGCCGCCTCGAAGCCCGGGGCTACGTAGAGCGGGTCCCCTGCGCGGAGGACCGCCGCGCCACCAACGCCCACCTCACCGACGACGGCTGGCAGAAGGTCGTGGCGACGGCACCGGGCCACGTCAAGAACGTGCGCGCCCACGTCATCGATCTGCTGAGCGACGAGCAGGTCGGACAACTCGACGAGATCATGGCGGCCCTGCTGCAGAAGCTCGACCCGCAGAACTCGCTCCGCCGCCTGCCCTGAACCGCGCCGGCCCGGCCGTCTAGCGGCGGCTGAACAACCGGGCGCGGTTGAGGTAGACGAGCGCGCCGCCGACCGCGAGCACGACCACGATCGCTCCGATCCACAGCCCGATCGTGAGCGGAGAAGCGGTGCCCGCTTCTGCGGCGGCGACGGACGAACCGGATGCGCCGTCCTGCTCCTCCACGACGGGTGCGATGGTCTCGCCCGGCTCCACCGGCGGCGCCAGCTCGGCCACCGTGATGTCGACCGTGGTCGACGCCGAACTCGGGCTGGTCGTGGTGACGGTGACCGCCCATTGACCGTCGGGCAAGAAGGCCTCGGGCGTGATCCAGATGCCCTCCCCTTCCGGCGAGGAGACCAGCGCGACGGGCCCGACGCTCTCTCCCGAGGGCGAGACGGCGGTGGCGACCGGGTCGATGATCTCGGAGACCGGATGCCCGTCTTCCACGTACGCGGCGTTCACGATCAACCCGCCCGCGCCATCCGGAGACACGGTGAGCTGGAACGGCCCACCGTGCGCGTGCGCGGCCGGAGCCGCGCCGAACAAGGCAGCGAGGGCCAGGAACAGCCCGAGAACGACGGCGAGTGCGGAGCGCCGCGGGGTGATGATCGTGTGCATCATTGCCTTTCCGATCGGAAGTGAGGATGCCGACCCGGCAGTCCGTGCCGCTCTGATGGGGGTCGGAGCGACACGGACTGACGGGTCGGCGGGTGGTGCGGTGGTGGGTTACTCGGCGGAGCCGTCAGCCCGGCGGCGGTTCAGGAGGAGAAGTCCTCCCAAGCCTCCCACGAGCAGGATGATCGCCAGCGGAACCAGGTTCTGCCAGGCATCCGCACCCGTGTGGGCGAGGCCGCCGCCGGAGCCGCCCGAGCCGGAGCCCGAACCACCCGAACCGTTTCCGCCACCAGGGGTGCCCGGGTTGGGGGTGCCGGGGTTGCCCGGGCCGGGGTCGATCGCCGCGGCGGTGACCGTGATGGCCAGGCTCCGCGCCAGCTCGACGTCGCCGAGGCGGATCACCACGTGGTGCTCACCGACCTCGAACCCGGCCGGCACCTGCAGCGCGTAGCTGAAGCCGCCGTCGGCATCCGTGGTGACCGTGCCGATCTGCAGCGGCTCGGAGTAGAGCCACACCGAGACCTCGGTCTCCGGCGCGAAGCCGGTGCCCGTGACCTGGATGAGCTCGCCCTGCTTCACGTTCCGGTCGTCCACCACGATGGTGGGCGTCGGCTCGGGCTGCGAGGTCTCGGCGACCTCGACGGTGCCGGTCGCGCTCACGTTGCCGGCGACGTCCACCGCACGGTACGTGACGGTCTCGGCCGCGGTGCCCGCCACGACGACCGGCGCGGTGTAGCTGCGCCAGGCATCCGCGGCATCGCCGCTCAACCGGTACTCCACCCGGGAGACACCACTGGTGGCGTCCGTCCCCGCGAGGGTGACGGTGCGCTCGGCTGCGGAGCCGGTCGCGGTCGGCACCACGGTGTCGATCTTGACCAGGCGCTGCACGGTGGCCGAGTAGTGGCCCTCGCCGTCGGTGGCCCGCACCGAGACCGTGGTCTCGCCTTCGGCCGACAGCACCGTGGAGGCGCCGAGCGGGGCGAAGGTGATGCCGTCGGTCGAGTACTCGACCGTGGCCGTGCCTTCCTCATCGCTGGTGGTGCCGACGGCGGTCAGGGTGACCCCCGTCGTGTACCAGCCGCCCTGCCCGTTGGCGGTCGCCGGGTCGAGAGTGACCTCGACCGTGAGCGTCGGGTCCTCGGGGTCGACCGGCACGGCCGGAACCTCGAGGGTGCCTTCGCTCGACGGGTTGCCCGCGACATCCGTCACCAGGTAGTGCACCGTCTGGGCCGTGCCGTCCACCGCGAACGGTGCGGTGTAGTCGGTCCAGGCGCCGTCGCCGATGCGGTACTCGATCGTGCCGACGGTGCTGGTGGCATCCGTCGCCGTGATCTCGACCGTGCGGCTGTCGCCGTCGACCACCAGGTTCGCGGCGGCCTCGGGAGCGGTGGCGTCGATCTTGAAGGAGACCGACCCGATCTCACTGGTCGAGCCGGGGGCCGACGCACGGTACTGAACCGTGTGCTGACCATCCGTCGTCACCTGCACCGGATGCGTGTACTCGAGCCAGCCCGATCCGTCGAGGTTGTACTCGCGGTAGACCGTGCTCGTGCCACCGCCCTGGCTGGCCACCGTGACGCTCACGGCCTGGGTGTACCAGTCCGCCAGGCCGTTGGGGGCAGCGGGCTCGACGGTCGCGCTGACCGTCACCGGCTCCTCGGGCTCCTCGGCTCCGACCACGTGGAAGTAGTCGAAGACCGCGGTGTTCGAGACCTGGCCCTGGTTGGAGTTGCCGAGGGCGTAGAGACCGACCCGGGCGCCGTCGAGGCCAGCGTTGGTCACCGTCTCTGCGATCTGCGTCCAGTTCGTGCCATCGATGCTCGACCAGCCCGTGTAGACGTCGCCCGCCTTGGCGAGACGCAGCCACACAATGCCGTTGTCAGGCGCCGGCGCGTTCGGCTGCGGGTTCTGCACCACGCCGCCGATCTCGTTGCGGAGCTCGAGGTTGCGGGCGATCGCCGATCCGCCCTCGTTCGTCGAGACGATGTCGAGCTTCACGTAGTTGTCGTCGTCACCGTAGAGGATCAGACCACCCTGCTGGTACCGGCGGTCGAAGTCCGAACCGTCGATCTTCGTCTCGATCACCCATTCGTCACCGTCGGGCTGGTTCTGCACCACGAAGTTCGGCACTCCGGTGTCGCCACCGTAGATGTCGTTCGGAGTGGTGTCGATCCGCAGTGCGCCGTCGCTGACGCGGTAGCCCTCGGGCTGCTCGTTCACGACCTGCCAGCGGCACCCGTCGAGAGCGTTGCCGTCGAACTCATCGTTCGGCGTGTCGGCCACGGCGGTGTCATCGGGCGTGATCTGGAACCAGTCGAACTCGGCGTCGATCACGTCCTGCGGCGAGCCGCTGTTCGCGAAGGCGACCAGACCGATGCGCGGGTTGACGATTCCGGCCAGCGCCTTCGTCTCGGGCATCGCGATGTAGGTCGATCCGTCGGCCGAGTAGGAGGCGTTCAGGTTCGTCCCGTCGCTGGTCAGCCGCACGAAGAAGGTGTCCGGGAAGTCCAGCCCGAGGTTGGCGGTGTTCGACGCCGCGACCTCGTTCGGGGTTCCCGCTTCTTCACGGACGTACTGGAAGATCCGCTGTGCGGCATCCGACGTGCCGGCTCGGCCCTGGAGCACGAACTTGGCGTAGTTGTCGTCATCGCCGTACACGATCAGACCGGCCTGCTGGTACTGCACGCGGGCCTCGAAGGTCACCTTCGCGGTGGCCTGCCAGGCGCCGGAGGGCAGATCCTGCAGCACGATGTTCGGAACGGTTCCCGCTCCGGCACCGTAGATGTCGGTCTTGGATGCCGGGATCACCAGGTTTCCACCTTCGACCCGGGCGTCCTGGTTGGGCCGCACGATGCGGTTCCAGCGGCTCGTGTCGAGTGTGGTGCCCTCGAAGCCGTCTGAGCGACCGCTGAGGCACAGGTTCGCACCCGGCACCGACACGGTGATCGTCTGGCTCTTCTCGGTGTAGGAGCCCTGCTCGTCGTAGACGCGCACCCGCAGCTCGTAGCTGCCCGGCTCGTCGTAGACGTACTGCTCCGTGGCGTCGCCGTCGACGAAGCCGCCGCCGAGACCGGCATCCCAGCGGTAGCTGAGCGCGGTGCCCTCCGGATCGGTCGCGTCGACCGTGGCGTCGACGACGAGGGGCGCGCTGCCCGACTTCGGCGAGACGCCCAGCGTGACGGCCGGCGGCGAGTTGGAGTCGACGCCGTCACCACCCCAGGTCATGTAGTTGATGTTGGCTCCACCCTGGGTGAGCACGAAGTACACCGTGCCCGTCTCCACCGGCAGACCGCCGTCGAAGTTCAGCGTGAAGTCGGAGTAGGTCTGCCAGTCGGGGCTGCCGTTCTTCAGGGTCGGCGTGAACGGGATGTTCCCGAGCAGCTGCCCGTTGACCGGGTCGTTCCAGCGCACCGCGATGTTGGCGTCGCCCGCGAAGCCCTTGGCCAGGCGCAGCGTCACGCTGTCCATGCCCTTCAGGTTGATCGGGCTGTACGACCACCAGTCGCCGGTCTCGACGTTGCTGACGTTGCGACCGCCGCCGGCGCTGTCGCCGGTCGACTCGGTCTTGACGCCGTCATCCGGCCCACCGGTGCCGTTCACCCGACCGGTCTGGTCGAAGTACTCGGCCTCCATGTGGGTGGAGTTCAACACGGTCGTGGCGAAGCCGGTCTGGGGCACGCCCACGGCGCCGCCGTCGTCGGTGTAGTTGGCGTTGACCACCCAGAACAGGTTCGCTTCGAGGCCGTGGCCTGCGTCGCGAGCTGTCGGGAAGCTCCCTTCACAACCGTGGATCTCTCCGAAGTCGTGGTTGTGGGAGTCGTGGCCGAGAGCTGGGATGAGCTTCACGTTCTCGCAGTCGATCGGACCACTCGCATCCGGGTCGGTGACCGTCACCTTGTAGGCGATGTCGTCGCCCCAGGTGAAGAATCCGCCGTTCTCGGGGAAGTCGATCGTGATCTGCGGGGTCGCGTTGCCGACGACGATGCGCACGTTGGCGATCGCGGTCTTGCCGTCCTCATCCGTCGCGGTCAGTCGAGCGGTGTAGTCGCCGTTCTGCGCGTAGGTGTGGGCCGGGTTCGGCTCCGTCGTGGTGGGGGATCCGTCTCCGAAGTCCCACTCGATGGTGAACGGCTTGGCGATCGGGTGACGCGTGCCCTCCGAGGAGAACTGCACGTCGAGCGAGGGGCCGGGGCCGTTCGTCACGTCAGCGGAGGCGCGGGCGATCGGAGACGGGTTGGCCTGCACGTAGTCCACCCGGTAGACACCGGAGTTCGCCGTGTTGCCACCGAAGTCCGAGCCCCAGTCGATGACGTAGAGCGCGCCGTCCGGGCCGAACTCGAAGTCCATCGACTTGTTGAAGCCCTTCGACGGGTCGAAGATGTCGGGCAGGATGCGGTTGATGTCCTGGATCTTGGTGTGACGACCCACGGTGTCGGTGGTGTCCTCGTTCAGCTGGAAGGAGAACATCCGGCCCGAGTTCCACTCGGCGAAGATCGCCTTGCCGTCCCAGTACTCCGGCCACTTCGTCTCGGACGGGTTCGAGGCGTCGTACTGGTACACCGGGCCACCCATGGGCGCTCCCGCGTTGCCGATCTCCTGGTAGATGGCGGTGGCACCGTTCTCGGTCCACCACTCCGGCACGATCACCGGGGGCAGAGTCGTGAGGCCCGTGTTGTTCGGGCTGTTGTTCACGACTGCGGCCGGGTTGAACGGCGCTCCGGAGACCTGCGTGCTGAAGTTGTAGTCGTTGTAGCACTTGATGCCCACGCAGAACGGCCAGCCGTAGTTGCCCGGCTGCTTCACGATGTTCCACTCGACGGTTCCACCGGGGCCGCGGTTGGCGTTGGCGGAGCCGGCGTCGGGGCCGTAGTCGGCCACGAGCAGATTGTTCGTGTAGGGGTCGAGACCGATGCGGAACGGGTTGCGGAAGCCCATCGCGTAGATCTCGGGCCGCGTCTTGTCGTTCGTGTCGTTCGCCTCGGGGAACAGGTTGCCCTCGGGGATCGTGTAGCCGCCCTCGTCGGTCGGCGTGATCCGGAGGATCTTGCCGCGGAGGTCGTTGGTGTTGCCGGCGCTGCGCGAAGCGTCGTAGTCCTGACGCCCGGCGCGCTCGTCGATCGGCGAGTAGCCGTCGGACTCGAACGGGTTGGTGTTGTCACCGAGCGCGAGCACGAGGTTGCCGTCGTTGTCGAACAGCATGTCGCCGCCCGCGTGGCAGCAGGTGTTGCGCTGCGTGGTGACCTTCAGCACGGCCTTCTGGCTGGCGGGGTCGAAGGTCTTCGCCGCCGGGTCGTAGGTGTACCGCGAGATGCGGTTGTGCGGTCCGTCGGAGCCCACATCGGCCGGAGCCCAGTAGAAGTAGGCCCAGTTGTTGGTGTCGAAGTCGGGGTCGAGCGCGATGCCGAGCAGCCCGTCCTCGTTCGCCTGCGTCACCGGGAGGGTGAGGGCGGTCGTGGTCTGGAGCGAGACCGGGTCGATGCGCTGCACGCGGCCGTTGCGCTCGGCGTAGAACACGGTCGAGTCGTTCGCGATGTCCATGGCCATCGGGTTGCCGGTGTCGGTGTCGAGCGGCACCAGCTCGTAGCTGTCGCTCTGCGTGGCGCTGCAGTCGGCGTTCTCGGCGCCGGCCGCGGTCTTGATGCCGCCCAGCAGGTGCTCGAGGAAGGCCGGGTCGGAGTACGAGGCATCCGTGTGCCCGCCGCCGGTGTACCAGGAGCGGCCGCCGTCGAAGTTCTGGCACCACGCGGTGGGGTGGTCGATGCCCATCGTGCCGCCGGTGTACGACTTCTCGTCGAGCGCGGCGAGGACGTGCACGTTGCTGCGGGGGTTGGTGCGGAAGTTGTACCACTCGTCGAAGCGGTCCCAGGTGTCGCCGAGGTGCTCGGTGGACGGGTGGGCGTGGTCCTCGACCTTGACCGTGGCGTTCTGCTCAGCGGGGTGGCCGGCGAAGTACGCGCCCACGAGCTCGCCGTACCACGGCCAGTCGTATTCGGTGTCGGATGCCGCGTGCACGCCCGCGTAGCCGCCGCCGTTCTCGATGTACTCCTCGAACGCGGTCTGCTGCTCGGCGTTCAGCACGTCGCCCGTGGTGGACATCCACACGACCACGTCGTACTGCGCGAGGTTCTCCTCGGTGAACGAGGCCCCGTCTTCGGTGGTGTCGACCGCGAAGTCGTTCGCCTCACCCAGCTGCTGGATGGCCGCGATGCCGGCGGGGATCGACCCGTGACGGAAGCCGGCGGTCTTCGAGAAGACGAGCACCTTGAAGTCGGGCTCGGCCGCGGCCGGTGCGAAGGCAGGCCCGGCCTGGGGCGATCCGGTGGCGGGCGTGGTCGACGCGGATGCCGCGCCGGCGGTGGCCAGGACGCCGGTGGCGACCATGGCGAGTGCCGCGAGAGACGCGACGAGTCGCGATCTCACGGAGCGATGTGGTTGGACAGCTCTGTTCAACGTGGTTGCACCCCTCAGTACCCAGCGCGCCGGAGCGACGCGCAACTTCTGCGATCCTAGGGAGGGTTTTGTTGCGAGTCAAGATTAATTACGGATGCCGCAAAATTGAGGTGATCGGGCGGGAAAATGCGCAAACTCCCCAATTAGGATGGCAGCGCAGATAAACCCCGGTCACCGACGGTTTCCCGCGCTGACGAGGCGACAGCTGTCGAATTAAGCCGTGAGGGCCCCGGCCGGATCGGCCAGGAGCGGTGCGAACGCGAGCTGCGCGGCACCGACGACGAGGAGGTCGCGGCCGAGTGACGATCGCGTGATGCGCGCGGTCTCCCCCGAGCCGAGCATCGCCGAGCGGGCAACCGCGCCCTCGAGTCGCTCGGGCGCCGATTCGTAGAGGGAGCCGAGGAACCCGCCCAGCACGATCAGCTCCGGGTTGAACAGGTTCACCGCGTTCCGGATCGTGATCGAGAGGAAGTCGAGTTGCCGGTTCACGAGCGCCACCAGATCGGGGTCGGCGCCGGCGGGATCGGCCAGCCGCTCGCGCAGCACCTCGTCGAGTTCCTCCACGCGGTTGACGGGCAGGCCGAGCGCGTCCAGGAGCGGCTGGCGCTTCACCTCGGTCTCGAGGCAGCCGTAGGCTCCGCAGTGGCAGAGCTCGCCGTTGCTGTTCACCAGGGTGTGGCCGAGCTCGCCGGCGTAGCCGCTCTCGCCGGTGAGCAGCACGCCGTTGTTGACCACGCCGCCACCGATGCCGCTCGCACCGCCGTTGAGGTAGACCAGATTGCGCACGCCACGGCCCGAGCCGAAGATGCTCTCGCCCAAGGCGCCGACCGCGGCGTCGTTGGCGGCGTGCACGGGCAGGCGCAGCGATTGCTCGAGCATCTCCGAGAGGGGCGCGTGGTGCCAGCCGAGGTGCGGCGCGAGGTTCACCAGCCCGTCGCCGGCCCGCACGAGGCCGGGCACGGCGAGACCGACCCCGATGGTCTTGTAGTTCGACTCGAGTTCGTCGCGCATCCCGGCCACCACAGCGGAGACGATGTTCACGACCTCCTCGACCGAGGGCACCCGCACCGTGTCGTAGCGGATGCGTTTGATCACCTGACCGCCGAGCGCCACCAGGCCGATGGTCACCGCGTCCAGCTCCGGATTCACCGCGAGCGCCACCGTGCGCCGCCCGGGCTTGATCATCAGGCTGGGCCGGCCGACCTGGTTCGTGGTGTCGGGCTCGGTCTCCTCGACGAGGTGCAGGGTGACCAGCTCGCCCACCAGGGCGCCGATGGTCGAGCGGTTGAGTCCGGTCTCGCGGGTGAGCTGCGCGCGCGTCACCGCACCGGTGGTGTGCACGAGGTTGAGCACGGCCGACAGGTTGTTGCGGCGTACGTCGTCGAGGTTGTTTCCGCGCGCCCCGGATCGCACCGGGAGTTTCGTCGAGTCGCTCACGACCATCGCGCACCGCCTTCGCCCCGGGTTTCCGGAGCAGATCGAGATACCACCTCGTCGGCCAAGGCAGGAACTCGATATTATCAGCGCCGAGACAACAAATTAGCGCTGTCACCACGCGGGTCGCCGGTTCACATCTCATCCATCGGACACGTGCAGTTGCCTCTCAGTTTCGCGCGCCAGTCCGTGCGCCCTCTGCTGACCGGCGGAGCGGAGCGCGCCCGCCGGATCGGAGAGCACACCGGAGAAGGCGAGCTCCGCGGCCCCGATCATCAGCAGATTCGAGCCGAGTTCGGCGGTGATGATCTGCACCGCCTGCGCCGGGGCCTGCAGCCCGTTCTCGCGCACCCGCTCGATGAGGCGTCCGGGAGCCAGGGCGTGCAGGGTGGCCAGGAAGCCGCCGAGCACGATCCGCTCGGGGTTCAGCACGTTCACCGCGTTCCGCAGCGCGACCGCGAGCACGTCGATCTGCCGCTGCACCTCGGCCTGCACCTCCGGCAGGTCCGACGCGGCGAGCGCGCGTTCCAATTCGTCGGCGTCGCCCCCGGCAAGGCCGACCACGTCGAGCAGCCGCTGTTTCGAGACCTCGGTCTCCAGGCATCCGATCGCTCCGCAGTGGCAGAGCACGCCGTTCGAGTTGACCAGGGTGTGCCCGAGCTCGCCGGCGTACCCGTCGGTGCCGGTGAGCAGCACGCCGCCCGTCACCACTCCCCCGCCGATGCCACTCGAGCCGCCGTTGACGTAGAGCAGATCCATCGAGCCGTGACCGGCGCCGAAGATGATCTCGCCTCCGGCGCCGAGCGAGGCGTCGTTCGCCGCCCAGACCGGGTAGCCCGTCGCCGTGGCCACCATCTCGGCGATCGGCTCACCCTGCCAGCCGAGGTGCGGCGCGTACGTCACCATGCCGTCCTCCGCGCGCACGAGTCCCGGAACCGCGATGCCGATCCCCACGATCCGGTAGGTCGCGTCGAGCTCGCCGCGCATCCCTTCGATCACGGCGGTGGCGATGTTCGCCACCTCCTGCGCGGTGGGCACGTGCTCGGTGGGATAACGGATGCGTTTCAGCACCCGGCCGCCGAGCCCCACCAGGCCAATGGTGATCGCGTCGATCTCGGGGTTGATCGCGAGGGCGGCGGTCGACGGATTCGCGTGAACCTGCGGGCTCGGACGCCCCACGTTGGTGCTGGTGCCGGGCGAGGATTCGTACAGCAGTTCGAGCTCGCTGAGCTGGGCGGTGAGCGTGGCGACCGTGGAGCGGTTCAGCCCCGTCACCCGGGCGAGTTCCGCCCGGGTGAGGGTTCCGCGGTGGTGCACGAGCGACAGGATGAGCGACAGGTTGGTGCGCCTGGTCTGGTCGTTGGTGGTGGCCGTGCTCGCCGATCCGAAGACCGGGGGCTCTGTCACTGACATCCTTCTGCTGCTATCGCGTGCTGAACGCGGCGTCGAAGGCCGCGGCCGGGGCGTCGAAGGCCAGCCGCTTCACGAACTCCAGCGCTTCGGGGGCGCCGACCAGGCGGTCCATTCCCGCGTCCTCCCATTCCACCGAGATCGGGCCGTCGTAGCCGATGGCGTTCAGCGCGCGGAAGCTCTTCTCCCATGGAACGTCGCCGTGGCCTGTCGACACGAAGTCCCAGCCGCGCCGCAGATCCGCCCAGGCCAGGTGCGAGCTGAGTCGCCCGTTGCGGCCGTTGCCGGTGTTCATCTTCACGTCCTTGCAGTCGACATGGTAGATGAGGTCCTTGAACTCCAGGATGAAGGCCACCGGGTCGAGCTCCTGCCAGACGAAGTGGCTCGGGTCCCAGTTGAGTCCGAACGCGGGACGGTGACCGATGGCATCCAGGGTGCGCACCGTCGTCCAGTAGTCGTAGGCGATCTCGCTCGGGTGCACCTCGTGCGCGAACCGCACGCCCACCTCGTCGAAGACGTCGAGGATGGGGTTCCAACGGTCGGCGAAGTCCTGGTAGCCGGCATCGACGAGCTCCTGCGAGACGGGCGGGAACATCGCGACGTACTTCCAGATGGCCGAGCCGGTGAAGCCCACCACGGTCTTCACACCGAGCGCGGCGGCGAGGCGTGCCGTGTTCTTCATCTCCTCGGCGGCGCGCTGACGCACGCCCTCAGGGTCGCCGTCGCCCCACACCACGTCGGGAAGGATGTCGCGGTGCCGCTGGTCGATCGGATCGTCGCAGACCGCCTGGCCCTTCAAGTGGTTGGAGATCGCGTAGACCTTCAGGCCGTACTTCTCCAGCAGCGCGAGCTTGCCCTCGACGTAACCCGGCTCGTCCCAGCGCCACGGATCGAGGTGGTCGCCCCAGCAGGCGATCTCCAGCCCGTCGTAGCCCCAACCGGATGCGAGCCGCGCGACCTCCTCGAAGGGGAGGTCGGCCCACTGGCCGGTGAAGAGCGTGATCGGTCGTGCCATGTGTTTCTTCTCCTCTTTCAGTGATGGGCGTCAGACCGTGGTCCAGGCGCTGCCGTTGTCCGAGCTCTGCTCCACGGCGTCGAGCACGCGCTGCACCTGCAGGCCGTCGGCGAACGACGGGCGGGGCTGCGCTCCCGCCACGATCGCCTCGACGAAGTCGCGGGCCTGGTGTGAGAAGCCGTGCTCGTAGCCGAGCATGTGGCCCGCGGGCCACCACGCTCCGACATACGGATGCTCGGGCTCGGTCACCAGGATCTTGGTGAACCCCTGCGTGGTGGCGTCGGCCGTGCCGTCGAAGAACTGCAGGGCGTTGAGGTCTTCGAGATCGAAGGCGATGGCGCCCGTCGATCCGGAGACCTCGATGCGCAGGGCGTTCTTGCGGCCGGTGGCGAATCGGGTGGCTTCGAAGCTGCCGAGCACGCCGTCGTCGAAGCGCCCGGTGAAGAGGGCGACGTCGTCGACCGTCACCGCGCCGCGCTCCGTGGAGGCGGTGCCGGACAGGCCGCGCGCATCCGCGAGCAGGGGGCGCTCGGCGACGAGGGTCTCGAGCACGCCCGAGACCGAGGCCAGTCGCCGGCCCGTGATGAACTGGGCGAGGTCGATGGCGTGGGCGCCGATGTCGCCGAGCGAGCCGGAACCCGCGAGCGACTTGTCGAGCCGCCAGGTCATGGGCGCCTCGGCATCGCTCAGCCAATCCTGCAGGTACTGGGCGCGCACCTGACGCACGGTTCCGATGCGGCCGGCGGCCACGAGGTCGCGGGCGAAGGTGGCGGCGGGCACCCGGCGGTAGGTGAAGCCCACCATCGCGCGCACGCCCTTCTCGGCGGCGCGGTCGGCTGCGGCTGTCATGGCCTCGGCCTCGGCCACGGAGTTGGCGAGGGGCTTCTCGCAGAGCACGTGTTTGCCGGCCTCGAGGGCGGCGATCGCGATCTCGGCGTGCGAGTCGCCCGGGGTCACGATGTCGACGATGTCGATGTCGTCGCGCGCGATGATCTCGCGCCAGTCGGTGGACGTCTCGGCCCAGCCCCAATTCTCGGCGGCGGCGGCGGTGCGATCCGCATCCCGGCCCACCAGAACGGTCATCTCGGGGTTGGCGCCGAGGTCGAAAAAGCGGGGGGCCACCCGCCAGCCCTGGGAGTGGGCGGCTCCCATGAATCCGATGCCCACCATCGCCACTCGGAGTGGTGCTGTTGTCGTCACTGTCTGTCGCTTCCTCTAGCGGGGGTCGGGCGGCAGGCCCGGGTCGAAGGGAGTGGTGGGGCCGGAGCGGCCGCGCGTGCAGCGCGCGGCCGCCCCGGCTCTCATCGCTTACGACTCGAACGCGCTCGGCAGGTAGACCTCGACGTTCTCCTTCGTGACGACGGGTGCGTACAGCTGGATCTTGCGCGGAACCGAGGACTCGACCAGGTCACTCATGCCCTTGCCCTGCACGATCAGGCGAGCGAGGCTGATGCCGTCGGCGGCCTGGGTCGACGGGTAGATGACCGTGGCCTTCAGCACCGTGTTGTCGGCCTGGATGTCGCGCATCACGTTCGCCGAACCGGCACCGCCGACCATGAAGAACTCGTCGCGTCCCGCGGCGTCGATCGCGGCCAGCACGCCGACACCCTGGTCGTCGTCGTGGTTCCAGATGGCGTCGATCTTCGGTGCCGAGGCGAGCAGCTGCGAGGCGGCTGCTTCACCGCCCTGGATCGTGAAGTCCGCGGCGACGCGGTTCGAGACCTCGAGGCCGCAGTCGTCGAGGGCGTCGGCGAAGCCCTTGCTGCGGTCCTGGGTGAGCGGCAGGCTGTCGATGCCGGCGATCTCCGCCACCACCGCGTCGTCCTTGCCTTCGAGCTGCTCGCAGATGTAGGTACCCGCGGAGACGCCCATGCCGTAGTTGTCACCGAGGATGGTGGTGCGGGCAGCGAAGGTGCTCGAGAACTCGCGGTCGACGTTGATGACCGGGATGCCGGCCTCCATCGCCTTGATCGCGACATCCGTCAGCGCGGCGCCGTCGGTCGGCAGCAGCACGATCGCGTCGACCTTGTCGTTGATGAAGGTCTCCACCTGGCTGATCTGCAGGTTGGCGTCGTTGGTGCCCTCGGCCACGACCAGCTCGACGTCGTCGTACTTGTCGGCCTCGGCGATGGCGGCGGAGTTGATGGCGCCGAGCCAGCCGTGGTCGGCGGCGGGGCCCGAGAAGCCGATGGTGATGGTGTCACCGGTGGCGGCGTTGTCCTCGACCGTGTTCTCCTCGACGGCGGTATCGGTCGAGGTGGTGGAGCCCCCCGAGGTGCAACCGGTCATCAGCGCGACTGCCGCGAGTGATGCTCCGGATGCGAGCAGCAAGCGGCTGCGCAGCGAGCGTGGTGCAAGCATGTGTTCCTCCTTGGTAGTGATGCAGGTGTCTGCTCGCCAACGTGGAGGTGCTTCAGTGCCGCTGTCCACATTGACGTTTCATGCAACATAACAGACTGTTAGACGTTTGTCGCCAGCCAATCTAGTTGCTCTTGAGCAATATTGTGATGGTGCTTGCAGCCAAAAATAAGGGATCTAGCCAGTCATCGCCCTATTTTGATGCAGCCTCGTAACAATTCTGCTACCTTGCGATCATGATCACTGTCGACCAGGGGAATCCACTGCTCAGAGTGCGAGGACTGACAAAATCCTTCGCCGGCGTGCAAGCGTTGAAGGGAGTGGATCTCGAGATCCTCCCGGGCGAGGTGCACTGCGTGCTCGGCCAGAACGGCGCCGGCAAATCGACGCTCATCAAGACGCTCTCGGGGGTGAACCAGCCCGACGAGGGTGAGATCGTGTGGCAGGGCGAACCGGTCACCATCTCCGACCCGGTGGCAGCGCTCGGCCTCGGCATCGCCACGATGTACCAGGAGCTCGACGTCGTCGACGGCCTGACCGTGGCCGAGAACATCTTCCTCGGCCACGAGTTCGCCCGGGGCGGGGTGACCGAGCGGCGCAAGACCAGCCGGCGAGCGCACGAGATCATGACGCGACTCGGGCACGGCGGGATCTCCGCGAACCGGGAGGTGGGATCGCTCTCGGCCGCGAACAAGCAGATCGTGAGCATGGCGCGTGCGCTCAGCCACGACACGAAGCTCATCATCATGGACGAGCCCTCCGCCGTGCTCGACTCCGAAGAGGTGAAGAACCTCTTCCGGGTGGTGCGCGAGCTCACCGCGGACGGCATCGCGGTGATCTACATCTCGCACCGTCTCGAGGAGATCCGCGAGATCGGCGACCGGATCACCGTCATCAAGGACGGCAAGACCATGGCCACCAACCTGGCCGTGGCCGACACCCCCACCCAGGACCTGATCCGGCTGATGACGGGGCGCACCGTGGAGAACGTCTTCCCGCCCGCCGTACCCGTCGCATCCGACGCCCCCGTTCTGCTCTCCGTGAAGAACCTCGGCATCAAGGGAGTGTTCGACGACGTCAGCTTCGACGTGCGGGCGGGCGAGATCGTGGGACTGGCCGGACTCGTGGGGTCGGGTCGCTCCGAGATCATCGAGACCATCTACGGCGCACGCAAGCCCACCTCCGGCACCGTGGAGGTCGACGGCAAGCCGGTCGACGCGGGTTCGGTGCGGGCCGGGGTGCACGCCGGTATGGGCCTGTCCCCCGAAGAGCGCAAGAGCCAGGGGCTCATCCTCGACGAACCGGTCTACCGCAACGTCACCCTGGCGAGCTTCGGCCGCTGGGCCAAGGCCGGCTTCCTCAACGAGCGCGCCGAGCGAGCCGTGGCCCGCAAGCAGCTCGAGGCGCTCGAGCTGCGGCCGGCCGATCCCGACCGCCCGGCCCGCACCCTCTCCGGCGGCAACCAGCAGAAGATCCTGCTCGCCCGCTGGCTCGTGCACGGCACCCGAGTGCTGCTGCTCGACGAACCCACCCGCGGCGTCGACGTCGGCGCCCGGGCCGAGATCTACACGCTGATCCGCCGCCTCGCCGCCGAGGGCACGGCGATCGTCGTCATCTCCAGCGAGATCGAAGAGGTGCTCGGCCTCTCGGATCGCGTGCTCGTCGTCGCTGAAGGACGAGTCATCCACACCACCACCGCGAGCGACATCGACGAGCACGGCGTGCTCGATCTGGTCATGAAAGGAAGTGCCGCGTGAGCGAGCAGAATTCTCCGGTCGCCCCCGCCCTGGCGGGCGAGGGCCACATCGCGGGCGGCCTGCCGCCCCAGAACGAGAAGCAGAGCGTGCTGAACCGCATCCTCGGCGGATCGGCCGGGCGCAGCATCGGGCTCATCATCGCCCTGCTCCTGCTGTTCGTGGTCGGCACGATCACGGCCGGTGATCGGTTCGCGAACGTCGAGAACGTGCTCACCATCATCCGCTTCGCCTCGATCATCGGCGTGGTGAGCATCGGCATGACCTTCGTGATCACGGCCGGCGGGATCGACCTCTCGGTCGGTTCGGTGCTGGGCCTCGCGAGCGTCGTCGCGACACTGTCGTGGGTGCAGGACTTCGCCGATTCGACGAACTGGATCGTGATGGTGATCATCGCGCTCGCGGTCGGCGCCGGGGCGGGGTTGATCAACGGCATCGTGATCGCCTACGGCAACGTGGTGGCGTTCATCGCCACCCTCGCCATGCTCGTCGCGGCGCGGGGCCTCGCGGAGGTGCTCGCCAACCGCACCACGCAGATCGTGCGGCAGCAGGGCTTCCTCGACTTCTTCCGCGGTGACATCCTGGGCGTGTCGATCCTGATCTGGATCTTCGCCATCGTCGTGGCGGCGGGCTGGTTCCTGCTCAACCGCACCACCTTCGGCCGGCGCACGGTCGCCATCGGCGGCAACCTCGAAGCGGCCCGCCTCGCCGGCATCAAGGTGAAGCGCCACATGATGTACCTCTACGTCTTGTCGGGCCTCACCGCCGGCATCGCCGGTGTGATGATGCTCGCCCGCACCACGGCCGGCACCTCCACCCACGGCACGCTCTACGAACTCGACGCCATTGCCGCGGTGGTCGTGGGTGGAACGCTGCTGGTCGGTGGGCGCGGCACGATCATGGGCACCGTGCTCGGTGTGCTCATCTTCTCGACGCTCACGAACGTGTTCACGCAGAACAACCTCTCCACCTCGGTGCAGGCCATCGCGAAGGGCGTCATCATCGTCATCGCGGTTCTGCTCCAGCAGCGCTTCGCGAACCGCGCCGCGCGCAAATAGCCACTCCAGTCCGACCCTCCCGCTCGATCTCAGAACAGAAAGCCTCACCATGACTCTCACCCCTACGCGCGACGACAAGTTCTCCTTCGGTCTGTGGACCCTGGGCTGGAACGCGCAGGACCAGTTCGGCGGCCCCACCCGGCCCCACCTCGACACGGTCGAGGCCGTCGAGGGGCTCGCGTCGCGTGGGGTGTGGGGAATCACCTTCCACGACGACGACCTCTTCCCGTTCGAGTCGACGGATGCCGAGCGCCAGCGCGAGATCGACCGCCTCAAGCAGGTGACGGCCGACACGGGCGTGGTGGTCGAGATGGTGACCACCAACCTGTTCTCCCACCCGGTCTTCAAGGACGGCGGATTCACCTCGAACGACCGGGCCGTGCGCCGGTTCGCTCTGCGGAAAGTCATCCGCAACCTCGACCTCGCCGCCGAGTTGGGCGCCACCACCTTCGTGATGTGGGGCGGCCGGGAGGGCAGCGAGTACGACGCGGCCAAAGACATCCGGGGCGCACTGGAGCGCTACCGCGAGGCCGTGAACCTGCTCGGCGACTACGTGGTGGAGAAGGGCTACGACCTCAAGTTCGCGATCGAGCCGAAGCCGAACGAGCCCCGCGGCGACATCCTGCTCCCCACGGTCGGCCACGCGCTCGGGTTCATCGCCACCCTCGAGCGACCGGAGCTGGTGGGCCTGAACCCCGAGACCGGGCACGAGCAGATGGCCGGACTCAATTTCACGCACGGCATCGCGCAGGCGCTCGACGCCGGCAAGCTCTTCCACATCGACCTGAACGGTCAGCGCGGCGTGAAGTTCGACCAGGATCTGGTGTTCGGACACGGCGACGTGCAGAGCGCGTTCTCGCTGGTCGACCTGTTGGAGAACGGCGGCCCCGGCGGCACGCCCGCCTACGACGGGCCGCGCCACTTCGACTACAAGCCGTCGCGCACGGAGGACGCCACCGGGGTGTGGGACTCGGTGGAGGCGAACATGCGGATGTACCTGCTGCTGAAGGAGCGGGCGGCCGCCTTCCGCGCCGATCCTGCCGTGCAGGAGGCTCTCGAGGCCTCGAAGGTCGACGAGGTCAACACGCCGACCCTGAACGCGGGCGAGGGCTTCGACGCCCTCATCGGCGACCGCGCCTCCTACGAGGACTTCGACGCCGCCGCCTACTTCGGCGGCAAGGGCTTCGGCTTCGTGCGCCTGCAGCAGCTCGCCATGGAGCACCTGCTCGGGGCGCGCTGACGCTTCCCGCCCGTTTCACCGCTCGCCCCTCCTCGCCTGTGCTCGTCGCGAGGAGGGGCGTTCAGCTTTCCGACACCCGCAGGTCACCTGCCGTTCTCCCGGCCCCGTCAGCGTGGGCTCGTGCTGAAACGACTCCCCCGCCCACTGGCCCTCGTCGCCGGCTCAGCCCTCGTGCTGACCGGCCTCTTCGCCGTTCCGGCCGCGGCTCACGCCGCCGACGACGCCCCCTCCGACTCTGCGCTCTCAGGTCTCAAGATCAACGAGATCGAGACCGACGGCAAGCCCGACTGGGCTGAGCTCATCAACACGGGAACGCAGCCGCTCGACGCATCCGGTTCCGTGCTCACGGGTCGCGAGAACGCGGTCTCTCTCACCTTGCCGAGCGGAACGGTCATCGCTCCCGGCGCGGTCTACGTCGCCGAGAGCGACACCTTCAAGCTCAAGAAGGGCGACGAGCTGAGCCTGTTCGCCCCCGACGGCACGACCTTGCTCGACTCCTACGAGTGGGGCGACTTCCACCTCGACACCTACGGCCGGGTGCCGAACGGGACCGGGGACTTCGTGCAGCAGGCCGCGTCCTCGAAGGGTGGGCTGAACCCGGAGACGACCGACCCGACCGATCCCACCGACCCCGACGACGACTCGTGGAAGGCGATCAAGGTCAACGAGGTCACGTCGGCGAACGACGACCCCACCCACGACGGCTACGAGCTGGTGAACACGGGCGACACGGATGTCGACGTCGCGTCGTGGAAGCAGGCCGACAGCACCAGCAACCCGGCCGCGCTCGACGCCCCCAACGGCACCGTCGTGCCCGCACACGGCTACCTCGTGCTCCTGTCGAACCAGGGACTCAGCTCCGACGGCGACTCGCTGAAGCTCTACCTCCCCGACGGCTCCACCATCGTCGACATCGCCAGCTGGGGCGCGAACGACGCCCAGCCCGGATCGTGGTCGCGCTGCGCCGACGCCACGGGGTCCTTCGTACACACGGCCGCCGCCAGCTGGGGCGCGTCGAACGCCGAAGCCTGCGCCGGCACGATCATCCCGCCGAGCGACCCGGGCAACGGCGGCGAGGTCGACTGCCAGACCGAGGCGGCCTCCGGGAGCGGACCCGCGATCGCCGGCGGCATCGCCTGGCCGGGCAGCCAGGACTGGAAGGTCTCCGACAACGTCTGCCAGTTCGTCACCCCGCTCTCCGGGCAGGACGTCTCAGGGCTCGACATCGACCCGAGCGAGCCCGACGTGATGTGGGCGGCGAAGAACAAGAGCTCCGTCTTCCGCCTCGTGAAGAGCGGCGACACGTGGGTTCCCGACACCGCGAACGACTGGGGCGCCGGCAAGGCCATCGTGTTCCCGGGCGGGAGCGGCCAGCCGGACTCCGAGGGCATCACCGTCGGTCCTGACGGCTTCCTCTACGTCACCACCGAGCGCGACAACGCGAACAGCGGAGTGCCCCTCGAGAGCGTGCTGCGCTACGACCCGGATGCCGCCGGCACCACCCTGCAGCCGACCACGCAGTGGGTGCTCACCGCCGACCTCGCCGACGCCATCGACCCGGTGAAGGCCGACTCGAACCTCGGCTTCGAGGGCATCACCTGGGTGCCGGACTCCTACCTCACCGAGAACGCCTTCGTCGACCAGAGCACGGGTGCGGCCTACGACCCGGCCGACTACCCCGGCCACGGCACCGGCCTGTTCTTCACCGCGTTGGAGAAGAACGGCCACCTCTACGCCTACGCCCTGAACGCCGACGGCTCGTTCCACCGCGTCGCGACGATCGACACGGGCCTGCCGATGATCCAGGACACGCAGTGGGACCCGGATGCCCAGCGTGTCTGGGCCGTGGCCGACAACACCTCCGCCGGGTCCGCCACCCTGCTGAAGATCGACGCCGAGGGCGCCTTCGCGGTCGACCGGATCTACGACCGTCCGACCGGTCTGCCCGACTACAACCTCGAGGGCTTCGCCATCGCGCCGAACTCGACCTGCGTCGACGGCGTGAAGGAGGTCATCCGCTCCGATGACGGGAACAACCGCGGGCACTCGCTCTGGTCGGGCACGATCTCGTGCGACCTCGCGCTCGGACCGCAGGGCCCGAACCCGCCGGCCGAGGCCGACCCCACCGTCACGGCGACCCCGTCGACGGTGAAGGCCGGAGGCACGACCACGATCAAGGCCGAGGGCCTCGCCGCGGGCACGCAGTACACCGTGGTGCTCCACTCCGACCCGGTGACGCTCGGCAGCGCCGTCGCGGACGCCGACGGGAAGCTCACGCTGAAGGACGTCGTGATCCCCGCCACCACGGCCGTGGGTGCGCACACGATCACCCTCGCCGCGTCGGCCGACCCCGGCACGGTGCTCGCGAGCGTGGCGTTCACGGTGACCGCCGCCTTGACGACACCGCCGCCGGCCACGACGCCCGCGGGTGACGGCAAGCCGGTCGCGCTGGCCTCGACCGGCGCGGAGCCGCTGCCGTGGGTCGCGCTCAGCTCGCTGTTCCTGCTGCTCGGCGCGGGCCTCGTGCTGACGCGGGTGCGGGCGCGGGCCGGCCGCGTGACCCGGTAGCTACATCGCAAAGACGAAGCGGCCCCCTCGCTGAGCGAGCGGGGCCGCTTCGTCGTTCTCCGCGTGTCGCTTCCTGCCGCGAGGCTGCTCGGGCGCGACCCCGTCCGGGAGCGGAGCCGTTCGTCAGTGCGCGGGCGGCTGGGCGTCGATCTCGGCGTAGCCCGCCGTCAACGCTGAGCGGAGGAAGCTCTCCGGCCACAGCGTCAGAAGTCCCGCCGGCAGCTCGACTTCACTGACCGGGGTGTGCTCGGCGTGAGCGGAGCGGATGAGTTCCGCGACGCCGCGCAGATGATCCGCCTGCCGCTCGACGAAGGCGCGGTCGACCACGGCGCCGTGTCCCGGCACCACGGCGTCGCCCGGCTCGATGCGGTCAAGCAGGTCGTCGAGCGCGCCCGGCCAGCCCAGCGGGAAGCATCCGGAGCCGAACATCGGCGGACCCGACTCCTCGATCACGTCTCCGAGGAGCCAGACCCGCGCGTCCGGAACGAACACGGCGAGGTCGGTGTCGGTGTGCCCCGGCGCGATCGGGATCAATTCGATGGTGCGACCGCCCGGATGCGTCGTCACGGGCGCGTGCACCAGCTCGGTCGGCGGGGTGAGCCGCACCTCGGCCCATTGCTTGTCGGGCTCGCGCGACGGATCCGCCTGCACGGCGGCGAGGCGGGGGCCCTCGAACTCCTCGTAGTGGCGAGGGATGAGGGCGTGCCCGTAGATCGGGACGCCGCTGAACCCGGGCTCGCGGGTGAAGCGCTCGTTGCCGAAGGTGTGGTCGTAGTGCGCGTGGGTGTTGACCACCGCGACGATCGGGCGGGCGAAGCGCGCCTCGACGTCGTGCACGATCTCATCCGCCTCGGCCGGGTTGTTGCGGGTGTCGACGACCGTGACGCCGGTCTCGCCGACGATCGCGATCACCGACACGTCGAGCGGATCGTAGCGGCGCTGGAAGACGTCACCGGCGACGAGGGTCCACTCGGAACTGTTCATCCCGCCCACGCTACCCCGCGCGCACCCGGCGGGCCACGATCGGACCGGTCGCGGTGTGCAGCAGCGCGTCGACGAGCATGACCGCGACCACCACCCAGGGCGCCCACGCTCCCCCGACCGCGATGACCACGCCCGAGAGGGTCAGGCTGAGCAGTCCCCAGATCACGAGCAGGCGCATCGGCAGCCCGTAGCGCCAGGCGGTCAGTACCTGGGCTCCGTGGTAGAGCGCCGTGCCGCCGCAGAGCGCCACGATGGTGCCGAACGAGAGGCGGGCGTCATCCGCTTGCACGATCGCGCTGCCGAGGCCCGCGGCGACGCCGATCAGCCCCAGCACGATGAGGTAGTGGGCGACGCCCAACACGTCGCGCAGCACCACGAGCGAGCCGTGGCCGAGCACCCGCTCGGCGACGGGAGCGCCCGAGCGGAAGTACATCCACCAGAACGAGCAGAGGAGGGCGAAGCCGAGCGCCGCGATCAGCCAGGCGACGGGCGACTGGCCGATCCGGATGGCGAGGATCAGCTCGACCACGCCCTCGCCGAGCACGATCATGGTGAACAGGCCCACACGTTCGATGAGGTGACCGACCTGGAACGAGGCCGTGCCGAGGTTGCGGACGACGATGGCGCCCTCGATCACCACGAGCACACCCCAGACGGCGAAGCGGTAAGTGTCGGGAACGGCGATGGAGGCGAGCCAGAGCGCCGCGAGTCCGGGGCCGAACAGGGCGGGTCGCAGGATGCCTGCGCCGCGCTGTCGCAGGGTTCGGGCCCAGGCGGGCCAAACGGCGACCCGGGCGACCGCGTAGCCGAGGGCGAAGAGCGCCCCGCCCTCGCCCGTGACCTCGGGGATCGACACCGCGATGAGTCCGACGCCGGCCATCGAGACCAGCACGGAGAGCGGGCGGCTCGAGGCTGAGCCGCCCGCCTGGTTCACGAAGAGGGTGACGTTCAGCCAGGCGGCCCAGACGGGCACCATGAGCCCGATCACGAGCAGGAAGTCGGCGGCATCCGGACGGCCGCCGCCGTCGCTGTGCAAGACGTCGGTGAGCTGCTTGACGATCACGACGAAGACGAGGTCGAAGAAGAGCTCGAGCCAGTCGACGCGGCGGGTCGGCTCGGGGGCGGGGTCCATCGGGGCTCCTTCCGGGCGCTCGCAGCGGGATGCGTGGGTGCATGGTACTGCCGGGACCGGGCGGATGTCGCTACCCCGATGTCGGTGGTGTGGCGGAGACTGGAGGGGTGCCTGAACTTCCCGAAGTCACCGCGCTCGTCGCGGATCTCGGCGCGCGCCTCACCGGGCGGGTGGTCGACCGGGTCGACGTGGTGTCGTTCGCGGCTCTCAAGACCTTCGATCCGCCGGTGTCCGCGCTGGCCGGGGAGACCGTCCAGGGTGTGACGCGGCACGGCAAGTTCCTCGATTTCGAGATCGGGTCGCTGCATCTGCTGCTCCATCTGGCGCGGGCCGGTTGGGTGCGCTGGCGTGACGGGCCTCCCCCTCCGCCGTCGGGGCGCCCGGGCAAGGGGCCGCTGGCCGCTCGGCTCGTGCTCGACGACGGGTCGGGGGTTCGACGTGACGGAAGCGGGAACGAAGAAGAGCCTGGCGCTCTACGTGGTGCGCGATCCGTCCGAGGTGCCGGGGGTGGCGCGGCTCGGGCCTGATCCGCTCGACCCGGCGTTCACCGCAGACGTCTTCGCCGGCATCCTGGCCGCTGCCGGTCGCGCGCAGATCAAGGGGGTGCTGCGCAGCCAGTCGCTCATCGCGGGGATCGGCAACGCGTACTCCGATGAGATCCTGCACGCGGCGAAGATGTCGCCGTTCAAGCCCGCGGCCATGTCGCGCGCCGAGGTCTCGGTGCTCTACGCCGCGCTGAACGACACGCTCCGCGGGGCGATCGCGCGGGCCGACGGGCTCGCGGCGTCCGAGTTGAAGGCCGAGAAGAAGTCCGGGCTGCAGGTGCACGGGCGAACCGGGCAGCCCTGCCCCGTCTGCGGCGACACCGTGCGCCAGGTCACCTACGCCGACTCGAGCCTCCAGTACTGCCCCACCTGCCAGACCGGCGGCAAGCCCCTGGCCGACCGCGTGCTCTCGCGCCTGCTCAAGTAGCCCGCGCGCCCCACGCCTCGCGTCTCGCGCCCCGCGCAAAGTAGTGCCCGAGAGGCCACTTCACGCTCCCGCGCACCGCACCGTGCCCGCGGAGTCGCGGAAGTAGTACTCCGCGACGCCTCTGATGCGACCTGCCGCCACCTCGCGGGACCTCTTTCGCGACCGGCGCCGTGGTGGTGAGTCTCCGCGCGCGGGGTCGCGCTCAGTGTCGTGCCGGTCGAGAGAATGAGGCCGTTGGCGCTACCTCGCGGACTGCGCGAGCGCGCGGAAGCGTACGCGCGGGGAGAGGCCGTGGCGCTACCCGTACGCTTCCGTCGGGGCAAGGGTGGTGGCAGCATGGGCGCACCGGGTGGCGCGGGTTGCCACGACGAGACGGCGGGGCACGGGTTCGCCGGAACGGGAGGGCGCAGACATGGGTGCGGTCGAGTATGTCGGGGACACCGACACGATCCGGATCGTAAGTGAGACGCGTGACGGGCGGGAGCAGACCACGCCGATCTGGGGTGTCGTCGTGGACGGGGTGCCCTACATCCGGAACGGCTACGGCGAGAAGTCGAAGTGGTACGCGCGGGTGCGGCGCACGGGGCGGCTCGCCCTCGCCGACGGGTCGACGCGCTACCCGGTCACCGTCGAGCACGTCGACGACCCCGTCGAACTCGACCGCATCGACGCCGCGTACACCGCGAAGTACCGCGGCCAGGAGCCGGGCGTCACCGAGGTGAACGCCCCGCGCGTGCGCGCCTTCACTTTGCGCCTCATCCCCACCACCGCCTGAACGCCCGAGCCCGTCGCGCAACCCGGGTCGGGTCAGGAGTCGTTCCAGCGGGCGAGCTTCTCGGGGGCCAGCACGATCCAGATGTCGCGGATGGCGTCGGCCGCGACACTCAGGCTCACGACGCCGACGACCCGCCCCTCTCGCCGCGCCACGAGGCCCAGACGTCCGTTCACCGACTGGGCAGACACCGTCACGGGAGGAGTGAGTCCGGAGAGCGCGATCAACAGCCGCGCCACTTTCTCGGCGCCGCTCACCGGCGCAGGCGCGACCTCCGCGGTGCCGCCGGTGTCGACGAGGGCGATCACGTCATCGTGCAGGAGACGGCACACCGCGATCGCATCCTTCTCCTCCACCGCGCTCAGGAGCGCGAGCACGACGGACCGGTGCCGGTCGGGAGGCGACTCACGCAGGCGCTGCTGCTGGATCCGGCGCCGGGCCGAGCGAGCGAGCTCGCGCGCGTCATCCGGCGACCGACCGACGACGTCGGCGATCCCGCGGTACGCCACGCCGAAGACGTCGTGCAGGATGAACGCGACCCGTTCCTCGGGCCGGAGCGAATCGAGCACCACCAGCAGCAGCATGTACATCGAGTCGTCGAGGGTGACGCGGTCGGCCGGTTCCGACGGCTCGAGCGGCGGCCGGGACGGCGGTGGCGCCGCCGAGTGAGAGGGCGCCGGCGTGTAGCCGAGCAGGTCGAGGCAGATGCGGGCGAGGATCTCGGTCAGCCGCTCGCGCCGCGATCCGGTCGAAGCACGCTCGTCGGACGAGAGCTCGAGCCAGCGCGCGAACGTGAGATCGACGGCGCGTTCGGCCTCGGTCGTGGAGGGCAGGATCCCCTGGGCGATGTCGACGAGCCGCTCACGTTCGCTGAACAGGTCGTCGGTGCCGGTCGTCACAGGCTGGGGGCGGGCAGAACGCGGCCGAGCTTCTCAGGATTCATCGTCCACAGGAGCTGCTCGATCCCGTCGTCGCCGATCGTGACCGTCAGCGAGGTCGTGACGACGCCGTCCTGCATCACCGCGGCACCGGGCCGGCCGTTGTACTCGACCCACTCGATGGTCTTGCCGGACCAGAAGTGGCGGGAGAAGGCGGCGATGAACTTCGCCACCCGGCTGCGGCCGATCACCGGGATGCGAGCGGCGAGCTTGGCCCCATTGCCGTCGGTGTAGCTCACCACGTCGGCCGCGAAGAGCTCTTCGAGCGCCGTGACGTCACCGGCCTGGGCAGCCTGCAGGAAGGCTGCGAGCAGCCGCTGCTGCTCGGTCGCGGCCACGGCCGTACGGCGTTCGGAGGCGAGTCGTTTGCGGGCACGGCTGACCAGTTGCCGTGTCGCAGGCTCCTTCAGTTGCACGATCTGCGCGATCTGGTCGTAGGGATAGTCGAAGGCCTCGCGCAGGACGTAGGCGGCCCGCTCGGTGGGCGTCAGCTTCTCGAGCAGCAACATCATCGCGAACTCCAGCGCCTCGCCGCGCTCGGCGCCGAGCTCGGGGTCGTCGCGGGTGTTGATCGGCTCGGGGAGCCAGGGTCCGATGTAGGTCTCGCGGCGCATCCGGGCCGACTGGAGCATGTTGATGGAGAGGCGGGTGGTGGCGGTGGCGAGGAAGGCGGCGGGTTCGAGCACGACACTGCGGTCGTAGGTCTGCCAGCGCAGCCACACGTCCTGCACGATGTCCTCGGCGTCGGCGGAGCTGCCGAGCATCCGGTAGGCGATCCCGAAGAGGCGGCCCCGCACCTCGGCGAACACCGCGGCGGCGTCGTCGAGTCCGTCGTCGCTCGCGTCGATCGCGGGGCCCGATTCTGACGGCGATTCGGTCATGGGCGTTGCCTCCTGGTGCGGACATCGGTGCGGTGGATTCGGGTCTCCATCAAGGGAGACCGGACAGCCTCCGGATCTGTGACGGGTTTCCGCGAATTCCCCAAACGGTCGTCACGATGCTGGCTGAATCCGGGTCAGGCGTCGAGCACGAGGTCGGAGGTGGGTTGGGCGCAGCAGATGAGCACCTGGCCCTCCGGCGGCAGCTCGAGCGGATCGGGGTCGTAGCGCACGTCACCGGCGATGAGGGGTGTGACGCAGGTGTGGCAGACCCCGGTGCGGCAGGAGAACCGCACGGGCACGTCGCCGGCCTCGGCGAGACCGAGGAGTGAGGTGTCGGAGTCGCGCCAGCGCACGGTGAGGCCGCTGCGGGCGAAGGTGATCGCGGGCCCGGTTCCGGGAGCACCGGCCGGCTGGTGCGGCGGCACGGTCTGGCGGGCCACGACGCCAGGAGTCATCGGCGCGAGCGTCGTGAACACCTCCGAGTGGATGCGGCCCGGGTCGAGCCCCAGATCGCGGAGGGCGGTCGTCAGGTCGGAGATGAAGGCGGCCGGCCCGCAGACGTAGGCCGACGACCCGGCCGGAACGCCGAGCTCGCGCAGACGCTGTTCCGTCGGCCGTCCGGCCACGCCGCCCGCGACCGGAGTCGGATACCGCGTGTAGAAGGTCACGGCGCGCGCGTTCGGCAAGCGCTGCAGGTGCTCGGCGACCTCGCGAGCGAACACCAGGTCGTCGGGCGTGCGGTCGGCCTGGAGCCACCAGATCTCCCGCTCGCTCTTCGCCTCCGCCAGCCCGCGGAGCATCGAGATCACGGGCGTGACGCCCACGCCCGCCGAGACGAGCAGAACCGGGTCGTCGCCCTCGCGCAGCACGAACTCACCACGCGGAGCGGCGACATCCAGCGAGGCCCCGACCGTCACCTGATCGTGGAGGTACCGGCTGATCCGCCCATGGTCTTCGCGCTTCACGGTGATGCGGTAGCTCGCCGGGTCGGGCATGCCCGAGATCGAGTAGCTGCGCACCGCGGTGCTGCCGTCGGGGAGGGAGATGCGCAGCGTGAGGTACTGCCCCGGCAGCGGAGCGGTGACCGGGGCTCCCCCATCCGCTGTCAGATACACGGATGTCGTCACCGGAGTCTCGGCCACGGTCCGGCTCACCGTCATCGGCCGGAACCCGTTCCACCCCGGCTTCGTGCCGACCGCCGGGCCGATCACGGTCGCGGCAGCGAGGTCGGTGCCCAGCAGGTCGTGGAACGACTGCTGCCAGCCCGGGCTGAGCGCGGGGATGTCGACCGCCTTGCGGAGGTCGTCCTCCGATCGGCCCGGCAGATAGAGCAGCGCGTCGGTCCGCGCCACCGTCAACCCGTGCGGCCCGGTGCGTGTCTTGACGATGGCGTCGCCGGCGCGCACCTCGCCCTCGGTGATCACGCGGAAATAGAAGCCCGGCCGGTGGTGGCCGACCAGCAACGCGGCCATCCTCGGCTCGGCCAACCGAAGGCCCACCCGGAAGCAGGTCACGCGGGGTTGGGTGACCTCGAACTCGGCCTCGCCGATGCGGTAGCGGTCGCCGATGCACACCTCGTCGTCGGGCAGCCCGTCGACGGTGAAGTTCTCGCCGAAGGCACCCGGGGTGAGATCGTCGCGCACGAGGAAATCCGACCAATACTCGTAGGACTGCTGCTGGTAGACGAACACGGCGCGCTGCTCGCCGCCATGCCCCGCGAGGTCGCCCTGCCCGTCACCGTCGACGTTGAGGCGACGCACCATCCGCGCACCCTCGACCGGCTCCTTGTAGATGCCGGTGTGCACCGTCTCGCCCTGCCACGGCACATCCTTCGGCAGCCCGACGTTCAGCGAGAGCAACGTGCTCATGCCAGAACTCTAGGACGTGTCAGCCTCTCGCGGCCAGGGCGGCTTCCAGGTCACGCGCGCCCGTGCGCACCGCGTCGGCGATGGTGTCGCGATGCTCCTCCGAGAGCCGGTACGCCGGCGCGACCACCGTCACCGCGCCGACGAGTCGCCCGCGCACGTGGATGCCCGCAGCGCTCGCCCAGACTCCCTGGTCGACCTCGCCCGCGCTCTCGGCATAGCCGGTCGCCCGGATCGCGTCGAGGTCGGTCTCGAGGGTCGCCCGGGCCGCCTTCGTCAACGTCGGCCCGACCCGCTGGAAGTACTGGGCGAGCTTCGCCGGGGAGAGGTCGCTCAGCAGCAGCTTCGCCGCCGCTCCGCTGTGCAGAGGCATCAGGTTGCCCGGCTGGAACGAGATGGAGATCGGATGATCCGACTCGGCGATCGCGAGACAGACGGCCGAGTCGTTCACCCGGCGCAGATAGAGCGCGGTCTCGCCCGTCACCTCCGCCAGGCGGTTGAGGATCGGCTGGGCCTGCGCCCGGTAGTCGAACGACGCCTCCGCCGCCCGCGCCAGCCGCAGCACCTGCGGGGAGAGCACGAAACGCCCCTTCTCCCGCTCCTCGATCAGGTCCATCTCCCGCAACAGCGAGATGTACCGGTAGGCGCTCGGCACCGAGATGTCGTGATCCTCGATGAGGTTCTCGACCGTCAGTTCGGGCGTGTTCTCGTTGAACTGGAGCAGGATCTGGAGTGCTCGGCGCGCGCTGTCCACGCCTTTGGTGCGCTGCGGCTGCGCCGTCACTGCGTCTCCGTCTTCGGCGGAGCCGGTCTCCCGGCCCCCGGTCGGCTGTCGTGTGCTCATCTGAACCACCTGTCGATCCTAATCGTGCACCGCGCGAACGTGACGGAAGATGTCAGTGCCGCTGGGTGCTGAGCAGGGCGAGCGCGGCCTCGAGGCCGGCTCCGATGTCGACGGGCATCCCCAGATCGGCGAGCGTGCGGCCGAGCGCCGCGAGGCCCACCACCGAGTAGAGACCGCCCGCGGTCGGGCCCATGTGCGAGAGCCGCACCAGGTTGCCCGCGCCCTGGCCGTGCGAGAGCATTACGCCGTAGACCTCGCGGGCGTGGTCGCGCACCACGGCGTTGTCGAGTTCGTCGGGCAGCCGGATGGAGGTGACGCAGGCCGAGGCGATCTCCTCGCGCTTCGCCCAGAGCTCCAGGCCCATCGCGCGCGCGCCGGCCCGGGTCACGGCCGCGGCGGCTTCGTGCCGGGCCACGACCGCGTCGATCCCCTCCTCCAGGGCCTGGTCGAGCGAGGCCTCGAGGCCGTTCATGTCGCTCACCGACGGTGTGTACGGGAAGCGGCCCTCGCCGAGCCACTTGTCCTTCCAGTCGATCAGGGAGAGATAGGAATCGCGAGGAGCCGCCGGGTTCGCGTACATCACGTCCCATGCCTTCTGGCTCACCGAGATGAGCGCCACCCCGGGAGGTCCCCCGAGGCACTTCTGGGCGCCGGCGACGCAGAGGTCCAGGCCCCACTCGTCCGTCTTCCACGGCATGCCGAGCACGCCGGAGACGGTGTCGACGTAGGTCAGGATGCCGCGGTCACGGCACATCGGACCGATCGCCGCGACATCCGTCACCGTACCCGAGGGCGTCTCGGAGGCCACCAGGCACACCATCTGGATCTCGGGATGCGCGTCGAGGTACTCCTCGACCTGCGCGGGCGAGACCGCGTCGTCGTAGCCGACCTCGATCTCGTGCAGCACGGCACCGAAATCGGCGATCCAGTAACCCGTGCCCTTGCCGAACACGCCCTGCACGAGGTTGAGCACGTGCATCCCGGGCGTGATGAGCGAGCGCAACGCCCCTTCGAGGCCCACGATGGCTTCACCCTGCATGAGGATGATGTCGTTCTCGGTCTGGAAGATCTGCCCCACCTTGCCCTGCGTGCGCCGGAAGGTCGCGAGGAACTCGGGGTCGTAGTGGTAGAGGATCGGCGAACCGAGCCCGGCGAGGGTGCGGGCCGAGACGGTGACCGGCCCGGCCGAGAGGGTGAAGTCGGGGAGTGCCATGGAGCTGCCTTTCTGTTCCGGCTCGCGTCAGCGCGCGCCGCGGGTGTACGGAGCGCCCAGCGCCGGTGGAACCACCGAACTGCGCGCGAAGATGATGAGCGTCAGGATGACCACGATGAACGGCAGCATCTTGATCACGTCGGCCGGCACGGCGAAGCCGAGCACCTGGAGGGCGGGGCCGATCGCCACGGCGAGACCGTAGATGAACGAGGTGATCACCACGAACACGATCCGTCCGCGCGAGAGCATCGTGATCACGATCGCGATGAAGCCCAAGCCGTTCGTGATGAACGGGGTGAAGGTCGCCGTGGTGAGCTCCGCGAGATAGGCGCCGCCGAAGCCCACGAACGCGCCGCCCAGGATGACGGCCTGCGACCGGATCTTCACCACGCTGCCGCCCGCCGCATCCAGTGACGACGGCTTCTGCCCGGCGGAGCGGATCGACAGTCCCCAGTTGGTCCTGGTGAGGAAGAACCCCACCGCGATCGCGAGCAGGAGCGACACCCAGAAGATGCCCGATTGCTGGAAGATCGCGGGACCGACCACCGGGATGTCGGCCAGTAACGGGATGGGCAGCGCGGGCGCCGTGCCGAGGCTCGTGCTCGACTTGGAGTAGTTCTGCAGGTACAGCACGCTCGTGAGGCCCTCGCCGATGAGCGTGATCGCGAGGCCGATGACGATCTGGTTGAGCCCGAGCCAGACGTTCAGAACGAGCATCGCCAGGTTGGCCAGGATGCCTCCCACCGCGCCGGCGAGCATCCCGAGCCAGAAGTTCCCCGTGGCGAGGGTCACCACGAAGCCGGAGAAGGCGCCGATGAGCATCACGCCCTCGATGCCGAGGTTGAGCACACCGGCCTGCTCGCCGATGGTCTCCCCCACGGATGCGAGCAGGAGCGGCATCGCCTGCGCGATGACGGTGACGATGAAGACGGTGACGAAGGCGGCGGAGAGAACACTCATGAGGACTTCCTTCCGCGCATTCCGTCGAAGGGTCGCACGAGCGTGCGCCGCAATCCCGGTGGCAGGTAGCTCTGTCCGAGCCGTCGGCGATCGCCCACGTACTCGGTGATGGTCATGAAGATGAGGATGAGACCCACGATCACCAGCAGGAAGTCCACGTTCAGGCCCGCCTGCTGGGCCGCGAGCGTGCCGCCGGTGGCGAGCACGGCGTAGAACGCGACGAGTGGGATGGCCGCGAGCGGGCTCAGCCGTGCGAGGAAGACGAAGGGCATCACGGCGTCGCCGTAGTGCGGATCCCAGTTCGCCCTCTGGTAGGTGTACTGCCCGAGCACGTCGATCGAGCCCGCGAAGGCGATCAACCCGCTCGAGAGCGCGAAGAGCAGGATGACCATCCAGGTGGAGTTGATGCCCACGTGCCGGGCCGCCTTGGGGCTGGCTCCGAAGATGTCCATCCGCAGCCCGAACGAGGTGCGGCTGAGCACGAACTGCGCCACCAGGGCGAGCACGATCACGATGAGGAAGCCGACGTGGATCTCGGTGCCCGGGATGTAGGGCAGCAACTGGTCGTCGGGGATCACGGCGGTCTGCGGCATCGGCGTGTTCGGGTCTTTGAACGGCCCCTTGATGAGGAGGTTCACGATGCCCACCGCGATGAACGACATGACGAGCGAGGTGATGATCTCGTTCGTGCCGTAGCGCGCCTTGAGAATGGCCGGGATGAGCGACCACACCGCCCCGACGAGGATGGCGCCCACGAAGATCAGGAGGGTCGCGAGCCAGGCCGGCAGTGCCGCGAAGAGATACGGTCCGACGCCGGAGGCGACCACCGCGCCGAGCAGGTACTGCCCGTTGTAGCCGAGGTTCCAGAGCTGGCCACGGAAGGCGACGATGAGGCCGACCGCCACGATCACCAGCGGTGCCATCAGCACGAGGCTGCGCTGCCAGTTGCCCCCGGTGATGCCGTAGGTCCAGACCCCGGCGAAGAAGTCGAGCGGGTTGCTGCCCATCGCGAGCATGATGAACCCGGCGACGATGAGCGCCAGGATCACCGGGAGGATCGACCGCACCAGGGCGTCGACCACGTTCCGCGTGCGGCTGTGCTCGGTGATCATGCCTGCACACCTTCGATCGCGCCGGTCATGTAGTGGCCCACTCTCTCGGCCGTTCCCGGTCCGTCATTGGTCACGCTGCCCACGATCCGGCCGCGCGAGATCACCTCGATGCGGTGCGAGAGCTCGACGAGTTCGTCGAGGTCGGTCGAGAGCAGCAGCACCGATCCGCCTTCGGAGGCGAAGTCGATGAGGATCTCGCGCACGAGCTGCACCGTCTTCAGGTCGAGCCCGTAGGTCGGCTTGTTCACCACCACGAGGCGCGCCCCGTGGGTGAGCTCGCGGGCGAGCAGGATCTTCTGGATGTTGCCGCCCGAGAGGGTTCCCGCCCGGGTGGCGGGCGAGGGGGTTCGGATGTCGTACTCCCGGATCAGCCGGGTGGCCTCCTGGTCGACGGCCTTGTTCTGGATCTGGCCGAACCGCCAGAAGGGGCGCTGGCCGATCCGCTTGATCACGAGGTTCAGGGCGACCGACATCGAGCCGACGGTGCCTTCGTGCAGCCGGTCGTCGGTCACGTAGCGGAGGCCGAGCTGTTGGCGGGCGCGCACGCCGAGGCGGGTGACATCCTTGCCGTCGAAGCGCACGGTGCCGGATGACGCCGACCGCTGGCCGGCGACGACCTCGGCGAGCGCTCCCTGGCCGTGCCCGTCGATGCCGGCCACCCCGAGGATCTCGCCCTCGTGCACCTGGAGGGCGACGTCGTCGACCTCCACGTCGCGCCCGTGCCCGTGACTGGAGACGCCGAGCAGTTCCAGGCGCACCGGCCGGGTGGCCAGGTCGATGCTCCGGATCTCGCGGGTCGACTCGGTGGCACCGGCGAGGTCGGCCGCATCCTCGGCGCCGACGGTCTTCAGGTCGTCGCCGAACATGGCCCGGAGGATGGCGTCCTGCGCCTGCGGCTCGCTGTAGGTCGCGAGCTCCTCCACCGAGATGTGGCCGACGTTGCGGCCGCCGCGGAGCACGGTGACGCAGTCGCCCATGGCGTACGCCTCGCGCAGCTTGTGGGTGATGAACACCACGGCGAGCCCCTGGGCCTTGACGCGGGCGACGCTTTCGGAGAGGTGCTCGATGGCCTGGGGGGTGAGCATCGACGTGGGTTCGTCGAGCACGAGGAGCCGGCTGCCCTTCCAGATCGCCTTCGCGATCTCGACCTGCTGCTGCTGGCCGAGACCGAGATCGGAGGCCAGCGCGTGGGGGTCGAGCTGCGCGCCGAGGAGGTCGGAGAGCTCGTCGAGGCGTTCCGTGGCCTGCTTCTTCTTGAGCATGAGGCCGGACTCGCCGAGCATGAGGTTCTCGAGCACGGTGAAGGCCGGCACCAGCGTCGAGTGCTGGTGCACCACCCCGATGCCGTAGTCCACGGCGGCCTTCGGCGAGGTGATGGCGGCGGGCTCGCCGTTGATGGAGATGGTGCCGGCGTCGGGCTGCTGCATGCCGGCCAGGATGCTGATCAGGGTCGACTTGCCGGCCCCGTTCTCGCCGAGCAGGCAGTGCACCTGGCCGCTGACGATGTCGAGCGAGATGTGATCGTTGGCGACGACCCCGGGGAAGGCCTTCGTGATGTCGCGGAGCGAGATCACATCCGGCGCGGTCGATGGTGTCAAGAAAGTCTCCTCGGCAAGAGTGGATCGGACTCGGTGCCGAACCGGATCGCCCGGCACCGAGTCCTGTCTGATCGGGTCGGGTCAGGCGCCCTTGGCCGCGATGACCGTGGCGACCTCGTCGGGCGTCGTGGCCGGGGTGGGCACGATCGAGCCGTCGGCGATTCCCGCCATGGCGGTGTCGATCGCGGTCTGGATCTCCGGGGTCAGCTGGTCGGTCTCCTGCAGCGAGAGGCCGCCGTTGTCGGTGGTGAGCTCGTAGCCCTGTTCGCCGAAGGTGCCGGCCTCGACATCCGTGATCGCCTGGACGTAGGTGGGTCCGTAGTTCCACAGCACGGAGGTGAGCAGGACGCTCGGGTCGTTGAGGCCCGAGCTGACGTCGCCGATGTCGGCGATGTACTTCACACCCGGGGAGGCCTCGACGGCCTGGAGGTACCCGTGGGTCGCGCCGTCGCCCATGCCGAAGATGACGTCGGCGCCCGAGGCGATGAGCTGCTCGGTGGCGGTCTTGCCGCCCGCGGCGTCGGCGTAGGCTGCGGGGCCGACCGAGGTGTAGAGCACGTTGATCGACGGGTCGACGCTGTAGACGCCTTCCGCGAATCCGGCCGACATCTTGAACCAGTTGAGGTCGTCGGCCGAGACCACGATGCCGATCGTCTTGCTCTTGGTGGTCATCGCCGCCGCGATGCCGGCGAGGTAGCCGCCCTCCTGCGCTTCGGTCTTGGTGACCGCGATCTTGCCGGGGATGTTCTCTCCGGCGTCCTGGATCAGGATGGGCACGTCCTTCGCGTCGGCCACGCTGGTGGCGGCCACGCCGTAGCCCGAGGCGTGGGCGATGATGAACTGCGCCCCGCCGTCGGCGACCTGGCCGAGCACGGTCTCGGTGTTGTCCCACCCGGCGTCGGGAACGAGGGTGACCTCGATGCCGAGTTCGGTGGCCGCCTCGTCGGCGCCCATGAGACCGGCCTGGTTCCAGCCGAAGTCGGACTCGTTCTCCGGGGCGACGAGGGCGAACTTGCTGACGGTGGTTCCGGCCGACGTCGTGGCGTCACCGGTGGATTCGTCTCCGCCGCGACCGCCGGAGCACGCTGCGAGACTGACGGCTAGAGCGCCCGCGGTCGCCAGAACGGCGACCCGGGTGACGGTGCGGCGCTGGATGCCGCTGCTGAATGTGAACATTGCCGAAGATTTCCTCTCGAGTAAGGGCCCCCGAACTTCGTTGTTATCAATTCGGTACGTTCTTCTCACAATGTGCGGGGGTAGCGATACAGTATGAGAAGAACGAAGGCAGCGTCAACGACGAATCTGCAGGTTTAACACTCCGGAAACACGCGCCCCCGACCATGAGGGAAAAGGAGACCCCAATGCCCCGACGCGCAGCTTTCCCTCTCGCTGGTCTCGCCGCTCTCGCCTCGCTCCTCCTGCTCGGCGGATGCGCCGGGCCGGCACCGCTCTCCGACCGCGACGCCGCAGCGCTCACCACCCTCGCGGCGGTGGCCGGTCCCACCTCCAACGTGCCGGCCGACGCCATCACCTCGACCGAGTGCTGGCTGCCCTCCGACCACCTGGTCGACGACCCGGCAGTCCCCGACACGGTCTGGAAGGTGCTGTGCCGCGTGCACTACACCGACGACAGCGGCGATCGATACCAGGACGCGACCTGCATCGGCGACTTCGCGAAGGATCCGCAGCTCGACCACTGCTATCGCTGGGCGCACTACGACTTCGCGCCGACCTTCCCCGAGTTCCCCGCCGTCGCAGCCGGCTGAGCGTGTTACCGATGGGTAAACTCCGAGCGAGCCTCTTGACACTGAGAAATCGGTTCTCATAACGTGATCGTTAATTAGCGCCATATGAGAATCCATGGAATGAGGCCACGATGACGGACCCCAAGGTCTACCTGCTCGATGGCGGCACGCTCGTCATCGACGAGTCCGACGTGCACTGGCACATCAATGCCGGCAACCCGGTGCGGTTCCCGGTGTACAGCGTGCTGATCGAGCATCCCGACGCCCTGATCCTCTACGACACCGGCTTCGACCTCGACCACGTCAACAAGGTGCTGCCCTTCGAGCTGCCCGAGCAGACCGAGGAGCAGACCATTCCGGCGCAACTCGCACGCTGTGGTTTCACGCCCGACGACGTCGACATCGTGGTGAACTCGCACTTCCACTTCGACCACGTGGGCGGCAACAAGCACCTCACGAAGGCCACCACCCTCGTGCACAAGGAGGAGTTGCGGCACGCGAAGGTGCCGGAGCCGTTCGAGCGCCTGGGCTACTCCGACCTCACCTTCGACCACCCCGGCGTGACCTACAAGCCGATCTCCGGCGACTACGAGGTCGTGCCCGGGGTCTGGCTCTTCGAGACGCCCGGCCACACCATCGGCCACTACTCGCTGCTGGTGGAGCTGGAGAACGAGAAGAGCATGCTCTTCTGCGGCGACGCCGGCTACACCCGCACCACGCTCGAGAAGGAGTGGATCGCGGGCTTCCACCTCGACCCCACCAAGTCGGTCGAGGCGATCCGCCGCCTCAACTACCTCGCGCGCACGAAGAACGCCGACATCTACCCGTCGCACGAACTCGAGTCCTTCCAGGAGTGGAAGCTCGCACCGGAGTACTACGGCGGCAACTGACCGCTCGTCACGACATCACCCGATCAGAGAGAAGAAACCGAACCATGGCTGAGACAGAACAGCGCGTCGCCCTCGTCACCGGAGCCGCCCAGGGCATCGGTGCCGCCATCGCCGAGGAGCTCGCGGGCGAGGGCCTGAAGGTCGTCGTCACCGACGTGAACGGCGAGGGCGCGGCGAAGGTCGCCGAGCGCATCGGCGGCATCGCGAAGACGCTCGACGTGTCGAGCCCCGAGCAGGTGGCCACCGTGGTCGGCGAGATCGTCGACGAGCTCGGCCGCATCGACGTGCTCGTCAACAACGCCGCCCTGGTGCCGCTCACCCCCTGGGCCGACATCACCTTCGAGGAGTGGCGCAAGGTCATGTCGGTGAACCTCGACGGCCTCTACCTCGTGACCCACGCCGTCACCCCCGTCATGGGCGACGCGGGCTACGGCCGCATCGTCAACATCGCCTCGAACACCTTCGTGGCCGGCACCCCCGACTGCGCCCACTACGTGGCCACCAAGGGGGCGTCGATCGGTCTCGTGCGCGCGCTCGCGGGCGAGCTCGGGCGGCTCGGCATCACGATCAACGCGGTCGCACCGGGCATCATCGCCAGCGAAGGCGTGCTCTCGGGACCCCACCAGGCCGGGTTCGAATACGTCGTGCCGATGCAGGCCTTCGACCGTCGCGGGCTGCCGAAGGACGTCGCTCCCGCGGTCGCCTTCCTCGCCTCGGAGAAGGCGGGCTGGATCACCGGGCAGACCCTCGTGGTCGACGCCGGACACACCCGCAACTGACGGTGGCGCTCTCCGACGTCCTGATCATCGGGGCGGGCTCCGCCGGCAGCGTGCTCGCCAACCGCCTCAGCGCCGACCCGACGCGTCGGGTGACGGTGCTCGAAGCCGGTGAGCGGGTCACCGACCCGGAGATGCGGCGGCCCGAGCTGTGGCCGTTCATCCACGGCCGTTCCTACGACTGGGCCTACCACACCACGCCCCAGCCCGGGCTTGCCGGGCGAAGCCTCGACTGGGCCCGGGGCAAGGGTCCGGGAGGCTCGAGCCTCGTTCACGCCATGGCGCACATGCGCGGGTGTCGGGCCGATTTCGACCGTTGGGTCGAGGCGACCGGCGATCCGCGCTGGTCGTGGGACGGTCTGCTGCCGTTCTTCCGCGCGTCCGAGAACTTTTCCGGCGGAGCGGACGCGGTGCATGGCGCCGACGGACCGCTGCCGGTGCTGCTCCCCGGGCCGGAGCTCTCGAGCCCCCTGGTCCTCGACTACCTCGCGGCCTGGAACGCGCTCGGCGTGCCGCGCATCCCCGACCACAACCAGGGCGAGATGCTCGGCGCCACGCCGAACTCGCTCACCATCCGCGACGGAAACCGGGTCACCGTCTCCGACGTTTACCTCGATCCGGTGCTCGGCCGCCCGAACCTCACCCTGCTCACCGGGGTGACCGTGCATCGCCTGGTGATCGCGAACGGACGGGTCACGGGTGTCGAGGTGACGCGCGACGGGGTCGACGAGGTGATCACGGCCGGGCAGATCATCCTGGCGGGCGGCTCGATCGGCGATCCGCTCCTCCTCATGCGCTCGGGCGTCGGCGACCCCGAGGTGCTCGCCGCGGCGGGGGTCTCCCCCGTGCTGTCATCGCCGCGGGTCGGACGCAACCTGCACGACCATCTGCTCGGCGCCGGCACCCTCTACCGGTCGAACCGGCCGGTGCCTCCGACGCGACTGCAGCTGTCGGAGTCGATGACGTATCTCTCGCTCGAGGGGCTCTCCGCGACATCCGGAGCCGCCGACATCGTGGTGGGCTGCGTCGTGGGCCCGGGCGCCTCGGAGTCGTTCCCCGAGGCGGCCGCAGCCGTGGCGCCCGGCGAGGGCTACACGTTGTTGTTCGGGGTCACCAACCCCACCAGCCGCGGCTCCCTCCGCATCACGGGTCCGGATGTCGCCGACGAGCCCGTGATCGACCCGAACTACCTCGACACCGAGCACGATCGCGCCACGTTCCGGGCGGCGCTCCGGCACGCGCGGCTCGTCGGCGGGTCGGACGGACTGGCCGGCTGGCGCGACGAGGAGATCCTCCCCGCCCGGTGGCTGGCGGAGGCGGGCGCGGATGCCTCCGACGACGACGCGCTCGACGCCTTCATCGCCCGCGCCGCCATCACCCACCACCACCCGGTCGGCACCCTCGCCATGGGCGCCGACGACGCCGCCCCGGTCACTCCCGACCTGCGGTTCCGCGGTCTCGACAACCTCCACGTCGCCGACGCCTCGATCATCCCGTCGATCACCGCCGGCCCCGTCCACGCCTCGGTCCTCGCGATCGCCGAGTCCTTCGCGGCCCACTTCGACGCCTGACCTCCCGCCCGTCGCATCGACCCGTCACTTCTCGTCGCTTTGAGAGCGTGTTTCCGACGAGAAGTGACGGGTCGATGCGGCGGTCAGGCGTGGGCGCCGAGGAAGAGGCGCTGGGCGGTGCCGTTCATGACCTCGTCGAGGTCGGCGGGCTCGAGGCCCGCGAGTTGCACCTTGAGCTGCTCGACCTTGGGTTCGTGCCACGGGCCGTCCGACCCGTACATCACCCGATCCGCGCCTACTCTGCGCACGGCCTCGAGGATCTTGATGCTCATCGGCATCCCACTGGTCTCCAGCCACACGTTCGGATGCCGCGACGCGACCCCGATCGAGGCGTCGATGTACACGACGTTCCCGTGCCCCATGTGACCGAGGATGATCTTCGCCTCCTCGTAGCGCGCGATCAGCTCCTCGATGCTCCATGGCAGCGAGAAGATCGGATGCCCGCAGTGGATGAGCGCAGGCAGGTCGCGTTCGATGAGCAGCTCGATGATGGGCCAGACCAGCGGGTCGTCGGGGTGGAAGCCGTCCATCAAGGGGTGCAGCTTCACCCCGCGGAACCTCGGGTCGTCGAGGAAGTCCCGGAGCTCCGCGACCACGTCGGGATTCTTGGGATTCGCCCAGTACAACCCGTAAGCACCCGGGACGTCCTGGATGACGCGCCTAACCATCGCGTTGTCCTGGTGGAACACCATCGCGGTGTCGATGTCGTTCCTCGCCAGGTACTCCGCCAGCCCGTCCTCGTCGAGGCTCACGCCGAAGGTCGGGAAGTCGCCCACGTGCATGTGGGCGTCGGTGATGGGCATGATCCGGGGTCAGTCGTTGCTGAACGTACCGACGTAACGCGCGGTCTCGAGCACGTCGCCCGCGTAGGTCGCGAGGAACTCCTCGCGCGTCGGAGTTCCCTCGACAGCGGTGCCGAGCGCGTAGACGTGGAAGAAGTAGTGGTGCACGCCGTGCCCCGCCGGAGGCTGGGGGCCGTACCAGACGCTCTGGCCGGCTCCCATCGGGGCCACCTTCACACCGTCGGCTGCGAGGTCGAGTGTCGTGGTGTCGGCGGGGATGCCGTAGACCACCCAGTGCGTGAAGCCGTTCGGCAGGGGCGCATCCGGGTCGTTCACGATGAGAGCCAGCTCCACCGTGCCCTCGGGGGCGCCGGCGAACTCGACGACGGGCGTCTCGTTGCCACCGTCGGCACTGAGGCGATCGGGGATGCGACCGAGGTTCTCGAAATCGGGGCTCGAGACGGCGAGCTTGTCGAACATGGGCATGGTGTTCCTTTCGGTCAGTTCCCGAGCACGCGATCGAGCTCGGCGACGATGAGGTCGGGGAATTCTTCGGGGATGTAGTGGTCGGCCTCGTCCACCACCACCCAGCGATCGGCGGGCCGGTCGGCCATCGCGGCCTGCCAGGCGGCTTCGCTCAGGATCGTACTCCCGGCGCCTCGGAGGTGGGTCATGGGCTGACGAGCGGCCCGGAACTCGGCGTCCCACGGCGTGCGGAAGCCCTCGATCAGCTGGCGCATGGCCTCCGGGTCGGCGTACGGCACCCAGGTGCCGTCACCCTGCTGGCGGTAGCCCCAGCGCGCCCGCCTCTCGACGGCGCCCGGCAGGATGCGCCGGTAGCGGTCGCGCAGGTAGGCCTCGATCTCCGCCGGGTCGGCGAAGGCGCGGAAGCCTCCGGCCACCCGCACCGCGAGCTCGTCGAGAACGGATGCCTCGACGTACGGCGTGTAGTCGACCACGACGACCCCCGACACCCGATCGGGACGCCGCGCCGCCGCGAGCCAGGCGTTGCGGCCGCCGAGCGAGTGGCCGGCGACGACCGCGTGCTCGAGGCCGAGCGCGTCGAGCACGGTCACGACGTCGTCGGCGAAATCCGGCCCGGAGTATCCCGTCGCGGGCTTGTCGCTCCGGCCGTGACCGCGCTGATCCACGGCGATCACCGTGGCGCGGTCGGCGAGCGCATCACCCACCGGCTCCCACACGGCGTGGTTCGCGGAGGTGCCGTGCAGCAGCACGACCGCGGGGCCGGAGCCGCGCATCCGGAACGCGATGTCGACATCGGCGCCCCGGGTGCGCAGCAGGCCGTCGTCGATCTCCTCGACGGAGACGGCCGGGGGCATCAGACGTTCGGGATGGACGAGAGCGTCTTGCGCGCGGCGATGAGCCCGGTGACGATCTCCTTGCGCTTGGCGTCGACGTCGCCCTCGCCGTACTCGTACATTCCGCCGTTCGACTTGAAGCCGAGCTTGCCCTCGGCGATCTTGTCCTTGATGAACTGCGGGGTGTCGGTGCTCACGTCGAGATCCTTGTTGAGGTAGCTCGAGACGGCCTGGTAGATGTCGAGACCGGCCATGTCGAGGAGGCGGGTCGGGCCGATCACCGAGAGCTTGTATCCGATCCCCCACTTCACGCACGCGTCGAGCCCCTCGGGCGTGACGATGCCCTCTTCGAGCAGCGCCATGCACTCGCGGAGGATCGCGTAGAGCACGCGGTTCTCCACGAAGCCGGGGATCTCCTTCTCGAGCACGGGAACGTAGTTGAACGCCTTCACGATGTCGGTGAGCCGGCCCACGAGCGCGTCGTCGGTGGCCTGGCCGGGGATGATCTCGATCATCGGGATGAGGTGCGGCGGGTTCGACCAGTGCATGCCGATGAGGCGGCCGGGCACCCGCAGGCTCTCGGCCATGGTGGTGATCGGGATGCCCGAGGTGTTCGTGGCGATGATGACGTCGTCGCCCACGCGCGCCTCGAGGTCGGCGAAGACCTTCTGCTTGAGCTCGAGCTTCTCGGGAACGGCCTCGATGATCAGCTCGGTGCCTTCGAGCGCGGCATCCAGGTCGGTGCCGAACGTCACCGAACCGCCGGGGGCCGAGGGCGAGTCGACGGCGGCGAGGACACCCTGCACGACGCCGTAGGCGGCCTCGGCGCGGGCGATCGCGTCTTCGGAGATGTCGTAGAGGCGCACCGTCGCGCCCGCACGAGCGAGGGTGGCGGCGATGCCCGGGCCCATGGTGCCCGATCCGATGACGGTGGCGATGCTGGGAAGACTGCTCATCTCAATACTCTTTCTCGCGTGATGGAAGGGGCGGAACGGGGTGACTCAGATGCCGGGCGGCAACGCGATCGGCGAGATGCCGATGCCGTAGACGCCTTCGACGCGCTCGAGGCGCCGATTGAAGAAGGTCCAGAAGTTGTGCTGCGCCTTGGCGGGGTAGATGCGATCGAACTTCTCCTTGGTCTCTTCCGCGTCGGGCTCGATCGGAGCGAAACCCGACGACTTGAGGTCGACCTGGAAGCGCGCCGCCTTCTCGAGGAAGATGCCGGTCAGGGTCACCTCGGCGACCGTGCTCCCGACGAAGGCGATGCCGTGGTTGGCGAGCAGGATCGCCTGTGCGTTGCCGAGCGCCTTCGCCGCCGAGACGCCGAGGGGAACCGTGGTGATGATGTGGCTGGTCTCGGCGAAGCGGGGCACGCCCTCGTAGGCGAACCAGACCCCGTGGTTGTTGTAGGGCTTCAGGGTCTCCTCCGAGGCGCCGAGCACCGTGGAGTAGTGCGCGTGGGAATGGCCCACGAAGTTCACGTCGGGTCGCGCCTTCATGATCTCCGCGTGCAGCGGCCACTCGAGGTGGCGGAGTCCCGTGCCCTCGAGCACGGTGCCGTCGAAGTCGATGAGGATGAAATCGTCGCCCTCCACCTCGCTCAGGGCGAGGTTGCCGCGCTTCAGCCACAGTCCGCGCCCGAACGGGTCGCGGTAGGAGAGGTGGCCCATCGACATGTCGCCGTGGCCCTCCAGCTCCAGGATGCGGTGGGCACGGGCGACGTCGGCGAGCACGCTCGCGATGGACTGGTCTTCGTAGTACTGCGTGTGCTCGTAGGTCACGCTTGCTCCTCGGGTTCGGGCGGTCAGTTCTTGCGGGCGACGACGTCGGCGACGGTCAGGCCGCCCACGCGGGCGTTGACGCGGCCACCGGTGGCCACGGCCGCGATGATGACGAGTTCGTCGGGTCGCGGCGCATCCGGGATCGTGATCGTGATCGCGTCATAGTGCGACCGTACGTAAACTTCGTCCTTGTACGCCAGGGGGATGTCGATGGTCGCGCCGGCCGCGGCCGATTTCGTGGCCGAGGAGATCCAGGCCTCTCCGCCGCCGATGGCATCGCGGAGGGCGTTGCCGAAGACGGTGGTGACGCAGGCGACCACGTGCTCCTGCTCGCCGTTCAGCCCGGCGAGGCCGCCCTTGCCGTAGCTCTCGGCCGGTCGGCCGCCGAGGAGCGCTACCGCCCGACGCCCGAGTTCGGTGCCGAGACTCGCGCTCGGATCCGTGAGCGGCGACAGGTCGTCGACCCACTGACCGGCGAACGGATTCGCGATCACCACAGCCACGGCCGCCTTGATCAGCGGCTGCTCGGGCGCGGGACCGAGGTCGTGGACGGTCTCCTGGACGAAGGAGTGCCAGGCCCGGACGTCGTAGTACGGATCGATGGTCATGATGCGTGCACCTCGTGTCGGTTGGGGTCGGTGGGGTTGTAGAGCGCGGCCTCGACGCTGTCGCCGGTGAACTGCCCGCCCTTGGCCATCTCGCGGGTGTCGGCATACCACTGCGACTTGTCCTGCGTGCGGTCGGTGATGGGGCGCTCGAGACGTTCCCACTGCTTCAGCGCGTCGGGCAGGTCTCCGTCGGCGGCGGCCGTGGCAGCCACGGCGAGCGTCCAGGCGTTCTGCATCGAGCATCCGGCGCCCTGGGCCAGTGCAGGGCACATCGCATGCGCGGCGTCGCCGATGAGCGCGACCTTGCCGTCGGTCCAGTAGTCCAGGCGCGTGGTCTGGTAGCCGTAGTACTTGCCCGGGGTCTCCGCGGCGACCTCGAGCACGGGGGCCAGCTGCGGGAAGACCGAGGTCCATAGATCGAGATCGATCGGCACCCGCGACCCGTCGGCGTCGGCGGCCGGCGACATCAGCGCGATGTAGAGCTCCTTGTCGTTGGCCGGGGTGTAGAGCACGCGCAGCACTCGGGGGTCGAGGTTCCAGAAATCGATGACGTTGTCCCACTCGGTGTCCGGCTCGAGCACCTGCAGCTCGGCCTTGCGGCGGGGGACGAGGAAGCGGGTGATGCCGTCGCGCGACCGTTCGCGCTTGAGCGGCACGCCGAGCGAGTCGCGCACGGCCGAGCCCACTCCGTCGGCGCCGACGATGAGATCGGCCTCGGCCGTCTCACCGTTCGCGAAAGAGATCCGTCCGTCGGCGGTGGCCGAGACCACTTCCGACCCGGCGACCACCTCGGCACCCGATTCGCGCGCGGCGAGCAGCAGCGTCTCGTAGAGGTGCGGGCGGGTCATGGTGCGCCAGCGGATGCCGTCGAGCGTCTCCTGCGACTGGATCACGTTGTTCATGCGCGTCTCGTAGGCCGGCGGCGTCATCGAGTCGGTCATCAGGTCGTGGATGGCGCCGATCTTGTCGAGCACCTGGAGGCTGTTGTTCCAGAGCACGATGCCCGCGCCCTCGGTGCGGAGCTCGGGGGCCCGCTCGTGCACGCGCACACTCCAGCCCATCCGGGCCAGTGCGGCGGCTGCGGTGAGTCCCGCGAAACCCCCACCGGAGATCTCGGCATGGCGTCGGCGCTCGGCCATCTGTGGTTCCCCTCGCTCGGTGGCTCCTGTCGAGCCAGTGGATTCTCAAATTCTTACATTCTAAGGACCCGTTATCGCAATAGTAGAGATTCTGGCATCGCGCTCCGGACACGCGCAAGGGATGGATCGCGGTTCGCCGAACGTTTTACACGGCCGTAACACCCGTTCGACGCGGCCCGGTGACCGGCGTGCGGCCGCGACGCCGGTACCCTGGAGTCGATGACAATCACCGCTTCCGCCGATGGCTCCGCGCTCGGCAACCCCGGACCGGCAGGCTGGGCCTGGTACATCGACGACACCACCTGGGCGGCCGGCGGTTGGCCGCACGGCACCAACAACATGGGCGAGTTGAAGGCGGTGCTCGAACTGTTCCGGGCCACCGCGCACGTCGACGACCACCTGCACGTGCTCTGCGACAGCCAGTACGTCATCAACACGGTGACGAAATGGATGCCGGGCTGGAAGCGCAAGGGCTGGCGCAAGGGCGACGGCAAGCCGGTGATGAACCTCGACCTCATCAAGGAGATCGACGAGGCCGTCGCCGGGCGGCGCTACACCTTCGAGTGGGTCAAGGGCCACGTCGGCCACGAACTGAACGAGGCCGCCGACATCCGTGCCCGCGGAGCCGCGGAGGCGTTCGCGCAGGGCCGCAAACCCGACACGGGTCCGGGCTTCCCGGGAGGGCCGGCACCGCTCGTCGAGCCCGCCCCGGTGGCGCGCGCCGACGACACCCTCTTCTAGGCGCGCCCCGACCCCGCAGGTGTCACTGCACCAGGATCTTCAGCAGCATCGCCAGCACCCCGAACATCGCCGTCGAGCCGGCGCCCGCCAGCCTCAGGTACCACGGCATGCTACGGCGACCGAATGCGATCCACCCCACGACGCCGAGGATCACGACCCCCACGCACAGCGCCACCCAGTAGGCGACCGCGCCGCGGTTCTGGCCGAACAGGCCGACGATCAGGAACGCGACCGGCGCGATCCCCGCGAGCAGGTATCCGCGCGACTTGTGCAAGGCCAGGCGGAAGGACGCACCCACCCGCACCGGGTCCTCGTCACCGCTCCGGCGCTGCGCGCTCACGGTCTGCACGTAGACGTCGGTCGACCAGAACACCAGGACACTCAGGATGGTGATGGCGAACACGTCGAGGATGCCGCCGCTCTCGTCGGCCACCGCGATCACGACGCTGACGAGCACGGTGCCCGAGACCAGCTGCGGCGTCACGAAGTCGTGCCGCAACTTCGCGGTCGACAGCGGATCGTTCATGGATGGCTCCTGGTGGTGCCCGACGGTAGCGCGCGAGCACGATCACGACTTCACGCGGATCGGGTGAGGTGTGCGGGTTACCGCAGGGGCGTTCCGGAATGCTTGATACGGCCGGTGGGGCCTCCTACACTTCGAGCGTGGCCGACACCATTCGAGCCGCACCTCCGAGAGGGGGCCCTCTCGATCTGCTTCTGCTCGAGACCAAACTCGCGATTCCCGCGGCACGGGCGGGACTCGTCAGCCGGGCGACCCTGATCGCCCGTGCTCGCGGCAGCAATCGGCCGGTGGTGACGGTCACGGCGCCCTCGGGCTACGGCAAGTCGAGCCTCCTCGCCCAGTGGGCCGCCGTCGAGGACCGCCCGGTGGCCTGGGTGTCGCTCGACCGCTTCGACGACGACGCCGCCGCTCTGCTCACGCTGCTCGCCGCCTCCTTCGCCCGCGCCACCGGAGCCGATCCCGCCCTCGCCGGCGACATGCGGCGCCACGGCGCTTCCGTGCTCGGGCGCTCGGCGCCCCGCCTGGCGGCCGCGTTCCGCGGCAGCCCGGCGCCCTTCGTGGTGATGCTCGACGACGTGCACGAAATCACCTCCCCCGCCTGTCACGACGCCCTCGCCCTCGTGATCGGAGGCATCCCCGACGGCTCCCAGCTGGTGGCGGCCGGACGGGCCGAGCAGCCCTACGTCCCGCGGCTGCGCGCCGCCGACGCGACCTTCGAGGTCGGCGTCGACGATCTGGCCCTCGACTCCCGGGGCGCCCAGCAGGTCTTCGCGGAGGCCGACGTCGAGCTCTCGCCGGGACTCGCCGACACCGTCACGGCTCGCACGGAGGGCTGGCCGGTCGGCGTCTACCTCGCCGCGAAGATCGCGCGGGCCACGCCCGATCGGGCTGTCGCCGTCTCCGGCGACGACCGCTACGTCGCCGACTACCTCTACCGCGAGTCGCTCTCGGGTCTCCCCTGTGACGTGCAGCGGTTCCTCCGCCGCACCGCGGTGCTCGAGCGACTCTCGGCGGGCCTCTGCGACGCCCTGTTGGAAGCCAAGGACTCGCAAGCGCGCCTGCGAGAACTCGAGGCGCTGAACGCCTTCCTCGTCCCCCTCGATCGGCGGCGCGAGTGGTACCGCTATCACCCGCTCTTCCGCGAGTTCCTCCTGGGCGAGTTGCGTCGGGAGGAACCCGAGATCACCGCCGAACTCCACACCCGAGCGGCGGACTGGTACGAGTCCAACGGATCGGCGGTGATGGCGATCGAGCACCTGCTTCAGACCGACGACCGCGACCGCTGCGTCCGGCTGGTCGCCGATGTCGCCCTCCGCACCTATCAGGCCGGGCACCTGCAGACGGTGCAGCGCTGGATCGCTGCGCTCGGCGATCGTGCCGTCGCCGGCTACCCGCCGCTCGCGGTGCTGGCGGGGTGGATCGCGGTGATCTCCGGGCATCCGGTCGCCGCCGATCGCTGGGCGGCCGCCGTCGACGGCCTCTCGTTCGACGAGCCGCCGGCGGACGGCACGGCATCGTTCGCCTCGGGTCGGGCCATGCTCCGAGCCATGATGTGTGCGCACGGGCCGGATCAGGCCGTCACCGATGCCGCGTTCGGCCTGGCGGAGGAACCCGCCTGGAGCGTCTGGCGCGACCAGGCGCTCGGCCTCGCCGGCGAAGCCCAGCTCCTGGTGGGCGACGTGGATCGCGCGGAAGAGCTGTTCTCCGAGGCCTCCGACGTCGCGCTCTCGAACGGTCATCACGACGTGCGCGTGCTCGCCGATGCCGAGCTGGCGATGATCGCGATGGATCGGGGCCGCTGGGTGGAGGCAGCGGGTCGTCTCGAGCGTGCCCTCGCCTGCATCGCCGAGCATCGCCTGCAGGACTACGCGACGGCGGCCCTGGCCCAAGCCGGAGCGGCGAGGCTCTCCCTCCACCGCGGCGCGCCGACGGTCGAACAGGATCTCACCCGGGCGATGCGCGCGCGTCAGTTCAGTACCTATGCGGCGCCGGCGCTCGCCGTCCGCGCGCGGCTGAGCCTCGCGAGATCGTATTTCGCGTTCGGCGACGACACCACCTCCCGCCACCTCCTGCACGAGGTCGCCGACATCCGGATGCATCGCCCCGCGCTCGGTGCACTCGACGACGAGGTCGCCGCTTTCCGCGCCCTGGTGGATTCGGTCCCACTCGGAGGCGGTGGTGTGCCACCCCTGACACCGGCGGAGCTGCGGCTGCTGCCCTACTTGCAGACGCATCTCACGATGCCCGAGATCGGCGCGCGCCTGTTCGTGTCGCGCAACACGGTGAGCACCGAGGTGGGGGCCATCTACCGCAAGCTCGGTGTCTCCTCACGGAGTGACGCCGTCGAGAGGGCGACGGCCATCGGGCTCATCTGCGGCTGATCCCCGTGCGCCCTCAGCTGACGAGGTCGTCGAGGTCGTATCCCAGCGCCAGCGCGAGTTCCGGGGCGGCGGCCACCACTCGCGGGGTTCCCACCACCGCGCTGATGCCCACCAGCACGTCGACCAGTTCATCGGCCGACGCTCCTGCGCTGACCGCGGCGTCCGCCTGTTCGCCGAAGGACGGCTCCGTTGCCCCCACCGCCACCAGGGCGGCCAGGCGCACCAGGGCGAGGGTCTTCGGATCGAGGGTGGCGGCCTGGAACGACGGACCGAGCGTCCCATCGACGACGCCGGCCTCGTTGATCGCCAATCGGCGCAGACGGTCGGTGTAGTCGGTCGCCACCAGCGCCCCCTCTAGGACCTCACCGCGCGGAGCTCGCGCCCGTGCGCCGTGAGCGCGTAGATGATGAGCAGATCGACCGCGATGACGATGAGCGCCCACCACGGTTGCGCCGGCAACAGGAACATCTGCACCAGAGCGCTCAGCACGGCGAGGATGATGGCCACCACTCGCGCCCAGGTCTGACCGGCGAACAGGGCGGCGCCGATCACGACCATCAGCGCACCGATGATGAGGGTCCACCACCCCCAGCCCTGCACGTCGAACAGCAGCAGCGATCCGCCACCGACGGCGTAGTACGTGTCCGGCCCGATCAATGCGGCCAATCCCTGGATGATCCCGAAGAATCCGCTGACGACGAGGATCACCGCCGCGAAGAGCCCCCAGCCGACCCACCCGGTCACTTTGACATCAGTCATGATCCCAACCTCTTTTCCTGGTCGTGACGACTGTGCCCGCGCGGCCGGCATTCGGCATCATCCGATCAGCATGAGCCGCGCCCGCGATCGCCGCACTATCGTCGATGCACCGCCCATCCGAGGGCTGCTGTGGGAAAGGACCGCCGTCATGACCGACTTCGAATACGGCCCCGTCGAGATCTACCTCATCGGCTTCGCCGGCGAGCGGCCCGGCGCAGACGTCGTCGACGCCATCCGGGATCTCGTGCGCACCGAGACCGTCAATCTGCTCGACCTGCTCTTCGTCTCGCGATCGGACTCCGGCGACCTCACCGTGCTCGAGATCGAGGAAGTGGCCGACGACTACGGGGTGAGCGACCTGGACGTGGCCGAGATGGGACTGGCCGGCGACGAGGACGTCGAAGACCTCGCCGAGTCGCTCCCGCCTGGATCGTCCGCGGCGATCTTGGTGGTGGAGCACGCGTGGGCCCGCGAGTTCGCCCAGGCGCTCGATCGCGCCGGCGGACTGGTGCTCGGTTCGGAGCGGATTCCGGCTCCCGTCGTCAACGAACTCGTCACGGCGACGAGAGCGTGAAGCACGCCGGAGGAGAACGAAGGAGGAGACCATGCTCGGTCGGAGGATGAGACGTGGCGGGTTGATCCGCGCGGCGGCGACGACGGCGGTCGTGGCCGGAACAGCGACCGCGGTGTCGAGCGGGATGCGCTCACGTCGCGACGCGAAGGACCAGCAGGCCGCGGAGGCGGCCGCCTACGAGCAGGAGCAGCAACAGGCCCAGATGGATCGGGCCGCGCAGCAGGCGGTGGCCGCCCAGCAGGCCGCGGCCCCGGTGACCGCCGCCCCCGGTGCAGCGACACCGGCGGGCGGGGACCTGATGGGCCAGCTGCAGCAGCTCGCCGAACTCCACGGTCAGGGCATCCTCTCCGACGACGAGTTCGCGGCCGGGAAGGCGAAGCTGCTCGGTTGAGACCGCCGGCGGGCGCCGCGATGTCAGACCGTGGCGAGGAAGATGAACTGACCCGCGAGGATCACCAGCGCCAAGGCGCCGATGACGATGCCGACGAGTGGGATGCGGCTCGCGGCGCGTCTCCCGACGATGCCGAGGACGAGGGCCACGACGGCGGGGATCACGTTGAGGATCGACGCGACCACCGAGAACGCGAAGTACCACCCGAACTCCTCGGTGTCGTCGTGCCCGACGGTGAGGGCGAGCAGGATGAGGGTGATGACGAGCCCGACGGCGGCGAGCGCCGCGAACACGATTGTCGCGACCTTGAGGCCCTTCGAGAGAACGGGCGGGCGGGACGCGATTGTCGACATGATCTCGACCCTAGGGTTCCGGCGCCGCTGGCGGCAGCCCTCGTTCGGGGCGTCCGGCGCGCGCTCCGATGTGCTCGTCGGGGCCCGCCCGCCATCGGCCTTCGCTTGCGCGGGGCGGCGCGGCCCCGCACACTGATCGGATGACCGGCCCCGCACCATCTCCCCACTCGGCTCCCTGGGCGGATCACGCGATCTGGTGGCAGGTGTATCCGCTGGGCTTCGTCGGTGCCGACCTCTCCGGCGAACGCGGCCCCGCCACCGTGCATCGGCTCTCCCGCCTCCTGCCCTGGCTCGACGATCTGATCGCGCTCGGCGCGAACGGCCTTCTGCTCGGCCCGGTCTTCGATTCCGCCACGCACGGATACGACACCATCGACCATTTCCGGGTCGACCCCCGCCTCGGCGACGACGCCGACATCGACGCGCTGCTCGCCGCCTGCCGGGAGCGGGGCATCCGCGTGCTGTTCGACGGTGTGTTCAATCATGTGGGACGCGCTCATCCGTGGTGGCGGGAGGCCGTCGCCGCGGGGCCCGGTTCGGCGGCGGCCGCCCGCTTCTCCTCGAGCCCCGATGCGGTCGAGGTCGACGGGCTCAGCGTCGACGTCTTCGAGGGCCATGACGCCCTCGTCGTGCTCGACCACGAGCATCCCGACGTCATCGCGCTCGCCGGCACGGTGATGGGCCGCTGGCTCGACCGCGGCATCGACGGGTGGCGACTGGATGCCGCGTACGCGGTGCCCCCGGCGTTCTGGCGCGCGTGCATCGATCCGCTGCGGGCGCGGTATCCGGATGCCTGGTTCGTGGGCGAGGTCATCCACGGCGACTACGTCGCCTACGTCGAGGAGTCCGGGCTCGACTCGGTCACCCAATACGAGCTGTGGAGCGCGATCCGCGGCGCCATCAGCAGCCGCAACTGGTTCGAGCTGGCCTGGTCGCTGAAGCGTCACGACGAGTTCTCGGCGGCGTTCCTGCCGCTGACCTTCCTCGGCAACCACGACGTCACCCGTATCGCCTCCGCGATCGACGACGAGCGCCACCTCGGGCACGCGATCGCCGTGCTGATGTTCGTGGCCGGCACCCCCAGCATCTATTCCGGTGACGAGCGCGGCCTCCGCGCGGTGAAGGAGGAACGGGCCGGCGGCGACGACGCCATCCGACCCGAATTCCCGCCGTCGCCCGGCGACTGGCCGGGCGGACCGGTGTTCGAGCTCTACCGCCAGGCGATCGCGTTCCGCCGACGCCACCCCTGGCTCGCACACGGACAGGTCACCGCCGAGGAGCTGAGCAACGAAGCCGTGCTGCTGGTGGCGACGGGCCCGAACGGCGAGAGCGCCGCCCTCGCCCTCAATCTCGCCGACGACGCCCGCACCCTCGGCGGTTCCCCGGTCGCTCCGCACAGCTGGGAGTACCGCGACACGCCCTGACGAGAAAACCCCCGAGATCGCCGTGATCTCGGGGGTTCTTCGGTGTGGTGGAGCTACGGGGATTCGAACCCCGGACCTTCTCATTGCGAAAGTTATCGGCGCCTCGCGTCATCACGCGGAACTCGTCACGACGCGGATGCCCTCGCGTTTTGCTGGCGTTGCAGAGCTATCAACCTTGCCGGTCATTCGCACGATTCTTGAGTCTGCGGGGACGGTACGGGGACGACTATTCGTCTTGTTCGAGCTGCTGACTGCCTCCCTCAGAAGCTGGGAACTGAGCAAACAGCGCCTCGATATCTGCATCCGTGGTTCGTGGGAAGCGGACCCGAATCGGACGCGGGAATTCCTCGGAATTGACGTAGGCAACACCGGCTGTTGCATACCCATTCGACTCGTTCGCCTTAGGGATCAGATGCGGCCGTGCTCCGAACTCCAACGATCCGGCCCCCATCACCATGTCGACCTCGATCTGAGTATCCACGCGCAGTGCAATGCGATTCGCGAAGTGCTGTCGCAGATTCCCGATCACTTCCTTCTGACCAATCTGGCTTGCTGCAATCACGTATACCCCGTCGCCACGCCCCTGAGACAACAGCACGTTGAGGTTCTCGTATAGTCCGCTCTTCGCGAAGTTCTTGTCCTGAGCAAGCGACGAGAACTCATCGATGATGAGCACAGCTAGCGGTCGATCAGACGAAAGCCTGAACGATCTGCCAGAAGCATGCTGACGCGGCTTCAGCACGTCGTTGACGATTGAATCGACCATTGCCGCGATGGATTCGAGGTCGAACGCGACTGCCTCGAAGAGCGAAGTGCGCTCGTAGCCCTTCAACTCAGCGCGCCGCGGGTCCGCTCCGTACAACTGCACCAGCCCATCTTGCTTCCAGCACGCCATCTGGCGGATGATCGCTTGAATGACCGAACCCTTGCCTGAGCCGGTGGCACCTACGATCAGGGTGTGATGCATCGGAAAGTTGTAGGTGCCACCCAGTTCATTCGACGCCAGCGGAAGGAGCATCGGGGACTGCGCCGGGTGCTCATCAAAGAACGACGGCCGCACCGGTTCGCGCAGCGGATCTTGAACCACGAACTGTATTCGCATGAGTCCTCGAGCGCGATCCTCGGGAAGCTGGGAGACTCGAATTTCAGGAACGCGCATAGCGACTTCGAGACGATCAGCAGCGAGATCGTATGTGTTCTCCGTTGCGCCGGGGATCGCGGTCAAGAATGCCACCGGGCCCACTGTCGATCGCTCCAGCCCAACGAGACTTGGAACCGTAAGTTGCTGGCCGTCTTTCGTGATCGAGCCGTTGCGAGACCGATTCCTGTACCTCTCCAGGGAGTACGTCGCTCCCTCGACCAAAAGACTCCGCCCCGAGTCGAAACGTGCCCGCTTGGCCGAGGATTCGGAGTACGTGCTGCGCTCGTTTACGTAGAGACCCGCGTAGTACATCATCTCGTTCAAGACGGCAGGCGATCGCAGGATCTGAATCACGCGCAGACTTTCGGAGTCAGCCGCTGTGGTCGCGCCCGAGGTGTTGGCCAATTCAGCTTCCGTGCCAGTTCCGCCACGTGCGCTCGCTGTGGTCCACGTAGCTGTCGATCTCGCCGATCGCGCCTTTACAGCCCGAACGATGAGGACGATTGTTACCACCAAGAACGCGAGCCCGACTAGCAGTTCGATGAGAAGGAACAGCGCCGCGCGCAGCAGGTGAGCAAGCGGATCGTCCTGCGACGAGAGCGCCTCGATCCCTCCATAGGTAGACGGCAGGATGATCAACGCCACGACCGCCCCGATGCCACCCACGACCCCCGCCCGCGCCCACGGCCCGATCGGATCAGCGCCCCTCTCGGCGCGCTTCCTCCGCACGCTCACGAGCGCGACGCTCAGCCCAACCGCTGCACCCACAGAGATCAACAGGCTCAGTAGCCCGTTCATCGTCGAAGAGAGCAGCAAGATCACTAGCCCAACCCCTCCGATCACCCACCACTTCCGGCGGCCAGGTATCCGCCCTTGCGAAATCCACCATGTCCTTATCCCGTCCCGAATTGTGCCCAGCTTCATCGTCCGCTCCTCTCGCATCGACGCTTGGCGGGGGCCACCGAGGCAGCCCCCACCAAAACGGGGTCAACTACTTGGCCGCCTGCTGAGCCCGCTTGATCAGATCCGTGAGAGCACCCCAGGCGTTCAGCCCAGGGATCTGGTGCAGCCCCTGGACATACGTCGTGACACGCAGCCCCCAGTCGTCGCTCGTGCCCGCGAACTTGAGTTCCGCCTCTCCGGAACCCTGCAGAACGTCCCCCGCCTGCACATCTGCGAAGTTCGACTTCGAGGTCTGCAACGCCACCTCCCCGAGAGACTTGCCATGCATCAACACCGTGGCGCGAAGCTGCACCAGGTCGGCACCGTTTCGTGTCTGCCGAGTTGCGTCGTCGCCGTAGACCGTGAGATCCCTTACGTCCCCGCCCGACGCGATGATGACGAGATCCGCTGCTGACACCGGGATAGTTGAGTTTGCCATTCTGATTCCTTCCTCTTCCTGCCTGGCTAATGCCTGATCAGGAGTCTTTTTCGACTAGCTACGTTGTAGCGTCGAAATGAGAAAGATCATGTAAATCTGAATCGCGAACTAGAACAACCTGAAATCAGGCGTGAAATCCTCAGGAAGCTCCACGTCGGGAGCGACATCGGCGGCGAGCTCCGAATTGAACGAGCTCGTACCCGATCTGGTTTCACCGGATGCGCCACCGTAGAAGTAGTCGCCGGAAGCACTGACGAAGACGATGAGGTAGCCACCCTGCGTCTGATCGACACTGACCGAGACCCGCGAGCCAGATGGCACAGAGGCAGCTACGCCGAACTCACCCGACACGAGCGCCGCTGCATCCGTGGAGTAGACGCCATCGACGTCTCTTGCCACCGCCTGCGCGTCTGCGACGACCTGAATTGCTTGACCTATCTGGCTAGCCTGAGCCGTTCTGATCGCGAATGGAATCGCCCCGAAGTAAACGGCGATTCCGACGACGATGGCGGCGGTCACCACGCCTGCAAATGACTTCATCTCTTACACTCCAGATCCTCTAGATGACTCGCGGCTTTCGCGCCTTGCTGGGCAGCCGGACGAATCGTTAAAGAACTTGTAGCGCTCGAATCCAGGTCGACATTATTTTTGGGCTTCGTACGAATTCGAAGGATCTGTGCACAACGGTCCTTAGAACGGGATCACTGCGTAGACGCTCGTGCGTCCGCCCACCCATGCGTTTGCAGCATCGATCGCGGACTGCTGATCTCCGAAGCAACCAACTCCCGCCGCTTCCATACCGCCAACGCACCAGGCGTTCCCACCCGAGTTGCCGTCATACACGTACGCGACCGTGACGACCTTGCGCCCGATCTTTGCCTCGATGGCCGCAACGGTGTCGAGGAAGGCCTGACCCTTCGCACCCGCATCCTCGGCGTTGCTGGGCGCCTGCCCGCTCGCGACGATCGTTCCGCCCGAAGATGCCTGGATGTCAGCGATCACGGGAGCAGGAAGAGGACCATCAGCCGGAAGCGGAACTATCTCTCCGCTGGCGGTGGTGTACGAGGCGGCGACGAGCTGCTCCTTTTCCCAACCGCTGAGCTTGCCGTCGCCATCGACGTCGCCAGGAATCTTCGCTGCATCAGGCGTGGATGGAGGACGGGTTTGCCCCACATCGTGGCTCGACTCTCTCGGGGTCGGGAGCGCACCGTCGCCGCTGACGCAGCCGCTTAGGCCGATCGCTGCAACGAGCACAGTGAGTGTGCCCACCCCAATTCGATTGAACAGATTCATATCGTCCCCTGACGTTCGTAAGCGGGCTAATGCTATTGCCCGCTCTCTCCCTCGATGGTGGTTCGTTCTAGTACGCGAAATCGATGCGCTCGCTCGTCGAGCGCTTACAGTCGTCGAACTCGAACGAACTACCCCTTGAAGGGGTCTCATTTCAGGAGGAAAGCAATGAAAATTCAGCACCTCGCCGCTAGCCTTCTAGCGGCCGCAGCGCTCGTTCTCGTTCCGATGTCTAGCGCCACAGCAGAGGAAACCTCCGACTATCTGCTGCCCGAAAACGCGATCGGGATAGACACTGAATCTCCCGATTGGCATCCGCCGGCTCAGTATGCGCTCCCTGGCCAGGAGGTGATTCACACCGAGTACTACTGCCCCGGAGATCCGGCGGTAGGAACGTTCAACTCTTTCGCTGACCCGAACGACTGGATCCTGCGACTCGCGGTCTACTCCGATCTTCGGCAGCCCACCGTCTCGTACGACCTTCTGACCCACCCCCTCGCTGAGGCATGGAAGCTGGATGGCATGGGTGACGTGGGCGATCAGGTCGGCGTCACGTTCGACTCCGGGATTCTCACCTACGTGAACCCGATTCCCGGCGACTACCTCGACCAGGTCCCAGACGCCAGCACATCAATCATGTTGAAGGCCAGGACGCAGGAGGGCAAAGGCCTTCACGTGCTCGTGACGTTCGTCAACGGCGCTCCGGTGCAGGAACCGCCGGTCACGTCGCTGTGTCCGGACGGCGGAACCAACGTTCCATCCGATACCACTTCGACTCCCATCCCTGACCAACCCAACGAACCAACAGATGAATCGTCGATTCCAATTGCCGTTCCCGCTGACGACGACGTGGAACCCGCTGCACCAGCACCCGTCGAGATTGCGGATGGTGTCGCCGCGCCGCAGACAGAGTTGGCCTCGACCGGATTGGACCTACTGCCTGGAACCATCGGAGTATTGGTGCTCGGCGCGACGGGGGGCACGGCTCTCTTGCTTTCCCGACGCGGACCGAGCACTGCTCGGCGATCCAATCTCCCCAGCTAGGGGAACTAGGCGTGCTGGTCTTTGCTGAGGCCAACGCGGGCCCGGGTAGTTTCCTCTTGCTACCCGGGCATTTTCTCAGACCGCTTCGGGAGTCCCATGAGCAGGTTCGGGAGCCTGAATGGTCACGGGCGCCTCGATCACCAACGAAGACTTAAAGGTGTCGAGATCGCCCGCGACTGCGAAGGGGGCATGGAGCAACACGAGAATGACTGTGACTTTTGCAGAGACTTCCTCGAGCTTCTTCCAGATTCCCTGTGAACGCTTGGCAGCCGCCACTACTTCAGGCGCCCGCGCGAGGTGACCACGGAAAGCGTCGAACTCAGTTACAACGGCATCGACACCCGAAATCTTGTAGAGATCGACGGCCCTCGACATCGCGGAAGTGTGTTCAAAGAGAATCCGTTTAACATCTGCCGTCAAGCTTTCGTCGTTTCGAATCAGATTCATCAGATCTTCGAGGAGATCGTGCAGCTGACTCAACGTGTCTTTGTCCACCTCGATGAAACGCGGCACCGAACTATTCAGCACGTGACTGCAAAACTCCAAGGACTTGAGGGTTCCCGCATCGTATCTCCCGCGGAAGTTGCCAATAGTCTCGCTGAAATTGACTGCCAGGGTCAGGGCGTTCTCCGCTTTCGGCAGCTCGTCTACCAGGTACTCCTTCGGAACTGGCGGAGCTATCAGGCCCTCCACCACGGAGCGAATGGCTTGTGGTAGCGCAACTACCTTGGCTACGGCCTCGAGGAATTCTGGAGTCGGGTGAGCTTCGAGCCCGAAGTACTCCGACCATGAATTCAGAATCGCCGTATTCGGACCTACGCCGTTGTTCGTGCTGTCATTCAAGAACAGCCACAGACGGCCTGCCGGGTTCTTCAAATGCGGGTCCAAACGCGTGCCCCCTCAGGGATCGAAGACAATCGAATACTCACGAGGGAGAGCCAGCTAAACTGACCCTCCCTCACGAACGCTTGCCCACCAGTCGTCGCCGAGTAGACTAAATGCGATCACACACCCAGGTCGCGTTGGACCTGATACCCCTACCGGGGCTGCGAGATGCTCAGATGCGACTCTGGTGCATCCCGACGGGTGGCACTACCTGCGTCCAGGCGATTCGGGAGTGCCACCCGAAGTCGTTATTGGGATGTTCGTTTCCCTTCGGTCGAGATATCGGGGTCCATCACCAAACCCCGATCACGAGCCACGAGGGAACAACCGTCCCCCGCGCTCGACGATAAGTCCCTTCTTGACGGCGCGGCCGATCGCATTGTTGAGCGCGTTCTGAGGTACCGTCCACGATTCGGGGATACCGAACGTCCGGTCATACTCAGCGTGAATTTCCTGCCTGCTGAGACCTTCAGGTGATCCATCCACAATGCTCGCGACCTCCTCCGTGGATCGCCGACGGGTCCCGGCGATTGGAGTGTCTGGCTCGGTCCCCATGATCAACAGGGGCGGACTAGTGGAATTCGGCCGCGACCCATACGGCTCGTTCCCAGATAGTTCATTGTCCGAGCCTTCGAGTCGGCGAATTCCATCGACAACAGCTTGGATGTCCGCAATGCGCGCTTCGACGCTCTGCAGTTCTTGTATCAACCTCACACGTCGCTCCTCTAACCCGACACGTTCAGTGTCAAGTTGAGAAACAAAGGTTCCCGTGTCGAATGTCATACCCAAACCCTACCACGGGTTGTGTCAAAAACCCGGACAGCAGGTTTCGTGTACACATTCGAGTCACTCGAACAAAAGATGGCAGCCTGGTCGGGGCTGCGGCGAAGCGATCAGCGGCGATTTGAGGCCCTAGGAGAACGTCGGGCGATATCTCGATCGATCGCTCTCCTAGCGGCGCTCAGGTTGCCCAGCAATGCGCGATCAGTGAAGAATCAATACCACTCGTCGTCGTAGAAAACCTGATCGCGCCGTGCTTTCGGTCGCGTCGCGCTAGCGAAAGCGTCCGAAAGAGCCGCTCTGCGGCGCCTCGGCCGATCAGGATTCGGAAGTTCTCTCTCAGCGGTGATGCGACCAGGCGTCAGCCCTTGGTAAATCTCATACTTAGCGTTGCTTCTTCGAGCCACAAGCTCAGGCCAAGCCCGCTCCAGCATGATCCCCACCACCAAGTCATTGACATGGTCCTCGTCGATACCGGGGTGCCGTCTCTCGACCCGCCGTGACGTCAGAGTATTGAAGTCCTGATGCAGACTAAGCCTGAAGTCCGACATGATCCAGAGATATTCGGAGCGAGTGATAACGTCCCATCCGTGAAGCCTGCCGAACTCGAGCACTGCCTCGTCGCCGGCATCGTTTGCTTCGAACCACTGGCAGCGCATTGCGGCGTTGAATCGGCAACGCTCGTCGAAATGCGTTCCCCGCATGAACGCCATACCAGTCTCGGTCCCAATGATCGACTGATCATTTTCCGACGTCTCATCTGACACGATCTCGCCACTCAGTGGGTCCATCCAGTACTCGACTTCATCGTCGCCGAAGTCGATCGGTACCCGTCTCAAGTTATCCTCGTGCGAGTTACCCGCTGCGAGAACTCTGTTCCAATGCTCGTCTTCGACTGTCGCCGGACTCTCCCGGTGGTGCGCATACGTGATGAGATTGCGCCGCCGCATAGCGACTTGGTATTCCAGCAGATCGCGGCCTTCCTTCGGAACCCTGAGGCTTAGTCGCTCGCCAGCTCTTGTCTCGATGAAGAACTTCTGAACTCCCTCGCGCTGCCTGATGTGGTCTCCCGCTTTGAGTCGGGGAATCTTCCAGGGATGTTGCTCCCACGCGTCAAGGGTGCGGACCTCGATGTCTCGAAGTGACTCAGTACCGACGGTTCGACCGCTCTTGTGATCTCCACGCGTGATCTCACTTGCGGCACCGATGAGCGCCCGATTGACGCGATCAATCTCAGCATCTGTATCGCCGACATCGGCCGCTCTAATCTCAGCACCCATCTTGACGAGGTAGGCAGGCACACCTCGCCAGCTACTGATTCGACGGACATCAATACCTCGATCTCGCGACGGAGGCTTGATACCTGGAGCGCCCGATTTGAGAAGGCCTGCCGACCAACGATCGAACAGACGCCCCTCGAGGAGTTCGAACTCCTCCTTGTCCCACTCTCTCGTTGTCATGACGATCGCATGCACATGCGGATGCCAGCCGTTCTCGATGCTTCGAGGCACTTCCGTACCAAGTACATATCCTGCTATTCCGAAGTCCCGGCGGTCACGCTCCCAGGACGATCCCCCGGTCACTCTGGCCATTCCCTTCTTGACCGCCGTCATCAGGTCGTCGAGCCGGTCGTCCACGCTATGCCTTGTCGTGAACGTGATGAGGTACGCCCGATAGCCCTTTTCGACGTAACCCATGTGATACCGAAGCATTTTCGTCAGCCGGACCATATGCGCCCGTGCAATCTGCGGACCGTGTATGACGCAAGACGTGCAGTTGCACGCGATGAGGCCCTTGATGTGCTCTGCGACAGGGGTGATCTCGGCTCCGACCTCGCGGAATCGACCCATCGTCTGCACCCAGTCGGGCGCCACGGAGTCGTCGGTAGAAATATCGCCATTGCGCGTTGTCTGTCGATACTTGGAGCAGAGCTGCGTTCCTCGCCCCGATCCGATCGCCCACTGCATCGCCATCATGCGCCAGCGAAGACGCCGATCTTCCTGCTGATCCACACGGACCTGATTCATTGCTTCCTCTCTACGTCGCTAAGACGCGAGAACTGTAAGCCCCGTTCTTCGCCGGACATTTCGCCGCCGAAGACTCGTCAAGAACTCCGTCGTCAGAGGATGCGCCGTAGGCGCAAGGCTTTGCCGATCGTCTGACTACGGATTGGCTAACCGGAAGAGAGTGTCGCGTGCGCGCGAAAGCGCCTCGCGGGGAACCCACGGCGATCAGCCGTGTCAGTCGAGGACTGAGTAGGTTCTCCGCGAGAACGCGACACCGATCCGGTTAGGCGTCAGCCCACTCCGGCTCGCGATCGAGCGCAGTAATCAGATACACACAGTTCCCGGTCGGACGACCGAGCACAGACCGCAGCAGGCGGCGAGCCACGACCAGGCGCCAACCCTGCAGCCAGGACCTGTCGTCGCAGAGCACCTGCTCGCCGACGATCCAACGATTCGAAACGAGCACTTCAAACTTTTTCACCACGAGGCCAATCTTTCGATGACTGATCCCGGACCGCAGATTACGAACCCGGGTGCCCCGCCCGTGTCTCGTGAATGTTTTAAATGCCGCGTGAATGTTTTTAGGTGTTCGGAGCGATTTGAGGTTAGCACGAGAATTTTCGATCTCATTGAGCAATTTCACGTCGGGGCTGTACATCGCGCGAGTCGCACGCTACAAAGACTTCGAGAACTCGACTAAGGGTCGAAATCGTCGAGTTTGACTGTCGCAGTCGCGAGCAGCGCATTCCTGGAGCTGCGCTGCATTGGAAGCCAGTCGGGGTCACCTGCTCGCGGGAACAGGTGACCCTTTCGCATCTCTAGATCGGTCGAAACCATTTTTCGACAGCAATGCGCTTACGCCTGCTCAAATAGTCTGTATGAACGCTAAACGAGAACCGTACGTTACCGGTGTAAATGCTGAACATATCCTATCGGGCTCTTTGCTCGATAGCCGCGCGCTTGCCGCGTACCTCAACGTGTCCGTCTCGACGCTGTCTCGCATGCGCCATGACGGCACCGGGCCTTCATTCATCCTCATCAGAGGCGTAGCGCGCTATCGGATGTCGGCCATTAACTCGTGGATCGAGAACCGAGAAGCGGGATCGGCCGCATGATCAACAAGACCGCCCAGGGAACCTGGAGAGTCCGGGTCAAGGCCCATGGTCGAGTCGTTGCCTCGCGGACGTTCGACAGACGTGCTGACGCGGCCCGATGGGAAGCCGATCAGAAGCGCAGGCTGCAATCGGGCGACTGGATCGACCCAAAGCTCGGGCAGGAGTCGGTTGGATCAGCCCTGGCGCGCTGGCTTGTGATGAGACAGCAATCGGTCAGCGGAAAGACCTACCAAACAGACGAGTACCTGACGCGAACGTACGTAACCAAGCGCGTTGTCGGCTTCCCACTTGGTAGCGTCCGGTCATCGGATGTCGAAGCCCTGCTGCTCGATGCCTCGAAGCACGTCGGCAGCGGCTCACTCGTCCGTTTCCGCGCGTCCCTCTCGTCGTTCTTCTCATGGTGTGTTCGTGAGCGAATCATCGTGGACAATCCCGCCAAGGCTGCACGAGTGCCGTTGGGTCGTGCTGGCGAAGCTCACGAGGTGTACCCGTTCACCGTCAGGGAGCTGCATGAGGTCTACGGCAAGCTCAAGGAGGAAAGCGATCGTTGGGCCGACCTAGCTCTCGTACTCGGGCTGACAGGAATTCGCTGGGGCGAAGCGATGGCACTGCGAGTACGTGACGTGCAGGACCTCCCCTACCCAGCGATCCGAATCAGTCGATCCGGACCCGACGGCCAGATAATTCGGAACACGACCAAAGGCGGCAAAGCGAGGACAGTCCCGCTCGCAGAGGAGCTGCTGCCCATTTTTCACGCGTGGAAGCAGGACAAGGGTCCGGATGAACTGCTATTCGCAAACGCCGCGGGGAACCGTACCGGGGGAAAGAACTGGACCCGTCGCGTCCGGTGGGCCAAGCATGCCCGCGGTCGGCGCATCCACGATCTGCGGCACACCGCTGCGACGATCTGGCTCTCCAACGGGGTCGATCCCAAGACCGTCCAGACTTGGCTCGGTCACGCCTCCATGACCCTGACCGTAGATCTCTATTCACACTTCATGGGGACGGACGCCGATATCGTGGCAATCGCACGGATCAACGCGATACTCGCTGAACACGCCGGGGACGATTCAGGGACGATCTCCAACGACACGGCTCGATCGTGAGCAAGCAGAAGGCCCCGAGATCGTTGGAATCTCGGGGCCCTTCTACCAGTGGAGCTACGGGGATTCGAACCCCGGACCTTCTCATTGCGAACGAGACGCGCTACCAACTGCGCCATAGCCCCGCTGACGCTTTCGCGACAACCCAGACAGTTTACGACGAAAAAGCCGCGGAACGCGAACTGGGCGACGGACGGGTCGCCGGCCACCGCCCGAGCAGCAGGATGGCCGCCGACAGCAGCACGCTCCCGATGATCGCGATCGGCAGATCCATGAAGAACTCCATCACCAGGAAGGGCGGCACGAAGGCCAGCACCGTGGCCAACGCCACCACCCCGGTGGGCGGTGTGACGCCCACCTCGCGGGGTGCTTCGAAGCGCCCCACGAGGAACGAGAGCCCGAACACCGCGGCCATCACCAGCACGAACATCACCGGTCGGGTCCACCACCAGGCCAGGCTCGCGGGCGCCGGACTCGCGCCTGGGATGAGCAGCGCGACTCCGGAGAGGATGAGGATGACGGGCAGGTGCCAGAGGTAGATCGTCATCAACCGGGTGCCGATCACGAACACGAAGGCCCGCGCCGCATGCGTGTTCATCAGCTTCGCGAGCGCCGGCCGCAACAGCTTCAGGATGCATGCCTGTGCGACCGCGAGCGCCACCAGCGGCAGGGTGGGCGGGTTGAGGTTCGTCAGCATGTCGTCGGAGTACGGACCCCACACCGTCATCGGCACGAGGCTCGCATAGGCGACAGCGGCGATGGCCACGAGCGTCCACCAGCGACGGGCGGCGAACCAGCCGTCGGCGTACCAGAAGCCGAGCTGCTGCACGAGCAGCCAGACGAAGAACAGGTTGGCGAGGCCGATCTCCTCGACCCCGGTTCCGTACCGCAGCGCATCGACGACCACGGCTCCGGCGAGCAGCACCATCAGCGTCGCGCGAGGCGCCCGCAGGTGCCACGACACCATGAGCGGCACGAGTGCCTGGCAGAGCGTGTACGCCGCGAGGAACCAGAGCGGCGAGGCGGCACCCACCACGGCCACGTCGACGAGCTGCGGATCGATCCCGATGACGCGCGCGCCGCCGATCACCACCACGTAGAAGAGGAACAACGGCAGCGCCGGCTGCGCGAGCCGAAGCACGCGATTGCGCACGTAGTCGCCCGCGGTGCCCCCTCGCCGTGTGAGACTCCGCCAGGCGGTGATCGCGGCGAACCCGCCGACCACGAAGAACAGCGGCATGATCTGCCCGGCCCAGGTGACCGGCGCGAACCACCACTGCGCCTCGAGCGGCCGCGACACCTCGACGGCGCCGTCGGGACCGAAGCCCACGCCCACCATCAACAGGTGGATCACCACCACGAGCAGCACGCAGAACACGCGCGCCAGGTCGAGGGTGAGATCGCGCTTCGAGAGGTCGATCGAGGAAGTGGCGCTCGCGGCGCGCGACGACTCCCGAGTGGGTGTGACAGGCATCCGAATCGCGGCGTCGTCGCTCATGCAGTCATCATATGAGGCTGACTCATGTCCCGAGCGGCATATGTCGCCGCGGGCCGCGCATCGGCCTCACGAATCGCGCAGCGCTTCCACCCGTTCAGGCCGATCTCCTTGGCGCGCTTCCTCAACTCGGACACCGTCCAGTCGTCGTGCGACCCGGATGCGCGCGAGTCACAGGGGTTTGCCACCCGTGACCGGGACGATGGCGCCCGAGACGTAGGAGGCCTCGGGCGAGGCGAGGAAGACGTAGGCCGGCGCCAGCTCGGCGGGCTGCCCGGCGCGGCCGAGCGGGGTGTCCTGACCGAAGGTGGGCAGCTTGTCGGGCCACGAGGTGGCCGGGATGAGCGGGGTCCAGATGGGCCCGGGCGCCACGCCGTTGACTCGGATGCCCCGAGTGCCGAGCTGTTGCGCCAGCGCCTTCACGAAGGCCACCTGAGCCGCCTTCGTCATGGCGTAGTCGATGAGCGCCGGCGACGGCGAGAAGGCCTGGATCGACGAGGTGACGATGATCGAGGCCCCGGGCTTGAGGTGCGGGATGGCCGTGCGCGCGATCCACATGATCGAGTAGAGATTGGTCTTGAAGACCCGGTCGAACTCCTCGGTGGGCACGTTCTCGAGCCCGTCGCGGTTCTCCTGGTAGGCGGCGTTGAGCACCAGGATGTCGAGGCCGCCGAACTCGGCGACGGTACGCTCCACGAGGCCGGTCGAGTACTTCTCGTCGCGGGCGTCGCCCGGGAGTAGCAGGGCGCGACGCTCGGTGGCGCGGATCCAGCGGGCGGTGTCGTCGGCATCCTCCTGCTCCTCGGGCAGGTAGGAGATGGCGACGTCCGCGCCCTCGCGCGCGTACGCGATCGCGACGGCGCGCCCGATGCCGGAGTCGCCGCCGGTGATCAGCGCGTGCCGGCCATGCAGGCGTCCCGTGCCGACGTAGCTCTCTTCGCCGTGGTCGGGGCGCGGATCGGTCTTGCCGATCAGCCCCGGCTGGTCCTGCTGCTGTTTGGGGAACCCCTCGGCGGGGTACTTCGTCACCGGGTTGTCGTCGACCTCGCCCATGGCCATCCCTCTCGCTCGGATGCCCCGTCCACGCTACGCCGCCCCTTCACGCTCGGCAACGGTGCCGAGAGCGGTGAACCTCGTCATCGATCCGTCACTTGTGGTCGCTCTGGCGCGCTCTAAGCGACCACAAGTGACGGATCGACAGAGGAGGGGAGGTCAGCCGGCGCGGCGACGGGCGAGGACGGCGTCGAGGTCGAGGTGTGACGCGGTGTCGTCGTCGACGATGCCCATGCGGGCGAAGCGGGAGGGAGGGGCGGGAGCTGCGGGAGCGGCCTCGCGGGGTGCGGGCAGCTCGGCCACGGCCTCGTGCTCGGCTGCCAGGCGCACACGGAGCGCCTCCTCCGCCTCGGCGGCGGCCCGGCGGAGCGACTCGCGGTTCGCGTCGTCGGCGCTCGCGGCGGCCGGGCGCGCCGACTCCTCGGTCGTCGCTTCGCCCATCGTGAGCGCGGCCACACCGGTCTCGAACTCATCAGGCTCGAACGACGAGTCCGAGAGCCCGAGGGGCGCGGCCGACGCGCGACCCAGGTAGAGCGGGCGCGGCACGGCGACGGGCACCCAGCCACCGTCGGACGACGAGGGGTCCTCCTCGGCGACATCCGCGTCGTCGGCATCATCCGCCTCGTCGAGGGATGAGTCGTCGCCGTCGGCGTGGTCGACGAACGGGTGCGCCACCGGCGACTCGACCGGGCGCGGCAGACGCAAGCCCCGGCCCGCTCTGGCGAGCTTCACGAGCACGGTCACGCTGACGACGGAGGCGATGACGCCGGCGACCAGGATGATCCAGGCCCCCGTGTACACGGCCTGCATACCGCCGAGCACGGCCACGGCGACCGAGAGGGCGAGCACACCCGCGGTGACGGCACGGGAGCGGCGCAGCCGGTCGGCAGTGCGCACGGCGGCGGGGATGGCCTCCGCCTCCCGTCGAGCGGCCCGGTGCTTCAGGATGCGCTCCTGCTCGGCGATGCTCCGGGCGTTCGCCTCGATCCGCACCTCCTCCGGCACTTCGGAGGTCTCGGCGAGGATGCGCAGGGTCTGCTGCAGACGCACGGCGTTGCGTTCGGTGGCGAGGTACTGCCTCGAGCGGAACCACGAGGGAATGAGGTAGACGAGCCACAGGACCGCCGCGAGGGCGATCATGAAGCCTCCGCCGAGCCATTCTGTGGTCATGCCCCTACGGTAGGGGCGCGGAGCGCGGCAGCCCGGGCACGGCGGGCGCGTGTTCGGACTTTGTCAGCAATTCCCGGTCAGCGGGGCTGCACCGGCAGCGGGCGGAGCGCCGCCGTGCGCTCGCTCTGAGGAACCGAGCCGTCGCCCACCGGCACGCGGCCCTCGCGCCAGCGGCGCAGCACACCGACGGGCAGCTCCTCGCGCACCAGCGCGAAACAGAAGTGGTCGCGCCAGTCGCCGTTGATGTGGATGTAGCGCCGCCGCAGCCCCTCGTAACGGAACCCCAGCTTCTCCACCACGCGCAGGCTCGGCGCGTTCTCGGGGCGGATGCAAATCTCGATGCGGTGCAGTCCGACCGAGTAGAAGCAGTAGTCCGCCGCGAGAGCCACTCCGACGGGCGTGATGTTCTTGCCCGCGAACCGCTCCGAGACCCAGTACCCGATCGACGCGGAGGCCACCGAGCCGTAGCTGATCGACGAGACGTTCAGCTGCCCGGCGAGTTCTCCCTCGTGTTCGAGGATGAACGGCAGCCCGAGCCCGGCCCGGGCGTTCGCCTGCAACGAGCGGATGCTCGCCCGCGTGTCGAACGACATGGGCCCGTTCGGGTTGGTCGCCTCCCACTTGCGGAGCCACGACCGGTTCTCGATCAGTTCGCGTTCGAGCGGTTTGGCGTCGCGAACGCGGATCGGCCGGATCGCGATCGGACCCTCGGAGAGTGTGGGCACAAACATTGCTCGAAGGATACCGCGTCCGAGGGTCGCGAACGCGCCGCGGACGGGTGCGGGTCTACAGCCCCTCGACGAAGCCCTTCAACCACGGCCGGAGCTCCGGCCCGAGGTCGTCGCGCTCGGCGGCGAGCTGCACGATCGCCTTGATGTAGTCGAGCTTGTCGCCGGTGTCGTAGCGGCGGCCGCCGAACACCACGCCGTAGACCCCGCCCGCGATCGACACGTCCTCCGCCAGGGTGAGCAACGCATCCGTGAGCTGGATCTCGCCACCCTTTCCGGGCGGGGTGTTCTCGAGGATCTCGAAGACCTCGGGCTGCAGCACGTAGCGCCCGATGACCGCCAGGTTCGAGGGAGAGGTGCCCTGCTCGGGCTTCTCGACCAGTCCGGTGACGCGCACCAGGTCGTCCTCGTCGGTGGCCTCGACCGAGGCGACACCGTAGAGGTGCGTCATCGAGGGGTCGACCTCCATGAGTGCGATGACGGTGGCCGATCGCGCCACCTGCACCTCGAGCATCCGGCTCAGCAACGGATCGCGCGCATCGATGATGTCGTCACCGAGCAGCACGGCGAAGGGCTCGTGCCCGACGTGCATCTTCGACCGCAGCACCGCGTGCCCGAGGCCGAGGGGATCGCCCTGGCGCACGTAGTGCATCTCGGCGAGCGCCGTCGACTCGTTGACGACCCGGAGCATGTCGCCTTTGCCCTTCTGCTCCAGTGTCGACTCGAGTTCCGTGACCCGGTCGAAGTGGTTCTCGATCGCCGCCTTGTTGCGGCCCGTGACCACGAGCACGTCGTTCAGGCCGGCATCCACCGCCTCTTCCACGACGTACTGGATGGCCGGTTTGTCGACGACCGGAAGCATCTCCTTGGGCATCGCCTTGGTGGCCGGAAGGAAGCGGGTGCCGAGACCCGCCGCCGGAATGACTGCTTTCGTCAGATGTGTCCCCATGAGGGTCAAGAGTATCCAGGTTTCGTGACAGCGAGATGTCGGGGCTGAAACACACTCGTCTCATACGCCACTTACAATTGCTGCCATGACCTCCGAGGTTGCCCACGCCAAACGGGCACTGCGCGCCGAGCTGCGTGAACGCCGGCGCACCCGTCCCGCCCATGTCGTCGACACCGCGAACCTCGGGTTCACCCAGAACCTCATCGCCCTGGCGAAAGAGACGGATGCGCGCACCATCTCGGCCTACCTCTCCACCTCCTTCGAACCCGACACCCGCCCCTTCCTCAACTGGGCTCTCGCCGACGGCCGCCGGGTACTGCTCCCGATCGCCCGCCAGGACGGCCTGCTCGACTGGGCCGAGGGCGACGGCGAGACCGAGACCGAGGGCCTCTACGGCCTCCCGGAGCCGGTGGGCGGCATCCTGGGCCCGATCGCCATCAACGACGCCGACCTCATCCTGATCCCGGCGTCGGCCGTCGACGAGCACGGCACGCGCATGGGGTGGGGGCGCGGGTACTTCGACCGCACGCTCGGCTCGATGGAGAACTGCCCGCCCGTTTTTGCCGTCGTCTTCGACGATGAGATCCTTGACGAGGTGCCGCGCGAGCTGCACGACGCGCCGGTCGACGGCGCCGTCACCCCGACACGGATCATCCGGTTCGCCAACTGAGCACCGCGCCCGCTGCGGCGCTCGATCCACACGGAGGCTTCATTGCCCACTTACTCCTACCGCTGCACGGAATGCGAGAACGCGTTCGACATCCAGCAGTCGTTCACCGATGACACCCTCACCGACTGCCCGGTCTGCGGCGGCAAGCTGCGCAAGGTCTTCAGCCCGGTGGGCGTGACCTTCAACGGCTCCGGGTTCTACCGCACCGATTCGCGGGCGAAGCCCTCGTCGGGCGGCGGGAGCAGCACCTCGTCGTCGTCATCGTCGTCGGATTCGTCGTCCTCCGGCTCGTCCGGAAGCTCCTCGAGCGCGTCGTCGACGCCCGCTCCCAGTTCGCCGGCCAAGACGCCCGCGACCTAGGCTGGAACAATGCTCAAGGGGTTCAAAGAATTCATCCTGCGCGGAAACGTGATCGACCTGGCGGTCGCCGTCGTCATCGGAGCCGCGTTCACCGGGGTCGTCAACGCGATCGTCACCAACATCTTCAACCCACTGATCGCCGCGATCTTCGACGCCAGCGATCTCGAGAACGTCGCGGTGTGGACGCTGAACGGCTCCGACATCAAGTTCGGTTCGGTGCTGGGGGCCCTCATCCAGTTCCTGCTCGTGGCCGTGGTGGTGTACTTCGTCTTCGTGCTGCCGATCAACCACCTGAAGAAGGCGGCGTTCGCCATCAAGAAGACTCCCGCCGAGTCGCTCGAAGAGACGAAGGAAGAGCTGCCGCCCACCGAGACGGAGCTGCTCATCGAGATCCGCGACCTCCTGGCCCGCCAGAACGCGGCCGCTGCGCTCGAGTCCTCCGCGTCGTTTTCCTCGGAGACCCACACCCCCAAGCACTAACCCCAGTGCGGCGGCACGTCCTGCTTGAGGCGGGCGTCGTTCGGGCCGTCGGATGATCGCGGCCGATCGCCCCACGACTCGTCCGTGTCTTCGGATGCCCGCACCGGCGCATCCGCTCGGCTCGCCTGGGGCGTCGGGTCGCTGCCGGGTACCGGGTCGGTGGAGGCGCGACGGCTCCCGGTCTTGCGTACGGTCACCCGACGAGCCTACGCCGACCCGGGCCGACTAGATGTGCACGTGGATGGGTGACGTCTCCACCAGGGAGAGCTCGCGCACGCCGATCACGTTCGCGATGCGCGCGGCGACGGCCTCCGGGTTCGCGAACAACTCGAAGGAGTGCACCCGCAGGTAGTGCCAGCCCAGACGGCGGAGCATGTCGGGCCGCAGCCGCAGCGATTCGCGGAGCGAGGTCGAGTGCACCACCGCATCCGTCTCGATCGCGATGGCTCGGCCGTCGTGCGAGGCCACCAGGGTGAGCTTGCCGCGGTGCTCGAACGCGACATCCAGTCCCCGTGCACCGAGTCGGCGGGCGAGGTCGATGAGCAACGCGTCGCCGGGGCTGGAGAAGGTGTCGGGTGTCGGCCCGTTCTCGGCCTCCTGCAGGATCTGACGCAGGGCGACCACCCCGAAGTTCATCCGGTCTTCGTCGATGTCGGAGGGGTTGAAGCACGACACGATGTCCATGGATCGGCGGGCTCTCGTCATACCAACCGCGAGCAACCGCTCGCCGCCGGGACGAGCGAGCCCGCCGAAGTTGGTGAGCACCCGTCCGTGCGCGGTCTTGCCGTAGCCGACCGAGAAGATGACCCGGTCCCGGCTCTGCGCGACGGACTGCTCGAGCGTGGCCACCATGAACGGTTCGGCACGCTCCTTCAGGATGAAGTCGGCCAGGTCGCTCCGCTTCGCGAACGCGGCGAGTACGGCCTGCTGCACCCGCACGGCGTGCTTCGGCGAGGCCGTGATGACCATCAGCGATTCGCGCGGGTAGTTGATGGCGTGGTCGAGCACGAGCGACACGACCTCGTCGACCTCGGCGTCGACGCTCTCCACCGCGCCGCTCTCGGAGTCGGGCATGCCGCCGCGACCCTCGACGTAGTGGAGGGCCAGGCTGCCGTGACCGAGGAACGTTCCGGCCCAGGGCAGGGAGTCGATCTTGCCGCCGTAGAAACGGTGGTTCACGAGTTCGGCGAGGTCCTCGCCGCCGGCGCGGTAGCTGCGGGTGAGCGAGAGCGTCGGCACGATGTCGGCGAGGCGCGCCAGCGCCGACTCGGAGTGCAGCTCGTCGACTGCCGCGGCATCCACCACCGAGCGCACGCGCTGCTCTTCGAAGGGGCGGATCGCGATCTCGAAGTGCGAGGGCGTCTGCGTCACCGGGTCACCGAACGCGACCACCTGGCGGCCGCGGCGGATGGCGCCCACGTTCTCGGCGAGAGTGGTGGCGCCGGCGTCGACCAGGATCACAGTGTCGAAGGTGATCGCATCCGTGATCTGCGAGACCTCGTAGGGCGACGCCAGCCAGACCGGCGCGAGCACCTTGCCGAGGTGCGGAGCAGCCTCGTGCAAGGAGAAGGAGTCGACGCGATCGGAGCGCAGCAGGCTCTTCAGCGCGGCTGCTTCGTCGGGGTGGTCGACCAGGCCGACGCTCCAAGTCTCGGCGAGTTGCCACGAGAGCAGCTGCCCGTTCATGGAGGCGTGCGCCTCGTCGACGAGCCGGAAGTCGCCTTCCAGCCGGTCGAGCACGCCGGTGTTGGCGCCGAGCAACGCCCGGTCGTCGGCGAGCATCATCTCGAGCACCGACTGCCACCAGGCGAGTTCGAGCTCGTCGGCCACGCCGGATTCCGGCACGTGACGGTTCGACAGGTCGACCATCAGCGGGTCGAGCGAGTGCTCGCGCAGCGAGTCGAGGAGGGAGGTGCGCTCCTGCAGGTTCGCGAGCACCTCGGAGTCGGCGGCGAGGCCCTCGATCATGCCGATGAGCTGGTCGATCGGCAAGGCCGCGAGCTGGCGGGCGGTGCCGACCGTACCGAGCGGCAGGTCGAGCTGCGCCAGATCTTCGGTGACGCGCTGGAACGCGATCTGCACGTCGTTGATGCCGATCGGGATCTCCGGCGGGATGCCGGCCGCCGCGAAGCGGTACCAGAGCGTGCGCTGCTGCTGGATGCGGCGCAGTGCGTCGTTGATGTCGCCGACGTGCACGCCGGGCCGCACGTACTCCTTCGCCAGGGCCTTGAGCCGGCGACGGCTCGTGGACGACAGCTGCGGGGCGTCGCGTCGCGGACTGGTGGCCGCGATGAGGTCGGTCAGCGAGCGGTCGAAGACCACCGGCAGGAACTTGTCGAGCGTCTCGCGCAGGTCGGCGAGGAGGCGCAGGTAGGTGCCGAGCTCGTTCAGGGAGGTGAACGGGCGCATCCGGGTCTGGCCGATGAGCTCGTAGGCGCCGGTGAGCAGGCGCGGAAGATCAGTGGTGTTCAAGCGCTTGGCCAGCTGGTGCGCGCGATGCGCGTCGTCGCTCGAGGAGAACTGGGCGCCGTACCAGGGCGAGTCGTCGGGCCCGTAGCGGAACTGGCCCAGCTCGGCGGCGCGGCTGAGGGTCTTGGCGGCCTTCCCCCGGCCGGTGGCGAGCGACTCGAGCGCCGCGCGGTCGAGTCGGGCCGTGGTGGCGGGCGGGTTCGGGAGCAGCGCGAGGCGCGCGAGCTCGCGCAGCGCATCGAGCACCGAGACCTTGAGCAGCGGATCGACCCGCGACATCGAGGCACGGTAGTCGAGGAGCACGCTGCGCAGGCGAACGAGCGCTTCGTCGACGTCGGCGACCCGGGGTTGCTGCGCCTTCTCGTTGCGGCCGATCGACTGGATGAGGTCGCGCCGCAGAGTGCGCGGCGACACGGCCACACCGGGGAGTCCGACATCCGAGAGCCGGCGGTTGATGCCGCCCAGGCTGAGGCGGCGCGGGCTCACGACGAGCACGCGCTTGTTCTGGGCGACCAGGGCGCCGATGGCGTTCACGATGGTCTGGGTGCCACCGGTGCCCGGCAGGGTCTTGACCACGATCGAGTTGCCGCCCGAGATCTGGGCGATCACGTGCTCCTGCTCACTGTCGGCGTCGAGCAGCAAGTTGTCGGTGGAGGGCGCCCGGTGGTCCTGCGGCGACGGGTCGACGGGGTGGTAGCCGTCTTGCACGGCGCGACGCGAGGCGAGGTTGCCGGCCAGGGCGTCGAGAACCGGGTGCGAGATGTCGGTGCTGTCGGCGAGCATCCCGCCGGCCACGTCGGCGAAGGTGGAGACGACCAGGCGCGGCTGCACCTGGAACCACGGCAGGTGCGAGGTGAGGCTGCGCAGGCGGTCGATGACAGGCTGCGGCTTGAACACGCCGTTCGAAGCGGCGAGGGCGACGAGCGCGTCGCGGTCGACCGTGATCTGGAACTGGTCTTGCAGCACGCGCACGAGCTCGGGGTTGACGAACGGAACGCCGCGGAGCTTCAGCTCGAAGTCGCGCCCGTAGCGGCGCACCGAGATGGGGCGCAGCAGCACGGGGGCGCGGTACTGCTTCTCGGTGGTGTCGTCGGCGCCGTCGGCCTTGCCGCGCCACTCGGCCAGGCCGATTGCGAGGTGCACCGAGTCGATACCGCGCACGGAGCGGAGTTCGACGCCCTTGTCGGTGATGGCGCCGGCGGCGATGCGGGCGTTGCGGAGGGCGAGCTCGTCGCGGATGAGGCTCGAGAGCAGCGTCGCGTTGCCGGTGATGAACTGGGCGAGGCCGCCCGGATGCGTGGTGCTGAGTTCGATGCGGCTCCGCGCGGAGTCGTCGAACGCGATGAGCGGGGACTCGCCGCCGAGCGACGCGATCTCTTCTCGCCAGCGGTCGCGGGTCGGTTCGACGAGGCTCTCCGTCGAGAACACCTGGCCTATCGGGCTGTTGGACGAAGACCGGCCATTGCGACCCCAAGCCGACTCGACGGAGTCGGCTGCAGACGACACATCGTCTGAGTCTCGTTTCTTATCGGCACGCCACACAACGCCACAGTACGTGCGCGGGCGCTTATCAGGCGCTAATCGGCCCGAGTTTCGGAAAGTTGGGCGGATTTCCGCCTCAATCGATGCTGGAAACCACAGCGCCGGGGGTTCCGCCGGTGACGCGCACCAGTTCGTCGAAGGTCGTGGGGTACACCGTGTGGGCGACGCCGGCGGCGGCCCAGACCTGCGGATGCGCGGCCAGCGCCACATCGACGAGGGTGCGGAGCGGCGCAGGATGCCCCACCGGAGCCACTCCCCCGATGGCCTGGCCGGTGGCTTCCTTCACCTGGGCGGCGCTCGCCCGCGTGATGGTGCCGCCGAGCTGTTCGCCGAGCCACTCCGTGTCGACCCGGTGCGCGCCGCTGGTGAGCACGAGCAGCGGCTCCCCGTCGAGCAGGAACACGAGCGAGTTCGCGATGGCCCCCACATCGACCCCGAGCGCTTCGGCCGCGAGCACCGCGGTGCTGGCGGCGTCATCGAGCCACACGATCTCGCCGGTCGCGCCGCCCGCGCCGAGCGCTTCGCGCACGCGCACCACGGCGGGATGGTCGCGTGCGGGCATACCCCCACGCTATCGCGCCCCTCCCCCGCCGAAAAGCCAGAACACGCCGCGACCCACGGGGGCGAAGCGGCGTGTCCTGGCGTTTCGGTGAGGCGGGCTACTGCGCTCGCTGCAGGGCGATCAGGCCTGCCGGGAAGCGGTCGCGGGCGGAGACGTAGACGACGCCCTTCGCCGGGTCGACGGAGACACCGTAGACCTTGTTGCCGAAGGCCGTGCCCGGGTAGTTCGCGATCTCGGTGAGGTCGGCCGCGTTCAGCACCCGCACGCCGCTCGCTTCGAAGGCGTCGCTCGCGTGACCGATGTAGAGGCGTCCCACCTCGGGGTCGACCGCCACCGAGCGGTAGTCCGGCGCCGCCACGGCCAGCGACTGCAGCAGCTCGAACGTCGTCGCGTCGTAGACCCGCACGCCGTCCTCACCTGCGCCGTTGTTCGTGGTGTACAGCCTGTTCGCCTTCGGATCGAACGCGATGCCGTGCGTCTGCCACGTGCTCGCCGAGGCCGTTTCAACCACCTGGATGTTCGCGCCGGTCTGCGCATCCATCACCTGGAAGCCGGTCTGGCGGGTGGCCCCGAAGACGCGGCCGGTGGCGAGGTCGACGTCCATGCCCCGCACGTTCGCGGCGAAGGCGAACGGGCCGCGCACGAGCGTGTCTCCGGTAAGATCCAGCACGGCCCAGGAGGCGCCGTACGCGACGTACAACTCCTTCTTCGCCGCGTCGATGGCGACGTCGCGCACACCCTCGCCCTCGCCACCCGGGATCATGTGGGCGGCGACCACGGCATCCGTCACCGGGTCGATCTCGAGCACCCGCGCCGGGCGCTGCTCGTCACCGACGAACAGGTGACCGGTCGAGGGATCGACCACCGAACCGACCGGCTTGGTGGCCAGCTCGGGGTCCTGCTCGAGGCCCGGGATGGCGGTGAGCGCGGTGGGGGTGTACTCGAGACCGGTGGGCGGTTCGGGGTCGGTCGGGTCGGTGGGATCGGTCGGGTCGACCGGCCCGTCGGCGCCCACACGCTGGCTCACCGTCACGGCGACCGCGTCGAGCTCCGACCCGGGCGGGTTCAACCGGAAGTCGCGGTTCGACACGAACACCCGCTGCCGCTCCTCGTCGATCGAGATGCCGTAGCCGTCTTTGCCGTACTTCGGATCGGCGAGGTCGGCGAGCAGAGCCCCCGTCTTCAGGTCGTGCACCGTGAATCCGCCCGAGCCTGCCGAGGTGCCGGTGTAGCCGACGTAGACGAGGCCGTGCGTGGAGTCGACGTCGAGCTGGCGGGCGTTCACCCGTGACGCCGTCTCCCAGACCTGACCGAAGTTCGCGTTCGCATCGAAGGCCGCGACCTGGATGGCATCCGGAACCTCTTCGAAATAGGCCGCCGTCACGAGTCCGCCGACCGGATCGGCCGCCACGTAATACGCGCCGGCCGTTCCGCCCACCACGCCGAGCGAAGCGCCCGTCGTGGCATCGAGCACCTCGACGCCACGCGACGGAACCGCGCCGTAGACGTAGCCCTTCACGGGGTCGACGTCGATCGAGCGGTTCGACTCGATGAACGGGAACGGGCCACGCACGACCTGACCGAAGTCCGCGTCGGCTATCGAGACGACCACCCAGTTGCGGTTCTGCTGACCGACGTAGAGCAACTGCTTCTCGTCGTCGATGCCCAGGTCGCGGATGTTCTCCGGCAGCGCGATCGTGCGCGTTATCTCATCCGTGTCCGGGTTGATCTCGAAGATGTTCCGGCCGTTCTGGTCGCCCAGGTAGAGGCGATCCTTCGCCTGCGAGAACGCCGACCCGGCGGGCAGCTGGGCGTTCGACTTGTTCACCGAGTCGAGCGACCCGACGGCGTCGTACTCGAAGGTGTCGTCGAGGATGCGCGTCGACACCGTCACCGCCACCGGATCGAGCTCGGAGCCGGGCGGGTTCAGCCGGAAGTCGCGGTTCGAGACGAAGACGCGCTGCTCCTCCTCGTCGACCGAGATGCCGTAGCCGTCCTTGCCGAACGACGGGTCGTCGAAGTCGCCGAGCAGTTCGCCGGTGCGCGGGTCGTGCACCGTGAATCCGCCCGAGCCTGCCGCGGTGCCGGTGTACCCGACGTAGAGCAGTCCGTTGGTGGAGTCGGAGTCGAGCTGCCGCGGGTTGGCGCGGGCGGTCGACGACCAGAGCGACGCGTAGCCGTTCTCGACGTCGAAGGCCTCGATGTTCTTGGCATCCGGAACGTCGCTGAAGTACGTCGTGGTCACGAGACCGTTGGCCGGGTCGGCCGCGACGTAGTAGGCATCCGCGGTTCCGCCGATGACGCCGAGCGAGGCGCCCGTCGTGGCGTCGAGCACCTCGACACCGCGCGAGGGCACGGCGCCGTAGACGACGTTGCGCACGGGGTCGACGTCGATCGAGCGGTTCGACTCGATGAACGGGAACGGGCCCCGCACGATCTGCCCGAAGTCGGCATCGGCGATGGAGACGACCACCCAGTTGCGGTTCTGCTGACCGACGTAGAGCAACTGCTTCTCGTCGTCGATGCCCAGGTCGCGGATGTTCTCCGGCAGCGCGATCGTGCGGGTGATCTCATCCGTGTCCGGGTTGATCTCGAAGATGTTCCGGCCGTTCTGGTCGCCCAGGTAGAGGCGATCCTTCGCCTGCGAGAACGCCGACCCGGCGGGCAGCTGCGCGTTCGACTTGTTCACGGAGTCGAGCGCGCCGGTGACCTCGTAGTCGACCGAACCGGTGGGGGTTCCGGGGTCGGTCGGGTCGTCGGGATCGGGATCGGGGTTGGGCTCGCAGCCGAGGCACGGGCCCGGGTTCGACGGGTCGATCTTTTGCGGCGCCTCGTCGTCGGTCACGGCCTTGCCGGAGGCGTTCTTCACGATGGTGAGCCCGTCGAAGTACTGGCCGTCGGCGGTGCGCGACTCGTAGCGGAGCGTGTCGCCGGCCACGTCGATCAGCTGGTAGAGCTCGACATCGCCCTTCAGCTTCTTGAGGTGCGCATCGTTCTCGGTCCAGAGTCGGGGCCCGGCGTTGGAGTACATCTTCGAGCCGACCACCGACACGGCGTACACCGGGCCGTCGTAGTTGAGCTCGGAGTTCCAGGTGCTCGGATTGCCCTTCTCGGCCTCGTTGCTGTTGCCACGGCCGTAGTTGTGGTCGTGGCCCTGCAACACGAGGTCGACGTTGTGCGACTCGAAGAGCGGCAACCAGGCTTCGCGGATGGCGCGGTTGTTGCGCCCCTCGTCGAGCGAGAACACCGGGTGGTGGAAGTAGACAACGGTCCACTTGTTGGGGTTCTCGTCAAGGGTCTTCGACAGCCACGCCGTCTGCACGGCGAGCGCCGCGGCATCCGTGATGTTGGAGTTGAGCGAGATGAAACGCACACCCTGGTAGTCGGTGTAGTAAACGGTGCCCTTCAAGAGTGCCTCGACCTCGGCGGGGCCGGTCGGGCCGTTGTCGGGGTACTCGAACTGCGCCTGCCACTGGGTGGAGAGCTGCTCGCCCTCGTACTCGTGGTTGCCGGCGGCGGCGAGGAAGTTCTGCGTGCCGAACTGGTAGCCGGCGGCGTCGAACACCTCACCCCACTGCGAGTCGTCGTTCGCGTCGTCGATCAGGTCGCCGGCCTGCAGCACGATGCTCGCGTCGGGGCGGTCACGGAAGGCGTTGCGGATGACGCGGCTCGCGTCGCTCTTGATGCCGTTCTGCACGTCGCCGAGGTAGATGAACGAGAACGGGTCGGCGGTCGCTGCGGCGGTCGTGAAGTGCTGCCACTCGCTGAAGTTGGTGCCGTCGCCCACGCGGTACTGGTACTGCGTGCTCGGGGTCAGGCCGGTGAACGTCACCGTGTGGAAGGTCTCGTCGTAGTTCGCGGTCGACACGTCGGTGTTCTCCGCGGCGTCGACCGTGAGGATGCCGGTCGGGTACGGCGTGGCGGTGGCCACCCGGTACTCGGCCTTCGCGGTGGTGACGCCCTTCGACGTGCGCCAGGTGACGGACTGCGTGGTGGACAGATCGCCCGAGGGCGTGAGCACGATGCGGTCGGGCACCACGGAGGGTCCGTGCTGCTGGATCGGTGTCACGGTGGCGGCGGTCGCTGTCGATGTCACACCGAACACCGGGGTGAGGAGGGCGGCCGCGACGGCCGCGGTGGCGATGCCCGCGAGCATCCGCCTTCCCCGGTTTCGCGTGGAGTGTTTCGTCATGGGCTGACGGCCTTTCGGTGCGGTCGTGCTGCTCGGCGTCGTGCGGCTCGGGGAGTGCGGGTCGGAGGTGAGGTCGCTCATGCGGCATCCCCTGCCCGGCGACGGCGGAGGTACACGAAGGCGAGCGCGATCACGCCGGCGAGCAGCGCCGCTCCGGCGATCGCGATGGTGACGCCGACGCCGTTGACGCCGGTCTCGGCCAGGTTCTTCACACCCGTGGGCTCGGAGCCCGGTGCCAGCACGGTGATGTCGACGGATGCGACACCGCCCGATTCCAGACCGCGCACGACGATCTTGTGGGCGCCCGGGGCGACCCCGGCGGGGATGTGGGCGGTGAAGAAGTACGCGCCACTCGCGTCCGCGCTCGGAAAGCCGAGCTCGATCGGGTCGGAGTGCAGGGTGATCTCGAGGTCTTCGTTCGGCCAGAAGCCGTCACCCTTCATGCTGAGCGAGTCACCGGCCGCGATTCCCGTGGCCGAGAGCAGGATGGCACTGGGGTCCGCCTCAGGCTTGGGCTGAGTGGGGTTCTCGGTGGGCTGGGGCGACGGGGTCGGGCTCGCGGTGGGCTCGGGGGTGGCGGTCGGTTCCGGCGTGGCCGTGGGCTCCGGCGTCGGCGTGACCGTCGGCTCCGGCGTCGGCGTCACCGTCGGTTCAGGGGTAGGCGTGACCGTCGGTTCAGGGGTCGGCGTCACCGTCGGTTCAGGAGTGGGCGTGACCGTGGGCTCCGGCGTCGGCGTCACCGTCGGCTCCGGCGTCGGGGTGGGCTCGGGCGTCGGCTCCGGCGTGGGGGTCGGCTCGGGGGTCGACGTGCCGTCGCCGGGCACCACGGGCATCGGACGCTCCGGCGCACCGATGTCCGCGCGCGTCGAGCCGGGCCCGCTCGCCCAGGCTTCGGTCTCGTCCGTGACGAGCTTCGTGCCGTCATCCGACTTCGTGATGGTGAACGCGTCGAAGAGCTCACCCGTGACCTTGTGGCTCTCGAGGTGCAGCTGGTCACCCACCACGTCGACCGTCTGGTACATCTGCGTGTCGCGGTTCATGCTCTTGAGGTCGGCGCCGTTGGTGATCCAGTTGTTCGACTCGAGCGGGTCGGGAACGTACATCTTGGGTCCGGCGACCGAGACGAGGTAGACCGGGCCGGTCTGGCTCGTCGCCGGGTCGGCGCCGGCGGGGAGGTTCTGCTCGTTCGAGAACAGGTTGCCGCGTCCGTAGGCGTGGTCGTGGCCCTGAAGAACGAGGTCGACGTTGTGCTTCTCGAAGATCGGGAGCCACGCCTCGCGGATCGACGCGTTGTCGCGCCCCGAGGTCACGGAGAAGATCGGCTGGTGGAAGGCGATGACGCTCCACTTGCCGGGGTTCTCGGCCAGTACCCGGTCGAGCCAGGCGGTCTGCGCATCCAGTTCGGCACCGTAGGCCATGTTGGCGTTCAGGGTGACGAATCGCACGCCCTGGATGTCGGTGTAGTAGACGTTCTCGTCGAACTTCTGCTTGATCGCCTCCGTGTCGGCCGGCCCGTTCCGCGGGTACTCGAACTGAGCGCCCCAGTAGCGGGTGAGTTCGGGGCCGGGGTAGTACTCGTGATTGCCGGGCGCCGCGATGATGTTCATGTAGGCGTTCGAGAAGCCGGCCGCACCGAACCACTCGCCCCATTCGGCGTCGGCGACATCGGTGTCGATCAGGTCACCGAGGTGCACCACCGCCTTCGCGTACGGACGCGCCTCGGTCGCGGCACGGAAGGCGCGCGAGGCGTACGACTTCACGTCGTTCTGCGCGTCGCCCTGCACGATGAAGGAGAACGGCTCCGGCGTCGACGCCGGGGTCTCGAACTCGAGCCATTCGCTCCAAGTCTCGCCGTCACCCACGCGGTAGAGGTAGGCGGTCGACTCGGCCAAGCCGGTCAGAGTCGCCGTGTGGTACTTGATGCGGTAGCCGAGGTCGGTCGCGAACTCTGTGGTGCTGGCAGCGTTCACCGTGGTCGACGCCGTGACCGGCCCTTTGGTCATAGCGGCGAGTTGCACCTGCGGGTTCGTGACGTCGACCGAGGTGCGCCACGACACGTTCTGTGTGGCGTAGGGAGCTTCGGTCGGGGTCAGGATGATGCGGTCGGGCACCGCGGATGCGACGTGCACGAGGGCCGGGTTCACCGGCGGCGGATTGAGTCCACCCGCGGCATACGCGATACCACCTCCCAGGCTCGCGAGGGCGACGGCGGTGACGATGCCACCGGCCACCAGGGCTGTGCGGGGTTGCAGGCGCGCCAGGGCGCGCGCGACGTGATCGCTCTTCATACGGGTGAATGTCCTTCGAGAAACGGCTGAGCCGGCTGGGCGCCGCCGACGCTTGGTTCGCCGGCAACGCCGACCACACTATGAGCGGCCGAATGGCCGATCCGGGCCTGTGAAGCGGAGTTCATCCGGCGTTTACCGCTCGCTAGGGAGGGGTCGCAGCTGTTAGCCAAGACGGAGCGTCTCTCCAACGGAAAGGAATATTCCTCGCGCGCTCGCGGCTGAACCCAGGGACATGACTCAGCTCTCCGTACTCGACCTCATCCCCGTCCGCACCGGCCAGTCCTCGGGCGATGCCGTCGCCGCGAGCCTCGCGCTCGTGCGCACCGCCGAGCGGCTCGGCTTCACCCGGTTCTGGGTGGCCGAGCACCACAACATGCCGGCCGTGGCATCCACCTCGCCGTCGACGCTGATCGCGCACTTCGCCGCGCAGACCTCGCGCATCCGCCTGGGGTCCGGCGGCGTCATGCTTCCGAACCACGCACCCCTCTCCATCGCCGAGCAGTTCGCGCTGCTCGAGGCGATGCATCCGGGGCGCATCGACCTGGGCCTCGGACGCGCGCCCGGTTCCGACCCCGTCACCGCCTACATGCTCCGCGGGCAGCGCACCTCGACGGATGCCGACCCGGCCGAGAGCTTTCCCACCGACGTCGAGACGGTGGCGGCGCTGCTCGGTTCCGACCGGGCGGTGGCGAGCGAGCCGTTCGGTGAAGACGACCAGCCCGCCGTGGGCCTCAACATCCGGGCCCGGGCTTACGAGTTGAAGGCGACCCCGGGCATCCGCACGGCTCCCGAGATGTGGCTGCTCGGATCGAGCAACTTCAGCGCCACGCTCGCGGCGAGCCTCGGCATGCCGTTCGTGTTCGCGAACCACTTCGGGCAGCCCGGCATCGACCAGGCGCTCGAGCTCTACCGCAGCCGGTTCCAGCCTTCGGAAGCGCTCGCGGCGCCGAAGACCTTTCTCACGGTGAACGTCTCGGTGGCCGACACCGACGACGAGGCGCAGCTCGTGACGCTGCCTCAGCTCATCTCCATGGCGCGGCTGCGCACCGGCGGAGCGCTCACGCCGCAGCTCACGATCGACGAGGCCCGCACCACCGAGCTCTCGGGGGCCGAGCAGGAGTCGGTGCTGGAGCAGTCGCGGCGCTGGCTCATCGGCACGGCCGAATCGGTGGAGCGTCGCATCCGCGCGCTCGCCGAGCAGTACGGTGTCGACGAGGTCATGGTCTCGCCCGCCGGTGGCGCCTGGGCCGCCGACCCCTTAGACGCCACGCCTTCGCGCGAGCGCGCCCTCGAACTGCTCGCCTCCCGCTTCCCCGAACTCGGCGGCTCCCCCGAGTAACGACGGATTTCAGCGACACCGACCCCGTAGAGAGGGTCGGTCCCTCTCAAATCGGTAGTAACTCATCACCTCCGGCTAGACGACACCGGTCGTTCCGAGCAGCGACCCGATCGCGAAGGTCGCCGCGAGCGCGAGCGCGCCTCCGATCACGACGCGCAAGGTGGCGCGCCAGATGCGGGCACCGCCGATCCAAGCACTCACCGCCCCGGTCAGGATCAGCGCCAGGATGACCACGACGAATGTGGCGGGCACGCGGACCTCGGCCGGGAACAGCAGGATCGACAGGAACGGCAGCAGGGCCCCTACGGTGAACGCGAGCGCCGAGGCACCCGCGGCCTGCCAGGGGCTCACGAGGTCCTCGGCGTCGATGTTGAGCTCGGCCGACAGGTGCGCGGCCAGGGCATCGTGCTCCGTCAGCTCCTTGGCCACCTGCATCGCGGTCTCGGAGCTCAGTCCGCGCGCCTCGTAGAGGCCGGCCAGTTCCGCCAGTTCCTCGTCGGGCATCTCGCTGAGCTCCCGCCGCTCCTTCGCGATCAGCGACTTCTGGCTGTCGGCCTGGCTGCTGACGGACACGTACTCGCCCAGCGCCATCGAGATCGCCCCACCCACCAGACCCGCGATGCCGGCGGTGAGGATGGGCGCGACGGAGGAGGTCGCCCCCGCGACGCCCACCACGATCGCCGCCACCGAGACGATGCCGTCGTTCGCCCCGAGCACACCCGCGCGCAGCCAGTTCAGGCGGCCCGCGAGCCCTTCAACGTGCGGTTCGTGGGCGTGGCCACTCGCCCCGGGAAACTGTGTCGCTGACATGGCTCCAGCCAACCACAGTCGGGCGCCGCATCCGGCGAGCCCGCCATCGTCGATCCGTCAGTTGATGTCGCTCAGGGTCGCTCATAACGACACGAACTGACGGATCGATCGGGGGTCAGCAGCTCGTGAGGCTCTCCACTCCGGCGTCGAGGGAGTTCGGGCCGCCGAGCAGAGTCACCTTCGTGTTGTCGAAGTCGGCGAAGCTCAGCTTCACGGGCTGCGGCACGCAATTCCCGGGTACGACGATCAGCGGCGACCCCTTCGCCCCGGCGAGCGCCGACCCCGCGAGCGCGTCGGGGAAGTTCAGGCCCGTCGCGAGGAACACACGATCGCTGGTTCCGTAGGCATCCTGGTTGATGGCCAGCGAGGCCGCGAACCGGTCGGCGCCCGCCTGCCGCGACACTGTCGAGACGCCGGGCAGCGCGTCGATCGATGATTGCATGCCGGTCGACACCGAGTTCGTGCCGCCCGCGATCGTGACGTTATTCACCTTCAGCGCGCCCAGCAGATCCGCGGTCGCCGGATCGACGGATGCCGCGCCGCCGTTCACCAGGATCACCGGCTTGCCATTGTGGCCGCCCGCCCCGCTCGCGCTCAGCGCATCGGGGAAGTTGAGGCCCGTGGCCACGTAGGCGCCATCGGCCGAACTCGACCCGAACGCATGCATCGCCACATTGCGCGACACCTCGAAGCGGTCGGCGCCGCCGAGGCGGAGAACGTCGAGGCTTCGTGCCTTCAGTCCGGTCGCGATCGCCTCCGAGACAGAATTCGGTCCGCCGACGATCACGACGTGCCGGGCACCGAGGTCGGTGATCTCCTGCGAGACTCCTGGAGTGAGCGCATCCTGCGGGGTCAGCAGGAGGGGCGCTTGGTCTCGGACGGCTGCAGGACCCGCGGACAGCGCGTCTGCGTACCCGGTCCCGGTGGCGAGATAGACAGTATCGGCGCCGTCGGGGTAGGCCTCCTCGGCGATCGCCACCGACTCGGAGTACCGATCAGCCGCCTGGATGCGGTCGACATCGATGTGCGGGTACCCGAACCAGTCGGTGTAGATGATCCAGAAGTTGAGATTGCCGAAGCTCGCGCACTTGCCCTCGATACCCGCCAGCGCATCGGAATCGGGCTGGTACGGCGTGTAGTTGTAGAGCGAGGCGGTGGCTTGAGTGCGGATCGTCAGTTCCGTGCCCCCACAGCCCGCCGCATCGCTGTACTTCACGATGACGGGCACTCCCACTTGGTACTGGGTCGAGCCGGGGTCGACCTTGTAGTCCTTCAGGGTCCAGGCCGCCCAGTACACCTGCTTGAAGAACCCTGCGTAATCAGGGTTGCAGGGTGCGGAGTCCGAGCAGTCGAAGCCGGTCGCTTGCTGATACTGCTTGTCTACCGGCCAGTCGTCGGCGACGAGCTGCGACTCCTTCTGGATGAGCACGAGCAGCGCCTTCTGGCTGACGCCGCACGCCTGTCCGACTTTCGCGATGATCGTGGCCGCCGACTCGGAGCCCGAACCGGTGTAGGCCGTGCAGCGGCTGTCCCCCGCCATCGACGGGGTCGACGTCTTGTAGTCCTTGAGGCAGGTGTATCCGGCTCGGCACGTCGGGACCTGCGCTTGAAGGAAGGCCTGCACGGAACCCACCGACATCGCCGTGCCGGTGTACATGTTCTTGTCGCTGATGATGTCGTCGGGGCGGAAGCTCGTCGTCACGGGCGCGGCGTTCGGAATCGCGACGAGTGAGTCGTCGAGCGAGTAGGGCCCGTCGGTCGACGACGGAGTCGGGGTGGGATCGGGCGTCGGCACGGGCGCATCGGTGGCGGGCGTCGGCGAGCCCGGATCGGCGGACTCGTCCGCCGTCGCCGTGCCGGCGGCACCGCCGGCCACCAGCCCCACGGCCAGCAGAACTCCCAGCAGGCCGGTCAGAGGTTTCGCGAACGCCGACGTCGAGATCATTAGGTGATGCTAGCGGCGCTCGACAGCTGTCGCCCAGACCCGGCGGGTGAACTTTCAGTGCATTCCCACGCGCTACGCTCGTGGCGACCGGAGGAGGGCGAGACGCGACCATGGCAGCATCCCCGTCGTCTCGAACCGACCCGTCCGCCACTGACGTGCTCGTCACCATCGTTCCCGACCAGGGCGACCCCGCCGCCGACCACCGGATGCTCGCCGCCCTCGCCCGGCAGCTCACCCCCCTTCCCGACGACACGACCATCACCCATCACTGCGACGCGTGCGGATCGGCCGAACACGGCCGGCCGCAGCTCTCGGCACACGGCACCGAACCGGTCCCGCCCGTGCACCTGAGCCTCAGCCGCGCAGCCGGCCACGTCGCCCTGGCGGCCACTCTCGCCGGACCGATCGGCATCGACATCGAGTCGCCCTCCGCCGTCCGCACCGCCGGCTTCGACGACGTCGCCTTCGACGCCGGCGAACGCGCCGCCCTGAAAGTCCGCGCCGAAGCCCACGGTCCCCCCGCAGCCGACCGGATGCGCACCCTCGCCTGGGCGGCGAAGGAGGCCGTCCTGAAGGCCGCCGGCACCGGCCTCCGCGCCGACCCCCGCACCGTGCTGCTCGACCTCACCCGCGACGAGGACCCCGCGATGCGCACCGGCTCACCCCGCCTGGTCGTCCTGAGCGAGGCACCGGCCGAGGTGCTGGGTTGTCTGGCCGTGGTTGCCTACGCGCCACCGCGCATCCGCTTCGTCACAGCACCGCGAACCCGCTGAGGTGACGGTCGACGCTGCCCTACAGCTTGGGCAGGCTCTTCGCGTACACCCAGCGTTCGACGATCGGCCCCACCAGATCGCTCCCGGAGCGGGCTTCCATGATCTCCACGAAGTCCTCGGTCGAGACCAACCCGAACCGACACTCCGCGACGTAGGCGCGCAGCGCGTCGAAGAACACCGGGTCGCCTAGTGCCCGGCGGATGGCGTGGAGCGCGAGCGCCCCCCGCTTGTAGACGCGGTCGTCGAACATCCTCTGCGGACCGGGGTCGCCGATCACGATGTCCTTCGGCTGCGCGTTCACCTGGGTGCGATGCGCCGCCGCGTTGGCATCGGCCGACTTGCCGCCGCTCGCCTCGGCCCAGAGCCATTCGGCGTAGCAGGCGAACCCCTCGTGCAGCCAGATGTCGCGCCAGCGCGCCAGCGTGAGGCAGTTGCCGAACCACTGGTGGGCCAGCTCGTGCGCGATCAGCCGGTCGGTGCCATGCGCACCGTCGACGTGGTTCCGCCCGAAGATCGCCAGCCCCTGCGCCTCGAGCGGGATCTCGAGCTCGTCGGGCGTGACGACCACCGCGTAGGCGTCGAACGGATACGGCCCGAACAGTCGGCAGAACAGCGCCATCATGTCGGGCACCCGTCCGAAGTCGATCGCCACCTCCCGCTCGAGCGCCTGCGGGTAGAAGAGCGTCTGCGGCACCGGCTCGAGCGCGAGCGATCGCGATCGGTAACGGCCGATCTGCACCGTGGCGAGATACGTCGACATCGGCTGCCGCATCTCGAAGGTCCAGATGGTGCGGCCTGAGCGATTTGCGCGCAACACCACGGGCCCGTTCGACACCACGGTGTACCCGGCTTCGCACGCCAGCGTGATCCGGTAGAGCGCCTTGTCGCTCGGATGATCGTTGCAGGGGAACCAGGATGCCGCCCCGCTCGGCTGCCCGGCCACGATCACGCCGTCGGCGAGCTCCTCCCAACCCACCTCGCCCCAGGGGCTGCGGATCGGATGCGGCGCCCCGCGATACCGAACCACCACGGTGAACTCCGCCCCGTCGGCGAGCGGCCGTTCGGGGGTGATCACGAGTTTGCGGGGTGTCTCCGCGAGCTTGCGCGGCCGCTCCCCGTCGACGGTCACCTTCACGACGCTGAGACCGGCGAAGTCGAGGCTGAACCGCTCGAGCGGCATCGTCGTGCGCGCGTGGATGACCGCCACCCCGTTCAGGCGATTCGTGGCCACCCGGTAGTCGAGGTCGAGATCGTAATCGAGCACGGAGTAGCCACCGTTGCCACTCGTCGGGAGGTAGTCGTCACCGGCCGACGGTGAGCCCAGAAAAGGTGAGGAAAGGTTGGCTGCCATGGATGTTGTCAAGTCTGCCACGGTGCGATCGGATTGCCCGCCCAGAGCGATCCGCTCGGCACCCGTTCGCCGCGCATCACCAGCGACGCCGGACCCACGCTGGCGTTACGGTCGACCGCGGCGGCCGGCAGGATGACGCTGTGCGGGCCGAGGGTGGCGCCCTCGGCGAGCACGACGGAGTCGAGCTGCATGATGCGGTCGTGGAAGAGGTGGGTCTGCACCACGCATCCACGGTTCACGGTCGACCCATCGCCGAGGGTGATCAGATCGGCCTCAGGCAGCCAGTACGACTCGCACCAGACCCCACGCCCGACACGCGCCCCGAGCGTGCGCAGCCACACGGCGAGCGCCGGCGTCCCGGAGGCGTTCGCCGCGAACCACGGGCGCGCCACCGTCTCCACGAAGGTGTCGGAGAGCTCGTTGCGCCAGACGAACGACGACCAGAGCGGATGCTCGCTGACGACGATCCGCCCCACCAGCAGCCACTTGGCGGCCGTCGAGACGAGGGCGGCGACGGCTCCTGCGGCGAGCATCACGACACCGGAGAGCAGGATGGCCCAACCGAGACCCACCTCGGTCCAGAGCCATTCCAGCGTGACGAGCACGCCGAGTGCGATCCAGGCGGTGACCACCACGGGCACGATCCGCAGGATCTCCCAGATGGCGCGGGCGAGCTTGAGTGAGGCCGGGGGCCGGAAGGTGCGCGCCTCGTCGAAGTCGGAGACCGTGCGCCGCAACCGCACCGCAGGATTGCCGAGCCAGGAGGACCCGCGCTTGCCGTTCTTCGGGGCCGAGGAGAGCACGGCGACGAGTCCGTTGCGGGGCACGCTCCGGCCCGGACCCGCCATGCCGCTGTTGCCGAGGAAGGCGCGGCGACCGATCTTCGCCTTCCCGATCCGGAGCCATCCCCCGCCCAGCTCGTACGACGCCACCATCGTGTCGTCGGCGAGGAACGCGCCCGGCGCGATGGTGGTGAGCGCGGGCAGCAGCAGCACCGTCGAGGCCTCGACGTTACGGCCCACCTTCGCCCCGAGCATCCGGAGCCACCACGGTGTCGCGAGGCTGGAGTAGATCGGGAAGAGCAGGGTGCGAGCGCTGTCGAGGATGCGCTCCGTCGACCAGGCCTGCCACCCGATGCGGCTGCGCACCGGGTAGTAGCCCTCGCGCAGACCGATGCCGAGCAAGCGCACCGAGGCGACCACGAGCAGTGCGTACGCCACCCCGGCCACGATGACGGCCAGCGGAGTCGCGAGCGCCGCGCGGCCGGCGGCTTCGACGATCGTGGCTGGATCGCCGATCGCGGCCCCCACCACGAGTGCGCCGAGCAGCACCGAGACGACCGGCAGAGCGGCCATGCCGAGCGAGCCCAAGGCGTACGCCACGAGCCAGCGCTGGGCGGGCAAAGGCCGAGCCGCCGGCCACGGGCGTCGTGCGGAGCCCACGCGGGTGGCGGGCGACCCGGCCCAACGCTCGCCGCTCGGCACCCGGCCCGATACCGCCGCGCCGGCCTCGACCTCGGCGCCACGGCCGATGTTCGCTCCGCCCAGCAGGGTGCTCCGCGAGCCGATGGTGGCGTCGGCGCCGATGTGGATGCGCCCCACCCGGAAGGTGTCGCCGTCGAGCCAGTAGCCCGCCAGGTCGACCTCGGGATCGATCGCCGCACCCGCACCGACGGAGAGCATCCCGGTCACCGGCGGGAGCGTGTGCAGGTCGACGCCGCGGCCGATCGTGGCGCCGAGAGCGCGGGCGTAGTAGCTGATCCAGGGCGCGCCGGCCAGGCTCACCGATCCGGCCAGCTGCGCGACCTGCTCGGCCAGCCAGACCCGCAGGTGCACGGTGCCGCCACGCGGATAGTCCCCGGGCCGGAGTCCGGCGAGCAGAAGCCGCGCCGCCACCACCGAGATCGCCATCTTGCCGGGCGGCGTCACGAAGAGCACGAACCCCACGAGCACCCACCACCACGAGACGGTGGGGAAGAAGGTGTGCGCTCCACCGATCGAGAGCAGGTTGTTGGCCGCCGCGAGATAGACGAACCAGCGCAGACCCACGATGACGTGCAACGGGATGCCGAGCAGCGTCTGCGCGATGCGGCTGGATGCCGGAGTCACGAGCACCGGCCGGTCGGCCCCGCGGCCCGAGCCGTTGCCGGCGGGAGCGCGACTGTCGAGCTCGTCGGCGAGGGAGCCGATGCGCGGGTGGTCGTAGATGTCGGAGACCCGGGTGTCGGCGAAGCGCTCGCGGATGGCCGACACCAGCTGCGCCGCCGAGAGGGAGCCGCCGCCGTGGGCGAAGAAGTCGTCGTCGGGGCTCTCCACGGGCACACCGAGGATGGCCGACCAGCGCTCCGCCAGCCAGGCCGCCGTGGGTGAGAGGTCGGCGTTCCCGCCGCCTCCGCTTCCGTCTCCGGATGCCGGCAGGGGCCAGGGCAGGGCGGCCCGGTCGACCTTGCCCGAGGTCCGCGTCGGCAGCGAATCCACCACGGCCAGCAGGGGCACGAGCGCTGCGGGGAGCTCTTCCCTCAGCCGGGCGTTCGCGGCGTCCCGGTCGAAGACCGCGCCGTCGGCGAGGGCGAGGTAGCCGACGAGCACCTGGTTGCCGGCGGCCGTGGACTTCACGACGGCGGCGGCGCCGGCCACTCCGTCGAGACCTTGCAGCGCGGCATCCACCTCGCCGAGCTCGATGCGCCGGCCGCCGAGCTTGACCTGGTCGTCGGCGCGGCCCACGAAGACGAGTCCGGCCTCTTCGAAGCGCACGAGGTCGCCGGAACGGTAGGCGCGCTCCCAGCCCAGACTCGGGAACGGGGCGTACTTCTCTGCGTCCTTGACGGGATCGAGATAGCGGGCGAGGCCCACTCCCCCGATGATGAGCTCACCGGTCTCGCCCTCCGCCACGCGGGCTCCGGAGGCGTCGACGACGGCGAGCCGCCAGCCGTCGAGCGGGAGGCCGATCCGCACCGGACCGCTGCCGAGCAGCGACGCGCAGGCGACGACCGTGGCCTCGGTGGGGCCGTAGGTGTTCCACACCTCTCGGCCGCGCGCGGCGATGCGTGCCACCAGTTCGGGCGGGCAGGCCTCGCCGCCGAAGATCACGAGGCGCACGAGTTCGAGCGATTCCTCGGGCCACAGGGCGGCGAGGGTCGGCACGGTGGAGACGACGGTGATGCCGTGGGCGATGAGCCAGGGCCCGAGGTCGACGCCGGAGCGCACGAGCGACCGCGGCGCCGGAACAAGGCAGGCGCCGTTCCGCCAGGCGAGCCACATCTCCTCGCAGGAGGCGTCGAAGGCCACGGAGAGCCCCGCGAGCACGCGGTCGCCGGGGCCGATCGGCGACCGTTGGAGGAAGAGGCGCGCCTCCGCGTCGACGAAGGCGGCCGCGGAGCGGTGGGTGACCGCGACGCCTTTCGGCACGCCGGTCGAGCCCGAGGTGAAGATGACCCAGGCGTCGTCGTCGGGCGTCGGCCCGCCCACCGCTGGGATGGTGCCCGTGGGGGTCGCGAGCGACGGGGTCGAGCCGGCCGGGAGATCGTCGCGGATGTCGCGCTCGAGCTCTCCCCTCTCCTCCGACCGTTCCGGCGACTCCTCCACGGCGTGACGCGTTTCGAACACACCCCCGGCGCCCACCACGCCCACCACCCGCGCCTCGCCGAAGACGAGCTGCGCGCGTTCCTCGGGGTCGTCGGCATCGACCGGCACGTACGCCGCCCCCACGGTCATCACCGCGAGGATCGAGACGTACAGCTCCCGCGTTCCGGAGGGAATCCGGATGCCCACCTTGTCACCCCGCCGCACGCCCGCCCGGCTGAGCACGGCGGCCTGCGTGTTCACGAGGCGCAGCAGCCGCCGATAGCTGACCGCGCCCTCCGGCGAATCGAGGGCGAGGGCATCCGGGTTCTCGACCGCGGTCTGCATCAGAACGTCGATCAGCGTGCGCTCGGGAGTGGCGCGCGCGCCCGCGTCGAGCACGCGTTGCAGATCGGCGTTGTCGTCAGTCACTCGAGTACCTCCGGGTCGGCGTCCGACTCACTCCTCACCGTACGCGTGCGCAGCCTAAGGAGCGGAGGTGACTCGCAGGTGAACAGACGGTGACACGGCGGGGAGAACGAGTGTTCTGGTATCCTCGGGGCATGTCCGCCTTCGCACCGGCCGCGGCTCCCGCCGCCGCACCGCCCAAGGTGTCCGAGGCGCGCGAGCGTCTGGTGCGGGTGGCTTCCGGGCTGTTCTACCGCGAAGGCATCCACAGCGTCGGCATGGACCGGATCCTGGCCGAGGCCAGCGTCACCCGCGCCACCATGTACCGGCACTTCTCGGGCAAGGAGGCCCTCGTGGCCGCCTACCTCGAGCGCGAGGACGCGGTGATCCGCGGCTACTTCACCACCGAGGGCGACCCGGCACCGGCCGAGTCGGTGCGGCTCGTGATCGACGCCATCGCCGACGACATCGGTCGCTACCACACCCGCGGCTGCCCCTTCATCAACGCGGCTGCGGAATACCCGGATGCGTCGAGCGAGGTCCGCGGCATCATCGAACGGCACCGCGAGTGGTTCCGTTCGACGCTCCGCGACGCTCTCACCGCTGCCGGCGTCGCGGATGCCGAGACCGTCGCGGGCTCGCTCGTGATGCTCCGCGACGCCGCCCTGGTCGGCGCCTACCTCGACGGCGTGGAAGTAGCGCGCCCCGTATTCCTGGCCACGGCCCATTCCCTCGCCGGCCTCTGACCCGCCGCCGCGCTCGCACGCGGGGACGACGGGGTCAGAAGTGGGTGATGCCGTAGGGCTGCTCGACCGGCGCGAGCAGGCGGGCGAACGACGCCGCCGCACCCGGCACGTGCTCGGTGATCTGACCGGCCGCCGCGAGCACCCGAGGGTCGGCCCCGCCGAGGTACACCGAGCCCAGCGCCGAGGCGTCGAGCTCGAGATCGGAAGCCGCTGCGTTGTCGCGCACGACCGTGGCCCTCCCGCCCTCGACCTGCATCCGGTACCGCCCCGCCGCGTGCCCGAGCGGGTCGGACACGGCGAACACGATCGACCCCTCGTTCACGTACCCGCGCGCCTCGAACGCCGCGACGACGTCGAGGATGCGCATCCAGAGCCAGTCGTCCACGCTCTTCACCGACACCAGCCGCCAGTCGGCGAGCGCCCAGCGCAGCGGATCGTCAGCGGGCGCGGCGGCGTAGGTCACGGTGGTGACGAGGTCGAGCGACGCGAGGAACTGCCAGAGCCCGAGGTAGGCGTCGGCGTTCTGCGCCACCAGGTCGACGACCTCGACGACCTGCGGATCGGACTCCCAGCCCGAGAACCGGTAGGTCACGTAGCCGTCGATCGCGCCCGACTCGTCGTAGTGGAGCGCGCCGCGGACCGACGGATCCTCCTCGCCCTTCTCTCCGTCGAGACCCGACACCCGACCCCAGTACTTCGTGTGCCGGTCGACCGATCCGACACGCCGTTCGTGGAAACCGGCGAAGATCGCCGGGCCGAGCGTCGCGATCTCCCGCGCGTCGACCAATTCGCACCGCCCCTGCGGCGACGCGAGCAGACGGAAGCGATGGTCGGTGCCCACGGAGATCGAGTGCACGACGGTGGCGACGCCGAAACCGAATCGGCGGTAGATCGTCGCCTCCGAGACCGTGAGCGCGGCGATCGCGTAGCCGTCGGCGACAGCGCGGTCGAGATCGCTGGTCATCATCTCGCGCAGTATGCCGTTGCGGCGATGTGTCGGCCGCACCGTGACGGCTGAGATGAGGTGGGCGGGCAGAGGCGCCGCCCCGCCCACGTTGATCGTCCGTTCGAAGGTGGCGAACGTGGCCACCGGGACCTCGGCGTCGAGCGATGCCTCGGGCCGCGTGCGCGCGTATGCCCCCGTGAGTATCTGCCCATCCTTCACCATGGCAGCGGTCGCCCTCGTCAGGGTCTTCTCGCCGAGCCGCGGCTCGTGGAAGCCCTGCGTCTCGGCCTGCAGCCAGGCCCGGGTGGCGCCGCCACCCTCGCCCTCGGAAGCGGCGGCGAAGGTGCGGAAGTCGTAGTCGGTGACGGAACCCATGGTGCAACGCTACGCGATGCCGCCGACGCGCTAGCGTGTGGCTGTGAGCGACTTCAACCAGATCATCATCGACGAGTTCCGCGCCAACGGCGGCCGGGTCGAGACCGGCGGATTCGGAACGGGGCTCGTGCTCCTGCACCACATCGGCGCCAAGAGCGGAGTCGAGCGGGTCAGCCCACTGCTCGGCATCCCGCAGGGCGACGGCACCCTCCTCATTGCCGCGTCGAAGGGCGGGGCACCGGATGACCCGGCCTGGCTCGGCAACCTGCGCGCGCATCCGGATGTCTCGATCGAGACCGGCGACGGATCGCAGGTGGAGACGGTCGCCGTGCACGCCGAGGTGCTGACGCCCGAGGAGCGCGACGCCGGCTGGCAGCAGTTCCTCGACCGCTCCCCCGGCTTCGCGGCCTACGAGTCGAAAGCCGGCGGACGGATCATCGCTGTCGTGCGTCTCAGCCCCCGCTGACCTCACGCCCCGCGAAAAGGCCCGCTAAACGGTGGTGGAGAGGGCCGAAGCCCTCCCCACGCAGGAGTCTAGCAAGTTCGCCGGGTGAACGGCGAATGATCACCGGGTGAGCAGGTCCGCCCGCTCGGGATGCCGGTCGAACCACCGCCCGACGTACCAGCACATCGGCACCACGCGGTAGGACGTCGTGGCCTCGACATCGTCGACCGCGTAGGTCACGATCTCGCCGGCCAGGCCCTGTCCGCGCTTCTTCGGATCGGTGAAAGTGTGCGTGAAGGAGATCGTGTTCTCGTTCACGACGTAGTCGACCGCACTCGCCATGGCTCCGTCGACGCGGAGGGTGTAACGGTGCTGATCGGCGTCATGACTGAATTCGCGTGCCATGATCCCACCCTACGTCCGCTTCGGGCGGTGATGGTCGGAACGGCCGCCGTCAGCGCACGACGTCCAGCGCGGCGCTCACGATCGACTCGACGTCGATGCCGTGGTGCCGGTACACGTCGTCGAGTCCACCCACCTGCCCGAAGTGGCTGACCCCGAGGTGGCGGGCGGCCACCCGGTTGATGCCGGCCAGGAACGACAGGGTGTGCGGATGCCCGTCGAGCACCGTGACCATGGGCCGGGCGCGGGCCGCGGGGAAGAGCTGACCGAGGATCCAGTCGGGCGCATCCGTCAGTCCGTCGCGCGCCTGCACGGCGTCGAAGAGCAGCCCGGGGCTCGTGACGCACACCACGTCGACCGGCACGCCGAGGGCTTCGAGCCGCTCGGCGGCCACGAGCGCGTCGGGCACGAGCGCGCCCATGGCGACCAGGGTGACCGCAGCGGCTCCCGATCCCGCCTCGCGCAGCACGTAGCCTCCCGCCACGACCTGCCGGCGTCGCCGCTCCCGCGCGGCGGGATCGACGGGCACGGCGCACAGTCGCTGATCCACGGGCTTCGTCGACAGTCGCAGATAGGCCGAGCTGCCGTCGGGACGCCCGAGGCGACCCAGCGAGGCCAACAGGGTCCACTCCACGTCGATCGCGAAGGCCGGCTCGTAGCTCACGACCCCCGGCTGCTCGAGGCCTATCGAGGGCGTGGTGATGGACTGATGGGCACCGCCCTCGTACGAGAGAGTCACGCCCGACGGCGTGCCGACGAGGATCGACTGCCCACCTGCGTAGACACCGTACGACCACGGCTCGAGCGCCCGTCCGACGAAGGGGTCGTAGAGCACCCCGATCGGGAAGAGCGGTTCGCCCCACCGACTCCACGTGGCGCCCAGCTCGCCGATCAGGCTCACCAGGTTCACCTCCGCGATGCCGAGTTCGATGTGCTGGCCCGTCGGCTGCTCGCGCCAGTGCACGGTGGTCTCGGCGTCGTCGCTGAACCAGTCGGGCCGGTCCTCGATCGACCACACCCCCACCTTGTTGAGCCAACCGGCGAGATTCGTGCTGGAGCTCACGTCGGGGCTCACGCTCACCACGCGACGGGCCGCCTCCGGCGCCCCCCGGGTGAGGTCGAGCAGGGCCCGGCCGAGCGCGGCCTGGGTGGTGGCCGTGCCGGAGGGCGTGCGACCGAAGTCGGTGGGCACCGCCGGCGGTTCGGCGAGCGCGACCGGTTCGCGGTGCAGCCGCTGCGCCGTGGCGGCGCAGAGCCGGCCCGCCTCACTCTCCGCGTCGAAGGTCGACCAGGGCGCATCCGGGTGCTCCCCCAGTTTCACCGCGAGCTCGGCGTACTGCGTCTCGGTCAGGAGAGAGGAGTGGTTCTGCGGATGCCCCTCGAGCGGCAGTCCGTACCCCTTGATCGTGTAGGCGAGGATGGCGGTGGGCCGGTCGTCGTCGATCTGCGCGTAGGCCTCGCGCAGCGCATCGAGGTCGTGCCCGCCCAGATTGCGGATGGCGGCGAGGAGCAGCTCGTCGTCGATGCCGTCGATGAGATCGGTGATCGAGGCCGAGCGCTCCCCCGATCCGGGTAGGCGCTCCCGCAGTTCCGCGGCGGTGCATCGCAGCAGGCGCTGGAACTCCGGATTCGGCATCTCCAGGATGCGGCGGCGGAGCGCCTGCCCGCCCGGGCGCGCGAGCAGCTCTTCGAGCAGCCGCCCGAAGCGCACGGTGATCACCTGCCAGCCGGCGGCCTGGAACAGCCGCTCGAGCTTGCCCGCAGCGATGTTCGGAACCACGCGGTCGAGCGACTGCCGGTTGAGGTCGACGATCCACACGATCTCGCCGAGCCCGGCGACGCCCTGATCGAGCACCGCCTCCCACACCGCCCCCTCGTCGAGCTCGGCGTCGCCGACTAGCGAGTACTGGCGGCCTCGTCCGGCGGCGTCGCTGAGACTCCCCACGTAGCGGCGCGACACCGCGCCCCAGATCGGGGCCGTCGCGCCGATGCCGACCGAGCCGGTGGAGTAGTCGACCGGATCGGGGTCCTTCGTCCGGCTCGGGTAGCTCTGCAGACCCCCGAACTCACGCAGCGTGGTGAGGTACCGCTCGTCGAGTTCGCCGAGCAGGTAGTTGATGGCGTGCAGCACGGGCGAGGCGTGGGGCTTCACCGACACGCGGTCCTCCGGTCGCAGCTGACCGAACCAGAGCGAGGTCATGATCGACACCATCGAGGCGCTGGAGGCCTGATGCCCGCCGACCTTGATACCCGACGGGTTCGGGCGCACCCGATTGGCGTGGTGGATCATCGAGGTGGCCAGCCACAGCACGCGGCGCTCGATGGTCTCGAGAGCTGCAAGGGTGGGAACGGAGTCCGCGCGCGCGATCGATGTGCTCATAGTGACACCTATGGCACCACTACGGCGCAGAAGGCACAATAGAGCTGGGTGAAATGACGCAGATTGCGCACTTCTCAAGGGATCGGAAGGCATCCGGATGGCCACGCTGAACACCGAGGACAGCCCCACCGGCCGGGCTCCCGGACGCACCGCCGACGCGATCGACGCCGCCATCCTGCGTCGACTCACCGACGACCCGGATGTCACGACCCTCGCCCTCGCCGAGAGCACCGGCCTGGCGCGCAACACGGTGCGCGCCCGCCTCGCCCGGTACAAGGCCGACGGCGCCTTGAAGTCGTTCGAACGACGGATCGATCCCGCCTTCCTCGGCTATCCCCTGCACGCCCACGTCATCACGAAGGTCACGCAGCGCAAGCTCACCTCCGTGGCCGAAGCCCTGGCCGGTATCCCCGAAGTCCTGGAGGTCAGCGGCCTCTCCGGCGTCGCCGATCTGCTCGTGCACGTGGTGGCGCGCGACGCCGAGGATCTCTACCGAGTGACCGGACGCATCCTCGCCGTCGATGGCGTGAAGCGCACGAACACCGGTCTCGTGATGCAGGAGCTGGTGGGCTACCGCGTCACCCAGCTCCTCGACGGCCCCTGAGCGGCGACTCGACGCGGCACCCGCGCGTCTGGACGTCGCGCACGCCGTGCTCCAGACTTTGGGAAGGCGCGTCGCCGATGCCGCGTCCGAGGAGCTGATGATGAACCCCCTCCCCTCTTGGCGGGACACCTCGACGCGGGCCGCGATCGTCGACTTCGTCGACGCGGTCACCACAGGACCGGACGCGCTGCCGATCGCCGAGCGGATAGCCGTCTTCGACAACGACGGCACGCTCTGGACCGAGAAGCCGATGCCCACGCAGCTGCACTTCATCGTGCAACAGTGGGCTGCCGCCGCGGCCGCCGATCCTGCGCTCGCCGCCACCCAGCCTTACAAGGCGGCCGCGACCGGCGACCTCGCTTGGCTCGGCGCGGCGGTCGACAGCCACTACGCCGGCGACGACACGGCCCCTGCACACCATGATCGGCGCCATCCTGAAGGCCACCGAGGGCTGGAGCGTCACCGAATACGAATCCGTCGTCTCGGCGTTCTACCGCGAAGCGAAGCACCTCACGCTGGGCACGGCGTATTCAGGCGTGGTGTACGTGCCGATGATCGAGTTGCTGCACCATCTCGAGGATGCCGGGTTCACGAACTACATCGTGTCCGGTGGCGACCGCGACTTCATGCGGCCCATCTCGCAGGACTACTACGCATCCCGTCGGAACGGGTGATCGGGTCGGCGGTCGGCCTTGAGTACGACGCCGAGGCGAACGAGGTGAGGTACGGCAACACCTTCTCCTTCCTCGACGACGGCCCCGAGAAGCCGATCCGCATCTGGACCAGGATCGGCCGCCGCCCGGTGCTCGCCTGCGGCAACTCGAACGGCGACGTGCCGATGCTGCGCTTCGTGCAGAAGCACCCGCGCTCGCTGAGCCTGCTCGTTCATCACGACGACCCCGACCGCGATGACCCGCCCTACGACAAGGGCGCCGAACTCGCCCTGGCGGCCCCGGGCATCACCACGATCTCGGTGCGCGACGACTGGTCGACCATCTTCCCCGCGCCGGCCTGATCGTGCATGGTCTTGGTGACCTCGTTCCCTCGGCCCACGAGTTCACTGCACCGGTGCGCCGCCAGAGCACGCTGCCGGACCTCCGATTCCACCGTGCCGAGTTGAGCGACGACGATGTGACCGTGGTCGATGGGCTTCCGGTAACCACAGTGGTGCGCACAGCCGCCGACCTCGCTGCGTCATTTCTGGATTCCGACCATCTTGCCGGCGTTCTGTCCGCCGCGGTCGAGAATTTAGATGTCGATGTCGAGGAGCTCGCGCAGGCGCTCTCCCCCTATGCCACGCGCTACGGCTTCGACTCCGGCCGAGCGCCTCTCGCAGAGGTTGCACCCGGATACGTGGCAGCTGCGCTCGGCAGGGCAGTTCGCATGGTCGCCGCACGCTCACCTCGACTTCGGAAGCAGGCCCTGAAGCTACTCGCAAAGCCCGATGGCATGAAGACGCTCGTGACATTTCTCGAAGAGCGCCTCGCTTCATAAGGCACTCCAACACTGGCAAGGAACCACTTGGCACTAACAACGATGCAGCTAGCGAGCCTCGCTCGATCACTTCAGGCCAAGCTGATCCACAAGCAGCGCCAGCGTGTCTGCGCAGAACAAAAAGTGGGCACCGAGCCTGTGCTCGGCGCCCACTTTATTGTTGAGATAGATCGTCGCGTTACTTCTTGATCTGTTGCGTCTGAAGGTTCTTCAGGCGAAGATCGGCCTCGATCGCTCGACGGCGCTCCTCCTCGCGCCGGCGACGCTCCTTCTCGGCTTCCTTGATCATGCGCACCTCCGAGTGAGGAGGAGGCGAACCGACCAGATTCGGTGGGAGATCGGAAAACATGTGCTGCTCCCTTCGGGTTGTTAATCCACCGTAGAGCGACGCGTTCCGACATCATCCAATAAATCAGTTAGCGTGCGACATCTCGCAGAGTGGGCTTCGATCTCGCCTGAAGAGGGTCAAACACCGCCGATTGGGGTGCGAGATTCCGGTCGCCGTGACTGAAGGGCCGCACGTGCGATTGAATGCTCACAGCGAGATGTCGCGGGGAGTGAGCTTGGGGGAGCTGTGAACGATACCGACGAGCAGGATGTGCGGCACCGATTGACGCCAGAAGGCGGTCAGAAGTGGCTCGACCGAATCGAGCACGATGCTCTAGTGAGCGGCTGGCCGTCGCGCTCGGCCTGGTGCAAGGATGTGGATATCGCCCTGTCGACTATTGGCGGTCAGCCGGATAGCAGCCGACTCCCGATGATCGACATCCTATTTAAGGTCTCCGAAACGCTGGGCTACTCCGTCGCTGAACAGGTGGCCGACCTTTGTGGGCGCCGTCTTGAGCAGATTGCTCCGCCTGATCCTTTCGACGTAGCGCACGTGTCGATGCTTGACCTACACGACCGCCTCGATTCTGCGCTCGGCTCGGTTGGTAATAGGCGCCCTACGATCACGGACATCACCCGCTCGGTACTCAACTCCAGTCACGGCGACCACTCACTCCCCGACGGAGCCAGTCCTTACGGCCGGTGGCGAGCCCGCCTGTTCGACGTGCCGATGGGTTGGCTCTTCCCGCACGTCGGTTACCACGGGGTGGAGTTCATGCGCTGGTACGGCCCTGGCCGCGGTCGCGAATCTGATACCTATCCCGCCGCTGCGTGGTGGGAGAACCCGCCACGTAAGTATTCCCGTGAACGGATACGCGGGTATGTGCCGAAGATCTGGTCGCTCAACAAAGTACCCGAGCAGTTCGCAGGCAACCAATCCGAGTGGAAATCCTTTCGTCTCGAGCGCCTCGAACTTCTCGCCCGAATGCAGAGCCTCTACCCCCGCGCCGATCTCAGCCCATACGGAGGCTATGGCCGGAGTTTCCGAGCCCTACTTCGGCACAGCGACGGGTCGTCCTTGCGCCACATCTTTACTCAGCAGGCGTCGTGGAGTCGGCCCGAGCCCGCTCGTGGACAGCGGTGCATCGATGACGACATCCGTCTCGTAGTCATTGCGGGTCCATCGAGTGTGCGGCCAGTGCCGGTGGCTAGCCTCATCGGCGAGGCGCTTGGGTGGGAGAGCGTTGGTTTCCGAACCATTCAGGCGACGCTTACGGGTGTGCGGCCGATCAACAGCCAGAGCGACGACGTGCTCGATGGTGGGCGCGACAATACGTGGCGTCGCGCCCGCATGCTCGCCCAGAAGCGAGACCACGTGATGCTCATTCACGCGAACGTCAACTACCTACTTCAAGAAATTAACGGTGACCTCGAACTAACGGCGCCGGCACGCGAACTGCTTGACGACCCCTCCGTGCTCATCGTGTTCCTCCGGCCAGCGGACGGGTCAGGCTCGGCTGCAACGTGGGAAGCCCGGTCACGGGGAAATACCTTGAGTGGGAATGTCTCATCGAGCCAAACGGCTGCCTGGGCCCAGCGCGCAGCCGAGGTCATGAAAGACGCGGCTCGACCTCGCGCCAGGCTCATGACCATCGAGATCCAGCCCACATACATTCATTGGGGCGACGCGTACATCACCCCCGAAGAGGAGCTCGAATATCTGTGGCATCCGACCGTCGGCGATCTGGACGTGCGGGTTGCTGCGGAAGTGGCACACGTTCTTGCACACGGGCGCGAGGTCGGTCAGGTTTCCCCCCAGCAGCTCCGCGACAACCTGCGTGCCTTGGACGAGAAATCAACCGTGGGGAGATACGCAGACCAGATCTTCGCTGCTACTTCCCGCCGCGGACGTCATGCCGTGCCGTGGAATCGCGCGCAGGAAGCTGCCGGATGGACCGCGACGTCCATATGGGATGACCGGTTCGCCATGCCTCCCCGCAAAGATGACAAAGCAGTGGTGCACCAGTTCGGCTCCGCAGTGACCCGGCTGGTGTCCAGCGCTTCGCCGTGGCTCACGGAACCGTCGTGAATGTCCCACACCTACCTACTTGGCAAGGGTCGATCCGATAGGCGTCGCGTTCGAGCAATACCTCAAACATTGGCGTACCTGAGGCAACATCGGTGAGCACAATACTGTCTGGCAGTGGTGCAGTCTTTCCGATGAAGATCGCAGCGGTGATCACGCAGTAGGAGCCGCTGGCACCAATGATCGTCCGCCGCCCGCACTGTTGCGACGGTCCGATCATCAACGCTTTGCCGCTGACGACACCCACGACACTGTCCGTTGAATTGACCTCCCACCTGGGTGACGCTTCATCGGTTCGGGTGGTCTGAGTCGTCGTGACGCCTGGCGGCTCGAGCTTCCACCGCGCAATGACCGAGGTGTCTGGCACGACATCCAGTGCGGTCGTCGCCTCGATCTTCACGATGAGGAATGTGCCGTCACGCCCGACGACGGACCACGCAGTCGCGATGGCTCCCGTACCGTCGGGCATCGGCGTGGCGCTGTCCATGTCCCCAGGGACCTTCCCCTCCGGGTAGTGCAGGTAGCTCAACGCCCATGAGGTGGCGGGAAATGCTGCGATGGGGGAGAAAGCCGGTGCCGCCAGGCCGATCGCAAGCAGGGACAGAAGCACGATGGCGGTTCCCCGACGCCTCCAGCGGCGACCCACCGTTGCATCTGCAGCGGCACGAAGGCGCATGAGATCATCCGCTAGATCAGACATTCGTCTCACCATTGCGACGTTGGATTGCCTGCAGCGCTGTTGCCATTATCTGTTCGAACCGCTCAGGATGAATCGCCACTAACTCGATCGCCTCTTGCGTGATGACGCCTACGTCCAGCAGCGCACGACGCGCCTGCGCCTCCAGCTCGTGGGGGCTCACGGCCGGTTACCGGTCTCAAGGAAGAGCCCGCCGAAGCGCCGCGAGGTTCCGAGCCCCCATTTCGTCGCCTGGAGCACCGCTAGGTCCCCCGGATGCAGTGCCAGATGTCGCTCAAGCGACGCCGTGCCACGGCGATAGATCACGTCCTTGGAGTAGGCGCCGGGCTGGTCAGGGTGCCTGAGCCCTCGTTTGACCCGCACCGCGATCGCGGCCGCCTCGGACGGGCTCACCCAGCGCAGCAGCTCCTCGTGCACCGCGTCGATACCCGCACGATTCGCGATCTCGACGGCGATCAAGCGCGCGGCGTACCGGCGCTCCACGGCTGGTCGATGGACACCATGACGTTGTTCGGCCAGTATCGCCATCGCCTCTTCGATCTCCGGCGCGTCCGCACCCAAGGCCACTGAAGCGAGCATGTCGGGACGCCCCAAGGCGCGACGTCCTCGAGCTACGTGGCCGAAGACCTCGTGGACGATGAGACGCTCGAGCGACTGCTCGCTGTCCACGCGTGTCGGGTCGACGTAAAGCACCCTGCGTTCATGTGAAGTCGAGGCGATGGCGGCGCCATTCGCACGTTCTTCGACTTTCCACTCCGGGGCGACCGACGCGAGGGCGGCGGCGAAGCGTTCAAGGATCTCCGTGCGAGGCGGTGCCGGGCGGTCGCTGTGGACCATCGTGTGGCGGTCGAGCACCTCAATGGCCGCCGCGAGCTCGGTGCCGTCAGGCGTGGGCCAACGCGCTGACCATACGTGCGCCAGTTCGTCGTCCGCGATCGACTGGTCGTGCAATGCGCCAAGATGCTGCCAGCCTCGGCGCACCTCAGCGAGGTGCATCGCGACCGCCTCCGCCATGGGATGGTCGGTTGGGATCTGTGACTCGGCGTGGTCCACCATTTCCAGCGCGCCGACGACGTCGACCGGTGCAAACGTCCATGTACTGACTCCCGCGCGGCCGGTCGCCGTCAGCGACTGGCGCGCCTGCGTCGCCTCGATCGGGAGGGGATGCGTCGCGCGGCGCGCCGCAAGGAGAAGGGATTGGAACAGTTCGCCTCCGCGCCGCCACCAGGCTTCGCGTACTGCGGCTCCGGATGCTGCGTTCAGGTTGTCGCAGATCGCCGCGAGGGCGTTTTCTGTGTGATCGGTGGCCAGCCCGTGTGTCGTTCCTGATGTGGTGTAACGTGCGGCGAAGGCGGATGCGAGTGCGTCACGGTCGCTCATCGGTGCTCCTTCGGGTCATCGGTCCCACTGTGGGCGGACCGGATTGCGGCGATGTAGGCCTCGTACGAGCGGGCCGCGTGGCTACGATGCGCGATTCCTGCGATCACCGTGCCCGAGCGTGCGGCCGACAACCATAAGTCGCCCTCGGCTGCACGCACGCGTGCGTGCAGCCGCGGGTCGGCGGTTGAAGCAGGGTCGGTCACCGGCGAAGACCGGAGATGTGGCTACCCGCAACAGCATTGATCTGCGGAGCGAGAACCGCAACGGCATCGACGATCAGGAGCTGCGTCACCGGGTCGGCAGCGCTGTGTGCTGCCGAGGCGATCGCCCCCACGGCCGTGTTGACCTGGATGGTGGTTTCAGCAATGGCTCCCGCCGCGGCGACCGACGAGCGGCCGTGCGAGGCGGCGTCGGCGATGCGCTGGTGCTCGAGAGCGCCGCGATGGGCCGCATCCCGCACCTGCACCTCGTACCCGCGCTCGCGCTCGATGTCTTCCCGACGGTGAGTCCAGGCCGTGGTTCCCGGAATGCGGGCGAGCAAAGAATCGGACGGACGGTCGGGCTGGTACTGCGTGATCTCAGACATTCTTCTCTCCATTTCGATGTGTTGACGATGCGCTGAAAGCGTTGCTCAGTTCGGCAACGCGCAAAGCGCGATTCATGGCAAGGGCATCGAACACGTCGGCGTGACGCCGCGCATCCGCTCTCTCCGCCTCGAAGCGCCGTCCCGACAACTCGGTCGCGGCGGTGTGGCTCTGCGCGATCGCTTGCTGTGAATGCGCAACTGCGGTGGTCGCCGCATAAGACGCCATGCGCTCGTCGTGCGCGGCTCGCTGTTCTTCGTCCATCTCACTTCCTCCATCTACGAGGTGATGCCGGTCCGACGACCCGCGGATGCGAGTCACGACAACTGTGCCAGCCGCCACCTCCGGCCTGCCGGGGCGCAGGAGTGTCTGTGCGAGAACTCGTCAGGCGTCCGCTGGGTGGCGAAGGATCCGCGGAAACAAGCGCTTCTCTGCCGCGCAACCAACGCTTTGTTGGACGAAAAGTCGCACGGCTAGTGACGGCGTGGACGTGACACCTGTCGCATCGTCAGATGACGTGCATCTTCACGATTCCTAGGCGGGTGTTCGCTCCGGAGCCGCAGTCGCACTGTGTCGATTCCTTCTCGGCGGGAACGCGCTGCTCATTCGGACTAGCGGCAGACGGTTCACGCAAGACATCGACGTAGCCGCTTTCGCGAGCCCGATCCCCCACGGATCCGAGGGCTCATCGCCTTGCGCTCCTTCGCCGCCGAAACCGCACCGGTACCGGTACGATTTCGGCACGAACGCGCTCACCAGAAGAGAAAAGTGTGGGCAAACGCGAGTTCGAAGCGAGAGCAGATGGCTTCAGATCCGCGGAATCACGCGGATCTGAGCACCTCACAAAACGGTGCCCCTGGAGGGACTCGAACCCCCAACCTGCTCCTTAGGACGGAGTCGCTCTTCCATTGAGCTACAGAGGCTGACCTGACGAGTTTAGCGGGTGCCCGTCACGCCGCCGCGGCGAGGAACGTCTCCCATTGCGGCTCGGCCTTCTCGGCGCCCTTGATCGACCAGCCGGCCTGGTGCGGCATCCGGGGCGAGAAACGCAACGACCAGCCCATCTCGGCCGGCGTGCGATCGCCTTTCACGTTGTTGCAGCGCAGGCAGCAGGCCACCAGGTTCTCCCAGGTGTCCTTGCCCCCTCGGGAGCGCGGCTGCACGTGGTCGATCGTGGTGGCCGACGAACCGCAGTAGCCACAGCGCTGATTGTCGCGGCGTAGCACCCCGCGGCGGGAGACCGGCATCATCCGGTTCATGGGCACCCGCACGTAACGGGTGAGCAGGATGACCGCCGGTCGTTCGTAGGCACCCGAGGTGCCGAAGACCGGATGCTCGTCGTCGCTCGCCAGGACGCGCGCCTTCTCGTTCAGGACGAGGACGAGCGCCCGCTTGAACGAGACGACTCCGAGCGGTTCATATCCTGCGTTGAGTACCAGTGTTCGCATGCTCTCCCTTTCGAAGAGACCTGGACGGCTTCCAGGTGTTCGATGATTCACATGTCGACGACGGGATCGGGAGACGAACGGGCAACAAAAAAGGCGCCGTCACAATGACAGCGCCTTACTCGCAGAGACCAGTATCTGGCTCTGACTCAGTCCACTCGTGTGCCTGCGCACGAGCAGCAGGAGGCGATCCGTGGTGCGGATGCTCCTACCCTGTGTCATCAGGCTCTCCAGATCTCGAGGACGATCAGAGCAACAGGTTACGACACAATCGGCGTGCCACATATTCGTGGCACGCCGATTCATGTGTCGGTAACGAAGTGTTTACACGCCCTAGGCGACGATCCGCACGAAGTAGTAGCTTCCCCAGACCGGGCGGTGCTCGACGTAACGACCCCAGTCGGGCGAGTCGATCATCGTGCCGTCGCCGGCGTAGATGCCGATGTGACCGATCGGGTAGACCATGAGGTCTCCGGCCTGCGCATCTTCGGGAGCGATCGGGATGCCCATGGCGGCCTGGTTGCTCACCGTGCGCGGCAGGTAGATGCCGAACGCGCCGAAGACGTACTGGGTGAGCCCGTCGCAGCCGAAGCTCGTGTCGGGGCTGGCGCCGCTGCCGTAGGGTACGACGCCGACGAACTGCTCGGCGAACGCCACGATGGCAGCACCGCTGTAGGAACCCGAGGGCGGGTTGACCGTGAACGCACCGGAGGTCGCGGTGGCACCCTTGGCGGCCGTGGACGCGGCGGCGTCGGCGGCGCGGTTCGCGGCCTCGGTGGCGGCCACCGCGGCTGCGGCGGCCTCACGGGCGGCGGCGAGCTCTTCGGTGGTGGGAGCCTTGTAGTTGTCGCGGCTGATCGCGAGGGCAGCCGAGGCGTCGGGCACCTCGAGCGTCTGCGCGCCGCTGAGCGAGGCATCCGTCGCGACTCCGTTGTCGAAGTTGCCACCGCCGCCGAAAGCATAGGCCGGAAGCGCCATGGTGGCGACGAGGGCGGCCGCGAAGGTCATCACGACCACGCTGACGGCGCCCTTCTTCGTGGGCTTCTTGAATCGGGGAACCCGGATGCCGGGACCGCGCTTCTCCGGCACCGCGGACGCCTTCGCGACCACAGCAGCCTGGGGCAGGGCGAGCTCCAAGGCCTTCGCCGCCTCGGGGGCACGGGCGATGTCGCCGGGCGCAGACGCCTGGGGCAGAGCAACCTTCGCCAGGACGAGGTCTGTGCCAGGCGTGATCGGCTCCGTCGTCGCCGACGCCGCTGCCTCACGAGCACGAGCCTCGGCCTCACGCCACTCCCGCCGCGAAAGCGGCTGAGGGGCGTCTGAAGCGGAAGGTGTCTCGGGTCTATTCGGGTTTTCGGGGTTTCGCTCGGAATCGAGCGACTCACCATATGGGGCCAAAATATAATCCTCCGGCACCTCTCGCAGCTAGGGCACTGCTCCCGTCCACACCGAATTGCGTGCGTAGTCAATGACCAAGAGACGGGAATCGAGGTGTCTTGGCCCGCGTCCCCGACCGTCAGGTGGTGCTGGGACTCGTTAGAGAATACGGGAGGGTTCGGGCTTTGTCACTTCGCAACCCGCCTTTTTTAACAATTCCGTAACGCTGCATCCGCTCGAAGGATTTAGATACCAACGAATATATGGCTCGCGACCTCATTGGGCAGTTCGAGCCCTTCAGCGAAACCTTCAACCTCGACTAGAACGTAGGAACCGACCGAGGTGAACGCGGCCGTCGCCCCGGGAACGATGCCCGACTGCTTCAGTTGCAGCAGGAGTTCGGGATCGACCTGAGCGGGTTCGCCGAGACGGCGGATGGTCTTGGTCTGCGGTCCGACGGCGCCGTGCACCAGGGTCACGATGTTCACCACGCCCTTGGTGAACGGGATGGCCGCGGCCTCGCCGAAGGCGTCGAGACCCGGGATCGGGTTGCCGTAGGGCGACTCCGTCGGGTGATCGAGCATGTCGAGGATGCGACGCTCCACCTGCTCGCTCATCACATGCTCCCAGCGACATGCCTCCTCGTGCACGAGCTCCCACTCGAGGCCGATCACATCGCTCAGGAGACGCTCCGCGAGGCGGTGCTTGCGCATCACGGAGATGGCCTTGCGACGGCCGACCTCGGTGAGCTCGAGATGGCGGTCGAGCGACACCACGACGAGGCCGTCGCGCTCCATCCGGCCCACCGTCTGCGACACGGTGGGGCCCGAGTGGCCGAGACGCTCCGAGATGCGGGCACGAAGAGGATTGATGTTCTCCTCCTCGAGCTCGAGGATCGTGCGGAGATACATCTCGGTGGTGTCGATGAGATCTGCCAATGAATGCTCCTAGGCCTTGTGAGGCGTACCTAACCCAGCCTACTGTTTCGGCGTGCGACCCGGGCCCTTGCGCGTCGATACTATTGACCCCATGGCCGAGATCCAGATTCCCACCGATCGCCTGCCCACCGACGGCCGTTTCGGCTGCGGGCCCTCCAAGGTCCGGGCCGCACAGCTCGAAGACCTGGTGACGCGCGGCGCCTCCCTGCTCGGCACGAGCCACCGCCAGGCGCCCGTGAAGAACCTGGTGGGCTCGGTCCGATCCGGTCTCTCGACGCTGTTCTCCCTTCCCGAGGGCTACGAGGTCGTGCTCGGCAACGGCGGCTCGACCGCATTCTGGGACGCCGCGGCGTTCGGCCTGATCGAGAAGCGCGCCGAGAACCTCTCCTTCGGCGAGTTCGGATCGAAGTTCGCGGCTGCGGCCGCCGCCCCGTGGCTCGAAGCGCCGCACGTCGTGAAGTCGGAGGCGGGCAGCCGCGGTTCGGTCGAGGTCATCGAGGGCGTCGACGTCTACGCCTGGCCCCACAACGAGACGAGCACGGGCGTCATGGCCCCGGTCACGCGCGTGCACGGCGACGCCGGCGCACTCACCGTGGTCGACGCCACGAGCGCCGCCGGAGGAGTCTCCTTCGATGCCTCCGAGGCGGATGTCTACTACTTCGCCCCGCAGAAGAACTTCGCCAGCGACGGTGGCCTGTGGTTCGCCCTCTTCTCCCCGTCCGCGCTCGAGCGGGTGGAGCGGGTCGCCGCATCCGGTCGTTACATTCCGGAGTTCCTCAGCCTGAAGAACGCGGTCGACAACTCGCGTCTCAACCAGACGCTCAACACCCCGGCCATCGCGACCCTGGTGCTGCTGGAGAACCAGATCGACTGGATCAACGGCAACGGCGGGCTCGACTGGGCCTCGGCGCGCACCGCCGAGTCGTCGTCGGCGCTCTACGACTGGGCATCGGGTGTCTCGTACGCGACGCCGTTCGTGGCCGATCCGGCACACCGCTCACAGGTGGTCGTCACCATCGACTTCGACGACACGGTGGATGCCGCGGCGGTCGCCAAGGCCCTCCGGGCGAACGGCATCGTCGACACCGAGCCCTACCGCAAGCTCGGCCGCAACCAGCTCCGTGTCGCGACCTTCGTGTCGATCGAGCCCGACGACGTGCGGGCGCTCATCTCCTCGATCGAGTACGTGGTGGAGCACCTGGCCGACTGACCTGGTCGCGTCGAGAAACGCAAACGTCGCTCGCACCGCGCCCATAGGGGCGTCGGATCGAGCGACGTTTGCGTTTCCGAACGGTCAGCGACTCGACCAGGGGCCTTCGGCGTGCGGGTCGTCGTCGAGGTCATCGTCCGACTCGTCATCGTCGGGCTCGTCGTCGCCCTCGGGCTCGTCGTCGGCGGCCGATTCCTCGGCCTCGGCGGCGGCCTCGAGCTCGTCGTCGTCGGTCACGTGGTCGTCGATGTCGATGCCGTCGTCGAGGTCGAGACCGTCGTCGAGGTCGTGGTCGTCGTCCTCATCGGCGTCGGGGTCGTCGGAGTCGTCGTCATCGAGGTCGTCGTCATCCGACTCGCCGTCGGCGGCGGTGGCCTCGGCGAGCTCCTGGGCGAGCGTGTACTCGGCCAGACGCTCAGACCACGGCACCCAGTCGGGCGCGATGAGTGCGTTCTCACCCGGCAGCATCTCGATCTCGAGCACGGTCGGCTCGGAGGACTCGTCGACGCGCGACACCGTGACGGTCCAGTGCCAGCCCGGGTACCCCGCGAGCTTCGACTCGAAGTGCAGGCTCAGCACGTGGTCTTCGTCGGCGATCGAACCGACGACATCGCCGATGGATGCCGCGGGCGTGATCTCGAGCAGAGCGGCGCGCGCCAGATCGACGGATGCCAGCAGCACCTCGTCGACGACCGGGGCCGGTTTCTCGGCAGGCTCGCCCAGAGCCTCCGCCGCGTCATCCTGGCCCTCGCCGGACGCGTTCACGGTCTCGTCGACCGGCGCATCGGAGGAGGGATCCTCCACGAAGTCGACGGAGTCGTCGGACGCCACTAGGCGTCCAGCTCGTCGGCGACCTTGCGGAGCAGAGCCGCGATCTTGCGACTGTGCGCGTTGTCGGGGTAGCGACCGCGCTTGAGGTTACCGCCGATCGAATCGAGCACCTTCACCAGGTCTTCGATGATCACCGCCATGTCGTCGGCCGGCTTGCGCGCCAGCTTCTGCAGGCTCGGGGGCGCCTCGAGCACCCGCACCGAGAGCGCCTGTGCGCCGCGCTTGCCGTCGGCGATGCCGAACTCGAGCTTCGAGCCCGCCTTCACCGTGACACCCGCGGGCAGGGCTGACGCGTGCAGGAACACTTCCTGGCCGTCATCGGAACTGATGAAGCCGAAGCCCTTCTCGTCGTCGTAGAACTTGACCTTGCCGGTGGGCATCGTGAATCTCCTCGTGTAATCGGCCCGAATACCTCTCGTGGCCACTGACCAGCCTACCGGTGCACGTATCCTTAGTGACGTGAGTGAAGAAGAGAAGACGCCGACGAGCCGTGCGGAGCGGTCGCTGGCGTTCATGGTCGCGGCCACCATCGGCCTGTCGGTGCTCGCGTTCCTGGCCGTCATCATCGGCACCCTGCTCGGGGTGCGCGACTTCGGTTCGGGCGTCTGGCCCACCATCATCTTCCTGCCGCTCATCGGCCTGCCGATCGGGCTCGTGCTCATGATCATCCTGCTCGTCCTCAGCACGCGTCGACGGCTGCGCGACGCTCGCGGGAGTCGATGAGCGATTCGCTCCCCCTCGCCCGGCGGCTCAGCGCCCTCGATGACGACGCGCTAACCGCTCTTCTGGTGATCCGGCACGTCGGGGCGCGCGACGTGCGCGACTTCTTCGACCTCGCCGACGCCCTGCTCGACCCCGCCTCCATCCGTCAGGCGCTGCGCCCACTCGACCGCGCGACGATCGAGGCACTGGCCGACTCCACCTCTGCAGAGACGGATGCTCCGGGCACCGGCGCCGAGGCGCTGATCGACCTCGGGCTGGCCGAGTCGGCGCCGGATGCGCCTCGCGGCTTCCGCGCCTACTCCGCGGTCGCCGAGGTGGCCGCGACGGTGCTCGCCGAGGCGGCATCCCGAGAACCCTTCCTCTCCTCCACGACGCCTCAGGAGTCCTCGCCGGATGCTGGCTCCCCGGATGCGTCGCCCGCCGAGTCCACGGGAGCGGCTCCCGCGATCCCGGCCCCCTCGGCCGACGCCCTGGCGAGCGAGCGGGCCTTCATCGCCCTCTCCGCCATCTCGGAACTCGGCCAGCAGCTCCGCGCCGCCCCCATGCGGCTGCTCGCCCGCGGCGGCCTCTCCGCCGGGGAGGAGAAGCGGCTCGGCGCGCTGCTCGCCGTCGAGCCCGCCACGATCGGCGCGCTCGTCGACGTGGCCACGGCCGCCCGGCTCGTCACGGTCGATGCCGACACCTTGCTCTCCACCACGCGCGCAGACGAGTGGAGCCGGCTTTCCAGCGCCGAGCGGTGGCTCTCCCTGGCCACCGCCTGGATCAGCAGCCTCGACGCCCCGGTGCGCCGCGCACTCCACGTGGCCTCGACGGATGCTTCGAGCCCGCCGGAGGCAGCGCCCGAATGGACCAGCGGCGCGGGTCTCCGCGCCACCTACGACGACCTGTTCCCTGCGGCCGACGACGCCATGCGAGCCGGACTCGGGCAGGTCGACGCGGTCGCCGAACTGCTCGGCCTCACCGTCGACGGCCGCAGCACCCTCTTCGGTCGAGCCGCCCTCGCGGCGAGCGCACCCCCTGCGGCCGTTCCGCCGGCCGACGGCGCCGCCGGCGCCGCCCCACCGGCCAGCATCTCCGCGCCGAGCACCCCACCGGCAACCCCCAGCCCCGCGAGCTCCACAACCGCGACGGCCGAGCCGACCCCGAGTGGCGCCGATCTCGACGCGCTCGCCGCCGCCCTACCGCCCGAGGTAGCCCAGGTCTACCTGCAGCACGACCTCTCCGTCATCGCGCCAGGCCCGCTCGTACCCCCCGTCGACGCGCGCATCCGTCTGCTCGCCGATCTCGAGAACCGCGGCGTCGCCTCGACCTACCGCATCTCGCAGCCGACGATCGACCGTGCGCTCGCGTCCGGCGAGACCGAGGCGAGCCTGCGCGAGTTCCTCGCCGCCACCTCGCTCACCGGCCTCCCGCAGGCGCTCGACTACCTGCTCGCCGAAGGCGGGCGACGGCACGGACTGGTGCGCGTCCGCCGCCTCGGCGAGGCCCCCGTCACCGACGGCAGTGCGCCCACCTCGTCGCCCTACGGCTCCCGCACCCTCATCCGCACGACCGATCGGGCCCTCCTCGGCGCGATCGCCGTCGACCAATCACTCGCCCCCCTGGGCCTGCGCCGCGACGAGGACGGACCGCTCTCCAGCCGCGTCGACGCCACGGCCGCCTACTGGCTGCTGGTCGACGCGCGCTATCCGGTGCTCGCCGAAGACGCCGAGGGCCGTGAATTAGTCATGCGTCGTGCCCGCGTCGCCACGGCGCCGTCCGCTCCGGCGGCGAATCCGAACGGCTCCCGCGCTTCCGCTCCAGCCGCCGTCGCCGAGTTCGTGCAGCGCCTCCGTGAGTCCTCGGCCCGCTCGGCCCCGGCCGACGAGAGCGCCTGGGTCGCCCGTCAGCTCGACAAGGCGGTTCGCTCACGCACCCCCGTGACCATCGAGGTGCGGATGCCGGACGGCAGCAGCGTGCGTCTCGACGTCACCCCGCTCAGCCTCTCGAACGGGCGCCTGCGCTGTGTCGACGTGAGAGCCGGCATCGAGCGGACGGTGCCCGTGGCGAACATCCAGCTCATCACCACCCCCGAGTGACTGGGCCGCAGCAACCCGCCGTAAGCTTGTCTGTTATGCCCGACGGCCCCCTCATCGTCCAAAGCGACCGCACCGTGCTGCTCGAGGTCGCGCATCCGGATGCCGAATCCGCGCGACACGAGCTCGCGGTCTTCGCCGAACTCGAACGCGCCCCCGAGCACGTGCACACCTACCGCATCACGCGGCTGGGGCTCTGGAACGCCCGCGCGGCCGGCCATTCGGCCGAGGAGATCCTGGCCACGCTCGAGCGTTTCTCGAAGTTCGCGGTGCCGCAGACGGTGACGATCGAGATCGTCGAGACCATCGGCCGCTACGGCAAGCTCGTGATCGAGCGGCAGAGCGAGGGGCCGCTCATCCTGCGCTCCACCGACCCCGCCGTGCTCGCCGAGATCACCCGGGCGAAGAAGGTGGCACCGCTGCTCACCCAGAAGCTCGACGACGGCACCTGGAGCATCGAGCCCTGGGCGCGCGGGCAGCTGAAGCAGGAGCTCATCAAGCTGGGCTGGCCGGCCGACGACCTGGCCGGGTTCACGCCCGGTACTCCGCACGAGATCGACCTCGATCTTACCGGCTGGCACCTGCGCGATTACCAGCAGAAGGCCATCGACAACTTCTCCGCCCACGGATCGGGCGTCGTGGTGCTGCCCTGCGGCGCCGGCAAGACGCTCGTGGGCGCCGGAGCGATGGCGACCGTGAAGACGAACACGCTCATCCTCGTCACCAACACCGTCTCGGCCCGGCAGTGGCGCGCCGAGTTGCTGAAGCGCACGAGCCTCACCGAGGACGAGATCGGCGAGTACTCGGGCCTGGTGAAGGAGATCAAGCCGGTCACCATCGCGACCTATCAGATCCTCACCTCCAAGCGCAGCGGCAAGTACGCCCACCTCGAGCTGCTCGACGCCCTCGACTGGGGCCTCGTGGTCTACGACGAGGTGCACCTCCTCCCCGCCCCGGTGTTCAAGCTCACGGCAGATCTGCAAGCCCGCCGGCGTCTCGGCCTCACCGCCACACTCGTGCGCGAAGACGGCCGCGAGTCCGATGTGTTCAGCCTGATCGGCCCCAAGCGCTTCGACGCCCCGTGGAAGGAGATCGAGGCGCAAGGCTACATCGCGCCCGCGAACTGCTACGAGGTGCGCGTCGACCTGCCCTTCCACGAGCGGATGACCTACGCGGCCGCCGCCGACGACGAGCGCTACCGCCTCGCCGCCACCGCCCCGGCCAAGCTGGATGCGACGCGCCAGCTGATCGAGCACCACCGCGGCGAGCGCATCCTCGTCATCGGGCAGTACCTCGACCAGCTCGACGAGTTGTCGCGCGAACTCGGCGCCCCCGAGATCACGGGAGCCACCCCGGTGCCCGAGCGGGAGCGGCTGTTCCAAGCCTTCCGCGACGGCGAGGAGAAGATCCTGGTGGTGTCGAAGGTGGCGAACTTCTCGATCGACCTGCCCGAAGCGAGCGTGGCCATCCAGGTCTCCGGATCGTTCGGCTCGCGTCAGGAGGAGGCGCAGCGCCTCGGCCGACTGCTGCGGCCGAAGGAGTCGGGCCTGCCCGCGAGTTTCTACACGCTGGTCGCCCGCGACACCGTCGACCAGGAGTTCGCGCAGAACCGGCAGCGCTTCCTCGCGGAACAGGGTTACGCCTACAGCATCGTCGACGCGGACACTCTCGCGGCCTGACCCGATCGGGTCCATCGGGTGCGCTGGGAAAGTTGCCGGACAGCATCCCAGATGTTCTCAGACTTCGCCCAGCGAACCCGCAGATAATGGAGGCATGACCGGCCCCCGCATCTTGATCGTCGACGACGAACCCAACATCCGCGACCTCCTCACCACGAGCCTGCGCTTCGCCGGCTTCGCGGTGCGTGCCGTTTCGAACGGCGCTCAGACCATCTCCGCCGTTCTCGAGGAGGAGCCCGACCTCATCATCCTCGACGTGATGCTGCCCGACATGAACGGCTTCGGCGTCACCAAGCGGCTGCGTGCGGCGGGCTACACCGCCCCCATCCTCTTCCTCACCGCCAAAGACGACACCGAGGACAAGATCACGGGTCTCACGGTCGGTGGCGACGACTACGTCACCAAGCCGTTCAGCCTCGACGAGATCGTGGCCCGCATCAAGGCCATCCTCCGCCGCACCATGCAGGCCGACGAGGATGCCATCATCCGCGCCGGTGAGCTCACGATGGATCAGGACACGCACGAGGTCTTCGTGGGCGACGCCGCCATCGAGCTCTCGCCCACCGAGTTCAAGCTCCTGCGCTACCTCATGCTCAACCCCAACCGGGTGCTGTCGAAGGCGCAGATCCTCGACCACGTGTGGGAGTACGACTTCAACGGCGACGCCGGCATCGTGGAGAGCTACATCTCCTACCTCCGCCGCAAGCTCGACGCCCACACCGAGGAGTCGCTCATCCAGACCAAGCGCGGCTTCGGGTACATGCTGAAGGTGAGCAAGGCGTAGCCTTTCCGGAGCATGCTCAACGCCATCCTGAAGCAGTGGAACTCGATCTCACTGCGCTCCAAGATCACCGGGGTGACGGTGCTGATGCTCACTTTCGGGCTCGTCGTCTCCGGTGTCGGAACGATGATCGTGCTGCGCACCTACCTGCTGCAGCAGGTCGACAGCCAGCTCGATTCGGCCAGTAAAGACCCCTCGCCCTTCCTGGGGCCGGATGCCACGACCGAGCAGTTCCGTATCGAAGACATCACCTCGGCGCCCACCGACTACTTCGTCGGGCTGCTCGACGCCTCGGGCAACCTGATCGTGTCGAACTGGGGCGATCGCGACGAGAACACCATGCCGAACGCCCAGGTGTCGCTCGACACCTCGAACCTGCTCGCCGGCAAGGTGTTCAGCGTGGACTCGATCGACCAACGCACCGAGTGGCATGCGATCGCGACCACGGTGTACCTCTTCGGCGGTGACGGGTCGCTCGGCAACGTGGTGATCGCGAAGTCGCTGGCCGAGACGGAGAAGACCACCGCCACCTATCTCTCCATCTTCCTCGCCTTCGGCGTGGGTGTCGTCATCCTGGGCGCCATGCTGACGCGCCTGCTCGTCACCTCGACGTTCGGCCCGTTGCGGGAGGTGGAACGCACGGCCGCGGCCATCGCCGACGGCGGCGACTACAGCCGGCGCATGTCGGATGCCACGCCCAACACTGAAGTCGGGCGGCTCAACCGCTCCCTCAACACCATGCTCTCGCGTATCGACTCGGCCTTCGCCGACCGCGCGAAGACCATCGATCAGATGCGCCGTTTCGTGGGCGACGCCTCGCACGAGTTGCGCACCCCCCTGGTATCGGTGCGCGGCTACGCCGAGCTCTACCGCATGGGCGCCTTGCAGACCCCCGAAGACGTTGCTCAGGCGATGGATCGCATCGAGAAGGAGGCGATCCGGATGGGCACGCTCGTCGAAGACCTCCTCGAACTCGCCCGTCTCGACGAGACGCGCCCGCTTCAGCTCGCCCCGGTCGACCTCGTGCCGCTGACCCTCGATGCGGCCATGGACGCGCGGGCCGCGAGTCCGGGCCGGATCGTCTCGGCCGTGCTCCCGGAGGGACAGACTCCGGTGTCGTTCGCTCCCGGCATCGAGGGACCCCCTCCGGCCGATCCGGATGCGCCGGGCGCGCCGCGCACGCCGTCCACGGCCACCCGCCCCATCGCCTTCGCCAACGCCACGCTCGCCCGCCTCCGTCGCCGGCCGAGGCCGGCCGGCGTAGCGGGGGGCGGTGCCGCCCAACGGCACCGGGCCCGTTCCCGAACTCGCGGCCGGCACTCCGTCGGAGAGCGCGCCGCTCGTCGCGATCCCCGAGGTGCGGCCCATCGTGCTCGCCGAGGAGAACAAGATCCGGCAGGTGCTGACGAATCTCATCGGCAACGCCCTCCGCTTCACGGATGCCGACAGCCCGATCGAGCTGTCGCTCCAGGTCGACGAGGCCCGCCGCGTGGCGACCATCGACGTGATCGACCACGGTGAAGGCATCCCGCCGCAGATCCGCGAGAAGATCTTCCAGCGCTTCTACCGGGCCGACTCCTCACGCACCCGCGAGACGGGCGGATCGGGCCTGGGGCTCGCCATCGTGTCGTCGATCGTCGCCGCCCACCACGGCACCGTCGAGGCCCTCGAGACCCCGGGCGGCGGCGCGACCTTCCGCGTCACCCTCCCCCTCATGCCGGTCGGTGCCGCCCCCACGCCCCCACCCACGAAGCCTCTCCCCGCCTGACCGGAGTGCGCCGACGGGTCCGGCGGCGCAGAATCGGGGGATGAGCATTCAGCAGATCATCGACACCGTCAGCGGCCTCGACGGAGCGCTCGTGCTGGCGCCGGAGGCCGGCAGCCGCGCGCCGGAGATCGCGTGGGGCGACTTCTTCTTCTCCTACGCTCCCAGCGGCGAGCCGGAGGACCACGACCAGCCGTACGCCACCATCGTCACGAAGGACTACCCCGACGACTCGGCTTCCCGGCTCGGCGACGGCCGCTGGCGCGTGAACATCCACGTCGACCGAGCCACGTTCCAAGAACTCGTCGGCGAAGACCCCCGCCACCTCGCCCTTCGTCGCGACGTCTCGCACACGGACGTGTTCCTCCCCCACCCCGTCTACGGCGCTCTCAGTTGGGTCTCGGTGGTGAACCCCGACACCACACTGCCCCAGGTGCTCGACCTGGTGCGCTCAGCCCACGCCGCCGCGCGAGCGCGCACCGAACGCCGCCGCCGCTCGTAGCCCGCGAACGCCGAAGGGCGGCCCCCGGAGGGACCGCCCTTGGCGATGGTGGTGCTGTACCCGAAGGTGGCGGGACTAGAAGTCCATGCCACCGGTGGGGTCGCCGACCGGAGCCGCGTTCTTCTCGGGCTTGTCGGCCACGACGACCTCGGTCGTCAGGAACAGGCCGGCGATCGACGCCGCGTTCTGCAGAGCCGAGCGGGTGACCTTGGCCGGGTCGATGATGCCGGCGGCCAGGAGGTCGACGTACTCACCGGTCGCGGCGTTGAGGCCCCAGCCGTAGTCGAGGTCGCGCACCTTGGCGGCGACGACACCCGGCTCCATGCCCGCGTTGAAGGCGATCTGCTTCAGCGGAGCCTCGATGGCCACCTTGACGATGTTCGCGCCGGTCGCCTCGTCGCCCGTGAGCTCGAGGTTCGCGAAAGCGGTCTTGCCGGCCTGGATGAGGGCCACGCCACCACCGGCGACGATGCCCTCTTCGACAGCGGCCTTGGCGTTGCGCACGGCGTCTTCGATGCGGTGCTTGCGCTCCTTCAGCTCGACCTCGGTGGCCGCACCGGCCTTGATGACCGCGACACCGCCGGCGAGCTTGGCGAGGCGCTCCTGGAGCTTCTCGCGGTCGTAGTCGCTGTCGGTGTTCTCGATCTCGGCACGGATCTGAGCGACACGTCCGGCGATGGCCTCGGGGTCGCCCGCGCCCTCGACGATCGTGGTCTCGTCCTTGGTGATGACGACCTTGCGGGCCTGACCGAGCAGGTCGAGGGTGACGTTCTCGAGCTTGAGACCGACCTCCTCGGAGATGACCTGGCCGCCGGTGAGGATCGCGATGTCCTGCAGCTGAGCCTTACGACGGTCGCCGAAGCCGGGAGCCTTGACGGCGACCGACTTGAAGATGCCGCGGATCTTGTTCACGACGAGCGTGGCCAGGGCCTCGCCGTCGACGTCCTCGGCGATGATCAGGAGTTGCTTGCCCGTCTGGATCACCTTGTCGACGATGGGCAGCAGGTCCTTGATGTTCGAGACCTTGCTGTTCACGATCAGGATGTAGGGGTCTTCGAAGACCGCTTCCTGACGCTCGGGGTCGGTGACGAAGTACGCCGACAGGTAGCCCTTGTCGAAGCGCATGCCCTCGGTCAGCTCGAGCTCGGTGCCGAAGGTGTTCGACTCCTCGACGGTGACGACGCCTTCCTTGCCCACCTTGTCGATGGCCTCGGCGATGATGGCGCCGATCTCGGGGTCGGCGGCCGAGATGGAAGCGGTCGCAGCGATCTCTTCCTTGGTCTCGATCTCCTTGGCGTTCTTGATCAGCTCGGCCGAGACGGCCGCGACGGCCTTCTCGATGCCCTTCTTGAGGCTGATGGGGTCGGCCCCGGCGGCCACGTTGCGGAGGCCTTCCTTGACCAGGGCCTGAGCGAGAACGGTGGCGGTGGTGGTTCCGTCGCCGGCGACGTCGTCGGTCTTCTTGGCGACCTCCTTGACGAGCTCCGCACCGATCTTCTCGTACGGGTCGTCGAGCTCGATCTCCTTGGCGATGGACACGCCGTCGTTCGTGATGGTGGGAGCGCCCCACTTCTTCTCGAGCACGACGTTGCGGCCGCGCGGGCCGAGCGTCACCTTGACGGCGTCGGCGAGCGTGTTGAGGCCGCGCTCGAGGCCGCGACGGGCCTCTTCATCGAAAGCAATGATCTTTGCCATATGTGTTTCTCGCCCTCCTGGACGTCTTCAAAGATTCAGGTGTGTTAGCACTCAGTGTTCGCGAGTGCTAAAGCAATACTGGCACTCGACGGGTGGGAGTGCAAGTGAGCTCACACCGCAGGAGGCACGACCGTGACGCTGCCCTGATCGAGCGGAACCAGTTCCACCCAGGTGTTGCCGGGGGCCAGCCGGACGGTGGCCCCGAGGTCGTCGAGGAGCCGGATCGGGGAGGTCGGGGCATCCTTCACCCACGTCGCGTGCACCGTCCTGCCGCCCGTCGACACCCACGCCTCGCCCGAGGCGACCATCACGGCCCGTGGCACCTCGGCGTCGTAGTCGTACACCTCGTCGACCCGGAGCGTCACGACGTTGGTCGCCGAGAGCTGCGCGCCGGAGTCGTCGAGGTCGGGCGATCCCTCCTGCAGCCGCAGGAATTTCGCGGAGGGCGCATCCCAGGTCCAGCTGGGGAAGCGCGCGTCCGAGAACACCAGGTCGAGCGAACCCGTCGGGGTGCCGTCCACGGCGGCGCTCGAGGTCGCCGCGTCGAAGGAGTAGGCGAACTGTTGCGCGGGCGCGGCGAGATCGGAGTGTTGTCCCACCAGCTCGGTCGCCTTCACCACCACGTCGTGCGGGCTGTCGCGGCCGTCGACCCGGTAGAACGTCGACTCCGTGTCGCTCTCACCGTGGATGGCGCTGTAGACGGGGGCCGCGCGCATCATGTCGACGAATTGCTCCTGCCCGCCCGAGAACGCGACGATGCCGCCGAAGGACGACAGGATGTCAGGATCCATCGGCCGGATCGACCGCACCGGACCGATCAGCTCGGGCACGTCCGACTGCCAGATCGCGACGTACCGCGTGATCCCGCCCTCGACCAGCTCCTCGAACACGATGTCCGTGCGCTCGAGTCCGATCTGCGGACGGGCGTCTTCGTGGTTGTCGATCTTCGCCGCGAGCGACGGATTCCCCAGCGCGTCCGCGGCCACCAGCGTTCCGCGCAACGGTGCCGGCACCGTGGGCGCAGGGGTGCGGTAGTCCGAGGAATAGGCGGCCGTCGGGGTCACGGTCGGCTCGGGCAGGATCGGCTGCGCGGAGCAGCCCACGAGCGCCGACATCGAGACCGCCAGTGCGGCACCGGATGCGACGCACACGGCACTCCGACGTCGGCTGGTCACGCCCACAGACTAACGCTGTCGGCCTTCACCACGAACGCACCCCGTCGTGCGCCGCAGAACCCGGGCAGATCAGGCGAGCCGGACGGACTCGGCCTGCGGCCCCTTGGATCCCGTGCCGACTTCGAAGACGACCTGCTGGCCCTCTTCGAGGACCTTGTAGCCCGCCATGTCGATGGCGGAGTAGTGCACGAACACGTCCTGCCCCCCGTCGTCGACCGTGATGAAGCCGTAGCCCTTTTCAGCGTTGAACCACTTAACGGTTCCATTCGCCATGGTTACTCCCAAGTGCTGTGTTTCTGCAGAAGTGACACATTTGCCACCACCGATTCCAAATCCTAATCGGGCAGATTCTCCGCACAATGGCTCCGACGGCGAAATCGACAGATCGTGACCGCAACTCAACACGGCTGAAACACGCGCGTAATATTGCGCGCCGGAATCAGCTTCCGCGACCCGTTCGGGCCCGCCGATCGTGTCTCCTCGCCCCTACTCGGTGCCTGTCTCGTCGGCCGGCGGATCGGCGGGCACCTCGCCGGTGCCGGCATCCAGGCCCGGGCCGGCGTAGTCGGTGCCGAGCACCACGGTGAGGGCGGCGCCCTGGAACGTGGAGGACTGCTCGGTGGCCACGTTGCCGAGCAGCTGGGCGAGCCCGAGGGCGGCCGCCTCGTTCGCGGGGTCTTCGTAATAGACGGTGGTGGTGGCGAAGTCGGTGGAGCTCGCGTTCGCCATCGTGCCGACGTTCCAGCCGCCGTCGATGGCGGCCTGCCCGACACGACCGGCCAGCCCGACGTTGTCGGTGCCGTTCAGCACGGTCACCGCCAGGGTGCCGTCGGTGATCGGCGTGATGGTCGGGGTGGGAGTGGGGGTCTCGGATGGCGCGGCCGTGCCGGTGCTGCCACCGAACGCATCCGTGAACTGGATGTTGTTGTTGATCACGGCGAGGTACGTGACGCCGCCGCCCACGAGGAGGGCGGTGGCGAGGGCGGCCCAGGCCACCACGATCCAGCCTCGGCCGCGCGGCCGAGGTCCACGGTGGGCGCCCACGCGTTCGCGGTGGGCGGGCAGGTGGTCGAAACTGTCCTCGGGAAAACGGGCCATGGGGAGAGTGAGGTCCTAGTCGTCGCGCGACAGCAGTCGAGCGGAACGCGCGGCCATTCGCGCATCCCGCACCCGCTGAAGCCTCTTGATGAGCATCGGATCGTGCGCGAGAGCGGCCGGGGAGTCGATCAGCGCACCGAGAAGTTGATAGTACCGGGCCGAGGAGAGTCCGAACTCCTTGCGTATGGCCTGCTCCTTCGCTCCGGCGTGCTTCCACCACGCCCGTTCGAAGCTGAGGATGCGGGCGTCGCGGTCGTTCAGGGGAGCGGGGACACCCGGCTGCGGCTGTTCTTCGGCGGCGGCCATCCTGCTCCCTTCCTTCTCGGGTTTTTCGTCATCCTATTCGCGGGCACCTCAACGCACGCCGATAGCGGCGGCGGGCCGCGGGATCGCGCCTCGTCGTGTCAGTCGGCGTTGTCGTCGTCGCCCGGCCGGAACATCGAGACGTGCCGGATGCCGGCCTCCACGTACTCCTCGCCGAAGGCCACGAAGCCGAATCGGGCGTAGAGGGGGGCGATGTAGCTCTGCGAGTGCAGCAGCATCGACTCCGTGCCGAACTGGTCGAGCACCTGGGCGATCAGCACCTGGGCGAGCCCCTTGCCCCGGAAATCGGGATGCACGACCACGCGGCCGATGAGCCGGCGCGCGTCTTCGTGCGTGGGTTCGGCATCCGTCAGCACCCGCAGGTAGGCGACGGTCTGCCCGTTCTCGGCGATCCAGTAGTGGATCGTGTCGGGCTCGGCGTCGCGCCAGTCGAGCTCCGATTCGTCGACCTTCTGCTCGACGAAGAAGACGTCGGTGCGGAGCTTCAGGAAGGCGTAGAGCTCCTCGGTCGTGAGCTCGGTCCAGCGCTTCTGAACAGGGGAATGGGCAGCCACCTGCCAGAGTTTACTGGGATGATTGACGATCGTCCGCCCACTGATCTGCAGGAGCACCATGACCTACGAGGTACAGAAGTCCGACGACGCCTGGCGCGAAGAACTCTCCAGCGAGGAGTTCGCCGTGCTGCGCGAGGCCGCCACCGAACGCCCCTGGACGGGCGAACTGCTTGACGAGAACCGCGAGGGCGTCTACAAGTGCAAGGCCTGCGGGCAGGAGCTGTTCCGCAGCACCACGAAGTTCGACTCGCACTGCGGCTGGCCGAGCTTCTACGACCCGACCGGCTCCGAGGCCGTCGAGCTGATCGAAGACCGCTCGCTCGGCATGGTGCGCACCGAGGTGCGCTGCTCGAACTGCGGATCGCACCTGGGTCACCTGTTCGACGACGCACCGCAGACGCCCACGGGAGACCGCTACTGCATGAACTCCATCTCGCTCAGCTTCGAAGCGGCCGAGTAGGGGTGCCCGGCGTCAAGGAGGCGATGCTCGCCCGGCGATCGTCGTCGAAGGTGACGGATGCCGCTCCCAGCCACGCCGAGGTCGCCGCGTTCGTCGACGCGGCCGGCCAACTCGCCGACCACAGCGGCCTGCGGCCGTGGCGGGTCATCGAGATCCGGGGCGACGCGCGCGACATCCTCGGCGAGGCGCTGGCCAAGGCCGACGGCGCCAAGGGGAAGGACGCCGAGAAGTTCCGCGGCAAGGCCCACCGCGCGCCCCTGCTGCTGGCTGTCGTCGCCTCCTTCAAGCCGAGCCACAAGGTGCCGCGCTGGGAGCAGGAGGCCGTGGCCTCGGGCGTGGCGCACGGTCTGTCGCTGCTGCTCGACGACGAGGGCTGGGGCGTGTTCTGGCGCACCGGCGAGCTGACCCGCACCGAGCCCGTGCGTGCCGCGCACAGGCTCGGCAAGCACGAGGAGCTGCTCGGCTGGCTCTATGTCGGCGGCCTGCCCGACCGCGGCAAGAAGGAGCGGCCGAAGGGGCGCATCCGCATCGCGGAGCACCTCTCCAGCCTCTGAGCCACCGCTTCCTCCCTTTCGGGAGGAGCTGCGAACCTCGCCCCTGTTCGCGGGAGGTTCGGCTGTCCTCCTCCCGAAACGCGGTGGCTCACCGTTCGGCGAGCCACTCGCCGAAGGTCTGGCGGCCGAGCCGGGCGCCCGGGGCCGTGAGCAGGGTGCCGTCGCGCAGGGCGCGGCCCCACGCGCCAGGCAGCGGAACCTCCAGCACCGGCCGCTTGTGCCCCGTCGCCGCGAGGTAGCGGCGCACCAGGTCGGCCATGTTCTCCTCGCGCGGTCCTCCGAGGTCGCGATCGAGGCCGCGGGGCGCTCCCAGAGCGATCTCGACCAACGCCTCCGCGACTTCGGCCGCCGCGATCGGCTGCGAGCGCATCGCCGGCACCACCTGCAGCGGACCCATCCGCCCCTGCTCCGCCATCTGCGCGGCGAACTCGTGGAACTGGGTGGCGCGGAGGATGCTCCAGCCGCCCGGCTCGGCCATGACCAGGTCTTCCTGCAGCTTCTTGCCCGCGTAGTAGGCCGACGGCGCCACGGCCGCTCCCACGATCGACAGCGCCACGTGGTGCGGCACTCCGGCCGCACGCTCGGCCGCCAGGAGGTTGCGGGTCACGGCACCGAAGAACGCGGTCGACGTCGCCCCCGAGGTCGTGGCGATCGAGGAGACGTCGATCACGGCCGCGCACTCGGCGAGCGCGGCAGTCAGTCCACGGTGCGCGTCAGTCGCCGATGCCGCGTCCGAGCGAGCGATGCCCTTCTTCGCGCCGGCCGTAACGGAATCGTGCCGGCTCAGGTCGTGGCCGGTGGAGCGGGTGAGCACCACCGCGTCGTGCCCCGCCGCGTCGAGCAGCTCGACGACGTGGCGTCCCACCGCGCCCGTTCCCCCGGCGACTGCCACCCTCATCGTTCGACCTCCGCGCTCGTGGCACGCGTTTCGTCGGCAGCGTCGCCCGCATCCGCCTCTGCGCCCCCACCCGCAGCATCTGCGCCGTCGGCGATGCGGCCCGCGCCTGACCCTGCACTCCCGGCAGGCGCAGCGCCGGCCGCGCCACCCGCATCAACACTCTCACCGACCGGCGTCACCGCCAGAGTACGCGCCGGCAGCGCGAGCAGCACGCCGAGCGCCAGGCTGATGCCGAGACTCACCACGTTGCCCACGACGTCGACCGTCGAGCCTTCGAGGTGCAACAGGTGGTACCCGTAGTGGATGGCGCCGAACACGGCCCAGCCGAGCCCCACGACGCGGCCCGGTGCCGCGGTGCGCGCGACGATCGCCGCAACGCTCGCGGCCGTCAGACCGAGGTAGAGACCGCCGACGTCGCGGATGAGGTGCTCGTTGAAGGGCCCGTCGGCCGAGATCCAGGTGAGGCCGAGCCCTGGGAAGTCGTCGTAGAACGATCCGGGGAAGAAGGCGGCCCAGAGGCCGACGTAGGCGCCGAGGATCGCCGTGGCGGCGAGCAGGATGCGTCGAGGAGTGCTGTTCATACCCGTCAAGACGAGACGCAGGGTGGGAATGTGAACCGGCACGGCGCATCCGGTCGTACGACCTCGTGCCAACAGGTGACGCCGCGCGGCGGACGCGGCATGATGGGCGGTAGCGAGGGAGTGACGGATGAGCAGACCCGACGACCGACCCGCCGTCGACGCCGAGGTCATCGGCGAGCGCCGGCACCTGATGAGCCTGGCCTACCGCATGCTCGGCACGGTGACCGAGGCCGAGGACGCCGTTCAGGAGACCTACACGCGCTGGTACCGGATGTCGCAGGCCGAGCGCGACGCGATCGAGGCGCCGCGCGGCTGGCTCACCCGGGTCTGCGGACGGATCTGTCTCGACGTGCTCGGTTCGGCACGAGTGCGACGCGAGCACTACGTCGGCCCCTGGCTGCCCGAGCCGGTGCCCTCCGACACCTTCGCGGGCGCGCTCGGGAGCGGCGGCGCATCCGGATCGGAGGATCCGCTCGACCGGGTGACGCTCGACGACTCGGTCAGCACCGCCCTCTTGGTGGTGCTCGAAGCGATGACGCCCGCCGAACGGGTGAGCTTCGTGCTGCACGACGTGTTCGCGGTGCCGTTCGACGAGATCGCGGAGACCGTGGGGCGGTCGCCGGCGGCGGTGCGCAAGCTCGCGGCATCCGCTCGTCATCGGGTGGAGGCCAGCCGGGCCCGGCAGGTGACGCGGGCCCAGCACGACGAGGTGGTGCGCGCGTTCTCCGCGGCCAGCCGCACGGGCGACTTCTCAGCCCTCATCGCGGTGCTCGACCCCGACGTGGTGCTGCGCTCCGACGGCGGTGGCGTGGTGTCGGCCGCGCGCAAGCCCGTGCAGGGCGCCGACAACGTGGCCCGCTTCCTGTTCGGCCTGCTCTCGAAGCGGCCCGGGCTCGAGGTGGTGGAGCAGGAGACGCCCGACGGTCTGGGCTTCGCCATCTGGGAGGAGGGCCGCATCGTGGGCGTCGTGACGCTGAACGTCGTGGAGGGTGCGGTCGCCGACGTGTGGATCGTCGTGAACCCCGACAAGCTCTCACTCTGGAACTGATCCCACGGGCGGGCGGCGGCGCGACGAACCGGCGGCTGAGCTGCCCGTGGTGCCTGACGATTGACCGGTGACTGAACTGGATTCCGCTCCAGTCGACGAAGACTCCCCCTCAGCGCCGGTGCGCCCCCGCCAGGACACGGATGCCGGCCCCGCGCCCCTCCACGACATCGGTGTGGTGCGCCGCTGGCTCGCCATCGTGGCGCTCGCACTCGGCGGTTTCGGCATCGGCGTGACCGAGTTCGTGACGATGGGGCTGCTGCCGAACATCGCTCAGGACCTGCTGCCCGGCACCTACGCGGTCGACCCGGCCTCGGCGAACGCCTCGGCCGGCTACCTCGTCTCGGCCTACGCCCTCGGTGTGGTGGTGGGGGCTCCCACCATCGCGGCCGCGGCGGCGCGCTGGCCCCGCAAGAGGCTGCTCGTGGTGCTCGTGTCGGTGTTCGTGGCCGGCAACCTGCTCTCGGCCGTGCTTCCCTCGTTCGGGCTCGTGCTCGCGGCCCGCTTCCTCAGCGGGTTGCCGCACGGCGCCTACTTCGGCATCGCCTCGCTCGTCGCCGCCTCGCTGATGGGTCCGGGCAAGCGGGCGCGCGGGGTGTCGTTCGTGCTCGCCGGTCTCACCATCGCCAACGTGGTGGGCGTGCCGGCCGGCACCTTCATCGGCCAGGAGCTCGGCTGGCGCAGCGCCTACCTCATGGTCACCGTCATCTTCGCGCTGACCCTCGTGGCCATCCTCGCGGCCGTGCCGTTCCGGCCGGGCGACCCGAGCGCCACGATGCGCAACGAACTCCGCGTCTTCGGCCGGCTGCAGGTCTGGCTCACGCTCGTGCTGGCCTCGATCGGCTTCGGCGGCGTCTTCGCCGTCTACACCTTCATCGCCCCGGTGGTCACCGACGTCGCCGGTCTCGCCAGCGGTGTGGTGCCCTGGGTGCTCGTGGTGTTCGGCGTCGGCATGACCGGCGGCAACTTCCTGAGCGGGTGGCTCGCCGACCGCTCCGTGAGCCGCACGCTGCTGATCAGCCTGAGTGCCCTCGGGATCTCGGCCCTCGGCTTCGCCCTCTTCGCGAACACGACGCCGGGCCTGTTGATCTTCATCTTCCTCATCGGAGCCTGCGCGGGGGCCTGCTCCCCCGCCATCCAGACGCGCCTGATGGATGTCTCGCACAACGCCCAGTCGATCGCCGCCGCGCTCAACCACTCGTCCTTGAACATCGGCAACAGCGTCGGCGCCTTCCTCGGCGGGCTCGCCATCGCGGCCGGCTTCGGCTACCTCTCGCCGGCTGTGGTCGGAGTCGGTCTCGCCGCCGTGGGCCTGTGCGTGCTGGTGCTCTCGCTCGGCATCGACCGCCGCCGGGCACGCTCCGCCGACTAGCCGGCTCAGCCGACCCCGACCCGTGACCGCGCACTAGGGTGTGGGCATGTCCGTGCGCCGCGCAACTCTCGACGACCTCGACGCCATCGCCCCACTGTTCGACGCGTATCGGGCGTTCTACGGTCTCGCCGACGATCCCGGGGCCGCGGCTGCTGCGCGCGCCTACCTCGGCGAACGGATGAGCCGGGGCGAGTCGATCGTTCTGGTCGCGAGCGTCGACCCCGGCGCATCCGCTCTCCTGGTCGGATTCACGCAGCTCTACCCGTCGTTCTGCTCGCTCGAGCTCGCCCCGATCTACGTGCTCTACGACCTGTTCGTGCACCCGGATGCGCGGGGCCGAGGAGTCGCGACAGCCCTGCTCGAGGCCGCCCGGCAGCTCGGCATCGACTCCGGTGCGGCGCGACTCGAGCTCTCCACGGCACACACGAACGTCACAGCGCAGCGCCTCTACGAGTCGCTCGGCTGGCAGCGCGACGAGGAGTACCTCCACTACGAGCTGCCCCTGCGCTGACGCGCCCTTCCGGCGGCGGCGAAGCGGACGGTAGCATCAGGCAACGTTGCCGAGGAGGAGCCATGACCGACCCGAACGTACCGCAGCCCTACGTGGTGCCACCCGCTCCGCAATACGGCCAGAGCGTGCACGGGCCGGCCCTGCCGCCCAAGTCGACGGGGGTCGCCTACGCCTTCATGCTCTTCACCCTGGTGGGAGTGGCCGGCATCCAGCACTTCTATCTGGGCAAGGTCGGCCGCGGCATCCTGTGGGTGCTCACCTTCGGGCTGTTGGGCATCGGCACCATCGTCGACCTCTTCACGCTGCCGTCACAGACCAAGACCATCAACGCCCGCCGGGCGGTCGGCATCCGCTGATCCCCGGTGGGGCGAGCATCAGAGTCTGGTGGGGCCGGCTGCGGGACTCGAACCCCACGACGCATCGCGTCGTGCGTCGCCCGGGCCGTCCACGCGGATGACGCAGGGCGGTGAAATGGGGCCGGCTGCGGGACTCGAACCCGCAACCCCCGCTTTACAAGAGCGGTGCGCTACCAATTGCGCCAAGCCGGCTGGTGGAACACCTCATTCTAGCCACGGGCCTGCGGGCCCTCCGCTCAGCCCGCCGCGGTGGGCGTGGGCGTCGGCGTGGCCGTGGAGGACTCGTCGCCCGAGACCTGCAGCACGAAGCTCGAGAAGGCATCCGCGTCGGTGAGCGACCCGGTGTACTTCTGTCCGTTCACCAGAACGGTCGGGGTGCCGGTGACGGCCTTCTCGTCGGTGTTCGGGAGCGGACCCTGCAGAGCGCGGGAGGTCGCATCCGCCACCCAGCCCTTGAACTGGGTGTCGTCGATGCAGGTGTCGATGTCGCTCTGCGCCGTCACTCCGGCCTGCTTCACGAGGTCTTTCAGGGTGTCGTCGTCGAGGCCCTCGGTGTTCTCGGCCGGCTGGTTGGAGAAGAGCAGGCCGTTGAACGCCCAGAACTGGTCGGGCGAGTAGTTCGCCACGCAGGCGGCCGCGTTGGCGGCGCGCGTGGAGTACTTCGAGCCGAGCGACGAGCGGTCGAGGATGGAGAGCGGATGGATCTCGACGGTCGCGACCCCCGATTTCACCCAGTCGCCGATCTGCGCGTTGTTGGTGCTCTCGAACTGGCCGCAGAAGGGACACATGTAGTCGACGTACATCCGGATGTCGACGACGCCCGAAGCGGTGTCAGGCGTGGTGGGAACGGGGTCCTCACCGGCTGCGAGGGCGGGAGTGGTGACGGCCGTGAAGTCGGTGCCGATGGTGATGCCGTCGCTGGCCATGTTGAGCGGGCCGGGACCGGCGGGCTTCAAGGTGGAGGTGATGACGAGCGTGATGCCGACGACGATGGCGATGACGACCACGCTGAGCGACGAGATCAGGATGACCCGGTTGCGGATGTCCTTCTTCCGCTGCTCCTCGCGGAGTTGTTTGGCCTTCTCACGCGCAGCTTCGCGTCGCTGATTCTTCGAGAGACCTGAATCTCCGGCTCCGCCTGATGTCATGCGTGGATGCTCCGTGTGCTCTGGGTTGGACGACTCAAGAATAGTAGGGAGCCACTCTGGGAGTTGACCACGTGCATCCTGAATCGGGCGGTCATGTCATAATTGCCTCTGGGTCTTCGACGGAGCAGGCCCGTTAATCCATCACAACGGATCGTCCGGCACGTACCTGCCGGTGAAGGAGTAATAGAACCATGGCATCAGTCACGTTCGACAAGGCATCCCGCATCTATCCGGGGTCCACTCGGGCATCTGTCGACAAGCTCGACCTGCAGGTCGCCGACGGCGAGTTCCTCGTTCTGGTCGGCCCCTCGGGTTGTGGAAAGTCGACCTCCCTGCGCATGCTGGCCGGCCTCGAAGAGGTCAACGAGGGCCGCATCCTGATCGGTGACCGCGACGTCACCGACATCCCGCCGAAGGATCGCGACATCGCGATGGTCTTCCAGAACTACGCCCTCTACCCCCACATGACCGTCGCCGAGAACATGGGCTTCGCCCTCAAGATCGCCGGCGTCAACAAGGACGAGCGGGCCGCCCGCGTTCTCGAGGCCGCGAAGCTCCTCGACCTCGAGCCCTACCTGAGCCGGAAGCCGAAGGCCCTCTCGGGTGGTCAGCGCCAGCGCGTCGCCATGGGCCGCGCGATCGTGCGTCAGCCGCAGGTGTTCCTCATGGACGAGCCGCTGTCGAACCTCGACGCCAAGCTCCGCGTGCAGACCCGCACCCAGATCGCGAGCCTGCAGCGTCGCCTCGGCGTCACCACGGTCTACGTCACGCACGACCAGACCGAGGCCCTCACCATGGGAGACCGCATCGCGGTGCTGAAGGACGGCCTGCTCCAGCAGGTCGGCTCGCCCCGCGACCTGTACGAGAAGCCGAACAACGTCTTCGTCGCCGGCTTCATCGGCTCGCCTGCCATGAACCTGTTCCACGCCGACCTGGCCGAGACGGGTGTCAAGTTCGGCACCTCGATCGTGCCGGTCGACCGCGAGACCCTCGCCTCGACCACCGGCACCAGCGCCACCATCGGCGTGCGCCCCGAAGACATCGTGCTCTCCTCCACCCCGGGTGAGGGCCTCGAGGTCACGGTCGACCTGATCGAGGAGCTCGGCGCCGACGGCTACCTCTACGGCCACTCCGAGATCGACGGCAAGCGCACCGACATCGTGACCCGCGTCGACGGCCGCTCGCACCCCTTCGTGGGCGACAAGGTCTACCTCACCGCTGCCCCCAACCACGTGCACCTGTTCGACCTCGAGTCGGGCGAGCGCCTGGGCAACAAGGCAGTCGTCAGCTAGGTAGCTGCGTCTCCCGAACCGATCTAGACTCTGCCGTGGCCCTTCGAAGGCCACGGCAGAGTCGTTTCCACCCCACGATCGCCGCGATCAGCACCTGGACGGACCGATGAGCGCCTCCCTCAACATCACCTCGGCCACCGCCGACCCCGGTCTTCTCGACCTCCCCTGGAACATGCCGCTCGACGAGTGGCCCGACCGCTACATCGCGGCCCTCCCGAAGGGCATCTCGCGCCACCTCGTGCGTTTCGCCCACCTCTCCGGCCACGTCATCGCCATCAAGGAGACGACCGACGAGATGGCCAAGCGCGAGTACGAGATGCTGCGCACCCTGCAGCGACTCGACGTGCCCTGCGTCGATCCGCTCGCCGTCATCACCAACCGCACGGATGACGCGGGCGAACCCTTGAACTCGGTGCTCGTCACCCGGCACCTGAAGTTCTCCCTCCCCTATCGGGCCCTGTTCTCGCAGCAGCTGCGCCCCGACACTGCGACGCGCCTGGTCGACGCCCTCGCCGTGCTGCTCGTGCGCCTGCACGTCATCGGCTTCTTCTGGGGCGACGTCTCGCTCTCGAACACCCTGTTCCGGCGCGACGCCGGCGCCTTCGCGGCCTACCTCGTCGACGCCGAGACCGGGCAGCTCTACGACGGCCTCTCCAACGGCCAGCGCGAGAATGACCTCGAGATCGCCCGCGTCAACATCGCCGGCGAACTGATGGACCTGGAGGCCGGCGGCCGCGTCGACGAAGAACTCGACCCGATCAAGCTGTCCGACGGCATCGTGGCCGCCTACCGGTCGCTCTGGAAAGAACTCACGGGCTCGGAGTCGTTCAGCTCGGCGGAGCGCTGGCGCATCAACGAGCGCGTCGACCGCCTCAACGACCTCGGCTTCGACATCGAAGAGCTCGCGATCAAGACCACTGAGGGCGGCACGACCGTCCGCATCCAGCCGAAGGTGGTGGATGCCGGGCACCATCAGCGCCGGCTGCTGCGGCTCACCGGCCTCGATGCCCAGGAGAACCAGGCCCGCCGCCTGCTCAACGACCTCGACTCCTACACGGCGAAGTACGGCCGCAAGGACTACGACGACGAGATGGTGGCGCACGAGTGGCTCGCCAAGGTGTTCGAGCCCGTCATCCGTGCCATCCCCCGCGATCTGAGGGGAAAGCTGGAGCCGGCGGAGATCTTCCACCAGCTGCTCGAACACCGCTGGTTCATGAGCCAGGACCAGAGCCGCGACGTGCCCCTGGCCGAGGCGCTGTCGTCCTACATCGACACGGTGCTGCGGCACCGCCGCGACGAGGCGACGGTCATCGACCCGCCGACGGGCACCTTCACGCTGCCCATCCCGACCCAGGACGGCGAGGCCGACTGGCGCCTCAACGTCTGACCCCTGCTAGAGGGAGCGCTGCCGGGCGATCTCGTAGAGGGTGACCGAGGCGGCGATTCCGGCGTTCAGCGACTCCGTGCCCGAGGAGATCGGGATCGAGACGACCGCGTCGCAGGTCTCCGTGACGAGACGGCTCAGGCCCTTGCCCTCGTTGCCCACCACGACCACGATCGGGCCGTCGGCGAAGTCGAGGCCGGGCAGCGAGACGTCGCCGTCGCCGTCCAGACCGATCACGAAGACGCCGCGCGCCTTGAAGGCCTTGAGCGTCTGGGTGAGGTTCGACGCCATAGCCACCGGGGTGCGCGCTGCGGCGCCCGCCGAGGTCTTCCAGGCGGAGGCCGTGACCCCGACCGAGCGGCGCTGCGGCACGATCACGCCGTGCCCGCCGAACGCCGCGGTCGACCGGATGATCGCCCCGAGGTTGCGCGGGTCGGTGATGCCGTCGAGCGCCACGAAGAGCGGCGTCTTGTGCTTCGCCAGCACCTCGTCGAGCAGGGTCTCGGGATGCGCGTACTCGTACGGCGGCACCTTCAGCGCCAGCCCCTGGTGCACGGAGTCGTGGCCGGAGAGCCGGTCGAGCTCCGGTCGCATGACCTCCATCACCGGGATGCCGCGCTTGTTCGCCAGCGACAGCGCCTCCTTGACGCGCTCGTCGACCTCGACCCGGAACGCCACGTAGAGAGCGGTCGCGGGGATGTGCGCGCGGAGCGCCTCCACCACGGAATTGCGGCCGGTGACGATCTCGCTGTCGTCGGCCTTCTTCACGCGGCGGGCGGGAGCGGTGCGCGGAGCATCCTGAACCTGTCCGCGGTCGTTGGACGAACGCGCGCCGGCGCGGCCGCCCTTGCCACCACCGGCCGCGGCGAGGCGCTCGCGCGCCGCCTTTGCTTTGCCGGCGGGGTGGTAGGGCCGGTCCTCGGCCTTGGGCGTGGGCTTCTTGCCTTCGAGCGCCTGGCGGCCCTGACCGCCCGATCCGACGGCCTTGCTGCCCTTGGTGCCCCTGCGTACGGCGCCGGCCCTCGAGGGGCGGCCCGTTCCTGATTTAGCCATCGAGACTCCAGTGCGCGCCGTTCGGCGTGTCTTCAATTGATATTCCGGCTTGTCCGAGTTCGTCCCGGATGCGGTCCGCGGTTGCGAAGTCGCGGTTGGTGCGCGCCGTCTCCCGATCGGAGATGAGGCTTTCGACCAGCGTACCCAGTGCCCGCTCGGCGGCGGCATCCCCGCCGGTGGCCCATTCGGGCGAGAGGGGGTTGATGCCGAGCACCTCGGTCATCGCGAGCACCTGGCCGAGGAGCACCGCCGTCTCGGCGAAGTCCTCGTCGTCGAGCGCGGCGTTGCCGCGGCGGACGGTCTCGTGGATGACGGCGATGGCCTGCGGAACGCTCAGGTCGTCATCCATCGCCTCGCGGAACTCGTCGGGCATGACGAGCTCGGAGGTGCCCGCGAACCGGGTGCCGGCCAGTCGCCGCTCCGCCCGCTCGAGGAAACCCTCGATGCGCGACACCGCGGCCTCGGCCTCGGCCAGCGCGCCGTCGTGGAACTCCAGTGTCGAGCGGTAGTGGGCCGCGCCGAGGTAGTAGCGAAGCACGACCGGACGCGCCGATCCGATCAGCTCGGAGGCGAAGATCGAGTTGCCGAGCGACTTCGACATCTTCTGGCCCGTGACGGCGACGAGGCCGTTGTGGATCCAGAGGTTCGCGAACGGATCGCCGGCGGCGTGCGACTGCGCCACCTCGTTCTCGTGATGCGGGAAACGCAGGTCGAGACCGCCGCCGTGGATGTCGAACTGCGCCCCGAGGTATTTGGTCGACATCGCCGAGCACTCGATGTGCCAGCCGGGCCGGCCGCGACCCCAGGCGCTCGGGAATGCCGCCGACTCCGGTTCGCCCTCCTTGTGACCCTTCCACAGGGCGAAGTCGCGCACATCCTTCTTGCCGCGCGAATCGGAGTCGGTGGCGGGTGCCATGTCGTCGAGCTTCTGATGCGTGAGCTCGCCGTAGGCGGGCCAGCTCGCGGTGTCGAAGTACACATCACCTGTGCCGTCGTCGGTGGCATAGGCGTGCCCGGCGTCGATGAGGCGCTGGATGATGGCCTGCATCTCCGGGATGCTCGCGGTCGCTCTCGGCTCGTAGGTGGGGGGAAGCACACCGATCGCGGTGTAGGCGGCCGTGAACTCGAGTTCGATGCGGTAGGCCAACGCCCACCACTCCTCCGGGCTGCCGGCCGCGGCGCTCTCGGCCGCGTTGATGAGGATCTTGTCGTCGATGTCGGTGACGTTGCGCACGAAGGTGACGGCGTAGCCGCTGTAGGAGAGCCAGCGGCGCAGCTGGTCGTAGACCAGCGCCGAACGGAGGTGGCCGATGTGCGGCGACGACTGCACGGTGGGTCCGCAGACGTAGATCCCGACCTGCCCCGGCACGATGGGCGTGAAGTCGGTGAGCGCGCGGGCCTTCGAGTCGTACAGTCGCAGAGTCACTGCGTTAGTTTACTGTGCCGGTGCCGCGGAGGTTTTGTGTGACTCCGCCTGCGCGGCACCGACCGGAACCCGATCTACTGCTGGATGAAGGCGAGGAGGTCGGGGTTGAGAACGTCGGCATGGGTGGTCAGCATGCCGTGCGGGTAACCCTCGTAGATCTTGAGGGTCGAATTGCTGAGCAGCTCGTGCTGCTTCAGCGACGCGTCCTTGTAGGGCACGATCTGGTCGTCGTCGCCCTGCGTGACGAGGACCGGCACGGAGATGGCCTTCAGGTCGTCCGTCTGGTCGGTCTCCGAGAACGCCTTGATGCCCTCGTAGTGGGCCAGCGCGCTGCCCATCATGCCCTGGCGCCACCAGTTGGCGATGACGGGCTCGGAGGGGGTGACCCCGTCACGGTTGAAGCCGTAGAACGGCCCGGATGCGACGGCCTGGAAGAACTCTGCCCGGTTGGCGGCCAGCGCGCTGCGGAAGTCGTCGAAGACCGAGATGGGCAGACCCTCGGGGTTGGCCTCCGTCTGCACCATCAGCGGGGGCACCGACGAGACCAGGACGGCCTTGGCCACCCGCCCCTGCGGCTCGCCGTACTTGGCGACGTAACGGGCCACCTGGCCGCCACCGGTGGAGTGCCCGATGTGCACGGCGTTGTGGAGGTCGAGGTGCTGCACTACGGCGTCGACGTCGCTGGCGTAGTGGTCCATGTCGTGACCCGTGCCCACCTGGGTCGAACGCCCGTGGCCGCGGCGGTCGCTCGCGATCACCCGGTAACCATGGCCGAGGAAGAAGAGCATCTGTGCGTCCCAGTCGTCGGCCGAGAGCGGCCAGCCGTGGTGGAACACGATGGGCTGCGCATCCGCGCTGCCCCAATCCTTGTAGTAAATCTCAACGCCATCGTCTGTGGTCACAAACGGCATGATCGACCTCCGTGTTCGTGCCGGCCGCAGCCCCATCAGTGCGACGACCGGATCGGGGATTCCCGCCCCGGGTGAGGCGGGGACTCCATCAACCCTATCGCCGCCGTGCCGCTCAGGACGAGGGGTGCACGAGAGCCGTCGCGATGGCCGTGAGGCCCTCTCCGCGGCCCGCGGATCCGAGCCCGTCAGTGGTCGTGGCGGACACCGAGACCGGAGCGCCGAGGACGCCCGAGAGCAGCGCGTCGGCCTCGGTCTTGCGCGGGGCGAACCGGGGCCGGTTGCCGATCACCTGCACCGAGACGTTGCCGACACGGAAGCCGGCCGCCTCGAGGATCTCACGGGTGCGCTGGAGGAACACCTCGCCGTGGGCACCCGCCAGCGTCGGGTCGGCGGTGCCGAAGCGGCTGCCCAGATCGCCGAGTCCGGATGCGCCGAGCAACGCGTCGCAGATCGCGTGCGCCACGACGTCGCCGTCGCTGTGTCCGGCCAGACCCGCTTCACCCGGCCAGTGCAGTCCCGCCAGCCAGAGTTCGGCCGTGGCGTCGAAGGCGTGCGCGTCGACCCCGACGCCCGTTCGCGGCAACGCAGGCGCAGCCGCCGCGCTCCGCCTGCGGATCAGGTCGTCGGCGCGCTCGAGGTCGTCGGCGGTGGTGATCTTGAAGGAGAGAGCCGAACCCGCCACGACGCCCACCGGATGCCCGGCCTCCCGCACGAGCGCCGCGTCGTCGGTGAAGTCAGCCGCTGCGAGCGCGTAGGCCTCGACGATGTGCGCGCGGGGGAAGCCCTGGGGCGTCTGCACGGCGGTGAGCTGCGAGCGGTCGATCGTGTCGCGAACGGTGCCGTCGTCGGCGACGCCCTTGATGGTGTCGGTGACCGGCAGCCCTGGGATGACCCCGTGCCCGCGGTCCCGGACGGCTGCGACCACGCGGTCGAACACCTCGGGCGGGGTGAAGGCGCGAGCGGCGTCGTGCACCAGCACGACCTCCACCTCGGGCGCGAGCACCTCGATGCCCGCGGCGACCGAGCGCTGACGCGTGTCGCCGCCGGCCACGACGACCGCCGGCATCCGCCGTTCGTCGAGCTGAGCGGATGCCGCGCCGACGAGGGCGGCCGGAACCACCACGATGAGCGACACCGGTTCGGACATTCCCCGAACGGAATCGATCGACCGCGACAGGATGCTCCGACCGTCGATCTCGACGAAGGCCTTCGGTTCGGGGCGCCCGAGACGGGTGCCCGACCCGGCGGCCACCACGATCACCGCGACCGACGGACGGACGTCATCGGGCACGGCCGACGGGCTGTGCTCCACGGCGGACGGAATGCGGTGTTAGGAGGCCAGCACCTCGTCGAGCACCAGCGAGGCTTTCTCCTCGTCGGTCTTCTCGGCGAGAGCGAGCTCGGAGATCAGGATCTGGCGGGCCTTCGCGAGCATCCGCTTCTCACCGGCGGAGAGACCGCGGTCCTGATCGCGGCGCCAGAGGTCGCGCACGACCTCGCTCACCTTGATGACGTCGCCCGACGCCAGCTTCTCGAGGTTCGCCTTGTAGCGGCGCGACCAGTTCGTGGGCTCCTCGGTGAACGGAGCACGCAGCACTTCGAAGACCTTGTCGAGGCCCTCGCGGCCGATGACGTCACGCACGCCGACCAGGTCGACGTTGTCGGCGGGCACCTCGATCGTCAGGTCACCCTGCGTCACACGGAGTTTGAGGTAGATTTTCTCTTCGCCCTTGATGACCCGGGTCTTGACCTCGGAAATCGTTGCGGCTCCGTGATGGGGGTAAACGACTGTTTCGCCAACCTCAAAAAGCATGAATGGATGTCCTTCCGTGGCTACCAGGATACCACAGGGGGTATGTAGTTAGGGTGTCCTAACCAACCCGCGCGGGCCCGCTCGTTGTAAGCTCGAGCCAAAGCGTTTACGACTCTGGAGGGTCTTGTGAGAGCACGGTTCGCGGCATCCGTTCTGGTGGTTGCGCTCGTCACCTTCGGTACCGCCGGGTGCGCGTTCATCACCCCGCAGGCCACGAAGAACATCGTGGAGACCTCCGACGGCGTGAACGGCACCGTGGGCGACGTGCACGTGCGCAACGCCACCCTCATCAGCGAAGACGGGTCGCTCGCGAGCATGTTGGTCTCCTTCGTCAACGTGGGCGACAAGAGCCAGAAGCTCACCGTGCAGTACGAGGACGGCGAGACCGGCGAGCGCGTCAGCGAACAGGTCACCGTGCCGGGCGAGGGCGTCATCACGAGCTTCGGCGGCGACGACGGGGAGCAGATCCTGCTCAACAACGTGTCGAAGCCCGGCAGCCTCTTCCCGGTCTACTTCCAGTACGGCGATGTCGAGGGCAAGCAGCTCCTCGTGCCGGTGCTGAACACCAGCCTCCCGGAGTACTCGGGGCTCGCGCCGACCCCCACTCCCACCCCGACCGTGACTCCCACGCAGACGCCGCCCCCGCTGGTCGACACCCCGGTGGAGACCCCCGCCCCCACCGAGACCCCCGCGGGCTGAGGTCCCCTACCCCTCGAAGCGGTAGCCGAGCCCCCTGACCGTCACGAGCAGGGTCGGCTCAGAGGGCAGCTTCTCGATCTTCGAGCGGATGCGCTTGATGTGCACGTCGAGGGTCTTGGTGTCGCCGAAGTAGTCCGAGCCCCAGACCCGGTCGATCAGCTGGCCACGGGTGAGCACGCGTCCGGCGTTGCGAAGCAGCAGTTCGAGCAGTTCGAATTCCTTCAGCGGCATGGCCACCTCTTTGCCGTTCACGGCGACGGTGTGGCGCTCCACGTCCATCGAGACCGGACCCGCCTTCAGCAGCGGCTCGGCGGCATCCAGCACCTCCAGCTGACGCCGCATCACGGCACGGATGCGCGCGAGCAGTTCGCGCGTGGAGTACGGCTTCGTGACGTAGTCGTCGGCGCCCAGCTCGAGGCCCACCACGATGTCGATCTCGGAATCCTTGGCCGTGAGCATGATGATCGGCACCGAGGAGCGGGTGCGGATCTCGCGGCACACCTCGGTGCCCGGGATGCCGGGGATCATCAGGTCGAGCAGGATGATGTCGACCCCGCCGCGATCGAACTCGCTGATCGCGCTCGGGCCGTCGGGCGCCACGGTCACGCCGTAACCCTCACGGCGGAGCAGATAGCTGAGCGGTTCGCTCAGCGCCGCTTCGTCTTCGACCAGCAGGATGTGGGTCATCGATTCTCTCCTTGAGGAAGTGCCGAGGCGGGAGGTGCCTCCGGAAGCCGGATGGTGAACGTCGAGCCCTGGCCGATCTGCGACCAGGCGCGGATGTCGCCACCGTGGTTCTGCACGACGTGCTTCACGATGCTGAGCCCGAGTCCGGTTCCGCCCGTGTTGCGTGACCGCGCCTGATCGACGCGGAAGAACCGCTCGAACACGCGCGGCAGGTCTTCTTCGGGGATGCCGATCCCCTGATCGGTCACGACGAGTTCCACGACGCCTTCGTCGTGGTGCACGCCGATGCCGACGCGCGAGCCGTCGGGCGAGTACTGCACGGCGTTGGCGATGAGGTTGTTGATGGCCAGGGCGAGGAGGGCCTCGTCGCCCATCACCTGCACGTGCTTGGCGCCGCCGACCGCGAGGGTCATGCCGCGCGCATCCGCCACGACGTGGTTCTGGTCGACCGCGGAGGCGACGACCTCGTCGAGGTCGATCCGCACGGCCGAAGCCAGGATGTCGGTGGACTGCAATCGCGAGAGCTCGATGATCTCGCGGGTGATCTGCGAGAGGCGGGTGGCCTCGGTGCCCATCCGCTTCGCGAAGCGGCGCACCTGCTCCGGGTCGTCGGAGGCGGGATCGAGCGCTTCGGCGAGCAGGGCGATGGCGCCGATCGGGGTCTTCAGCTCGTGGCTGATGTTGGCGATGAAGTCGCGGCGCACCTCTTCGAGGCGGTAGGCGTCGGTGCGGTCCTCCGCCAGCACGAGCACGTACCGGCTGCCGAGCCGGGCGGCCTGCACGTCGAGGTGGATGCTCGCCTCGCCGAACGGGCCGCGTGCCAGCGTGACCTCCTCGCTCACCGACTCGCCCGTGCTGCGCACCCGGGCCACGATCTCGAGGATCTCCTCGTGCACCAGCAGCTGATTCACGACCAGACCGTAGGTGTAGGACTTGACCGAGGCCTTCACCACGTTGTTGGACGGATCGAGCACGAGGCCGGCCGAATCGAGGGCGTCGATCACCTGATCCACCCCGTCGGGCACCGCGGAAGAGACGACGGTGACCGCGTTGTTTCCCCGCCGTTCAGCCATGTGGAGCAAGAGGACGAATCCCGCTCCCACAGCGAGGCCGAGTGCCACAGACAACAGCACCAACCAGCCTGTTTCCATACGGACTACACTAGTGAGTCCCCCTGGGCCCAAGGCCCGGTATCCCGCGGCGGAGACGTTGCTTCCTGGACTGTTCAACTTCCCGGCACCTCGCGTTAACCTGCCCCGGGGAGGATTGCATCACCGAAGAAAGGACCCTGCACGCATGCGTGAGGTATTCCAGCAAGAGCTGCGCGAAGTCCAGGAGCGTCTCGTCGAGATCTCCGAGCTCGTCACCGTGGCCATCACGAACGCCACTGAGGCGTTCAACGAGTCCAACGTCACCCTCGCCGAGATGGTGATCGCGGAGGACTCGAAGATCGACGCCCTCGCGTCGAGCCTCGACGAGCTGGCGATCAGCATCCTCGCCTTGCAGCAGCCGGTCGCCCGCGACCTGCGCATCGTGGTGACGGCCCTTCGGGTCAGCTCCTCCCTCGAGCGGATGGGCGACATCGCCGAGCACATCGCCCAGCTGGCGCGCTACCGCTACCCCGACAAGGTGGTGAAGAAGAGCCTGCGCCAGACCTTCGCCGAGATGGGTCGCCTCGACGTGGAGATCGCGAAGAAGCTCACGGTGCTGCTGCAGACCGAGGACATCGCGCTCGCCGACGAGATGCGCAACGACGACGACAGGATCGACGAGCTGCACGTGAGCGTCTTCGACGCCGTGCTCGGGTCGCACTGGAAGGGCGAGGCGGTCGACACGGTCGACGTCACGCTGGCCAGCCGCTACCACGAGCGCTTCGCCGACCACGCGGTCTCGATCGCCAAGAAGGTGCAGTACCTCGCCACCGGCGAGTGGCAGGGCGCGAGCGCCTGACGGAGACACCTTCCGTTCACCGAAGAAGCCCCGGACCTCCTACGAGGTGCCGGGGCTTCTTCGTGTTCGGGGCCTCTTCGGGGCTACTTCTTGCCCTGAGCGGCCACCGCTGCAGCACCCGCGGCGGCGGCTTCGGGGTCGAGGTACTCGCCCGGGCCGAGCGGCGCGAACGAGGCATCCAGCTTGTAGACGAGCGGGATGCCGGTGGGGATGTTGAGCTCGGCGATCTCGTCGTCGGAGATGCCGTCGAGGTGCTTCACGAGGGCGCGCAGCGAGTTGCCGTGGGCGGTGACCAGCACGGTCTTGCCGAGGGCGAGGTCGCCGGTGATGTCGGACTCCCAGTAAGGCAGCATCCGCTCGATCACGTCTTTGAGGCATTCGGTGCGCGGCACGTCGTCGCCGAGGTCGGCGTAGCGCGGGTCGCCCACCTGCGAGTAGGGGTCGTCGTCGGCGATGGGCGGCGGCGGCACGTCGAACGAGCGGCGCCAGGTCTGGAACTGCTCGGGGCCGTACTCGGCGAGGGTCTGCGCCTTGTCCTTGCCCTGCAGCGCGCCGTAGTGGCGCTCGTTGAGGCGCCAGGAGCGCTTGACGTCGATCCAGAGGCGGTCGGCCACCTCGAGCGCGAGGTTCGCGGTCTGGATGGCGCGGGTCAACCGCGAGGTGTAGAGCACGTCGGGCAGCAGCCCCGACTCGGCGAGCAGTTCGCCGGCACGCTTGGCCTCACCGACGCCGAGCTCGGAGAGCGGCACGTCGACCCAGCCGGTGAACAGGTTCTTCTGGTTCCACTCGCTGTTGCCATGGCGCAGCAGGATCAGGGTGTAGGGCTCAGTTGGCATGCCTCAATCCTATGGGAGCGGCGCGGGGCGCGCGGGGGCCGTCCCGTCGCCGCATGGTTGGATGGAGCCATGCCGATCGGGGCCGTCACGCGGGGAACCACCAACACCAACCGCCTCCGGCGTGTCGACCGGTGGATCACCACCCTCGGCGTCCTGCGTCGCACCGACGACCCGCTCGTGGTCGACCTGGGGTACGGCGCCAGCGGGGTCACCGCTTTCGAGTTGCAGGCACGACTCGCGACCGTCCGGCTCGACGTCGAGGTCATCGGCCTCGAGATCGCGCCGGAGCGGGTGGCCACCGCGGTGGCGCAGCTGAAGGACGTGCGCGACGGACGCACCTCCTTCTCCCCCGCTGCCCACGTCGCCTTCGCGGTGGGCGGCTTCGAGGTGCCGCTGCCCGCGGGCAGGCGGGCTGCCGTCATCCGTGCCTTCAACGTGCTGCGGCAGTACGACGAGGCGGCGGTGGCGGATGCCTGGCGCCTGATGATCTCGCGACTCCAGCCGGGCGGGCTGCTGGTCGAGGGCACCTGCAACGAGGTGGGCCGGGTGAGCAGCTGGGTGGCGGTGGGGCACGGCGGGCCCGAGTCGTTCAGTGTGTCGCTGCGTCTGAGGGAGCTGGACCATCCGTCGATCGTGGCGGAACGGCTGCCGAAGGTGCTGATCCACCGCAACGTGCCGGGCGAGCCCGTGCACCGCTTCCTGGCCGACCTCGACCGGTTCTGGCAGCACAACGCCGGGCTCGGCACCTATGGGCCGGCGCAGCGCTGGATCGCGACCGCCGCGGCGATGACAGGGGCAGGATGGGACGTGCGTACGCCGCGAAAGCGCCTCCGGCTCGGCGAACTCACCGTGCCGTGGGCCCAGGTCGAGCCTCGCGGCTACTCCTGGGGATGACCCGCGCTACTTGACGGGCAGCACGACCTCACGGCCGTCGACTTGGATGGTCAGCGGCTCGGCGGGGGTGACGCGCGACGGCGTCCAGAACACCGAGGTGTGTGGCACGAAGTCCATGGTGCAGGGCCCGTCGGACACGGGCATGGTGGTGATGGCGACCGTGTTGCCCTCGCCGGCCGGCTCGACCACGCTGATGTGGCCACCGATCACGGGGCAGGTCGAGCTGCCGGAGATGGCGATGGCGATGCTGTCGCCCTCCTCCAGCCAGAACGCCTGAAGACCGTCGTCGCCGCCCTCGGACTCCTGGGAGATGTGCTCCTCGTCGGGCAGCCCTGAGAAGTTCTCGGTGGGGCCGGTGACCGTGCAGCCGGCCAGCAGCAGAGAGGCGGCGAGGACGGGCAGGGCGAGCAGGGCGGAGGTGCGCATCTTCATGCTGCTAACGGTATCGAACACTGAGGGGAGCGCGCGCACTTTTCCGGGCATCCGGGTCACTGGCTGATGTCGGGGAGGGTGCGGAAGGCTTCGTCGGCGGGCATGCCGCTGGCGCCCAGCAGGTCGAGCACCAGCGGACGGATGGAGAGCACCAGGGCCGCCTCGGAGACCGGCTCGTCGGGAACGAGGGTGCGCGGATCGAGGGTGATGGCGATGAGCACCAGGCTCTGCCGTACGATCGGGCGGAGTTCCGGCCGATCGATGCTCTGCGCCAGCATCGACCCGGCGCTCTGCAGTCCGGCGAAGACCTCCGCGATCTCGGGCCGCGGCCGCCCCGCGGGCAGCACCGCCAGGCGGCGGCTCACCACCCGCAGGTTGCGGGCACCACGATCCATGTTCAGCTGCATCACCTGCAGGTCGGCGAGCTCGCCGCGGTGCTTGCGGAGAAAGGGCGAGATGCGTGCGATCGCCACGGCGGAATCGATCGAGGCCTTCCACTGGTCGAGCAGGCCCTGCGTCTCGCGCGCGCGACCGAGCACCACCTCGGCCGTGTGCTGGTCACCGAGGCGCAAGACGGTGACGAGTGAGGAGGTGAGCCCGTTGAAGACGCTGAAGAACTTGAGCGCCTCGCGCCGTGCCGCCCGCCGCGGGTCGCGGGGCAGCAGAGCGGTGCAGGCGATCGCGACCAGGCCACCCACCACCGCGTCGGCGGTGCGGGTGAACGGACCGCCGGGCGGCACCGGGGTGAGTGCCACCAGCGCGGCCTGCACCGCCGCGACGATGGGGATGCCCGGCAGCGGCGACAGCGCACGGGTGACGGCGAGCACCACGAGCATGGTCAGGGCGAACTGCCACAACCCCTGACCGAAGCCGAGCAGGATCAACTCGCTCACCGTGATGCCGATCGTCATCGCGATGGCCGTCTCGAGCACCCGGAGGGGCCGGGCGTCGAGCACCAGGCCGAGACTCGACAGGCTCACCGTCACGGCGGCGATCGGGAAGTCATGGCCCAAGACGTAGCGGGCGAGCGCGTAGGCCACCGTCACCGCGACGACGAGTTGCAGGATGGCCGCACCGCTGGCCCAGGTGCGCTCGATCCCTCTCTGAGCGACGGCCTCCCAGCGCTTCCGGCGCGTGACGGGTGGCTCGTCGGCCGGCGTCGCGTCGGTCATCCGGCCTCAGCGCGTGCGCGCACCCAGTCGGGGCAGGCGAGGCACCCGGCCGACGGTGGCACCGGCCTCCGGGGAGACGATCTCCTCCGCGGTGGCGGCCACGTCACCGTCGGCGGTGCGGACCACTACCCCCGCGTCGACCGGAAGCTGCCGCTTCACCACGGCGAGCGCGATGGGTCCCCACTCGTGGTGGATGGCGACGGAGGTCACGTGCCCGGCGGCATCCTCCGCACCGGCGGCGAACACCTCGTCTCCCGCTGCGGGGAGCACGGCATCCGACCCGTCGAGGTTCAGCAGCACGAGGCGACGGGGCGGGTGCCCGAGGTTGTGCACCTTCGCCACGGTCTCCTGCCCGCGGTAGCAACCCTTGCTCAGGTGGACCGCCGATCGCATCCAGTCGAGCTCGTGCGGGATCGAGCGCTCGTCGACTTCGGTGGTCAGGCGCGGCCGCCAAGCGGCGATGCGGAGCGCTTCGGCGGCGAGCAACCCGGCCACACCGAGTTCTCCGGCCCGCACGGCCTCCACCAGCTGCCGGAGCGCGGCCCGCGGCACGAGCGTCTCGCGCCAGAACCAGCTCGCACCCGGGTGCTCGTCGATCACGGCGTACTGCACTCCCCCGGCCACGACCTCCGGCCACGGGTCGACCCAGGTGAGCGGATGCCCGTTGCCGGTGTGCGCGACGGCCGCGAGCGCCACCGGGGCGGCCGCGTCGGGCCCCTCGGCGAGCCAGCCGATGGTCGCGAACTCGTCGGTGCGATCGGCGATCTCGACGCGGAGCATGAAGCGCATCCGCTGCAGCCACTGCTCGAGCGGCTCCGTCTCCGACGCGTCGACCAGGAGCCAGGCGGTTTCCCCGTCGTCGAACACCCGGATGGCGTGCTCGATGCGGCCGTTGGCGCTGAGTAGCAGGGTCTCGGCCGAGGCGCCAGGGGCGAGATCGCGGATGCTCTGACTCGTCACCGAGTCGAGCCAGCTCAGCCGATCGGGGCCGGACACCGAGATGACACCGCGGTTCGACAGGTCGACGACGACGGATGCACCCGCGCCGGCGGCAGCGCCCGGGCCGCCCGCGAGCATCCGCTGTTCGACGATCGGGTTGCCGTAGTGCGCGGAGATGCTCTCGTCGGGGGCGGGGGCCGCGACGGCTCCGGGAAGATCGAGGAAGGGTGAGGCCGTCACGGCGCTCAATCCGCCTTCGCGAGCCGGGCCGAGGCGTGGGTTCGGAGGTCTTGACCGAGGGCCGCGATGTCCCACGCCCAGAGCAAGTGGTTGTCGACGAGACCGTAGATGCGCGTGGCGGCCGCGTACTCCTTGGCCGACTGGGTGCGCACCACCGCGTCGGTGGCGAGATCGATCCGGGGGCCTTTGACCTGCCCGAGGTAGAGCTCGCTCACGCCGGTGGGGTGCACGATCGACACCTCGATGTCGAAGCCCTCGGCCGAATTGCGGAGCGTCTCCACCGACTGAGCGGTGTTGAAGGGGCGCGGGCCGACACCCGGGAGCATGCCCGGACCGACGTCGCCCTCGATGTGCAGTCGGGCCAGCCGCCAGTATCCGGTCTCGGAGGTGAGCGGTTGACCCTCGACCTCGTCACCGAGGAGCCAGGTGTAGGAGCTGTAGTTGAGGAAGGGCAGACCGTCGTGGCTGAAGCTGATGCGCTGACCGAACTCCTGCGAGACGTTCTCGTCTCCGACGGCGTAGTCGATGACGCCGGTGCCTTCCCAGACCCCGATCAACCACGACAGGGGCACCAGCTCGGCGGGCAGGCCGGTGGGGATCTCGATCACGGGCTCAGCACCGCAGCTTTCTAGCGCTGGCCGCGGAACAGCTTGTAGACGACGACTCCGGCCGTCCAGGCGATGGCGAGGCTCGCGAGCCCGAGAAGCCCGATGAACAGGAGTTCTAGCGCGACGTAGGACATGCCTAAAGCTTAGCGCCCGCCGCGAAGGCCAGTGGACCCAGCACCACCGTGGCGAGGGCCAGGATGACCACCGCCCCACCGAGGCTCGCCGAGACGCGGTTCACGAAGCCCTTGCGCTCCCTCACCAGCAGCTGGATGCCGAAGGTCACGAGGAGCGCGAGACCGAGCACCACGGGCATGAAGACGAGGAAATCCCCCGGCGTCACCCACACCCCGACGGCGACCACGGCGAGGATCGTCAGGATCCACACCGGGACTACGCTTCTCATGAGCAGACTCATACCCGTCATTCTGCCCGATAGTATGTATCGCAGGCGTTCTCTGGAGGATCTTACGTGGCGCAGTTGTTGATCCTGACCTCTGCGGTCGACCGCGAGGTGTTGCCCGCACTCTCGCTCCTGAGCCATCGCACCCGTCAGATCCCCGCTGAAGCCTCCCAGCTGGTCAACACCCCGAACAGCGACCTCATCTTCGTCGACGCCCGCCACGACCTCGCCAGCGCCCGTTCGCTCTGCAAGATCCTGTCGAGCACCGGCATCGGGGTCCCGGTGGTGCTCATCCTCACCGAGGGCGGGCTCACCGCGGTCAGCGCCGAGTGGGGCGCGGCCGATGTGCTGCTCGAGACGGCCGGGCCGGCAGAGGTCGACACGCGCATCCGTCTCGCCATCGGCCGGCAGGTGCAAGACCAGTCGACCTCGAAGATCCAGGCCTCGGGCGTCGTGATCGACGAAGCGAGCTACTCGGCGCGCGTTCACGGCCGCCCGCTCGACCTCACGTTCAAGGAGTTCGAGTTGCTGCGCTTCTTCGCGATGCACCCGTCGCGGGTGTTCACCCGCGAGCAGTTGCTCAGCGAGGTCTGGGGCTACGACTACTTCGGCGGCACCCGCACCGTCGACGTGCACGTGCGACGTCTGCGCGCGAAGCTGGGCGACCTCGAATCGTTGATCGGCACCGTGCGCAACGTGGGGTACCGCTTCAACTTCTTCGAGGACGACAATGAGCGACTCGCTCACACTCTCAATCAGTAGCCCCGACGACGCCCGCGACCCCTTCCTGCGCCTCGTCGCGCGCGCCGCGCTGGTCGACGGACAGCAGCCGTTCAACGACCAGGCGCTCGTGGATGCCGGCAAGGGCACCCGATCACTCCTCCTGGCGCAGCGCACCGGCACCGTCGTGGGCGCTGCCATCGTGGGGCAGGGTGAGCTGGAGTTCGTGATCGACCCGGAGTGGCGCGAAGAGGGACTCGGGCGGCAGCTGCTCGACATCCTGCTCGCCAACCAGGGTCCCTTGGGCGCCGACGACGAAGGTCTGCGCGCGTGGGCGCACGGCGATCATCCGGCCAGCCGCCGTCTGGCCGCGACCCACCGTTTCGACGCGGTACGCACGCTGCTGCAACTGCGCCGGGAACTGCCGTCCACCCCCGACGCGACCGCACAGCCACCCGCCGGCTTCACGCTCTCCACCTTCCGCGGCGGAGCGGATGTCGACGACTGGGTCGACCTGAACGCGCGGGTCTTCGCCTCCCACGCCGAGCAGGGCGGGCTGACGGCCGAGGACATCGGCTTCCGGATGTCGGAACCGTGGTTCGAGCCCGACGACTTCCTGCTGCTGCGCGACTCCGCCGGCCGTCTCGTCGGCTACAACTGGCTGAAGGTCGAGCCCGGAGACGAGCGGGTGGGTGAGATCTACGTGATCGGGGTCGACGAGGACAACGCCGGGCAGGGCCTCGGGCGCTTCCTGATGAACCGCGGACTCGCCCGCCTCGTGGAACGCGGATGCTCGCAGGCCGCCCTCTTCGTCGACGCCGACAACACCCGTGCCGTCGCCCTGTACCGCTCCCTCGGCTTCACCGACCACACGATCGACGTGCAGTACCAGCAGCGCCTCCCGCTCCGCCCGCCGCGCCGCTGAGGTATCCTGCGGAGCTCGGACGAATGGACGTGGTCGGAGACGTCACGTGCCGTTTACGAAGGGCGCTGCCCGTGGTCACGCCTGGGTGACATGATGTTCTGATGGACGACGACATGATCTCGCTCGACGCCGGAGTCGTCACCGACTTCGACGACGACTACGACGAACTGGCCGTGACCACCGACGGTCCGCCGTTGCCCGAGGGCCGCTACCTCGATCGCGAACTGAGCTGGCTGGCCTTCAACAACCGCGTGCTCGAACTCGCCGAAGACCCCTCGCTCCCGGTGCTCGAGCGCGCCAACTTCCTCGCGATCTTCGCCTCCAACCTCGACGAGTTCTTCATGGTGCGCGTCGCCGGGCTGAAGCGTCGCATCCTCACCGACCTCGCCGTTCCCACGAACGTGGGGCGCCGGCCGACGGATGTCCTCGAAGACATCTCCGTCAAGGCCCACGAACTGCAGGCCCGCCACTCCGCCGCCTGGCAGAACCTGGTGAGCCCCGCTCTCGCCGACGCGGGCATCCGCATCGTCGCCTACAGCGAACTCGACGAAGCCGACCGCGAGAACCTGCGCGAGATCTTCTCGCAGCAGATCTTCCCGGTGCTGATGCCGCTCGCGGTCGACCCCGCGCACCCCTTCCCGTACATCTCCGGCCTCTCGCTCAACCTCTCGGTGCGCGTGCGCAACTCCAAGACCGGCAAGGAGGAGTTCGCGCGGCTCAAGGTGCCGCAGGTGCTCAACCGCTTCATCCGCGTCGACCAGCGCGAGTCGGTGAACGAACTGCGGTTCATCCCGCTCGAAGACCTCATCGCGAACCACCTGGGCGACCTCTTCCCGGGCATGGAGATCGTGGAGCACCACGTCTTCCGCGTCACCCGCAACGAGGACGTCGAGGTCGAAGAAGACGAGACCGAGAACCTGCTGCAGGCGCTCGAGAAGGAGCTGCTGCGCCGACGCTTCGGCCCGCCGATCCGACTCGAGATCACCGACGACATGGATGCCGTGACCCTCGAGCTGCTGGTGCGCGAGCTCGACATCACTGAGCAGGAGGTGTACCGGCTGCCGTGGCCGCTCGACCTCGGCGGACTGTTCGATCTCACGCGCATCCCGCGACCCGACCTCAAGTACCCCAAGCACGTGCCCACCACCTCGGTGGCGCTGCTCCCGCCCGAGCCGAACGCGAAGCCCGACATCTTCAAGGCGATCTCGCGCGGCGACATCCTGCTGCACCACCCGTACGAGTCGTTCGCCACCAGTGTGCAGGCGTTCCTCGAGCAGGCCGCGGCCGATCCGCACGTGCTCGCCATCAAGCAGACCCTCTACCGCACCTCGGGCGACAGCCCCATCGTGGAGGCCCTGATCGACGCCGCCGAGGCGGGCAAGCAGGTCCTCGCCCTGGTGGAGATCAAGGCGCGTTTCGACGAACAGGCCAACATCTCCTGGGCGCGCAAGCTCGAGAAGGCCGGCGTGCACGTGGTCTACGGGCTCGTGGGCCTGAAGACCCACTGCAAGCTGGCGCTCGTCATCCGACAGGAGAAAGGCCGGCTGAAGAGCTACAGCCACATCGGCACCGGCAACTACAACCCCAAGACCTCGCGCATCTACGAGGACCTCGGGCTCCTGACCGCCGACGACCAGGTGGGCAAAGACCTCACGAGACTCTTCAACGAGCTCTCCGGCTACGCCATCGAGAAGAAGTTCAAGCGCCTCCTGGTGGCCCCGCTGCACCTGCGCAAGGGACTGCTCAAGCGCATCGCCGACGAGGCGGAGAACGCCCGCAAGGGCCTCCCCTCCGGCATCCGCATCAAGCTCAACTCGATCGTCGACGAGGCGATCATCGACGGTCTCTACCGGGCCAGCCAGGCCGGTGTGCCGATCGACATCTGGGTGCGCGGCATCTGCTCGCTGAAGCCCGGGCAGAAGGGGCTCTCCGAGACCATCCGCGTGCGCTCGATCCTCGGACGGTACCTCGAGCACTCGCGCATCTTCTCGTTCCACAACAACGGCGACCCCCAGGTCTACATCGGCTCGGCCGACATGATGCACCGCAACCTCGACCGCCGCGTCGAGGCCCTGGTGCGCCTGGTCGACCCCGACCACCTGCGCGAGATCGACGGCCTGTTCGAGCTCGCGATGTCCGACGAGGTCACCTCCTGGGCGCTCGACGAGGCAGGCGACTGGATCCGCCACGTCGTCGACGCCGAGGGCGTCCACCTGATCGACCTGCAGGACGAGCTGATGCAGCAGATCAGCCGCCGCAAGCGACCGGGCACCACGCGGTGACGGTCTTCGCGGCCGGCGCAGTCTGCTGGCGGCTCGTCGACGGCAAGGTGAACGTGCTGGTCATCCACCGCACGGCGCACCGCGACATCTCCCTGCCCAAAGGCAAGGTCGACCCCGGCGAGACGCTGCCCGAGACCGCGGTGCGCGAGATCGCCGAGGAGACCGGCCTCGCCGTCACGCTCGGGGTGCCGCTCGGGGTCACGAACTACACGATGCCCAACGGGCGTGAGAAAGTCGTGCACTACTGGGCCGCCGAGGCGACCGACGGCGCCATCCTCGCCTCCACTTTCCTGCCCAACGGCGAGGTCGCGGCCCTGGAGTGGCTTCCCATCAAGAAGGCCCAGTCCGCCTTGAGCTACGAACGCGACGCCGAGATCGTGGAGCGCTTCCGGATGCTCGTCGACGAGGGCGTCACCCGCACGTTCGCGCTCATCGCACTCCGCCACGCCAAGGCGACCCCGCCGTGGCACTTCGACGGCCCCGACGCGGACCGTCCGTTGACCGAACGAGGCCGCGGCGAAGCGCGCTCCATCGTGGCGAGCGTCACCGCCTTCGGCCCGGAGAAGCTCTACAGCAGCACGGCCCGGCGCTGCCGCCAGACCGTCGAACCGCTCGCGAAGGCCCTGAAGCTGCCGGTGAAGACCACCGATGCGATCAGTCAGGACGCCTACGAGAGCGGCGAGAGCGCGGTGCGGGAGATGATGGGCAAGCGCGTGCGCAAACGCGTGAGCGCGGTCGTCTGCAGCCACGGACCGGTGCTTCCCGACATCGTGCGCGAGGTCGCCCTGGCCACCGGCACCGCCCCGGCGGCCACGGTCTCGCGGGCCGGCGATCTGCCCGTCGCGGGTTTCTCGGTTCTTCACCTTTCGGTCGATCGGCCCGGCTCCGGGATCATCGCGATCGAGACCCACGTCCCGAACCCGTGACCTTCCGGAGTTCGTCGATCGACGGGCTCCGTTAACCTCCCGTTCATCTTCGTGCGGGTCACTCGTTAAGCGTCGCGCTTAGTGTCTCAGTCGGGTCAGCACCGACCCCAACCGTGCGCGCCTGTATCGAAGACTCGAATTTCACTGCGGCCGCAGCGGAGAAACCCAATTCGAAGGGAACACAGTGAAGCTCAAGAACGTGGCAGCGGTGGGCAGCCTTGCCCTCGTGACCGCCCTGGCGCTCTCGGCCTGCGCAAGCGGCAGCAGCGACGGCGGGACCCCGGACGCCTCGACGACTCCGACCACCGCGGCAGTCGACTACAGCTCGCTCACCGGCACCATCACCGCCGGAGGCTCCAGCGCCCAGGCCAACGCCCAGGCGGCGTGGAGCACGGCGTTCACCGCTCAGGCGAGCGGCGTCACCATCAACTACGACAAGTCGCAGGGCTCGGGCGGTGGCGTCACCAACTGGCTCGCCGGCAGCTACGACTTCGCGGGCTCCGACTCGCCCCTGAAGGACGACCAGCAGGCCTCGTCGCAGACCATCTGCGGCCCTGGCGGAGCGCTCAACCTCCCGATCTACCTCGACGGCGTCGCGGTCATCTACAACCTCCCGGGCGTCAAGGAGCTGAACCTCTCCTCGGCCACGATCGCGAAGATCTTCTCGCTCCAGATCACCACCTGGAACGACCCGGCCATCGCCGCGGAGAACCCTGACGCGACCCTGCCCGCCACCGCCATCACGACGGTGACCCGCTCGGACGGATCCGGCACCACCACCAACTTCACCAACTACCTGAGCCAGACCCAGCCGTCGATCTGGACCAACCCGCCGAGCAACGCCTGGCCGATCGCCGGTTCGAGCGCTCAGCAGGGCGGTTCCGGTGTCGTCAACACCGTCAAGGCCGGCGAGGGCACCATCGGCTACGCCGACCACAGCGCCATCGGCGACCTGACCTCCGCGAACATCCAGGTCGGCGACGGCACCGACTTCGTGCCCTTCTCGGCCGAAGGCGCCTCGAACGCCTTCACCGCGGCGGCCACCACGGTCGACACCGGTGTCGAGGGCGACCTCGCACAGAAGATCGACTACACGGCGATCACCGACGCCGACGCCTACCCGATCCCGCTGATCTCCTACGCGATCCTCTGCACCACCTTCGCCGATGAGGCCCAGGCCGATGTCACCAAGGGTTACATCTCGTTCATCGCGAGCGAGGTCGGTCAGGAAGTCGCCGCGAAGAACGCCGGTTCGGCGCCCATCCCGGCCGACATGCTGTCGCAGATCGCCACGAGCCTCGAGCTCGTCAAGTAACACCCCCTGAAAAACCCGGTTGCCGTCTGGCTCGTCTACGCCAATACCCTTGAGAAAGAGTGCAGTGAGCGAAAACACAGCTGTCCGATCCGACACGAGGACCCTCGGCGGAGACGACCAGACGGCAACCGGTAAGGACCCCATGAAAGAGCCCGCCTCGGGCCCCCAGCGGAGCACCAAGGGTGTGCGCGCCAAATCGCGGCCCGCCGACCGCATCTTCCTCGGCCTCAGCACCGGCTCCGCCGCCTCGATCATGGTGATCCTGGCCGGCGTCGCGCTGTTCCTCATCATCCAGGCCGTTCCGGCCATCATGGCCGACTGGCAGACCAACCCCGATCTGACCAGCGGCCCCACCGGCGGCTACGACAACTTCTGGGTGTACGTCGGCCCGCTGATCTTCGGAACGCTCTTCGCCTCCGCGATCGCGCTCGTCATCGGCGCCCCGGTCGCCATCGGCATCGCGCTCTTCATCTCGCACTACGCCCCGCGGCGTCTGGCCGGCATCCTGGGCTACCTGGTCGATCTGCTGGCCGCCGTCCCCTCCATCGTCTTCGGCCTCTGGGGCATCATCGTCATCCGCCCCTTCCTGTTGCCGCTCTCCGACTGGCTCAACACCTACCTCGGCTGGATCCCGCTCTTCGGCGGTCAGGTCTCCACCACCGGATCGACCATCCTCGCCGGCGCCGTCGTGCTGGCCGTCATGATCCTGCCGATCATCACCTCGATCTCCCGCGAGATCTTCCTGCAGACCCCGCGTCTGCACGAAGAGGCCGCGCTGGCGCTCGGCGCCACCAAGTGGGAGATGGTGAAGATGGCCGTCTTCCCCTACGGCCGCTCGGGCGTCATCAGCGCCACCCTCCTCGGCCTCGGCCGCGCGCTCGGTGAGACGATGGCCATCGCGCTCATCATCTCGCCCGCCATCCTGGTGTCGGTGCGGATGCTCACCGAGGGCGAGAACTCGCAGACCATCGCCGCGAACATCGCCCTGAACTTCCCGATCGCCACCACCCTCCAGCGTGAGGCGCTGATCGGAACGGGCCTGCTTCTCTTCGTGATCTCGCTGGCCGTCAACATGGTGGCCCGCATCATCGCCGGCCGCGCCGGCAAGGGCGCGCTGCGCAAGCGCAAGAAGATGCTGGCCCAGCTGCCGCCGTCCGACCCGAGCACCGTCCTCGCCGTCGACGACGTGCTGGCCCGCAAGGCCGAAGCCGTCCACAGCGAAGGCGCCGACGATCCGGAACCCGAGATCGACACGGAAGAGCGAGAGGGAAAAGACGCGTGAGCGCCACCATCAGCCCCAGCCGGCAGCCCACCGGGCGCATCGCCAACACCCTGACCTCGGGTCAGCTCCCCCGGTTCATCGAGTGGTACGTGCTGGCGGGCTCGCTCGCCCTCAGCGCCGTGATCCTGCTGCTCATGGGCTTCAACGTCGCGGGCTGGCTCGTGCTCGCCGCGGTCATCTACCTGATCGGCCTCGGCATCCTCTCCTCCGCGGTCGAGAACCGCCGCAAGGCCACCGACCGCGTGGTGCGCGGCCTCGTCACCGTCGCGTTCCTGCTCGCGCTCGCCCCGCTCATCTCGACCCTGATCACCGTGGTCGCCAATGGCATCGGGTCGATCAGCTGGGACTTCATCACCCAGACCTCGCAGTCGGTGTTCGACCCCGACACCCTCGAGGTCACGACCAAGGTGGGCGCCTGGCAGGCCATCGTCGGAACCCTGATCATCACCGGCATCGCGGCCCTCATCTCCATTCCGATCGGCATCCTGACGTCGATCTACCTGGTGGAGTACGCCCAGCCGAAGCACTGGATGGCGCGCACGGTGACCTTCCTGGTCGACGTGATGACGGGCATCCCGTCGATCGTCGCCGGTCTGTTCGCGTTCTCGCTGTTCTCGCTCATCGTCGGGCCGAAGGCGTTCAGCGGCTTCTCCGCGTCGATCGCGCTCTCGGTGCTGATGATCCCCATCGTCGTGCGCTCCTGTGAGGAGATGCTGCGGCTCGTGCCGATGGACCTGCGCGAGGCGTCGTACGCCCTGGGCGTGTCGAAGTTCTCCACCATCACGAAGATCGTGCTTCCCACCGCCATCGCCGGAATCGTGACGGGCGTCATGCTCGCCATCGCCCGGGTCATCGGCGAGACCGCGCCGATCTTCATGGCGGCGAGCTTCACCGACAACTTCAACTCCAACCCCTTCGAGGGCCCCATGCAGACCCTGCCGGTCATGGCGTACACGGGATACAAGTTCCCCGGCCAGGACATCGCCGCGTCGAACGCCTCGGCCTGGGGCGCCGCACTGCTGCTGGTCATCCTCGTCGTCATCCTCAACCTCATCGCCCGTGTCGTCGCCAAGGTCTTCGCGCCCAAGGGCTCGCGGTAACCCGAACCACCAATCGAAGAAGGAACTTTCGTGTCCAAGCGCATCGAAGTCAACGACCTCAACGTCTACTACGGCGACTTCCTCGCCGTCGAAGGCGTCAACATCAACATCGAGCCCCGCACCGTCACGGCCTTCATCGGTCCGTCAGGATGCGGCAAGTCGACCTTCCTCCGCACGCTGAACCGCATGCACGAAGTCATCCCCGGCGCCTATGTGAAGGGCGAGGTGATGATCGACGGCAACGACCTGTACGGTCCGGGTGTCGACCCCGTGCTGGTGCGCCGTCAGGTCGGCATGGTCTTCCAGCGGGCGAACCCGTTCCCCACGATGTCGATCCGCGACAACGTGCTCGCGGGTGTGCGACTCAACAACAAGCGCATCTCGAAGTCCGATGGCGACGACCTCGTGGAGAAGTCGCTGAAGGGCGCCAACCTCTGGGAAGAGGTGAAGGACCGCCTGGGGCTCCCCGGCCAGGGCCTCTCCGGTGGTCAGCAGCAGCGTCTGTGCATCGCCCGCGCCATCGCCGTGTCGCCCGACGTGCTGCTGATGGACGAGCCGTGCTCCGCGCTCGACCCGATCTCGACCCTCGCCATCGAGGACCTGATCGAGGAGCTCAAGCAGGAGTACACGATCGTGATCGTGACCCACAACATGCAGCAGGCCTCGCGGGTCTCCGACAAGACCGCGTTCTTCAACATCGCGGGCACAGGCAAGCCCGGCAAGCTCATCGAGTTCGACGAGACGACGACCATCTTCTCGAACCCCACCGTCCAGGCCACCGAAGACTACGTCTCCGGTCGCTTCGGTTGATCCGACCCCGAGTCGAGGAAGCCCCCGCCTGTTCGACAGGGCGGGGGCTTCTCCGTTTCCGGACTAGGCGGTCTGTCCGACGAGGATGGGGTCGGTGGTGGGGGCGGTGGACCCGCCGGCCGGTTCGACGGTGACGCCGATCGCGTCGCCGGGGCTCATGGCGCCCGCCAGCACGTGCCACGAGGTGCCGTCGCTTGCGGCCGTGAAGGTGCCCGCGGGGGCGGCGCCGTCGGCGTCGATGTACCAGGCCTCGTAGACCTTCCCGTCGGGCAGGGGGGCGAGTCCGTCGACCACGACCGCCGAGCGGCCGAGGGTGTCGGACCACACCAGGGTGGCGGTCCCCCCGCCTTCGACGGGCACGGTGGTGCGCTGCGAGTCCTGCGCTGCCGTGATCTCCGCCAGGCCCGCCGCCGAGACGTCGGTGACGGCGGATGTCCCGAAGCCTCCGCTGACGGCCGTGCCGACGATGCCACCGCCGACGAAGAGAGCGGCGGCAGCCGCGATGCCGGCCACGAGGGTGCCGGGCCGCGCGAACCAGCGCGAGCGAGCTCGGGACTCGGCGCGGGTCGTAGTGGAGGCGGGTGCATCCTGGACCGGCGGCTGGACGGAGGGCGTCGCATCCGGAACCGGGTTCTCGACCGGAGCAGGCGCATCCTGAACCGGTGTCATCGGCTCCTCGCGGGGAAGCTGTGCGGTCGTGGCGAGCTTCGCCATCAACTCGGCCTTCATCCGCCCGGACGGCGCGACCGGAGTAGCGGCGAGTCCGAGGAGACCGGCCGTCTCGACGAGACCGTCGGTCTCCTCGCGCAGGCTGTCGGATGCGTTCGCGGCCCGTTCGAAGGCCTCGGCCTCGTCGCGGGAGACCGCGTCGAGTGAGTAGGCACCCGTCGACAGGCGCGGATCGTCGTCGTCATGGCGGTCGTTCATGAGGTCACCCCCAGTTCGTCTCGAAGTCTGATCATTCCGTCGCGGAGTCTCGTCTTCACGGTACCGACCGGAATGGAGAGGATGCCTGCGATTTCGGAGTGGCTGTATCCGCCGTAGTACGCGAGGGAGATGGCTTCTCGTTGCAGCGCGGTCAACTGCGCCATGGCTCTCTTCACCCTCTCGTGTTCGATGCGGATCTCGACGGTCTCGCTGACCTGGTCGTAGTCGGGTTCGATGTCGCGGAGGCCGATGCGTTCGTCGCGGTCGTGGCCCGATTGAGAGGAGCGCACCCGGTCGACGGCGCGGCGGTGCGACATGGTGAGGATCCAGGACATCGCGCTGCCCCGCTGGGACTCGAACCGGGCGGCGGTGCGCCAGATCTCGAGGAACACCTCCTGGGCGACCTCTTCGGATTGCGCATGATCGACCAGCACGCGCTTCACGAGCCCCAGGACGCGCGGCGCCGTGCGGTCGTAGAGCTCGGAGAAGGCCTGTTGGTCTCCTCGCGAGATGAGGTCGAGCAGTCGTTCGAAGGTCACAGCGGTCTCGGAATTCCCTGTGTCCGGCCCTCTGTCGGTGGTCACGAGTTCAAGCATGGCAGGACACGCTCACAATCGCTCTCAGGGGCTGAACTTCGGATCGGTTCACAACCGGTATTCGGAGCAGCAGAACGAGTGGATTGGAGGAGAAAGGAGCCGGGTCGCGGAACGCCTCTCGGCGAGAGGCCGCTCGTAGCGGCGAATATTGGAGCCCGGGGTTACCGCGACCCGACTGGTCTAGTTTACGCGGTCAATCGAGGTTGTCGCTGCGCCAGAGTCCGGCTGACTGCGTCAGATCGGCTCCGATCGTCTCGAATCGGAGTGCGCGGGTCGTCAGTGTGGTGGCCGTCTCGGGGGCGCCGATCTCCGCGTCGTCGGCGATGCTGGCGCATCCCTGCGACATGATGCGGCAGAACGCGGATGCCCGGTCGAGGGCGATCGCAAAGTCTCCTGTGAAGAGGCCGCGCAGGATCTGGTCGGCGAGCTCGGTGATCTCCTTGGGCCCGGTGGGCGACTCCGCGCCGGCCACCACCGGATCGATGCTCGGGGTGACCTCCGTGCCGCGCTCGAAGAAGTAGGCGGTCTGCTCCGGGTTCTGCCGGATGAGCGCGCGCAGCAGATAGATGCGCCACAGGCTGCCGGGCAGCGTGCGGGGGTTCGCTCGGGCCCACAGTTCGGCGATGGCGTCGATCCCGTGGTCGTCGGTGAAGGTGAGCAGCCGGTCGATGACCTCCGGGTGCGGGTCGTCGCGCACCCGATTGAGGAGCGCGCCCGCGGTCTCATGCGCCACCCGGTTGATGTGCGCGGGATCCTCGCCGCCCTGGAACGCTTCGAAGGCCGATCCGTCGAAGAGCGTCGGCTTGTGGAAATCGTTGCTCATGCCACCCCATCCTGCCCCCGTCGGGGCCGTCTGACTTCTCAACGCTACGCGCCCGCATCCGTTACCGCAGGCGGTCACGCGCAGAGCGAACGTACCCGCGCTCGGGCCGGGCCGTTTAGCGATAGATTGGTGGGGAGGGCCTGTAGCTCAGTTGGCAGAGCATCGGACTTTTAATCCGCGGGTCGAGGGTTCGAGCCCCTCCGGGCCCACTCCACCCCCGCGACCGCCGCTCGGCGTCACGCGGATGTTCCGTATCCGAAACATCGGCGTCACACAGGTCGCGTAGTTTCGTGGGCATGAGGGTGTCGCACGAGTCCAGTGGCTTCTGCCAGTGGTTCTGCCTGCGCCGCCAGAGCGGCCACCACAACACCTCTGTCTTCTCCTTCAACTCGTAGTCGCGCCCCGCTCCGGGGGACGAGTGCGCCCACGCCCGGCTGATCCGCTCCGGGATCCCGCGCGCCGGCCGTTCACGCGCCTTCCCCGGCGCCTCCCGTTCGCGACCGCGCGGCCCTGAGGGTACTTCCGCCCGGCCACTCCTGACGTCGATGCGCGCGCTGCGCATCCGCGTCCCGTCGGTGACCCCGCGGTTCCGGCCTCCGACGCTTCGGCGCGCCCTCCAACACCCTCGAACACCCTCGATCAGAAAGACGCTCGTGGCCACTGAATGGCAGAACGCCCTCGTCATCGCGATGGACGACGCCCACGGAGCGGTGCCGTTCCGCGCCGACGTGCGCGTCGACGGCGACCGATTCGTGTCGGTGCGCCCGATCGAGAACCGCGCCGCATCCGCCGAGGCGTCCGGGGCATCACCGGCAGACCTGGCGCACGACGACATCACGGTCGTCGACGCGACCGACCTGCTGCTCATCCCGGGTCTGGTCAACGCACACACCCACTCGTGGGAGATCCTGCTGCGGGGAACGAGCGACCGCGTGCCCCTCGAGATCTGGACGCTGCTGAGTTACCCACCCACGGGCGTCGCACCGGCTCCTCCCCGAATAATTTACCTGCGCACGATGGTCGCCGCGATCGAGTCGCTGCTCGGCGGCGTGACGACCGTGCTCGACGACGTCGGCGAACTCCCCCATCAGACCATCGAGTCCATCGCCCAGGTGTTCGCCGCCTACGACGACGTCGGGCTCCGCGCCACCTGCACCGGCACGGTCGTCGACGTGCCGATGGTGGACCGCCTGCCGTTCGCCGACGAGGTGCTGCCCGCCGAGGTGCTCGCCGCGAGCCGCACGTCGATGCCGGCGCCGGAGGTGGTGCAGCGCGACTACTTCGCGTTCTCCGACGCTGCACGAGAACTGGCCGCGCGGCACGCAGGAGGCACCGGACGCATCCGCTACGCCATCGCTCCCAGCGCCCCGCAGCGCGCCACCGATGAACTGCTGCGTCGGGCCGCCGCCGTCGCCCTGCAGAACGGGGAGGTGCTGCACCTGCACCTGCTGGAGACCAAACTGCAGGCCGAACTCGCGCGCACCCGCTACGACGGCCGCACGATCGTGCAGCATCTCGACCACCTCGGAATCCTCGGCGAGAGCGTGACCCTCGCCCACGGCATCTGGCTGACCACCGGCGACCTCGAGGTGCTCGCCCGGTCGGGCGCGACGGTCGTGCACAACCCGCTGTCGAACCTCAAACTCGGCTCGGGCGTGCTCCCGTGGCGGGCGTTGCACGACGCCGGCGTGCGCGTTGCGCTCGGCTCGGACGGCGCCTCGAGCAACGACTCGTTGCGCATGCTCGAGGTCGTCAAGGCGGCGGCGCTTCTCCACACGCTGACCGATCCCGACTATGACGAGTGGCCCCGCGTCGACGAGGTGCTGCACGCCGCGACGGTCGCGGGCGCGCGAGCCGCCGGCTGGGCGGATGTCGCCGGACGCATCGCCCCCGGACTGAAGGCCGACTTCGTGGTGCTCGACCTCACGACGACCACGAACTTCACTCCGCTCAACGACGCCGCCCGGCAGCTCGTCTTCTCGGAAGACGGCCGCTCGATCCGGCAGGTCTGGGTCGACGGCCGACTCGTGGTCGACGACGGTCGCTGCACCCTGATCGACGCCGACGCCCTGCTCTCCGAGTTCCGCGCCGAGGCCGCCCGGTACCTCGTCGACCTGCCCGACTGGGCGGCCCTGCGCGACCGCTATGCGCCCTTCGTGGGTGAGGCCTACCGGCGAACCTGGGCCGCCGATCCGTCACCCCATCTGCCCGCGGGAAAGGACCTGCCATGAGACTCGACGACATCTGCCTCGTCAACGCCGACGTCACCGCCAGCGACGACTTCTACCGCGACGGCGTGGGCCTCGAGCGACGCATGCGCAACGTGCGCTTCGCCGACTTCGTGATCGGTGACGGACCACGGCTGGCCATGTGGATGCGGCCGAGCATCGCCGAGACCGTCGGCCCGGCCTTCCCCACGCAGCCAGGTCTGCCGTTCCGCGTCACCATCGAGCTGCCGGATGCCGCCACCCTCGAGGCGGCCGCCGCCCGCGTTCCGAGTGCCGTACGTCTCTCCCCCTCGCCCGGCACCGCCTCGCCCGCCTACGCCGTCACCGATCCCGACGGCTTCACGAGCGTGCTCACCAGTTCGGCCACCGGCCGCCCGCGCATCACCGAGATCGAACTCGGCGTGAGCGACGTGGTACGCACGTACGACTTCCTCGAGCGCCTCGGATTCAGACCCGCGGTCTCCGACGGACGCCTGCACTTCGCGGCGGGCAACGTCACCCTCACGATCGTCGACGTCGCCTCGATCACCGGTCCCGACATCCGCACCGCCGAATTCGCCTCCTGGAGTCGCAACGGCGGGCACGTGATGCTCGCCATCGAACTCGATTCCGGCGAGGCTGTCGACCGCCTGCACGCCGACCTCACCGCCCGCGGACTCGCCGACTCAGGCCCCCCCGCGCTCTACGAGTGGGGCGCGCGCTCGGCCTACTTCGTCGATCCCGACGGCTACATCTGGGAGATCTACGCCTGGGTCGAGGAGCCGAAGTGACCGCCCCGCCCGCGCCTCGCCCCCGGCGAGCGCCCACCGCCGTTCCACCCCGCACCACGAGCACCACCGGCACCACGAGCACCACCGCACCTCCCGGCACCATCCCGAATCCGACCGATCAAGGAGCATCCATGTCCCCCACTCCCACCCCCGTCCCGCGTTTCCGGCCCGCGCGCCGCCTGGCCGCCGCGAGCGCCCTCGCCCTCGTGGGAACCTTGGCACTCGCGAGCTGTGCGAGCGCCCCGAGCGACGCGTCGTCGTCGGGCACCACGGATGCCGCGGCATCCGATTTCCTGCCCTGCATCGTGAGCGACCAGGGCGGTTTCGACGACCAGTCGTTCAACCAGCTGGGCCTCGAAGGGGTCACCGACGCCGCCGAGGCGCTGGGGACCGAACACATCGACGTGCAGTCCGAGACCGAGAGCGACTACGCGCCGAACATCGCGAGCCTCGTCGATCAGGGCTGCACCACGATCGTCACGATGGGCTACCTGCTCGCCGCCGCCACGAAGGATGCGGCGGCCGCGAATCCCGACATCCACTTCATCATGGTGGACGACAACACCATCGCCGCCGACAACGTGAAAGGCGTGGTGTGGGACACCTCGCAGGCCGGCTTCCTCGTGGGCTACGCGGCGGCCGACTACACGACCACCGGCAAGGTGGGCACATACGGTGGGGCGCAGATCCCGCCAGTGACGCTCTACATGGACGGCTTCGCGCGGGGCGTCGAGTATCACAACGCCCAGAAGGGCACCGACGTGCAGGTGATCGGGTGGAATCCGGACACCCAGGAGGGCCAGTTCACCGGCAACTTCAGCGACATCAACGCCGCGAAGGTGCTGTCGCAGGGCATCCTGGAGCAGGGCGTCGACGTGATCGTGCCGGTCGGCGGGCCCATCTACAAGGGAGCCGCGCAGGCCATCCGCGAGTCGAGCACTCCGGTGGCGTTGGTCGGCGTCGACACCGACATGTACCTCAGCGACCCCGACTACGACGACATCTGGTTCTCGTCGATCGCCCGTGACATGCCCAAGTCGATCTCCGAGGTCATCCAGGCGGCCGCGGCCGGCGACTTCTCGAACGAGGAGTACGTGGGAACGCTCGAGAACGGGGGCGTGCTGATGAGCCCGTTCCACGACTTCGAGTCGAAGGTGGCCCCGACGCTGCAGGGCGAGCTGGATGACATCCAGGCCGGCATCATCGCGGGGACCATCCCCATCGAGACCCCGTCCGCCCCGTAACCCGCAGCACCTCTCCCTCCCCCGCCCCACCGCTCCCCAGGCGTCACTTTCCGCGGCCGGAACCTCGCGGACCGCGGAAAGTGACGCCTCGGCGCCTCAGAAAGGCACGACGTGCGCGACCTCATCTGCATCACCGACCCCGGGCAGGAGCAGGCCGTCGCGCTGCTCTCGATCTTCGCGTCGCCCGACGACTTCCGTGTGCTCGGCATCGTGGCGAGCGCGGGCAACACGACGCTCGACAACACCGTCGAGAACGTGTTCAAGGTGCTCGAACTGGCCGGGGTGACGGACATCCCGGTCCTCAAGGGAGTGCCGCAACCGCTGCTGCGCCCACTCGTCACCGCCGCGCACGTGCACGGTGAGACCGGGCTCGACGGCTACGGCTTCGCCCCCGTGGTGGGTCGCCCCGAGGCCGAGTCGGGTGTCGCCGCCATCATCCGGATGCTCCGCGCCGCGCCGCCGAAGTCGGTGACCGTCGCGCAATTCTCCAGCATGACCACGCTCGCGGTGGCCTTGACGGAGGCGCCCGACATCGCCGACCACATCGCCGAGATCGTGATGATGGCCGGTGCCTACTTCGAGGTCGGCAACATCACGCCGGCGGCCGAGTTCAACATCTACGTCGACCCGCACGCCGCCGCGATCGTGCTCGGCAGCGGCGTGCCCATCGTCATGCTTCCGCTCGACGTCACCCACCAGCTGCACAACACCCGGGCGCGCCTCGACGCGTTCTCGGCGATCGGCAACGAGTGCGGGCGGGCCGTCGACCAGCTGCTGACCTTCTCGGAGACTTTCGACCTCGACAAGTACGGCTGGGATGGCGCGCCCTTGCACGGCCCGGTGGTGCCGATGTACCTGCTGCACCCCGAGTTCTTCCACGGCCGTCTCGTCAACGCCCGGGTGGAGACCGGCAGCGAGCTGACCATGGGCATGCTCGTCGTCGACTACTGGCAGATCACCGACCTGCCCCGAAACGTCTTCTACTGCCGTGACGTCGACGCCGCCCCCTTCTACGAGGAGCTCACCGCCCGCATCGCCCGCCTCAGCTGACCGCCACCCCACAGCACGACTCCATATCGATCGCGCGACTCGGGCCGCGAGGCGGCGCCCGAGTGACATCCTGTCGACATGAAAGCAAATGCGCCTGGCGTGGCCGTGCTCGTCGCGATCACCGGATGCGTACTCGTCGCTCTGACCGGATGCGCGGACACCGAGGCGTCCGGTCTGGAGATCGATCCGACGTCACTGAGCTGCTTCGTCGACGACCAGGCAGGGGCGGCTGTCCTGCAGGTCCCTGTGGCGGTCGATCCCGAGCTGGAATTCACGCCGGACATTCTCAGGGTGGAGTTCGATCATCCGAAGAGTCTCGGTCTCGCCGGCATCACCCTGGTTGACGGCGAGAAACCGTACGGCGCGAGTTCCCTGCCGGCCGAGGATGTCGAGACGATGCGGGCCTCGCGCGACAACGGGATGCTGTACCTCCCTCTCCCCGACGCCGGACCGGCGACGATCGTACTGCTGCTCGAGGTGCAGGATGGGCAGGACGAGGGTGGTTTCGACTCGTTCCGCATCTTCTGGGGCGGGGGCGAGCCGGTGTACTGGCAGACGGTCGAGGTGGCAGCGGAGGTGGGCGCCGGGTGCGCGCTCAATCCCTCCCCTGGGCTGTCCGACGGATCTGTCGACTAGGGGGATGCGGACGGGGCAGCGGGGTCGGGTGGGGTGCGCGGGGCGGCCGGGGTGCCCCAGCGCATCCAGGCGGCCACGTAGATGGTCAGGCCCGTGATGAGGCCGACGATGACCCAGAGCACGATGAGGAAGTCGATCCACGACCCGATCGGCGGCGAGCCGGGGAGGAAGGTGCGCAGCGGGATGGTGGCGAACAGCATCGCACCCATCCAGCTCATCAGGGTCGCCTCGACCTTGCGGATGCCCCGGAAGGCCGTGATCGCGACGAACAGCACGAGCACCGGCAACACCACCATGAGCCCGAGCAGCAGCACCCCGAACGCGAGCGTGCTGCCCGAGCGGCTCGCTTCCAGACTGACGACCGGGACAGGCTCGCTCACGCCGTCTTCCTCGATCGTCCCGGCGTCATAGGTGAAGTTCTGCACCGCTGACAGTCGCCAGCCCGGAATGCCGCCCTCGAAGACCACCTGCGTGCGCACCGGTGTCGCGACGCCGTCCACCTGGGTGAACGCGACAACGACGAGAACGGGCGTCTTGTAGCGGTCGAGCGGCCAGCGCTCGACTTCGCCGCTGGAGACGATCGACACCGACGTCGTCGCGGGGATCGTTCCTTTGGCGATCTCGATGGTCTGCTCACCGGCGACCGGGGTGATGATGACGCTCAGGTCTTGGTTGATGGTCGGGCTGTCGGGCGTCATCATGTCATCACGCGGGGTGACCTCCACCTCCATGTCGATCCGCTCGCCGACGGCATTGACGGCGCTGGGCGACAGCACCACGGTCACCGCGCCGGGGTCGCGCTCGGGGGTCTCGCTCGTCACGAAGCGCCCACTGTTCGCGTAGAGCAGCACCACCACCACGTACACCAGCACCGCGACGGCGACGAACACCGGCACCACCCAGCGCCGACGGCGACGCGTCGGGGCGGGCATCCGGGGCTCAGCGCTCACGCATCCGAGCTTATCGGCGCGGGCCCTTAGTAGATGGAGTCGGCGTACCGCGGGCCGTAGTATTCCTCGAGCTCGTCGAGCGAGGCATCCGGCCGCTCGACCGCTTGCGCGATCCGCGCCCGCGACGGCGCGACGGACGCGTTCCACGTCTCCGGCTCCCACGCCGCCGACCGCAGGAACGCCTTCGAGCAGTGGTAGTACACCTCCTCGATGTCGACCACGAGGGCGAGCTGCGGACGGTGCCCCTTCACGACGAGATCGTCGAAGAACGGCTCGTCGATCGCGATCCTTGCGTGACCGTTGATACGCAGCGTGTCACCACGGCCCGGGATGAGGAAGATCAGACCGACCTGGGGATTGTCCACCACGTTGTGCAGGCTGTCGGCCCGCCGGTTACCCGGCCGTTCGGGCAGCACGAGCGTGGTGTCGTCGAGCACGTGCGCCAGCCCGGCCGGGTCGCCCTTGGGAGACACGTCGCAGCGACCGGATGCATCGGCTGTCGCCACGAAGCACAGCGGCGACCCGGCGAGCCAGGCGCGGTCGACCTCGTCGAGTCGAGGGCGTGCCTTGTTCTTCACCCGTTCGATCGGCTGTCCGAGCAGCGCTTGCAGCGCCTCGTGGGTGTCGACGGGCGGCGAGTCGAGTTCGTAGGGCATGTGACCTCCTGCCCTTCGATCCTCGCACGGCGCAGCGGCGAGTCGCTCAGCCGGCGTCGATGGTTCCCGGTTCCGGCATGATGCGGAGGTCGCCGCGGCTGGCCGCCGTGAGCATGAGGTCGATCCAGGCCCGGTTGATCGCGGGCGGTCGGCTGCCGAAGAAGCGGAAGCGCAGCGGGATCGACGGATGGACCCACAGGGTCTCCCGCCCGCCGCCCTGACTCACCTCCATGCTCCAGGACACCGTGAACGCCTCGTGGTTCCGCATCTTCGAGACGAGCACGATCCGCAGGTGAGCGAGGAGGCGATCGTCCATCTCGATCTCCGACCCGGTCGGCCCATAGATCAATAGGCCCAAGCCCGTACTCCTCGTGTTTCCGGAGCCTGAGTGCCCCTCACGGAGCTTAACGGAGCGGATTTCGCTCCCCAAAATCATGAACGGGGGCTTGACAATAGTGCGCACCATCACCACCCGTTGCGAGTGAGTGCTCACTCAGCTATGCTGCGATGTCATGAGCAGCACGGACGAATTGACCACCGGCTCCAGTCGCCGCGCGCCCGCCCTCCCGCTCGAAGACCGGCGGGCGATGATCGTCGACGCCGTCATCCCCCTGCTGCTCGAACAAGGCGCCGACATCACGTCGAAGCAGATCGCCGAGGCCGCCGGCATCGCGGAGGGAACGGTCTTCCGGGCGTTCGGCGACAAGGAGTCCCTGATCAGAGCGGCCGCCGAGAAGTTCTTCGATCCGGAGTACGTGCGAAACGGGCTGCGGGCCATCGATCCCGACGACCCGCTCGAGGTGAAGTTGGCACAGGTGATCGACGTCTTCCGCACCCGCCTTCGTGGCGTGATGCGCGTGATGGCAGCCCTCGGCCGCCAAGAACCACCGCCCCGCCCCGCAGAAGACCGGTCGAGCGAGATCATCGATCAGATCCTCGCCCCCGAAGCCGCCCGGCTCTCGCTCTCCCCCCGCCGCGTCGCCCACGTCATCCGCCTCATCGCGTTCTCCAGCGCCATCCCGCAGATCAACGAGGTCGACACCCCGTTCAGCAGCGCCGAACTCGCCCAGATCATCGTTCACGGAATCACGAAAGAAGAATCCGAATGACCCTCCTCCGCCTGCTCTGGCGATTCATGAAGCCTTACGGATGGCTCGTCGCCGCCGTGGTGCTCTTCCAGCTCATCCAGTCGATCGCCTCGCTCTACCTGCCCACCCTCAACGCCGACATCATCGACGACGGCGTGGCCAAGGGTGACACCGGCTACATCATGTCGACCGGCGGATGGATGCTCCTCATCACGCTCGTGCAGGTCGCCGCCGCGATCACCGCCACCTACTTCGGCGCGCGCGCGGCCATGGCCATCGGCCGCGACCTCCGCGGGGCCATCTTCCATCGCGTGAGCGAGTTCAGCGAGCGCGAGGTCTCGGCCTTCGGCGCCCCCTCGCTCATCACGCGCTCGACGAACGACGTGCAGCAGGTGCAGATGCTCGCCCTGATGACCTTCACTTTGCTCGTCTCGGCGCCGATCCTCGCGATCGGCGGCGTGGTGCTGGCCCTCCAGCAGGACGTGCAGATGTCCTGGATCATCGCGGTCGCCGTGCCCGTGCTGCTGCTCTCGCTCGGCACCATCATCGTGCGGATGGTGCCGCAGTTCCGCAAGATGCAGACCCGCATCGACGCCGTCAACCGGGTGCTGCGCGAGCAGCTGACGGGCATCCGCGTGGTGCGCGCCTTCGTCCGCGAAGACGTCGAGACCGCGCGCTTCGCCAAGGCGAACCACGACGTCACCGACTCGGCCCTGCGCGCGGGTCGCCTGCTGGCGTTGATGTTCCCGACGGTCATGCTCATCCTGAACGTCTCGAGCGTGGCCGTGATCTGGTTCGGCGCGTTCCGCATCGACTCCGAATCGATGCAGGTGGGCACGCTGATCGCCTTCCTGAGCTACCTCGTGCAGATCCTCATCGCCATCATGATGGCGACGTTCATGGCCATGATGATCCCCCGCGCCTCGGTGTGCGCCGACCGCATCACCGAGGTGCTCTCCACCGATTCCTCGGTCGTGCTCCCGGCGAATCCGGTGCGCGAGCTGAAGCAGCACGGCACGATCGAGTTGCGCGACGCCTTCTTCACCTATCCCGGTGCCGAGCAGCCGGTGCTGCGCAACCTCGACATCACCGTCGAGCCCGGCCAGACGCTGGCGGTCATCGGCAGCACGGGATCGGGCAAGACCACCCTCGTGAACCTCTTGCCGCGCCTGTTCGACGTCACCGGCGGCGCCGTGCTGGTCGACGGTGTCGACGTACGGGAGCTCGATCCCGATCTGCTCTGGGGGCGGATCGGCCTGGTGCCGCAGAAGCCCTATCTCTTCTCCGGCACCGTTGCCTCCAACCTCCGCTACGGCAACCCCGACGCCACCGACGACGATCTCTGGCGAGCGCTCGAGATCGCCCAGGCGAAGGATTTCGTGACGGCCATGGAGGGGCAGCTCGAGGCCCCGATCGCCCAGGGAGGCACCACCGTGTCGGGCGGCCAGCGACAGCGGCTGGCCATCGCGCGCGCCCTTGTCAAGCGGCCCGAGATCTATGTCTTCGACGACTCGTTCTCAGCCCTCGACCTGGCGACGGATGCGCGGTTGAGACAGGCCCTGCGCACGAAAGTGGTGGGCGCGACGATGGTCATCGTCGCTCAGCGGGTGTCGACCATCATCGACGCCGACCAGATCATCGTGCTGGAGGACGGCCAGATCGTCGGCCGCGGCACCCACGAAGAACTGCTCGAGACCTCGGAGACCTACAACGAGATCGTGTCGTCGCAGCTCACCGCGGAGGAGGCAGCATGAGCGGCACCACCCAGTCCCCGGCGAAGTCCGCACCCCGTCCGGTCGGCCCACCGGCGGGCACGCCCGGCCGTGGCGGCCCCGGCGGCCGTGGCGGCGGCCCGTTCGGTGGAATCGGGATGCCCACGGAGAAGTCGATGACCTTCGGCCCCTCCGCGAAGCGCCTCATCCGCCGGCTCAGCCCGCACCGGGTCGCCGTCATCGCGGTGATCGCGCTCGGCGTCATCAGCGTGGTGTTCACCGTCCTCGGCCCGTGGCTGCTCGGCCAGGCGACCAACCTCATCTTCGCCGGCGCCATCGGCAAGACACTGCCCGCCGACATGACGAAGCAGCAGCTGATCGACCAGCTCCGCGCCAGTGGACAGGCTCAGCAGGCCGACCTGCTGAGCGGCATCGCCCTCACCCCGGGCCAGGGCATCGACTTCGACGCGCTCGCCATGGTGTTGGGCATCGTGCTCGTGCTCTACGTCGCGGCATCCGTCTTCGCCTGGCTGCAGGGCCGCGTGCTCAACACCATCGTGCAGAGCACCGTGTACCGACTGCGCGAAGAGGTCGAGGCGAAGATCAACCGGCTGCCGCTGAGCTACTTCGACAAGATGCAGCGCGGCGAACTCCTCAGCCGCGTCACGAACGACATGGACAACGTGGCGCAGAGCCTGCAGCAGACGCTGAGCCAGATGCTCACCTCCGTACTCACGGTGATCGGCGTCCTGGTGATGATGTTCGTCACCTCTCCCCTGCTCGCCGTGATCTCGCTGGTCACCATCCCGCTCACCATCGGCATCACGACGGTCATCGCGAAACGCTCGCAGAAGCTCTTCGTGGCCCAGTGGGCGCACACGGGCGCCCTCAACGCGCAGGTGGAGGAGAACTTCACCGGACACGCCCTGGTGAAGGTGTTCGGGCGTCAGCGCGAGACCGAGGAGACGTTCACCGAGAAGAACGAGCAGCTCTACAAGGCCAGCTTCGGCGCACAGTTCGTGTCGGGCATCATCATGCCGGCCATGATGTTCGTCGGGAACCTGATCTACGTCGTGATCGCCGTGGTCGGCGGCCTGCAGGTCGCGTCGGGCGCCCTGAGCATCGGTGCGGTGCAGGCCTTCATCCAGTACTCCCGCCAGTTCACCCAGCCGCTCACGCAGCTCGGCTCCATGGTGAACCTGCTCCAGTCGGGCGTCGCCTCGGCCGAGCGGGTCTTCGAACTGCTGGATGCCGACGAGCAGACTCCGGATGCCTCGCCCGCCCAGACCCCCGGTGACACCCGCGGCCGCCTGGTGTTCGAGAACGTCTCGTTCCGGTACACCGAGGACAAGCCACTCATCACCGACCTCTCGCTCGTCGCCGAGCCCGGCCAGACCGTGGCGATCGTCGGGCCGACCGGTGCGGGCAAGACCACGCTGGTGAACCTCATCATGCGGTTCTACGAGCTGGATGCCGGCCGCATCACCCTCGACGGCGTCGACATCGCCCAGATGACCCGGCGCGACCTGCGTTCCCGCACCGGCATGGTGCTCCAGGACACCTGGCTCTTCGGCGGCACCATCCGCGACAACATCGCCTACGGCCGGCCGGATGCCACGGAGGAGGAGATCCTCGACGCCGCCCGCGCCACCTACGTCGACCGCTTCGTGCACTCGCTGCCCGAGGGCTACGACACGGTGCTCGACGACGAGGCGTCCAACGTCTCCGCGGGAGAGAAGCAGCTGCTCACCATCGCGCGCGCGTTCCTCGCCAAACCGAGCGTCCTCATCCTCGACGAGGCCACGTCATCGGTGGACACGCGAACGGAGCAGCTCGTCCAGAAGGCGATGTCGGCCCTGCGCGCCGACCGCACGAGCTTCGTGATCGCGCACCGCCTCTCCACCATCCGCGACGCCGACCTCATCCTGGTGATGGAGTCGGGCAGCATCGTGGAGCAGGGCACGCACGCCGAGCTGCTGGCCGCCGAGGGGGCCTACTACGCCCTCTACAACTCGCAGTTCGCCTCGGCTCTGGTGGACGAATGAGCTATTCTCATGTTATGGGAACGGCGGCGCGGCCATGAAGTGAGGATGCAGAAGGTGTCACCAACAGATAACAAGTCAGAGTTCGCCGAGCGAGTGCGGCACACGATTTATACACGATTCGCGGCCAGCGGGGACGCCGCGTCGGTCGACGAGGTCGCCATCGCGCTCGGAGCGGAGCCCTCCGTCGTGGCGGCGGCGTTCGACCGGCTGGCGACGGAGCGTCACGTGGTGCTCGACGCCGAGCGGCGCATCCTGATGGCGCACCCCTTCGCCTCGATCCCGCTCGGGTTCTCGGTGATGGGGCCCGACACGCTCTGGTGGGGCGGCTGCGCGTGGGATTCGTTCGCCATTCCCCACCTCGTGCCCGACGCCCCCGAGGTGCTCGTGGCCACCACCTGCCCGAACTGCGGCACCGCGCACGCCTGGACGGTTGGCCGGGAGGCGCCTCCAGCGGGCACGCAGGTGGCCCACTTCCTCGTGCCCACGGCCCACATCTGGGACGACGTAGTGCACACCTGCTCGCACCAGAGCATCTACTGCTCGACCGCGTGCGTGGAGGAGTGGTTGGCCCGGGAGGGGCTCGAAGCCGGGTACACGATGTCGCTCGAGACCCTCTGGCGGCTGGCCGCCCACTGGTACGAGGGCCGGCTGGACACCCCGTACACGCGACGCGATCCGCAGACCGCCGCCGCGTACTTCCGCAGCGTGGGCCTCGACGGGCCGTTCTGGGGGCTCGCCTGACGCCCGGCCGGACACCGGATCGAACGGTCAGGTGACGGAGGTACATTCGAGAGCATGAGCCTCCTCCCGCAGGGCCGCATCGGTCCGGGCTGGTACCCCGACCCCGAAGCGACCGACGTGCTGCGCTGGTGGGACGGCTACCGCTGGACCGACGACTTCGCACCACGCGCCGTCGACCCGGCCGACAGCCGCAACGGCTACGCCACGGCGTCGCTGGTGTTCGGCATCGTCTCCATCGGCTTCAACGTCCTGTTCCTGCCGAGCGTGCTCGCCGTGGCCTTCGGCTTCGCGGGACTGAGCAAGGCGCGGCGGATGGGTCAGGGGCGCGGGCTCGCCATCGCCGGCATCGTGCTGGGGGCCGTGGGCGTGATGTTCATGATCGCGCTGATCGTGATCGTGGTCACCGTGCGAGCGGTCGGCATCTCGCGCTGAACCCCTTCACACCGGGCCGGAGCAGGCGTAAAATGGTACTCAGGTAGGGATGATTTCCACTGAAGACCCCCGTCCAGTCAGCACCGGCTGGGCGGGGGGTCTTTGCGTGCTCGAAGCGGGTCAGGCCGGCCTAGCCCGCTCAGGGTGTGACATACCGGATGCCCCAGGCGAGCTCCCACCGCTCCCCCGGGCGCAGCCAGCGCAGACCCCGACCCGAGTTGAAGGCGTCGGCCGGGGCCGTCATCGGCTCGATCGCCACCGCCTGGCGCGGGCCATCCGGAGCGGCGAAGTTCTGCGGGGTGAAGACCTGCACATAGCCGAAGTTCTCGTCGGCCCAGAGTTCGACGCGACGACCGTCGGGTGCTTCGAGACGCTGCACGCTGCGGCCGTCGTGCGTCGTGACCCCGCCGAAACCGTGGTCGATCTCGAGGCCGGCCACGCGGCGACCTTGCGTGAGGTCGAAGTCGGTGCCCGCCACCTCTTCCTCGGAGACCGGGATCTGGTGGTCGTCGGTGAGGAAACGCGTCGTCGCGTCGATCGTGAGCGTCAGGTCACCCACGGGCAGGTCGCCGAGTGCGAGATAGGGATGCGCGCCGACGGCGACCGGGGCCGCCTGCTCGCTCTCGTTCACGATGGCGTGGGTCACCGTCATCCCGTCGGCCGTGAGCCGGTGCTCGACCGTGGTCTCGAGCAGGAACGGATAGCCGTGCTGCGGATAGACGGTCGCCCCCTGCAGCACGCGATGCGGCTCCTGCTCGAGCAACCGGTACCCCGTCGACCGGAGGAGCCCGTGGATCGCGTTCCCCTGCTTCGGCTCCGTGATGTCGAGCTGCTGCACTGCTCCGGCCAGCGTCCACCGTCCGCCCGCCACCCGATTCGGCCACGGCACCAACACGATCCCCGCCGCCCCCGGCGGAGTGGACGTCTCAGAGAACGTCTCGACGAGCGCCACCCCATCCACGTCCAACGCCCGAATCCCGGCAGCCACCTGGGTGACAACCCCGGTGACAACCCTCCCCTCCCCCTCGAGGCGAAGCGAGTATTGATCCCCAGTAGGCGCGCGCACGCCCCAAGACTACTCGGCAGGTGGGGCGGGCGGATTTTGCCTCCCGCCGCCTTTGAGCTCCGCTCAACCCTTAGGCGGGAGGTGAAATCCGCCCGCCCCACTTGCCGACCCAAGGCTCAGCGACCCCGCCGCTCAGCCTCCGCAACAACATTGGCCAGCAACATGGCCCGAGTCATCGGCCCCACTCCCCCAGGCACCGGCGACAGGAACCCCGCCACCTCCGCCACGCCAGGATCCACATCACCCACGAGCCGAGCCTTGCCGGTCTCCTCGTTCACGATGCGGGTGATCCCCACGTCGAGCACGGCCGCGCCAGGCTTCACCCAGTCGGGCTGGATGAGGCCGGGCACGCCCACCGCGGCCACGACGACATCCGCTCGCCGCACCTCGGCGGCCAGGTCGACGGTGCGCGAGTGCGTGAGCGTGACGGTGGCGTCGATGCCTTTTCGGGTGAGCAGCAGTCCGAGGGGACGGCCCACGGTGAGACCGCGGCCCACCACCACGACGTGCTTGCCCGGCAGGCTCACGCCGTAGCGGGTGAGCATCTCGACGATGCCGGCCGGCGTGCACGGCAACGGCGAGGTGAGCTCGCCCTCGACGCCCAGCACGAGGCGGCCGAGGTTCGTGGGGTGCAGACCGTCGGCATCCTTCGCCGGGTCGATCAGTTCGAGCATCGCGTTCTCGTCGATGCCGTTCGGCAACGGCAGCTGCACGATGTAGCCCGTCACCGCGTCGTCGGCGTTCAGGGCTGCGATCGCGTCGCGCACGTCCTGTTCGCTCGCGGTGGCGGGCAGGTCGACGCGGATCGACTCCATGCCCACCTCGGCGCAGTCGCGGTGCTTGCCCGCGACGTAGGAGATCGACCCTGGGTCGTCGCCGACCAGCAGAGTGCCGAGGCCCGGAACGATGCCGCGCTCGCGCAGAGTGGCGACCCGCTCGCGGATCTCGGCCTTGAGGGCCGTGGCCGTGGCGACGCCGTCGAGACGGACCGCTACCACTGCTCGAGACCCGGGTAGAGCGGGAAGGCCGCGGTGAGCTCGAGCACGCGGGTGCGGAGGGCCGTGACATCCGGAGCCGGCTTGAGAGCTGTGGCGATGATGTCGGCGACCTCGGTGAACTCCACGTCGCCGAAACCGCGGGTGGCGAGGGCGGGCGTGCCGATGCGCAGACCCGAGGTCACCATCGGGGGGCGTGGGTCGAAGGGCACCGCGTTGCGGTTCACGGTGATGCCCACCTCGTGCAGGATGTCTTCGGCCTGCTTGCCGTCGAGCTCGCTGGTGCGCAGGTCGGCGAGCACGAGGTGCACGTCGGTGCCGCCGGTGAGCACGTCGACGCCGGCCTCGCGGGTGTCGGCCGCGGTGAGGCGGTCGGCGAGGATGCGAGCGCCGCTGAGGGTGCGCTCCTGGCGGTCCTTGAACTCGGGCGAGGCGGCGAGCTTGAAGGCCGTGGCCTTGGCGGCGATGACGTGCATCAGCGGGCCGCCCTGCTGGCCGGGGAAGACGTTCGAGTTGAGCTTCTTGGCGAGCTCCGTGTCGCGGCTCACGATGAAGCCGGAGCGCGGACCGCCGATGGTCTTGTGCACGGTCGACGACACGACGTCGGCGAAAGGAACGGGCGACGGGTGCAGGCCTGCGGCCACGAGACCGGCGAAGTGCGCCATGTCGACCCAGAGCTTCGCGCCCACCTCGTCGGCGATGGCGCGGAAGGCGGCGAAGTCGAGCTGACGCGGGTAGGCCGACCAACCGGCGATGATGACCTGCGGCTTGTGCTCGAGCGCCTTGTCGCGCACCACGTTCATGTCGACGAGGAAGGTCTCGGGGTCGACGCCGTAGGAGACGGCGTTGTAGAGCTTGCCCGAGAAGTTGAGCTTCATGCCGTGGGTCAGGTGCCCGCCGTGCGCGAGCTCGAGGCCCAGGATGGTGTCGCCGGGCGTCGCGATGGCGCTCAGCACGGCCGCGTTCGCGGTGGCGCCGGAGTGCGGCTGCACGTTCGCGTACTCGGCGCCGAAGAGGGACTTCGCGCGGTCGATGGCGAGCTGCTCGGCGATGTCGACGAACTCGCAGCCGCCGTAGTAGCGGCGGCCCGGGTAGCCCTCCGCGTACTTGTTGGTGAGAACGGAGCCCTGCGACTCGAGAACCGCGCGGGGCACGAAGTTCTCGGAGGCGATCATCTCGAGCGTGCCGCGCTGGCGGTCGAGCTCGAGCTGCAGCACCTCGGCGATCTCGGGATCGACCTCAGACAAAGGGGAGTTGAAGGTGTCGGACAAGACTGGCTCCTTTTCGGCGTGACGGACTGATGTGAGTTCGGAATCCGTATCGACCCAGGCGCGCGGCCGAATCCCTGTCCGTCGCTTCCCGATGGTGACCATCTGATACGCCAGTTGCGACGCGGTCAGCTTACCTCAGACGCGGTGTGCTCGGCGAGTGAGCGCCGGGGTCGCGGCGAGCAGTCCGCCGGCGAGCACGAGCGCGATCAGGTAGATCCAGGGCAGCGAGGTGAGCCCCAGCGAACCGAGGAAGAGCGAGCCGACCAGAGCGCCGATGCCGATGCCCGCATTGAAGGCCGAGGAGTAGAAGGCGCTCGAGGTGTCGCGGATCTCCGGCGACGCCGCGTGCATCAGACGCGTGGGCAGCAAGGTCGGGATGACGCCGAACGCCACACCCCAGACGAAGAACGCGCCGATCGCGATCACGGGGTTCGCGGCGAACACCGCGAGCAGCAGCACGGAGACGCCGGTCGCGGCCAGGGCGATCACCAGCCCCGTCGTGGGGCGGCGACCGAACACTGCACCGGCGGCGAACACGCCGATCGCGCCCGCGGCGCCGTAGACGAGCAGCAGCAGCCCCACCTGACCCTCGGGGACGCCCATCTGGCCGATCATGAAGGGCGCGATGTAGGTGTAGAAGGCGTAGTTGCCGATCATGATCACGGCCACCAGGATGCAGATCAGCGCGACCACGGGGATGGTCGGGTCGAGCGGTCCGCGGCGCCGAGCGGCCCGCAACGCGCGGGTGTCGGTGGAGGGCTCGAGATGCTTGCGGTGGTCGACGCGCGGCAGGAGCAGCAGGATGAAGACCGCGCCGAGCAGCGCCAGCGCGCCGATGCCGAAGAACGGCACCCGCCAGCCCCAGGCGTGGCCGACCGCGGTGGCGAGCGGAACGCCCAGCACGAAGGCGAGAGTGCCGCCGCCCGTGGTGATCGCCACCGCGCGGCCGATCTGGTCGCGCGGCACGAGGTGCGCGGAATAGGCGCCGACGACACCCCAGAACACGCCGTGCGCCATCCCGCCGACGACACGCGCCACCACGAGCACCTCGAAGTTCGGCGCGAGCCCGCCGACGATGCTGGAGGCCGCGATCACCACCAGCACGAGCATCAGCAGCAGGTGCCGGGGGATCCGGCGGAACGCGAAGGTCAGTGGAACGCTCGTGAGCACCACGGCGAAGGCGAACACGCTGATGAGCAGGCCGGTCTGCGATTCGGAGACGCCGAGCGATGTGCTCATCTCCGGCAGCAGGCCGGTCGGGATCATCTCGGCGGTCACCGAGAGGAAGACGGCGGTCGCGAGAACGATCAGGCCGCCCCAGGGGAAGCGTTTCACGACGGGCGCAGCGCCCGTCTGAGGCAAAGTTGTGGTCACGGAGTGCACACCTATTCGAAGACAACTCGAAAGCGGCGGACAGAGGAGGCCCGTGCGGTTTCGAAGCCGCGCCTACCTGACGACCTGACGAACCGTGGCGGAACAGAGAGCCCGCGAACCGGTTCGCCTTCGTACATGCCCGAGGACGAACGATATCCGTTCATCCACTGACTATTGTAGCTCAGGGGAACCCGCGGGCACGAGGCCCCGACAAGAGGAGAGTCGCATGGCGCTGCCGCACAACCACTGGGTGCTGACCTTCGTGTGCGCCGACCTGCCCGGGATCGTGCACGCGGTGAGCGGCGCCGTCGTCGCCTCCGGGGGCAACATCACCGAGAGCCAGCAGTTCTCCTCGGCCGACACGGGGCGCTTCTTCATGCGCCTGCAGGTGGAGTCGGAGGCATCCCGCGGCGAGTTCGAAGCGGCGCTTGCGCCCGTGGTCGAGCGCTATGCCATGACCTGGCGGCTCGACGTGGTGGGTCGCCCGCTCCGCACCCTGGTGCTGGTGTCGACGGCGGCACACTGCCTCAACGACCTGCTCTTCCGTCAGCGTGCCGGGCAGCTCCCGGTGCAGATCCCGCTGGTGCTCTCGAACCACGGGTCGTTGCGCGACCTGGCCGGGTTCTACGACGTGCCGTTCGAGTCGCTGCCGGTGACGGATGCCGCCTCCAAGGCCGCCTTCGAACAGCGCGTGATCGACGCGGTCGACGAGCACGACATCGAGCTCGTCGTACTGGCGCGCTACATGCAGATCATCTCCCCTGAGCTGTGCGAGCGGCTCGAGGGGCGGCTGATCAACATCCACCACTCCTTCCTGCCCGGCTTCAAGGGGGCGAATCCCTACAAGCAGGCCCACGCCCGCGGCGTGAAGCTGATCGGGGCGACGGCGCACTTCGTGACCAGCGACCTCGACGAGGGCCCCATCATCGAGCAGAACGTGGTGCGCGTCGACCACACCCGCACGCCCGCCGAGCTGGTGGCGATCGGTCAGGACGAGGAGAGCCGCACGCTCACTCAGGCGGTGAAGTGGTTCGCCGAAGACCGCGTGCTCCTCGACGGCGCCCGCACCATCATCTTCCGCTGAGTTCGTTGCGCCCGCTCGGGTTCGGACTCATCGCGGTCGCGCACTGACCGATCCCGTGGACCCACGTCACCTCACGCGACCCGGGGCTTGAACTCCTGCACCGAGCGGTAGTAGTCGGCGAGGGCGAGGCCCGAGGCCGCGGCGTCGTCGACCACGACCGTGGCGTGCCGGTGCAGCTGCAGGATGGAGGCCGGCCAGCGGCTCGAGAGCGGTCCCTCGACGGCGTGCGCGATCGCATCCGCCTTCTCAGCTCCTTGGGCCACGAGGAGAAGGCGCCGCGCGTCGCCGATGGTGCCGAGGCCCTGCGTGATGCAGTGCACGGGCACCTGGTCGGGAGAGTCGAAGAAGCGGGCGTTGTCGGCGCGGGTCTGCGGCGCCAGGGTCTTCACTCGGGTGCGGGAGCTGAGCGAGGAGCTCGGCTCGTTGAAACCGACGTGCCCGTTGCGGCCGATGCCGAGCAGCTGCAGGTCGATGCCGCCGGCGCCGGCGATCGCGGCGTCGTAAGCGGCCGCCGCGGCGTCGGCGTCGGCCGCGGAGCCGTCGGGCACGTGGGCGTTGGCCGGATCGATGCCGAGCGGCCGCACGATCTCCCGGCTGACCACCGCCGCGTAGCTCTCGGGGTGACCCGCCGGCAGGCCGACGTACTCGTCGAGCGCGAACACGGTGACGGCCGAGAAGTCGACGCGCCCGAGTGCCGACGGCGCCGACAGCTTGGCGAGGCGCTGGTAGGTGGCTCCGGGCGACGACCCGGTGGCCACCCCGAGCACGGCGTCGGGCCGCGACCGCACCACCCCCGCGATGATGTCGGCCGCGACCCGCGCGACCTCGTCGGGTGTGTCGGTGATGATGATCTCCATCGCGTGCCTTTCGTGCGTCGAGCCCGTCACCGAGACGTCGCTTTCCGCGCTGTGTGCGGAGGTTCGCGCGGAAGGTGAGGTCTCGGCGGGGTCAGGGGTGGTCGGCCGGGGTCAGGGGGTGGGTGGGGCGAGCCAGAGGTGCTCGGGGTGCCCGGAGGGCGGCGTGGGAGAGACGAGGAGGCGGGCGAGGCGGATGGCGCCGTCGAGCGGGGTGCCGTCGGGTGGGCGCAGCTCGACCGGCGGATTCGCCTCCCGCACGGCGGCCGCGAACGCCTCGGTGAACGGCCCCTCGGTTCTGGCCGGCGCGAAGACGCCGCCGACCGCCGAGGCGACCCGCGCGAGTCGCGGGTCGAGTGCCGCCATGAGAGTACGCGCCACCTCCCGGCCCGCGTCCGTCATGATGCGCACGGCGGCCGGGTTGCCCTCCCGTGCCAGGGCGTCCACGCGGCCGGCGAAGGAGCCGAGGACCCCCGCGCGGTCGTTGCGCGTGTAGAGCTGGGAGGGCCAGGTCTCGGGTGCCCCGAACGACTCGACCGCCGCCGCGAGAAGCGCTCCGCCGTCGGTGGATACGCCGTCGAACTGACGCATCGCGGCCTCGAGGCCCTTCCGACCGATCCAGGAACCGGCGCCGCGGTCGCCGAGCAGGTGGCCCCATCCGTCGACCCGGCGCCAGACCGACCCCAGGTCGGTGCCGAGCGCCACCGAACCAGTGCCCACGGCCACCACCGCTCCCGCCGAGCCGGCGAGCGCACCGAGGTGCGCGGTCACGGCATCCGTCGCGAGCGCGGCGACGGCCCCGGGCCGGCGCGCGGCGATCGCACGCGCCACCGCGTGCGGATCGTCGATCAACGTGAACGCTCCGGTCGCGCCGACAGCGATCGCCGCGACGGAGGCCCACTCCCCCGGCCATTCCGCCGCAGCGCGATCGAGCAGCGCGCCGACGACCTCCGGAATGCTGCTCCCCCGGGAGGCGATCCCGACCCGCGACCCGTGCAGCACGCGCATCCCGCCGTGCCCGGAATCCACGCTGCCTGTCGCGCCGTCGGCGCGAACCGGCGCCAGAGCGACCCGGCTGCCGCTTCCGCCGATGTCGAGCCCGAGCACCCAGCCGGGCGCGCCGGAGCCTCCCGGGCCGCCCGGGTTCACTTGCTCATGCCCGCGGTGAGCCCGGAGACGATCTGCTTGGTGGCCAGGAGGAACAGCACGACGAGCGGGATGGTGGCGAGTGTGAGCCCCGCGAACAGCGTCGCCCAGTCGGTCTGGTACTCGCCGAAGAACCGCGTGATGCCCACCGGCAGAGTGTAGGCCTTCTGATCCCGGATGAGGATGAGCGGGTAGAAGAAGTCGTTCCACACCGGCACGAAGCGGAACACGATCACCGTCGCGATCGCCGGTCGCACGAGCGGAAGGTGCACGCGGAGGAAGGTGGTGAACGACCCGGCGCCGTCGAGCTTCGCCGCCTCGTCGAGCTCGATCGGCAGCTGCCGGAAGAACCCGGTGAGCACGAAGGTGGAGAAGGGGATGCCGAGGGCCGCGTAGACGAGGATCAGGCTCCACAGGTTGCTCACCATGCCGAGGCTGTCGAGCAGGAAGAACAGGGGCAGGATCGCCAGGTACACCGGCAGCATCAGCCCCGACAGGAAGGTGCCTTCGAGCAGGGTGAAGATACGCGACTTGGTGCGGGCGAAGGCATAGGCCGCCAGGAGGGAGACCGCGGTCGAGAGCAGCACCGACGCCACGGTCACGAAGATCGAGTTGAAGAAGTAGGTCTGGAAGTCGGCGGTGATCCAGGCCTTCTGATAGCTCGTGAGCGAGGGCTCCAGCGGCAGGCCGAGCGGGCTCCTCGCCATCTCCGGCATGGTACGGAAGCTGTTGAGCACCATGAGCACGAGCGGCGCGACGGCGATCAGGGCGTAGAGCCAGAGGAAGCCGGACCCGAAGAACGAGCCGAGCGTGAAGCGCTTGCCCACGGGGCGGGACGTGGTGGCGGTCATCAGTAGAGCCTTCTTTCGGCGCGGCGCATCAGCCAGGTCATGAGGAGGGCGACTCCGAAGATGAACAGGAACAGCAGGGTGGCGATCGCCGACGAGGTCCCGATCGCGTTCGACGAGCCCGACTCGAAGGCCGTGCGGTAGAAGAGCAGGCTCAGCACGTCGGTGGCGCCGGCCGGGTTGCCGGCCGAGCCGCCGAGCGCGTACGGGATGGCGAAGGCCTCCATGGCTCCGATGAAGGTGAGCACGCTCACCGTGCCGATGGCCGGCAGCAGCAACGGACCGGTGATGTCACGGAACCGCTGCCACGACGACGCGCCGTCGAGCGAGGCTGCCTCGTCGATCTCGTCGGGGATGCCGCCGAGCGCAGCTCCGTAGAGCAGCACCGGGAACCCGACCCACTGCCAGGCGGTGACGAACACCACGACCCAGATCGCGGTGGTCGGGTTCCCGAGCCAGGGCTGAGCGAGGGCGTCGAGCCCGACCCCCTTGAGGATGGCGTTCACCGGACCGAACAGCGGCGACAGCATCAGCGACCAGAGGTAGCCCACCACAAGGGGCGACACCAGATAGGGCAGCGTGTAGACCGTCTGGAAGAACCGCTTGAACCGCCGCACCCGGTGCAGCAGCACGGCCAGACCGAGGCCGACCGTGTTCTGGAACACCATCGCGCCCACGAAGAGCAGGATGTTGTGCACGAACGCGTTCGGGATCGCATCCTTGTACGGCAGCTGCGTGAAGATCGTCACGTAGTTGTCGAGCACCGAGAAGTCACCGCGCACGATGCCCGTCCAGTCGAACAGCGAGTAGCTGAGCGCCGTGACCAGCGGATACAGGATGAAGATGACGAACAGGATGAGCGCGGGAAGGACGAAGACCATGCCCGCACGACGCGACAGGGTGATGCCGGTGTTCCGGCTCCGGCGTGATTTCGTGACAGGCATGGTCTTCGTTCCTCAGATGGTCGTGCTCGGGTGCGGTGGAATTACGGCGTGGGCGTGAACCACTGCGAGATGCCGTCCTGCAGCGCGGTCGCTGCCCCCGCGGCATCCTGCTCGCCCATGAAGATCTTCTGGATCTGCGGGCCGAGCACGGCGGTGCCGAGCGGGTCGCCGTAGCGGAAGTCGACGAGCAGCAGGTAGGGCGCCTCGCCCTTCTGGTAGTTGTCCCACGCCTCCTGCATGACCTCGTTGGAGTAGGTCACGCCGGGGATCGCCGAGAACTGGTTGAGGTCGTCGGCCACGAGCTGGCCGAACTCCGGCGTCGCGAGCCAGTTCAGCAGCTCCGCGGCGGCCTCCTTGTTCTTCGACTTCGAGTTGATGGCGAAGTTTCCGTCGGCGTAGGCCGGGCTGACCGGGGTGGGCGATACGGCGTCCGGGGGCAGCGGCACCTGGTACGACCCGATGTTCATGTCGGGCGCCTGGGAGGCGAAGGTCGCGATCTCGAACGATCCGCCCGGGAACTGCGCGGCCTGACCCGAGGTGAACTGCACCTGGCTGTCGGTGTAGCTGACGCCCACCACGTCGGGCGTGAGGTACTTCTTCATGTCGGCCACGATCTGCAGCGCCGCCACGTAATCCGGGTCTTCGAAGGTCTTGGTGCCGTCGAGCACCTCACCTTCGAAGGCGCTCCCGCCGTAGCGGGCCGAGCCCACGATGTCGGCGAAGATCGGCATCATCCAGTCGTCTTTCACACCGAGGGCCATCGGGGTGATGCCCTTCTCCAGCAGCGTGTCGTTGAGGGAGATGAACTCGTCCCAGGTGGTGGGCACCTCGAGGCCGTTCTCCTTGAAGATGTCCTTGTTGTAGAACATCTGGAGGGTCTGGGTGGCGAGCGGGACGGCATAGGTCTTGCCGTCGGCCTTGCCCTTCGCGCCGGCCAGAACGCTCGGCGCGATGTCGTCGAGACCGTCCACGATGTCGTCGATCGGGTCGAGCTGATCGGCCTCGATGTTCGGCTGAAGCTGCCCGTAGGCGCGCACCATCGGCACGTCGGGTCCGTCGCTGCCGGCGAGACCCGTGGTGAGGATCTGGTTGTACTCGGTGTTCTGGAACGCCTCGAAGTCGACGGTGATGCCGGGGTGCTCCTTCTCGAAGACGTCGAAGATCGTGTTGTACGCATCGATGTCCTCGGTGCGCCACGACCAGACCTTCAGTGTGACGTCGTCACCGCTGGATGCCGCCGTCTCGTTGACGGGCGCCGAGGGGGCGCATCCGCCCAGCAGCAGCGCGACGCCGGCGACGCCCGCTGCGAGCGAGAGTGCTCTGCGCATCATGGATGTTCTCCTTCTGATTGGTGGTTCTGATTGGTGGTGCTCGGTGGGGTGGGAAGTGAGAGAGGTGCGGAGCCGTTCAGGCCGACGGGGCGTCGAGCGCTGCCAGCGCGGCACGCACCGAGCCCTTCGCGGCAGCCAGGGCGACCCGCGCCCGGTCGACCGGCACGGCGGCGACGGCGGTGACGATGGCCACCTTGAGGTCTCCGTCGGCCCGCGTCAGCAACTCGGCGCCTTCGCGCTGCGAGACACCGGCCGACTGCATGAGGATACGCAGTGTGCGGCGGCGGAGTTTCTCGTTGGTGGCGACGACCGACACCATGAGGTTCGACCAGGTGCGGCCGAGGGCCACCATCAAGGCGGTCGAGAACCCGTTGAGCGCCAGCTTCTCGGCGGTGCCGGCTTTGAGCCGGGTCGACCCGGTCACCACCTCGGGACCCGTTCGCAGCACGATGTCGGTGTCGGCGAGCTCCGCGAGCGACGCTCGCGGGTTGCACGAGATGAGGGCGGTGTGGGCGCCGAGCTCGCGCGCCTGGGCGAGTGCGCCGCCGACGAAGGGGGTGTTTCCGGACGCGGTGAGGCCGATGGCCACGTCGTTGGCGCCCAGGGCCGCGGCTTCGCGCCGACCGTCTTCGACCGAGTCCTCCGCGTTCTCCACCGCGTGCACCAGGGCCTGCGAGCCACCCGCCATGTGGGCGACGACCACACCGGGTTCGATGTTGAAGGTGGGCAGCAGCTCTGCGGCATCGAGAACGGCGAGACGACCGGAGGTGCCGGCGCCGAAGTAGTGCACCGATCCGCCGCGCAGCACGCGGTCGACGGCCACGTCGACGAGACCGGCCAGTTGCGGTGCGACAGCGGCCACGGCATCGACCGCCACGCGATCCTGCGAGGCGAGGAGAGCGAGGATCTCGGTGGTCGACAGGGAGTCGAGCTCGAGCGACTCGGTGAGCCGCTGCTCCGTCTCGGGCACGTACGCGTCTCCCTCGAGGAGGGGTTCGAGTGCGGGGTGGTGCATCGCCATCGTTGTCGCTCTTTCGTTTCGTTCGCCCGGGCGGCTTGCGCTCCGACGTCATCGAGCAGCTTGTAACAAAACCCCACAATTCGTCAAGCTCATGTGGATTTTTTTCATCTGCGTGAAACAATCGGAGAATGGACGAGATCGCACACCTCCTCGACGAGACGACCGAGGGAGACTCCCCGGTGGCGTCGGCCGCCGTGCTGCTGGTGTCCTCCGGCGGACGGGTCGTCGTCTCCGAGGCGCGCGGCACCCTCGCCCGAGTCGCGGATGATCGGGGTACGGTTCACGAGTCCGCGGAGGTGCCGGCATCCGTCGACTCCCTCTTCGACCTCGCCTCGATCACGAAGCTCTTCACGGCCGCGACCCTCCTGACGGTGCTCCACGAACAGGGGTCCGGGCCGGATCTCCGGGTCGCGGACGCCCTCCCCGAATATCGGCGTGGTGAACTCACGACCGTCACCGCGGCTCAGCTGCTGAGCCACACCGCCGGGTGGCCGGCCGAGTGGACCGATCGACGGGAGGGCGTTGCAGCCTGGTCGCACTTCCGTTCGGTGCTTCCCAGTGACCCGCCGGGCAGCACCCACCGGTACTCCTGCGTGAGCTACCTCTGGGCGGGACTGCTCGTCGAGGCCCTGAGCGGCGAGAGGCTCGATGCCGCGGTGTCGCGCACGGTGCTCGCGCCTCTCGGTCTCCGCGACACGACCTTCACGCCCGGCCCGGAGCTGCGGGGCCGGATCGCCGCGACCGAGTACCAGCGGATGCCCCGCGGACTCGTGCACGGCGAGGTGCACGACGAGACGGCCTGGGCGCTCGGCGGAGTGACCGGAAATGCGGGTCTGTTCGGCAGCGCTCCCGATCTCCTCGTTTTCGCCGAGATGCTGCGGAACGGCGGGCGACACGACGGGCGGCAGGTGCTGCCGGAAGAGGCGGTGGCCGCCATGACGACCGACCAGCTCGGGTCGCTCGGCCTTGCCGCCGAGCGACGACCGGCCTACGGGCAGGCTCTCGGCCCTCGCATCGGCGACGCCGAATGGATGGGGCCGTTCGCGGAGAGGGGCGCGATCGGGCACACGGGTTTCACCGGCACGAGCCTGATCGTCGAGCCGCGGGGCGAGCGTTCGATAGTATTTCTGACCAATCGGGTCCATCCGACTCGGCATCGCTCGGACATCCGGGAACTCCGGCTCCGTGTCGCCGACGCTGTCGTCCGTCTGGAGGAATAGGGATGTCCACCGATGTCTTCATGGCCCTCCGCCAGCGCCTTCCCGCGCTGAGCAAGGCCGAGCGCCGCATCGCGGATCGGGTGCTCGAACAGCCGTCGATCGTGGTCGACTCGACCATCAATCAGCTCGCCGAACTCTGCGACGTCTCGCAGGCCAGTGTCGCGCGGCTGTGCCAGTCGGCGGGCTTCACCGGCTACAAGCCGTTCCGGATGGCGATCGCTTCCGCGATCACCCGCGAGGAAGCCTCGCGCGACCAGTTCCGGGTATCGGATGCCGACATCGGCCCCGACGACAGCGCCTTCGACGTCGTGATGAAGGTCGCGTACCAGGAGGCCCGGGCCGTGGAGGAGACCGCCCGCGCGCTCGACCTGGTGGCGCTCGACGCCGTGGTGGGGGCCATCCGTGACGCCGCGCGGATCGACATCTTCGGCGTCGGATCGAGCGGGTTGACCGCGCAAGACCTGCAGCAGAAGCTGCACCGCATCGGCATGAGCTCGTACTCCTGGGTCGACCCGCACCTCGCCCTCACCTCGGTGGCCCTGACCCGGCCGGGGAACGTGGCGATCGCGATCTCGCACTCGGGGCTCTCGGTGGAGGTCAACGACATGCTCACCGTCGCCGGGCGGGCCGGCGCCACCACCGTCGCCATCACCAATTTCCCCGAGTCACCGCTCGGCGTGCTCGCCGACCTGGTGCTCACCACCAGTTCGCGCGAGAGTCGCTACCGTTCGGGAGCGATGTCCAGCCGCATCGCGCAGCTCGCCCTGGTGGACTTCCTCACCGTGCGGCTGCTGCAGGGCAGCTACGAGCAGGCGAACGAGTCTCTCCGCCTCACCTACGACGCCGTGCAGAACCACCGCCTGCACTATTAGGTCGTGCGCGCCGCCGCTTCTGCAGTGCGGTGGACACAGACTGCTAGGGGGGCGTCAGGATGGTGTCGAGCCAGTCTTCCGGTGAACCTCCTACGGCTCTCGCGAAGCCGACTACGTATAGTTCGCCGATTTACCTACATTCACCGTGCTGAGCCAGTACGTTTCCCGGAATGGGCAAAGACAGCAGAACGCGGAGGAAGCAGGCGCGTTGGGACGCCGATACCGAAGCACTGGCTGTTGTGCGCTCGATGCGCGGCCCCTCCGTACGCACGCGGATCGTCGTCGCATCCGTGTTGATTGCCTTCGGCGTGGCCGCCTTCGGCTGCACGGACGTTTTGCTGGCTTCACCCCCGGCGGCCGTACTGTCGACCGATAAGCAAGGCGACGTCGCCGATGTCGATGCGGGCTCGATCGAGATCGGCTCCTCCTCGCTTCGGCCTCTACGGATGGAGTTCGCAACCGAGATGCACCTCACCGCAACGACGCGCGAGACGTATGCTCTTGAGATCCGCGCCCCCATGGACGGCTTCGTCGAGTGCGACACCGACGATTGCGCATACTCCCCGCTGTACCTGCGACTCGCCTTCACCGGCACAGCCAACGGGGGTCACTACAGGATTCTTACCAACGACTTCGGCGACGACTCCGAGTCGATGATCCATGCTTCGTTCAGCTCATCGACCGGATCCACCGCAACGGTTCAGGAGACCGGACAAGCTGAGCATCCACTTCTGCAAGACACGCGCGACCGGGCCCAATCCGCTACCGTCTTGGAGTTGGAGTTCGCGCGAACCCCTTTCCTTTTCAGACCAGCGGATGTCGGTTGGACGAAAGCGGCCGTGCGCGTCGAGGTGACTCCCGATCAGGAAAACGCAGCCCAGTCGGGCCCGTACTTCGCCGTTCAAGCGCCCGCGGTCACAACACTGGCAAGCAGTGCCATATACAACGCCGCATCCCCCTTCAGCCCGTCGACCATCGTGTTTCGTCCGATCCCGCAGATGGCGACACTTTTCGGAATCATCGACGAGACCGGTGCGGCGATCCTCACCGGTGGACTCGAGAATGAAGCGGGTTGGCGGATCAAGCCGGGCAGCTACACGTCAGGATTCGGTCCGGTTGTCTCATACGTCGACCATCGACTGATGCAGCGCGCGGAGTTCTGGCGGCAGTTCTGGCTCTTGGTCTCGGCCGCGATGATCGGTCTGGCATTCGGAATGCTCGCCGATGCGATCTTCGGTGGGTGGAGGCGGCGAGGTTGAAACCTACCCCCGCCCGAGGATGGTGTCGAGCCAGTCGAAGATGCGCTGCTCGGTGAGAGCACGGGCGAGAGGCTGGCAGTGGTAGTTCGCGCCCTCGGCCGCGGTGAACGTCACCACCGTCGACACCGTGGGCGTCAGGGAGGCCAGTTCCTGGGACTGCCCCGGCCAGAACTGCTCGTCCTCGGGCTCGGTGATGAGGAGCGGAGTCGTGATCGCCCCGGCCTCGTCGACCACGGTGTACGCGCGCACCGCCTCGATGGTCTCGGCGTAGCCGACTCCGCCGTAGGGACGCGCGCGGAAGTTCCAGGTGCGGGCGGTGCCCGGCGACAGCTTCAACCCCAGGGCCATCTCGCGATCGAACTTCGCGTTCTCCCCCTCGTCGAGCAGTTTCAGCAGGCTCTTCGGCAGGTGCGAGGTCCAGGAGGTCGAGACATCCACCACCCCCGGGTCCACGATCGCCGCCGCGAAGCGGTGCTCGAAGGCGAGTGCCCGCGGCACCCAGTAGCCGGCCTGGCTGATGCCGTAGACGGCCACGCGGTCGGGATCGACACCGGCGTGGCCGAGCACGAAGTCGAGCACCGGCGTGAGCACGGCCTCCCAGTCGGGTCGGAACGTCGTGTTGCGCTCGAACAGCATCGACTGCTGGCCGGGGCCGTCGAAGACGAGGGCGTCGTAGCCGCGGGCGAGCGCACCCGAGACGGCACTCCCCCAGAGGGCGGCGAGCGACCCGTCGCTGCCGTTCACCGCCACGAGCACCGGATGCGTGTCGCCGGGCGCCGCGCTGCGGAAGTAGTAGCCGGGGAGAGTCGTCCCTTCGTACGGGATCTCCACGCTGCGGGCGTCGACCGAGGTCGTGCCGATGAACCGCTCCCACGCCCGCCGCTGTTTGGTGAACGTGGGCAGCAGCCGGTCGACCGAGTCGAGAGCCGACACCGCATTGACCGCCACTCCGTAATAGGCCGACGCCCGGAGGTAGGCCGAGGCGGCGCTCTGGTCGTGTCCGCCCTCCGACGAGGCGTCGCCGATGGCGGCCACCCGGTCGCCGAGGGCGTCCCACGCCGTGAACCACTTCTCGTGGTCGTTCTTGCCGATGCCGTTCACCGCGGCGAGCACCTCGCCCGGATCGGATGCGCCCGAGAAGGCGAGGCCCAGCACGCCGCGGATCTCGAAGTCGAAGTCGGGGTTCGCCGAGAACCCGGCGACGAAGGTCTCTGCTGCTTTCACCATGCCGCCATTCTGCCGATCGGCGGTGCGCGTGGGAATGGTCAGATGATGACCGGGTCCCAGGTGGGCTTGTTCGCGAACGCGTCGAGGTAGTACTCCAGCTCGGTGAGCATGCTCGCCGCCTCCTCGTCGACCACGACCGTGGCCCGCGGATGCAGCTGGATGGCCGAGGCGGGCACGCTCGCCGTGAGCGGTCCCTCCACCGCCGCCGCCACCGCGTGCGCCTTGCCGGCGCCGAACGCGAGGAGCACGAGCCGCTTCGCCCGGAGGATGGTGCCGAGCCCCTGCGTGATGCTGTGGATGGGCACGTCGTCGACCGAGTCGAAGAAGCGCGCGTTGTCCTCCCGCGTCTGCTTCGTGAGCGTCTTCACACGGGTGAGCGAGGCGAACGACGAACCGGGCTCGTTGAAGCCGATGTGCCCGTCCGTGCCCACACCGAGGATCTGCAGGTCGACCCCGCCCGCCGCGAGGATCGCATCCTCGTAACGCTCCCCCGCCGTCTCGATGCCGAGCGGGCGGCCGTCGGGAACGTGGATGCTCGCCGGATTCAGACGCAGCGGCCGCACCACCTGGCGGTCGATGACCGAGTGGTAGCTCTCCGGATGCGTCACCGGGATGCCCACGTATTCGTCGAGCGCGAACCCGCGTACCGCCGAGAGGTCGAGGCCCGCCGCGACGCGTTCGGCGAGCGCCCGGTAGACCGGCAGGGGCGTGTCGCCCGTCGCGAGTCCGAGCACGGCATCCGGTCTCCCCGCCACCAGCCGCTCGATCGCCTCGGCCACCAGGGCTCCGGCCGCTTCGCGACTGCCGACGACGATCACTTCTGCCACGTGGCGATCCTCTCTCCGTGATCGATGGTTCCGGGGCCCTCGACGTTGCCGCTGCTGCCGGGCCGGTTCGCCGGGGCACCCACCAGGGCTGCGCCGACGGCGGCCGCCGGGAATCCGGCCGGCACCAGCTGCACCCGGCCCTCGAGACCGAGCGACGCCAGGAACGGCGACTCCACCGCCCAGGATGTCAGAACCCGGCGCACCTCGTCGAGCAGCCACTCTCCGAGGTTGCTGAGTCCTCCGCCGATCATCACGATCTCGACGTCGACGGTGAGCACGAGCACCCGCACGGCCGCCGCCACGTTGTCGACCAGCAGGGTGCGGATGGCCAGCGCGGACTCGTCACCAGCGTCGGCGGCTGCCAGCAGCGATCGGGCCGGGATGGGGTCGTCGGTCACCCATTGGCGGGCGATCGCCGAACCGGAGGCCACGGTCTCCAGGCATCCGCGCTGTCCGCAGGCGCAGAGCACGCCGTTCGGGTCGACCGGGATGTGCCCGATCTCCCCCGCCGTTCCCCGGGCTCCGCGCCAGAGTGCGCCGTCGATCACGAGCCCCGCCGCGAGACCGGTGCCGAGATTCAGATACGCCATGCTGTGCCCACCGGGCGCCGCCGCCTCTGCGGCGCCCCTGGCGACGAAGCCTGCGGGACCGCCCGGGGCTGCGCTCTCCCGCCCGGCGCGCGACCTCCGGGTCATCAGGTGGTACGCGCCGAGCGCGGCGGCCTTCACGTCGTTCTCGACCTTGACGTCGAGGCCGAGCGCGGCCGTGAGTCGGCGACCGACGTCGAGTTCGTCGAAGCCGAGGTTGACCGCGTGCGAGACGTTGCCCGTCACCACGTCGACCTGACCCGGGATGCCGATCCCGACCGATTCGAAGGCCTCGACCGGTCGCCCGGTGATCTCCGCGATGCGGGTCACGCCGTCGATGGCGGTGCGGATGACCGCCTCCGGCCCGAAGCCGGTGGCGAGGCGAACGCGGTCGACGATGGTGCCGTCGTCGTCGACGGCCACGGCATCCGTCTTCGTCCCACCGATGTCGAGCCCGAGCCTCATGACCGAACTCCCCTCTCGGCGAGGAACCCGGCGAGCGCCTCGCCGACGAGGGCGGATGCGCCGAAACTCGCGATCCCGGCATAGTCGGGATCGGCACCCGGCCACCCCATGTCGACGGTCACGACGCGCTCGTGCCGTGCCCGCAAAGCGTCGACGAGCGCGACCACCTCCGCGCGTCGCTGGTTGTCCTTGCCGATCACCAGAACGGATGCCTCGAACGGAATACGTCCGATCTGCTCCCGCCAGTCCTCTTCCGTCATCGCGAACACGGGAAGACGTGGGCCCCCTTCCTCGAGAGCGAGGAAAGGCCCCCACGCCGACCGGCCCACCGCGATGTTCGCGACGGTGTCGAGGCGCACCACGACCCACCCGGGGCCGTGGAGCAGCTCCGCGGCATCGGGCGTCACCGCGAACGAGGTGGCCACCCGGTGCGCATCCGGCAGAGCCGAAGGCCCCGCGGCCGCCGCATCCGCCTGCTCCTCCGCGTCACGGATCCGCTCCCTCAGCTGTCGCAACCGCACGGTCGCCTCGGCGAGCCGGGCCACCGTCAGCTCGCCCTCGGCGATGGCCGATGACACCCGCTCGACGATCTCCTCGAGCTGCCACTCGGTGTTCCTCGTTCCGATGCAGAGCAGGTCGCACCCCGCTGCGAGCGCGCGCACGGCAGCTGTCGGGATGCCGATCTCCCCGCTCGCGCCCACCATGTCGAGGGCATCGCTCACGATCACGCCGTCGAACTCCAGCTCGCCGCGAAGCATGTCTTCGAGCACCGCGGCCGAGAAGGTGGCCGGATGCGTGGGGTCGAGCTGGGGCAGCAGGATGTGGCTCGTCATGACGGTGAAGGCACCCGCCTGCACGGCGGCCGCGAAGGGCAGCAGCTCGCGTTCACGGAGGGTCTCGAGGGAGACGTCGACGGTCGGCAGGGCGAGATGCGAGTCCTGGGCGGTGTCGCCGTGCCCCGGGAAGTGCTTGATGCTCGCTGCGACGCCCTGCGCCTGTAGGCCCTCGACCCATGCCGCGCTGTGCCGCGCCACGAGCTCCGGATCCGTGCCGAAGCTGCGCACCCCGATGACGGGATTGCGCGGGTCGGAGTTGATGTCGACGTCGGGCGCGAAGTCGAGGTTCACGCCGACCGCCCGCAGCTCCGCGCCGACGGCGGAGGCCACCGATCGGGTCGCGGCGAGGTCGTCGATCCGGCCGAGCACCGCGTTGCCCGGGAAGGGTGCGCCCCGTTCGCCGTGCAGGCGCGTGACGTCGCCACCCTCCTCGTCGATCGCGATGAGGGCATCCGGATTCGCCGCCACGATCGCCGCCGTCAACTCCCGCAACTGCGTCGGGGAGACGATGTTCTCGTGGAACAGGCACACGCCACCGAGTCCCTCGCGGAGCATCCGCTCGACCCAGTCGGGCAGCGTGGTGCCCACGAATCCGGGCAGGAGGGTGCCCAGGATGTGCTGCCGACTCATCCCTTCACCGCCCCGCTGACGAGCCCCGAGGTCATCCGGCCCTGCACGAGCAGGAAGAAGACGATGACCGGGATGGCCATCAGCGTCGACCCGGCCATGATGGCCGCCCAGTTCGTGGTTCCGGTGACCTGCTGGAAGGTGCGCAGCCACACCGGCAGGGTCATCATCTCGGGCCGCGAGTTGACGACGAGAGCCAGCAGGAACTCGTTCCACGCCTGGATGAAGCCGAACACGCCGGTGGCGACGAGACCGGGCGCGAGCAGCGGGAAGGTGATCCTCCAGAACGCACCCGAGCGCGAGCATCCGTCGATCATCGCCGACTCCTCGAGCTCGACGGGCACCCCGTTCACGAAGCCGCGCAGGGTCCAGATGGTGAACGGCAGCACGGTCGCCACGTACACGAGGGTGAGTCCGGCGATGGTGTTGAGCAGTCCCCAGCCATCGAGCACCCGATAGGTGGAGACGATCATGGCCTCGGCAGGGATCATCTGGATGATGAGGATCGCGAAGATGAAGGTCTTGCGACTCTTGAAGCGGTAGCGCGACACCGCGAGAGAAGCCAGGAAGGCGAACACCAGGGCGATGATCACGGTGGAGACGGTGACCATGAGCGAGTTGCCGAGCGCCGGCAGGAAGGGAGCGCGGCCCGGATCGAAGATCACGGTCTCGTAGTTCGCCGTGGTGAGGTGCTGCGGCACGAAGTTCGGCACGCTGCCGCGGATCTCGTTGTTGGGCTGCAGCGAGGTGTTCACCATCCAGTAGACGGGGAACACCGAGAACAAGAAGACGACGACGGAGGCGACGCCGAGCAGGATGCCGGTGGTGCGCTTGCGAGGACTGACCCGGCGTCGGGCGGGCCGGGTGGCGATGGCGGTCACTGTTCCTCCTCCTTGAGGCTGCGGCGCACGTAGAAGATCGAGATGCCCACCATGAGGATGACCATGATCACGGCGATCGCGCCGCCGGTGCCGTAGTCGCCCTTGCCGAGCGAGGTCTGATAGATGTACACGCCGAGCGTCGAGGTCTGCTCCTTGATGCCGCCGATGCCCTGCAGGGCGAAGATCTGCGTGAAGACGCGCAGATCCCAGATCACCTGCAGGATGATCACCACCACGAAGATGCTCCGCAGGTACGGGAAGACGATGAGACGGAAGCGCTGCCAGGCGCCCGCGCCGTCGAGCTGTGATGCCTCGAGCACCTCGTCGGGCACCTGGGTGAGGCCGGCGAAGATGGTGAACGCCACGAAGGGCACGGCGCCCCAGGTGACGATGATGGTGGCCACCACGAAGAAGGAGAACGGGTCGATCAGCCAGGAGTGGTTGGTGAAGTCCTGGCCGCTGACGGCCTCGAGCAGGTAGTTGACGACGCCGTACTGGGTGTCGAACATCCAGCCCCACACGATGGTGGCGGTGAGGGCGGGCATCGCCCATGCGAGCAGCAGTCCCACGCTCACGAGCAGCTTGAAGAACCGGTTCACCCGGTGCATCAGCAGTGCCACGAGGGTGCCGAGCACCATGGCGGTCACCACGTTGGCCGCGCAGAACAGCACGCTCCGGCCGAGCACGGCCCAGAACTGCGGATCGCTGAGCACCCGCACGTAGTTGTCGAAGCCCACGAACGGGGCCGGCGCGCCGAACACCTGCGACCGGCCGAACTCCTTGAACGACATCACGAACAACTGGATGAGCGGCCAGCCGATCACGACCGCCAGGATCACGAGCGCCGGCACGAGCAGCACGATGGGGGTGAAGCGGCCCGGGCGGGTGCGTCGTTGCAGCCGCCTGCTCTTCGGACCGAGTTCGGGCGGCAGCTCCTGCAGGCCGCCCGATTCGTGCTCCCTGATCAGGGTCACGGACGAGCTCATCGGGGTCCTCCCGTTAAGATTGCGATGTGCCTCTCACCTTCCTAGGGCGATGGGCGTCTGGACCGGCGGTGACCGCTGTTCGCGCAGCGGCCACCGCCGTTTCTCTCGACTCCGAGGAGTTCAGAGGCTAGCCATTGAGAATGGAGTCGATCTTCTCGTCGAGCGCCTTCGCCAGCTGCTCCACGTCGCCGCCCTGGGCGATCGACACGAAGAAGTCGGTGAGCGCCCCGGAGGCCTCCACGTCGGCCCACTTCGGCGAGGCCGGGGTGAGCTTGGCGTTGGCTGCCGCCTCGGCGATCGCCTTCGCGACGTCGTCGGTGCCGAGGGTGGATGCCAGCGAGAGCTTGGCGGGAACGAGACCGTTCTCCCCGAGGATCGTCTGGTAGTCGTCGCTCAGCATGATCTCGAGCGCGTCGGTGGCGAGATCGGGATGAGCCGACTTGGCCGCCACGGCGATGTTCGAGCCGCCGGCGAACACGTGCGCCGCGCCGCCGTCCTTACCGGGGAGCGCGTACACGCCGAGGTTGGCTTCCTGGTCGGGGCACCCGGGCGCATCCGCGTCGGCCGGGGCGAGGATCGACCCCTTCACCCAGCTGGGCGCCGACAGGTTGGCTACCGTGCCCTCGCAGAACGGAACCTGCGGGTCGGTCTCGTTGCCGTCCTTCGGAGCGACGGACGCCTTGGTCATGACCTCCTGCACCTGCTTCAGACCCTCGATCGACTCGGGGCTCGAGAAGGTCGAGGTCCAGGTGTCGCCGTCCTGCGTCGCGATCTCGCCGCCGGCCTCCCAGATGTAGGGCAGGGCGTTGTACCAGTCCTGGCCGGGGAAGTAGATGCCCGAGACGCCCGGGTTCGCCTGCGCCAGCGCGATGCCGTTCGAGACGTACTGGTCGAGCGTGGTGGGAACGGTCAGACCGGCGTTCGCGAGCAGGTCCTTCTTGTAGAACACCAGGCGAGCGCCCGAGTAGTAGGGCGCGGCGTAGAAGGCGCCGTCGTAGCTGCCGGCCTCCACGAAGCCGGGGAGCAGGTCGTCGCCGCCGAGCTCCTCGTACTTGTCGCTGAGGTCGAGGAACGCGCCGGCCGAGGTGAAGGCCGCGGCCTGCGTGTTGCCCACCTCCACCACGTCGGGGCTGTCGGAGCCCGAGAGGTTCGTCGTCAGCTTGTCGACCAGCCCCGTCCAGCTCTGCTCCTCGATGGTGAGGGTGGAGCCGGGGTGCTCGCTCTCGAAGGTGGTCTTCAAGTACTCGCGAGCGGCATCCGGGGTGTCGGTGCCGTTCAGCCAGACGCGGATGTCCGCGCCGTCGGCCGCGTCGGTGCTGCCTCCCGACGAAGTTCCACCGGCGCATCCGGCGAGCGCGAGAGCTGCCGTGACGCCGAGGGCGGTGACAGCGAGTGTCGTCTTCCTCATTGTGTTCTACCTTTCCTAGGGCGATGGATATCTGGGTGCGAAGGGCTCTTACGAGACCCCGAGTTGGCCGGAGAGGACCATGACGGCCGCGCCGCGCAAGACGATGTCCTGCCCGAGCGTGGTCATCCGAAGCGTCACGGAGCCGTGGAACTCGGCCATCGTTCGGTTTCGGAGCGTCTCGACGGTGGCGGCCGCGAGCGGCCCGTCGAGAAGTTCGGTGGGGCCGGCGAGGATGACCTCGCTGAGGTCGAGCGCGCCGACCACCGGGGCGAGGGCGATGCCGAGTCGCTGACCGGCTTCCTGGAGCACGGCCGTTCGCGCGGCGTCGTCCTCCCCCTCGAGTCGTTCGATCAGGTTCGGGATGCTCAGCCACGTCTCGAGGCAGCCGCGCTTGCCGCAGGCGCACACGGCTCCCCCGTCGGTGCCGACCACCACGTGCCCGATCTCGCCCGCGGCGAAGCGGCTGCCGAACAACGGTGTGCCGCCGAGCAGCAGGCCCGCGCCCACACCGTGACCGATCTTGATCAGCATCGCGTCGCTGTCGGCACCGCCGAAGCTGTGTTCGGCCAGCACGGCCGCGTTCGCGTCGTTGGCCACCAGCACGGGAACACCGAAGCGGGCGTTCAGGATGCTCTGCAGCGGCATCCCGTTCCACCCCAGGTTCGGAGCGCTCAGGACGACGCCTCCGAGATCGACAACACCGGGTGAGCCGACGCCGATGCCGAGAATGGGCACGGTCGCCTGGTCGACCAGCTGTTGCGCGAGCGCGACGACCTTCTCGACAGCCGCGTCGCCTGTGCTCCCGGCGAGGGCCACTTCGGCCCGGGCGCTGATGCCGCCGTCGAGGTCGAGCAGCGCTCCCGAGAAGGTGGAGTGCTCGGAGAGGTCGAGGCCCACGATCACGAAGGCGCTGCGGTCGAGATCGAGCAGGGTCGCGGGCTTGCCGGGGCGGGTCTCTTCGCGCTGGCCAAGTTCCACCACGAGGCCGTCGGCGATGAGGTCGGCGACGAGCGCGCTCACGGTGACGCGGGTGAGGCCGGTCTCCCGGGCGATGTCGGCGCGGCTGCGGCGGCCGGAGCGGTAGAGCGTCTGCAGCACGAGCGAGCGGTTGTGCCCCCGAGCGTGTTCGGGCAGCACCTTCGAGCTGGGTCGGAGGGCCCTGCCGTGTGCGAAGCCCGCATTCGACGCCGATGTCGTGGTCATGTTTGTTAGTAAAGCTTACGAACAAACGCCGCCACAAGAGCCGGACCACATTTGCTAGCGATCTTTACAAACTCGAAACAAATCGCGACCAGTACCATTGTCAGGTGCCTGAAGAACCCCCCGACAGCCGCCTCGGCGTCAACGACTTCGTCCGCTTCCTTCTCGAGCTGTTCGCGTTCTTCACCTTCGCCTTCTGGGGCTTCGTGGCGTGGCCGTTCCCGTGGAACGTCGCGTTCGGCGTCGCGACCCCGCTCTTCGCGATCGTGGTCTGGGCGCTGTTCCGCTCCCCCAAGGCCGTCATCCGCATCGACCCCTTCGGCAAGGCGCTGGTCGAGATCGTCATCATGGGCTCCGCGGCGCTGGCCTGGCTGATGCTCGGTCAGCCGATCATCGCCGTGGTGTTCGGCGTGCTGGCCGTCATCTCCGGTGTGATCGCGGGGCGCAAGGAGTTCCGATGAGCGTCCTGGTGCACAGCGGCCGGAAGGTGGATGCCGACGGCATCGACGCCGACTTCTGGTTCCTCGCCGAAGGCGACCGCATCCAGCGCACCGGCACCGGCGAGGGCTGGCGCGAGCACCTCACCGCCGAGACCGAGATCCTCGACGCGAGCGGACTCTGGCTGACGCCCGGGTTCATCGACATCCACGGCCACGGCGGCGCCGGGCATTCCTTCGACGACGGCACGGAGTCGATCCGCGCCGCCCTCGCCCTGCACCGCCGGCACGGCACCACCCGGTCGGTGATCTCGCTCGTGGCGAACCCCGTGCCGTCGTTGCTCGTGGGGCTCGAGACGGTGGCGAGTCTCGCTGACACCGATCCGCTCGTGCTCGGCAGCCACCTCGAGGGCCCTTTCCTGGCGCGCAACCACCGCGGCGCCCACAACCCCGACTTCCTGCACTCGCCCACCCCTGAGGAGGTGTCGCTCATGATCGCGCGGGGGCGCGGGCACCTCGTGCAGATCACCATCGCTCCGGAACTGCCAGGGTCGCTCGAAGCCATCGACGCCTTCGTGGCGGCGGGCGTGGTGGTGGCCGTGGGCCACACGGATGCCGACCTGGCGCTCACCCGCGAAGCGTTCGACCGCGGCGCCACGCTGCTCACCCACGCCTTCAACGCGATGGCCGGCATCCGTCACCGCGAACCGGGCCCGGTGGTGGCCGCGTTCGACGACCCGCGCGTGGGCCTCGAACTCATCGTGGACGGTTTCCACGTGCATCCGGATGTCGTGAAGATGGCATTCCGGATCGCCCCCGACCGTATCGTGCTGATCACCGACGCCATGGCCGCCGCCGGCTCGGTCGACGGCCACTACCGCCTCGGCACGCTCAACGTGAGCGTCACGGGCGGACGTGCGATGCTCTCCGGCACCTCGACCATCGCGGGCTCGACCCTCACCCAGGATGCAGCGCTGCGCTGGGCGGTCGGCGCCTCGGGCATCGACCCGGTCCTCGCCGTCGCGGCGCTCACCGCGAACCCGGCGCGCGCCATCCGTCGCGATCACGACCTGGGGTACCTCCGCCCGGGCTACGCCGCCGACGCCGTGCTCCTCGACGCCGACTGGGCCGTCCAGTCCGTCCTGGCGGCCGGCCGCCCTCTCTAGCCGCTTCATCTGGATGGCGATCGGGGCCTCCGTCGCGAATGGATGGAGCTTCAGCGGCGTATCCACCAGAACTCCATCGGCTTGAACACGCAGAAGGCCCCCAGCCGCTGGGCGGTGGGGGCCTTCTGGGATCAGACGGGGAACCTAGGCGGCCATGCGCGCCTTGAGGTTCTCATCCAGCGTGGCGAGGAACTCCTCGGTGGTCTGGTACGGCTGGTCGGGGCTCACGAGCAGCGCCAGGTCTTTCGTCATCTTGCCCGACTCGACCGTCTTGATCACGACGTCTTCGAGGGTGAGCGAGAAGTCGATCAGCTCCTGGTTGCCGTCGAGCTTGCCGCGGTGGGCGAGGCCACGCGTCCAGGCGTAGATCGAGGCGATCGGGTTGGTCGACGTGGGCTTGCCGGCCTGGTGCTGGCGGTAGTGCCGGGTGACGGTGCCGTGAGCGGCCTCCGCCTCGACGACCTTGCCGTCGGGCGTCGACAGCACCGAGGTCATGAGGCCGAGCGAGCCGAAGCCCTGCGCCACGGTGTCGCTCTGCACGTCGCCGTCGTAGTTCTTGCAGGCCCAGACGTAGCCGCCCTCCCACTTCATGGCCGACGCGACCATGTCGTCGATCAGACGGTGCTCGTAGGTGAGGCCGGCGGCGTCGAAGCGCTCCTTGAACTCGGTCTCGAAGATCTCCTGGAAGATGTCCTTGAAACGGCCGTCATAGGCCTTCAGGATCGTGTTCTTGGTGGAGAGGTAGACCGGGTAGTTGCGGCTCAGGCCGTAGTTGAGCGAGGCGCGGGCGAAATCGCGGATCGAGGCGTCCTGGTTGTACTGCACCTGGGCGATGCCGTCGTCGGGCGCGTCGTAGACCTCGAACTTCAGCGGCTCGGAGCCGTCTTCCGGGGTGAACTCGACGGTCAGCTTGCCCTTGCCCTTGAACACGAAGTCGGTGGCGCGGTACTGGTCGCCGAAGGCGTGACGGCCGATGATGATCGGCTTGTTCCAGCCCGGCACGAGGCGCGGGATGTTCGAGATGATGATCGGCTCACGGAAGATGACGCCACCGAGGATGTTGCGGATGGTGCCGTTCGGCGACTTCCACATCTTCTTGAGGCCGAACTCCTCCACACGCGCCTCGTCGGGCGTGATGGTGGCGCACTTGACGCCGACGCCGTGCTTCTGGATGGCGTGAGCCGCGTCGATCGTGACCTGGTCGTCGGTCGCGTCGCGGTGCTCGATGCCGAGGTCGTAGTACTCGAGGTTCACATCGAGGTAGGGGTGGATCAGTGTGTCTTTGATGGCCTGCCAGATGATTCGAGTCATCTCGTCGCCGTCGAGTTCGACGACGGTGCCTTCAACCTTGATCTTGGACAATTCAGCTCCTCAACAGCCGCCGGAAATGGGCCGTCAGCCAGTTTACCCGTTCCCGGAGATATCTCGACATCGAGATAGTTTCCGGAGAGCGAACGATGCCCGAGTGCGGCTCGGCGCGCTGGCGCGGCCCCATCGCAGACGTTAGCCTGAGTCCATGAGTGAACTGAGGCTCGAAGAGCTGTCGGCATCGAACATCGTGGCGGCGAACACGCTCTCGCTGAAGCCTGGGCAGGAGCAGTTCGTGGCTCCGGTCTCGCACTCCATCGCCGAGGCGTACGTCAACCCGGTCACGGCCTGGCCTCGTGTGGTGCTCGAAGACGACGAGGTCGTCGGCTTCATCATGGGCAATTTCGATCCGGATGCGCCGGAGGTCGAGTTCCGCGGCTGCATCTGGCGCATCAACGTGGCCGCGACGGCCCAGGGCCATGGCGTCGGTCGATTCGCGGTGCTCGCGCTGGCCGACGAGGCGCGTTCGCGCGGCTTCGACCGTGTCACCGTCATCTTCGAGCAGGGCGAAGCCGGCCCGGCGGCGTTCTTCGAGAAGCTCGGGTTCGTGCCGATCGGCGAGACCCCGTACGGCGAGACCATCGCCGCACTGGATCTGTGAGCCCTGGCCCCACCGATCCTCCCGAGGCGGACTCCCCGCCTTCCTTCGTCGACGACGTGCTCGACATCGTCGACTCGATCCCGCCCGGGAAGGTGCTGAGCTACGGCGACATCGCCGCGCTCCTCGGAACCCGTGCCGCGCGGGCGGTCGGAAGCGCGATGCGACGGTACGGTCACGCGCATCCGTGGTGGCGAGTGGTGCGCTCGGGAGGGCTCCCACCTGCCGGCCACGAGGCACGCGCACGTGAGCACTACGAGGCCGAAGGCACCCCGCTCCGAGCGATCTCGCGGGAACCAGGGTATGCAGTCGAGTACGCTGTAGCTCGGTGGCAGCCGTTGCACCCGGATGCCCAGCAGGAGAGGATCACCCACAGCCGATGAAAAGACGAGCGCTTCTCGCCGGATTAGCGGCGGCAGGACTCGTCGCAACGCTGTCCGGTTGCACCCTGGCGAACGCGATCACTCCGCCGATCGAGACCCAGCTCTACCCGACGAAGGCCGACGCCCAGGCGTCGAGCGCCACCATCGCGATCCCGTCCTGGGTGCCCGACGATGCGCAGATGATCCGCATCAAGGAGAACTCCGAGACCGGCGAGGCCATCATGCAGTTCGGCGATCCGGCGCCCGAGGCCATCGGCGGCCCGTGCGACGCCTCGATCGCCGGCAACGAGCCGCCGCTCGACGACACCTGGTGGCCCCAAGCACTCGACACCTCGGCACTCACCTGCCAGGACGGCTGGCACATCTCCTTCATGTACGGCTCGCAGTACTTCGCCTGGAAGCCGTGATCTGACGGCCCGACCGGCCGACCCGATTCGGGCCGCCGGTCGAGCCCCGCTCAGACGAGCGACTCGCGCCAGGAAGCGTGCAGCTGCGCGAACCGTCCGGTTCCACCGATCAGTTCTTCGGGCGTACCGTCTTCGACGATCCGGCCCTGCTCCATCACGAGCACGCGGTCGGCGATCGAGACCGTCGACAAGCGGTGGGCGATGATCACGGCCGTGCGGTCGGCGAGCAACGTCTGCAGCGCATCCTGCACCAGACGCTCGCTCGGGATGTCGAGCGACGCCGTCGCCTCGTCGAGGATCAGCACGGTCGGGTTCGCCAGGAACGCGCGCGCGAAGGAGATCAGCTGCCGCTGACCGGCCGAGACACGCCCGCCGCGCTTGTTGACGTCGGTCTCGTAACCGTTCGGGAGTCCGCGGATGAAATCGTCGGCGCCGACCGCGCGGGCCGCCGCGATGATCTCGTCGCGGCTCGCCTCGGGCTTGCCGATGGCGATGTTGTCGGCCACCGTTCCGGAGAACAGGTAGGCCTCCTGGGTCACCATCACGATCGCGCGCCGTAGGTCTTTGGGGTGCAGGTCGCGCAGGTCGATACCGTCGAGCGTCACCCGCCCGGCGGTGGGGTCGTAGAACCGCGAGATCAACTTCGCGAGCGTCGACTTGCCCGCTCCCGTCGATCCGACCAGCGCGATCGTCTGCCCCGCCGGAATGACGAGGTCGAAGGAGGGCAGGATCGGCCGGTCGGCCGTGTAGCCGAACTCGACGTCGTCGAAGGTGACGGCCCCGGTCGACTCCCAGAGGTCGACCGGCCGCTCGGGGTCGGCGACGCTGGGCTGCTCCTCGAGCACGCCCGAGATCTTCTCCAATGCGGCCGTGGCGCTCTGGTAGCCGTTGTAGAACATCGCCATGTCCTCCATCGGATCGAAGAACCGGCGCGTGTAGAGCACGGCTGCCAGCAGTACACCGATCTCCATCCCGCCGTCGACCACCCGGAACCCGCCGAGCAGCAGCACCACGGCCACCGCCACGTTGCCGATCAGCACGAGGCCGGGGTCGTAGATGCCGAACAGCCTGATCACACGGGCGTTGGCGTCTCGGTTGTCCTCGACCAGCCCGCCGAACTCCACCTCGTTGCGCTTCTCCTTGCGGAAGGCCTTGACGGCACGGATGCCCGTCATCGTCTCCACGAAGTGCACGATCAGCCGTGCGGATGCGACACGCGTGCGCCGGAACATCTGCTGCGACCGCAGCTGGAACCAGCGCGTGAGGATGAGCAACGGCACCAGCGCGGCGAGCAGGATCAACCCCGACTCCACGTCGAGCAGGAACAGTGCGACCGCGGTGAACGCCATGTAGAGCACGCCCTGCACGAGCTGGTTGATGCCCGAGTCGAGCAGCTCCCGGATCGCGTCCAGGTCGCTGGTCTGGCGCGAGATGATGCGGCCCGAGGTGTAGCTCTCGTGGAATTCCAGGCTCAGCTTCTGCGTGTGCAGGAAGACGCGCTTGCGCAGGTCGAACAGGATGGCCTGGCTGATCCGCGCGGACAGCACCGTGAACCACGCGATCAGCACCGCACCGACCACACCGGCGAGCAGGTAGGCCACACCGGCCAGGGCCACGGGCATCCAGTTCTGGTCGAGCAGCGCGGGCAGACCGGTGTCGATGCCGTAGGCGATGATCGACGGGCCGGCAACCTGAGAGATTGTGCTGATGATCACCACGACGATGCTGAGCGCGAGGCGCGCCCGCATCGGGCGTACGAGCGACCCGAGCAGCCGTAACGAACGCTGCCGGATCTGGCGGCTCTCCGCGCGGGAGAAGTCGTCGCGCTCCTCCCCCTCGACTCCGAGGACGGACGTCATGATGCCACCTCCTTCGTGGTGATGCCGCGTTCCGCATCGCGGATCTCAGCGCGTTCTTCGGCGTCGCGTCGCTCGGCCCGCGCCTCGGCCTCGCGCACCTCGGCGCGCTCGTCGGCGTCGAAGCTCGAGATCACGAACCGGTAGTGCGGACTTGTGGCCAGGAGCTCCGAGTGCGTGCCGACCGCGGTGACCCGGCCGTTCTCGAGCAGCGCGACGCGGTCGGCGAGCGCCACGGTCGACGGCCGGTGCGCCACGATCAGGGCGGTGGTGGTGGCCAGCACCCGCCGGAGCGCGGCTTCGACCAGGGCCTCGGTGTCGACATCCAGCGCCGACAGCGGATCGTCGAGCACGAGGATGCTCGGCCGGGCCGCGATGGCGCGCGCGAGCGCCAGGCGCTGCCGCTGCCCGCCGGAGAGGCTGAGTCCCTCTTCGCCCACCTTCGTGTCGAGGCCCAGCGGGAGGTCGTCGACGAAGGTGGCCTGCGCGATCTCGAGCGCCTCGCGCAGGTCTTCCTCCGAGGCATCCGGCCGACCGAGCAGCACGTTCTCGCGCACCGTCTGGCTGAACAGCGTGGCCTCTTCGAAGGCCATGGCGATCCGCGTGCGCAGCTCGTCGCGGCTGAGGTCGCGCACGTCGACGCCGTCGACCCGCACCGATCCGCCGGTCACGTCGTAGAGCCGCGTGGTGAGGGCGGTGAGTGTCGACTTGCCCGATCCGGTCAGACCGACCAGCGCCATCGTCTCGCCTGGCCGGACGGTCAACGTCACGCCGTCGATCAGGTCGGGGAACGACTCCGGCGCATCCTGGTAGCGGAAGTGCACGTCGTCGAAGGTCAGCTCGCCGTGCCCGTCGACGACGCTGACCGGCTCGGCCGGGTCTTCGATGGTGTTGACCGAGTCCATCACCTCGAAGAAGCGGAGGGTCGCGGTCTTCGCGTCGAGCGTCATGGCGAGGAAGTAGCCCATCGACCAGATCGGGAACAGCAGCACCGTGCCGGTGGCGAAGAAGGCCACCAGCTCGCCGACCGACGAGGCGCCGGTCGAGGCCAGCCACACGCCGACCACGAGGCACACGCCGAACGCGAGGTCGGGGATGAGGGTGAGGTAGAGCCAGATGCCGGCGATGGCCTTGGCCTTTTCGATCTCGGTGCCGCGCAGCTGTTCGGCCTGCGACTCGAACCGCTTCAGCGCATAGCGGCTGCGGCCGAACGCCTTGAGCACACGGATGCCGTGCACCGACTCCTCGACGCTGGTGGCCAGGTCGCCGGCCTGGTCTTGACTGCGGCGCGCGACATCCGAGTACTTGCGCTCGAAGGCGAAGCTGTAGGCGATGACCGGCACCGCGGCGGCGGCGAAGATGAGGCCCAGCACCCAGTTGAGGCTGATCAGGATGATCACGCCGCCGACCAGCGTCAGCACGTTGACCACGAGCAGCACCAGCCCGAAGGAGAGCCATCGGCGGATGAGGTTGAGGTCGCTGACGGCGCGCGACAGCAGCTGGCCGCTCGGCCAGCGGTCGTGGAACGACACCGGGAGGTCTTGCAGCTGCGCGTAGAGGGAGTTGCGCATCCGCGCCTCGACGTGCGTGCCCGGGGTGAGCACGAGCGCTCGGCGCGCGCCGATCAGCACGGCCTCGATGACCCCGAGGGCGAGAACGATGCCTGCGGCGAGCCAGATCTGGCTCGCGTCGCCGTCGGCGAGCGGGCCGTCGACCATCCACTGCAGCACCTGCGGGATGGCCAGCGCCACCACGCTCGCCGAGAGCGACACCACCATGGCGGCATAGATGCGCGGCAGAGCACTCTGCACGTAGGGCCGCAGGCGCGACAGCACCGCCACCGTTCCGGCAGCGGGCGCAGTCCCGGCAGCGGGCGCAGCGGTCGAGCTGGGCGTTTCTGACATTCGTGATCTCTCTTCGCAACACGCGTCGTGTTCGTGGCACAACGCTTTGCCACACGCATGGATTCCCCGAGTGGCGTCGTCGGGGCACGCTGATCACCCCCTTTCCGGGGGTGGAGGCGTCGCGGCAGCCTTACAGGCTATCGGCCGGTGACCGCGAAAAGCAACAGGGAATTCAGCGCACCCGCACGGAGAGGCAGGTGACGCATCCTTCGAGCTTCTCGAACTCGGAGATGTCGACTGAGATGACGCGGTAGCCGAGTCCTTCGATCAGTCGCGCCGACTCCGGTGCGCTCGCAGCCACGAGCACGGTGTCGTCGGTGAGCACCACGACGTGGGCGCCGCTCGGCTCCGGCATCTCGAGGAAGCGGTCGAAGATGAACGGGTCGTCGACCAGGGGACGGTAGCCGATGACCGTTCCGTCCGGCAGGGCCGTGACCGCGCTCTTGAGGTGCAACGCCTTGGTGACGGGCACCGCGACGACGGAGTACCCGCGCGGAGCGAGGATCTTGCGGAGCTGACGGATGCCGTCGGAGTTCGTGCGCCCGCCGCGCCCCACGAACACCGTGGTGCCGACCTTCAGCACGTCTCCCCCGTCGAGGGTGCCGGGCCGCTCGATGCGCTTCGCCTCGATGCCGAGCGAGCGGATGCTCTCCTCCACCGCCGGCAGTTCGGCGATGCGCGAATCGGCGCCGGGGCTCGCGATGACCGCCAGCGTTCCGAACATCACCACCGTGTCCTCCACGAACACGGAGTCGGGGAGTTCGTCGGCGAGGGGGACCTCCACCGGATCCCAGCCGCCGCCGGTCAGCGCCGCGACGTACTCCTCCCATTGCTCCTCGGCGAGTTCGAGATCGACCTCGCTGCGCTCGATGTGGGTCACGATGCCCTCGGGGAGCGAGGCGGCCGGCCGGCGCACGAGCACGTACTTCTTGCGCAGCACCTCCTGCTCCTCGTCGATCGCGATACGGGTGTGGATGCGCCGGGCCAGGGTGACCGAGGCGATCACCGCCGCGAGTTCGAAGATCAGATTGGTGCCGATCAGCGTGCCGAACAGCTGGCCGACGAGGTCGCCGCTCAGCACGGCCCCGTTCGCGAGTGAGGCGATCCCGGTGCCCACCAGGCCGGCGAGCGCGGCCGACACGACCCCCGCGATCAGCGCCGCGTACCACCGCTGGTAGGCCCCGATCAGGCCGAACACGGCCGAGAGCACGAAGAGCGCGATCGTGCCGTCGATGAAGAACAGGAACGCGACGCCGAAGGCCTGCACGGCCTGGCCGTTCGCCACGAACACCGCGAGGGCGGCCGATGCGAGGGCGACCACCGCGATCACGGCCGCAGCCGCCACCGAGGCGGTGAGCGACCGGAGTCGGAACGATGACATGTCTTGACCTTAGGTGATGGTGCCTGGATGCTTCCGGCGAGCGAGGTGAACGCGCGCTCGGAGTGGGATCAGTGGAAGAAGTGCCTCTCGCCGGTGAAGTACATCGTGACGCCGGCCTTCTCGGCCGCCGCGATCACGTCGGCGTCGCGCACCGATCCGCCGGGCTGCACGATCGCCTTGACGCCCGCCTCGATCAGCACCTCGGCACCGTCGGCGAAGGGGAAGAACGCATCGGAGGCGGCCACCGACCCTGCGGCCCGGTCACCGGCGCGGGTCACCGCGAGCTGGCACGAGTCCACGCGGTTCACCTGGCCCATGCCCACACCGACGGATGCTCCGCCCTTCGCCAGCAGGATGGCGTTCGACTTCACCGAACGGCAGGCCTTCCACGCGAACTCGAGGTCGGCGAGGGTCGCCTCGTCGGCGGGCGCACCGGCCGCGAGGGTCCAGCGCGAGCGGTCGAAACCGTCGAACACGTCGGGTGTTTGGGCGAGGAATCCGCCGCTGATCTGGCGCAGCTCCACGTCTTCGCGGCCGTAGCCTTCCGGCAGCGTGAGCAGGCGCAGGTTCTTCTTGGTCGACAGCAGCTCGAGGGCGTCGGCGTCGAAGGCGGGGGCGATCAGCACCTCGGTGAAGATGTCCTTCACGGTCTCGGCCATCGCGAGGGTCACCGGGCGGTTGGCCGCGATCACCCCGCCGTACGCCGAGACGGGGTCGCAGGCATGCGCCTTCGCGTGGGCGGAGGCGATCGCGTCCGGCGCATCCGGATCGGCCAGCGCGATGCCGCAGGGGTTCGCGTGCTTGATGATCGCGACCGCCGGCTCGGAGAAGTCGTAGGCGGCGCGGACCGCGGCGTCACCGTCGACGAAGTTGTTGTACGACATCTCCTTGCCGTGCAGCTGGATCGCCTGGGCGATGCCGTGGCCTCCGGCGCGGGTGTAGAGAGCGGCCTGCTGATGCGAGTTCTCGCCGTAGCGCAGGGTCTGGGCCTTCTCGGCGGTGACGGAGAGCGCATCCGGGAACCCGCTCGGGGCATCCGTCGAGGCCGCGTCGTCGGCGCCCAGCTGCTGGGCGAACCAGCCGGCCACCGCGGTGTCGTAGGCGGCCGTGTGCGCGAACGCCTCCGCGGCGAGCGCGCGGCGCACCTCGAGGCCGGTTCCGCCCGCGGCGAGGGTGGCCACCACGTCGGCGTAGCGCGAGGGCGAGACCACGATGGCCACGTTCGCGAAGTTCTTCGCCGACGCGCGCACCAGGGCGGGGCCGCCGATGTCGATCTGCTCGATCACCGCGTCCGGAGCCGCGCCCGAGGCGACGGTCTCGCGGAAGGGGTAGAGGTTCACCACGACGAGGTCGAACGGACGGATGCCGAGCTCCTCGAGCTGGTGCTTGTGCGACTCGAGCCGCAGGTCGGCGAGGATGCCGGCGTGCACCCCCGGGTGCAGGGTCTTGACGCGGCCGTCCAGCGACTCGGGGAATCCGGTGACGCTCGAGACCTCGGTGACCGCGACGCCGGCTTCGGCGATGGTCTTGGCGGTCGAGCCGGTGGAGACGATCTCGACGCCGGCGCCCGCGAGGGCCTGAACCAGCTCGACCAGCCCCGTCTTGTCGCTGACCGAGATCAGCGCCCGGCTGATCGGCACCGTGTCGCGATGCGTGTAGAGGCTCGGGTCGTGCTGGGGGCCACTCATCGTGCTGCTATCTCCTTGAGGTCGACTGCTCCGTTGGCGATGTCGAGCACGGCCTGCACCAGCAGGTCGCGTTCGACGGACTTGATGCGCTCGTGCAGCTCGTGCTCGGTGTCTCCCGGGTAGACGGGCACGGAGCGCTGCACGATGACCGGCCCGGTGTCGACGCCCTCGTCGATCACGTGCACGGTGACGCCGGTGGTGTCGACGCCGGCTGCGAGCGCGTCGCGCACGGCGTGAGCGCCGGGGAACGCGGGCAGCAGGGCCGGATGCGTGTTGATGATGCGCGGGGTGAGTGCCGACACGACGGCGGGCGGCAGGATGCGCATGAAGCCGGCGCACACCACGAGGTCGGGCGACCAGCGTTCGATCTGCTCCAGCAGCTCGGCGCCCCATGCCTCACGCGACGGGAACGAGGTCGGCACGACCGTGAAGGCCGGGATCTCGAACTCCTCGGCGTGCTCGAAGCCCGGGGCATCCGTATCGGAGCCGACGGCGATGACTCGGGCGGGATACTCGGCATCGCTGGACGCTTCGAGGAGCGCCCGGAGATTGGAGCCTCCCCCGGAGATCAGGACCAGGAGAGAGAGCACTCTCACAGTCTATCGGCAGCTCCCGGGCCGCCCGCGCGGGCGCCGGCGACCAGCCCGAGCAGCATCGACACGGTCAGTTCGACGAAGGCCCACACCCAGACCCAGCCCGCATCCGGACCGACCTCGGCCAGGCGGCCCGGCCCCGCAGCGCCGCCCGACCAGAGGGCGAGGAGAGCGAGGATGCTCGCGCCGACCACGCCTCCGCCCACGGCGGTGAGCACGAGCCTCAGCACGCGGGGACCACCACTCCGCGCGGTGCTCGGGCTGGGGCCGATCCGGCCGTTGACGTTCGCGAGGAAGGCGGGCCGCAGCACTGCCCCGGTGACGTAGCCGACCACGATCGGTACGAGCAATCCGGCGAAACCAAGAGCGGGCGTTCCCTGCGGCAGCGCCCCGAACACCGGCAGAGAGGGAACGAGTCCGAGCTGCGTGCCGAGCGGCGACACGGCCGATCCGGCGCCGAGGGCGAAGCCCGGGCCCACGAACCAGCTCGCGGTCCAGATGATCAGGTTCGGCAGCAGGGCGAGCTGAGCCAGAGTGAGCGAGATCCCGCCGAGCAGGCCCGCTTGCAGGCTCTCGTAGAGCGAGACGATCGACGAGAAGCCGAAGACGAGGATGAGCGCCATCGCAACAGCCGAGAGCCCCACCACCCCGGCGGCCGCGATGGCACCGGCTCGGAGGACGAGCGCCACGAGACCCCGGTCGCCCGGTGCGATGGCCTGCAGGCGGACGCTCCAGCGCCGGCGGATGCCGGACGTGGTGCCGAATTCGAGCGGCGCGACGCGTCGCGAAGTCCAGGCGTAGCCGATCGCCAGCCCCATGGCGTAGACGAACGCCGGATAGAGGAAGCTCTGCAGCAAGGAGGGCAGGGCGGCCGGATCGCGCACGCTCAGCGCGACGAGGCCCGCCAGCACCCCGAGACTCACCACCCCGACGACCGCGCCGGTGACCGGGTACGGGGTGGCCGTGAGACGGCGGCCCGACCGGGCGCCGAGGAGCACGGTCACGAGCGCGAAGCCGAGGGGCGCGATCCCCACCTCGAAAGGGCAGTTGGGCGCCGTCGAGCGCGAGGCGCAACGCCAGGTCGGGGTCGATCGTGAAGAGCACGTCGACGCCGTTCCCCAGGAGCCAGGCGTCGCCGGAGGCGCGCCAGAACACGAGCCAGTCGATGGCCAGGCCGAACTGGGTCGCCCACAGGATCGTGAGCGGGATGAGAGGGATGCCCACCCCGATTGCGACGACGATCACCGCGTCGAGGGCGGCGAGCAGAGCGGTGACTGGGCGATTCATGCGTGGCCGAGCCTACCCGCCGGGTGGGCGCATCCGTCGACGGCGCGCTCGGTGCGGGGAAGGCGACGATCGCTCAGTGGAAGATGGCCTTGAGCAGGATGACGGCGACCCCGAGTAAGGCGGTAGCCGTGCCGCCGAGCAGGCAGAAGTACCAGCGACTGCCGCGCTCCGCGAAGGCGAGGGTACCGAGCACGAAGAGGATGACGACGCCCACGAGCAGGGCGAGCACGTAGGCGAGCTCCTCGGAGAGGATGCCGGCGGCCCCGAGCGCGAGCACGAGGATCGGGATGATCGCCGCGATCAAGAGGCCGGCGGAGTGGCGGACGGCATCGCCGAGGGCTTCTCCGAGCGGGATCTCGGTGCCGCCCCGCTTGCCATGGTGGGCGACGGTGGCGGCGAAGACGTGGGCGATCCAGAACACGAAGCTGGTGGCGGCGACCACCACGAGCAGGTCGAAGTCGCTCTCGTCGTCGTCGGCGAGCACGATCAGCGCGCTCACGATGATGGTGCCGTAGATCGACTCCGGCGTCACCAACTGATGGCGTAGCCGCCGGTACAGACTCTGTTCGGCGTGCGTCTGCGTCATGCTTTCATTGTGCCAGGGCGAGCGCTCGTGTTCGGAAACGCAAACGTCGCGGCGACCGAGCCACATGTGGCTCGGTTGCCGCGACGTTTGCGGTTTCCGACGTTACAACGCGGCGTAGACCTCGCGCAGCAGGGCCGCGGTCTCGCTGGGGGTCTTGCCGACCTTCACACCCGCGGCCTCGAGGGCTTCCTTCTTCGCCTGCGCGGTGCCGGCCGAGCCGGACACGATCGCGCCGGCGTGTCCCATCGTCTTGCCCTCGGGGGCGGTGAAGCCCGCGACGTAGCCGACGACGGGCTTCGTGACGTTGGCCTTGATGAAGTCGGCCGCGCGCTCCTCGGCGTCGCCGCCGATCTCGCCGATCATCACGATCGCCTTGGTCTCCGGGTCGGCCTCGAACGCGGCGAGCGCGTCGATGTGCGTGGTGCCGATGATGGGATCGCCGCCGATACCGATGGCGGTCGAGAAGCCGAGGTCGCGCAGCTCGTACATCATCTGGTAGGTCAGCGTGCCCGACTTCGAGACGAGACCGATCGGGCCCTTGCCGGTGATGTTCGCCGGGGTGATGCCGACGAGCGCCTCACCGGGCGTGATGATGCCGGGGCAGTTCGGGCCGATGATGCGGGTCTTGTTGCCCTTGGCCTTGGCGTAGGCCCAGGCCTCGGCCGAGTCCTGCACCGGGATGCCCTCGGTGATCACGACGAGGAGCGGGATCTCGGCGTCGATGGCCTCGACGATCGCGTCCTTCGAGAACGCCGGCGGCACGAAGGCGATCGACACGTCGGCGCCGGTGGCCTCGATGGCCTCGGCGACCGTGGCGAACACGGGCAGTTCGACGGCGTTGCCGTCCTTGTCGGTGTGGCTGACCGTCGTGCCGGCCTTGCGGGCGTTCACGCCACCGAGCACCTGGGTGCCGGCCTTGAGCATGAGGGCGGTGTGCTTGGTGCCCTCACCGCCCGTGATGCCCTGGACGATGACCTTGGAATCCTTGTTCAGAAAAATCGACATGTTCTCTCGTCCTCTACTTACTTCGCCGCTGCGGCGAGTTCAGCGGCCTTGTCGGCGCCGTCGTCCATCGTCAGGGCCAGGGTCACGAGGGGGTGCGCGGCCTGCTGCAGGATGGCGCGGCCCTCCTCCACCTTGTTGCCGTCGAGCCGCACCACGAGCGGCTTGGTCGCGCTGTCGCCCAGGACTTCGAGGGCGCCCACGATGCCGTTGGCCACCGCGTCGCACGCCGTGATCCCGCCGAAGACGTTCACGAACACGCTCTTGACCTGCTCGTCGCCGAGGATCACGTCGAGCCCGTTCGCCATCACCTGAGCGGATGCTCCGCCGCCGATGTCGAGGAAGTTGGCCGGCTTCACGCCGTCGTGCTTCTCTCCCGCGTAGGAGACCACGTCGAGGGTGGACATCACGAGGCCCGCGCCGTTGCCGATCACGCCGACCTGACCGTCGAGCTTCACGTAGTTGAGGCCGAGCTTCTTGGCTTTGGCCTCGAGCGGGTCGGCTGCCTCGGCGTCTTCGAGGGCCTCGTGGCCGGGGTGCCGGAAGTCGGCGTTCTCGTCGAGCGAGACCTTGCCGTCGAGCGCGATGATGTCGCCCTCTTCGGTCAGCACCAGCGGGTTGACCTCGACCAGGGTCGCGTCTTCGCCCTTGTAGACCTCCCACAGCTTCACGAACACCGGGGCGACCTTGTCGACCAGCTCGGCGGGGAACTTCGCGTCGACGGCGATCTGCTTCGCGGTCTCGAGGTCGATGCCCGCGATCGGGTCGACCTCGATGCGGGCGAGCGCCTCGGGACGCTCGACGGCGAGCTGCTCGATCTCCATGCCGCCCTCGTAGGAGGTGAGGGAGAGGTAGGAGCGGTTGGCTCGGTCCAGCAGCACCGAGAAGTAGAACTCCTCCGCGATGCGGGCGCCGCCGGCGACCATGACGCGCTTGACGACGTGACCCTTGATGTCCAGGCCCAGGATGGCCTTCGCGGCCTCTTCGGCCGCCTCGGGGTCCTTGGCCACCTTGACGCCGCCGGCCTTGCCGCGGCCGCCCACCTTGACCTGGGCCTTCACCACGGTGACGCCGCCGAGCTTCTCGGCCGCCGCCCTGACCTCTTCGGGTGTGTCGGCGACGATGCCCGGCAGAACCGGCACACCGTAGCTCTCGAACAGATCACGGGCTTGGTACTCGAATAGATCCACGCTGGTCTTCCAATCGATTTCTTCTCGTCGCCCCATGTGGACGGGGCATGACTCAAGGCTCGACGAAGAGAAGGTTCCCCTTCATCGCTCCGGACACCACCTAGAACTCTACCCCCGCGACGGGGGCCGTCCTGTCCTCCCCGGAGGGGCGGACGGAGGCGGTTGTGCACAGATCTTCGGCCGACCCGATGCTCCGGATCCGCAGCCTCCACGCTGGATCCATGAACCGAATCCCCCGCATCCTGATCGCCGCTCTCCTCAGTCTCCTCACCGTCTCGCTGGCCGTCTCGGCGGGCGCCACCGCGTTCGCCGTGCAAGCTGTCGCGCACGGTCAGGGGGTGATCTGGAGGGTCGATCACACCTCCTGGCTCGGCAATTACGAGCTCGACGACGGCAACTCCGGCTACTGCATCGATGTCACCCGCCCCACCCCGCACGGTGCGGATTTCGATTACGTCGACGGCGCCGCGGCCGGATGGTTCTCCGCCGACGACTCGGCGCGGCTGGCGTTCATCTCGCGGCGGTGGGGAGCGCCGGGCGATCCTCTGACGGCGGCGGCCGCACAACTCGCGGTCTGGACCATCACGGGCCTCGCCGGCCACGACCAGGCCTACTTCGCCCAGCGAGCGAACGAGAACGCCGACCTCGTGCTGCAGGCGGCGAACCACATGCTGCAGCTCGCGAACGGCGACGCCGGGGCCTCGCGCGGAGTCTCCGCGACCGCGGAGCTCGTGCTCGACGGCTCGAAGGGCTCCGTGGTCTCGCAGCTGACGGCCGACTACTTGTCCGGCCCGGTGTTGGTCGCGCCCGGATCGTTCTCGGGGCGGATGACGCTGCACGGCGCCACGTTCGACGGTGGGGGCACGACCGCCCTGGTGGGCAACGGGGTGACCACACGCATCCATCCTGAGCAGTCCGGCGCCACCGAAGAGGTGACGGTCGACGTCGTCTACGACGATCTGCCCTTCGGTCCCGCGTTCCGCCTCGGCCGAAACACCGGCGACAGCCAGAATCTGCTCGTCACCCACCCCTTCCCCACCTCGGCGCGGGCATCGGATGCCGAACGCGGGCCGACCGGGCTGCCCTTCCACCCGCAGGTGCAGACCACCACGAGCAGCGCGGTGGCGGACCCGGGTGCCTCGCTCACCGACACACTCGAGCTGGCGGTGCATCCCGACTCCCCCACCGGAGACGAGTGGGGCGTGTACCGGGCCTCCGACGGATCGTTCGAACCGATCCCGGTGGTGATCGAGAGCGTGCTCTTCGGTCCGTTTTCGACGCGGCCGGAGGAGAGCGATGCCCCGCCGGCCGATGCGCCCGTGGTATGCACGGTCGAGACCCTGGTGGAGACGGGGCCGGGCAGGCTGGAGTCACCGCCCTGCAGCGTGCCCACCGTGGGGTACTACGTCTGGACCGATTCGATCGATCCCGCGCGCACCCCGTTCGACAAGGGCGGCGACCGATTGATGGCCTGGGCTTCGCGATTCGGGGTGGCCTCGGAGACGACCGTCGTCCCGGTCACGCCGAAGATCGCGACGGCGGCCTCGGCGGCTGAGATCTCCGACCACGGATGCGTGAGCGACCGGTTGACGGTCGACGGACTGCCTGACGGGGCGGAACCGATCACGGTGACGTCGAGACTGCTCGGTCCGCTCACCCGACGTCCCGCCGAAGGATCCACGCCGGAGGGGTGGGCCGACTTCCCGCTGGCGGGCACGGTCAGCACCACCATCGACACGAACGGCACTCATGAGACGCCGTGCATCCGCGTCAGTGCACCGGGCTATTACTACTTCGTGTTCGAGTCGGACGGCAGCGATCCTTCGGTGCACGCAGACGACGGCCGCGGCAACGGAGCGGCCGATGAGGCGTGGCGATCCGCGTCATCATCCGTCGTGCTGCCTGCGCTCGTGCCCGCCTTTTCCGACACGCGAGTTCACGAGTCCGAATCCGTGGCGGTGTCCGCGCCATCCGCTCCGCCGTCGCCCGCGCCGACGCCGCCGTCAGCGGCGAAGCTGGCCCAGACCGGCGGGGGCGGTGCACCGACGGCGATGTCCACCACGCTCGCCGTAATCGCGATCATCGCGGGCCTGGCCGTCGTGGGTCTCGCGTCACGGCGCGTGCGATGACCTCCGTCTGCGTCCGCTCGAGCACGGGCTCCAGGCCCGGCGCCGGTCCGGGCGAGCGAACCGCCCGCGGTGGCTCAGATCTTCTCGATCGGCGCGATCTTGATCAGCAGCTTCTTCGGTCCGGCCGCCTCGAACTGCACGTGGGCGACGCGCTTGGGGCCCTCTCCGGTCACCTGGTTCACTCGGCCCTCGCCGAAGTCGGTGTGTCGGATGCGATCGCCGGGCTGCAACTCGAGGTCTCCGTTGTCGCGCACCTGGCCGGTGACCCGGTTCGCCCACTCGGTCTTCGGTCGCGGTGGCCCGGGCGGGATGCCGAGTCCCGAATCGCTGCCGAAGCGGGAGCCGCTGCCATAGCCGCCCCGGCCGCGGTTGGCGTTCAGCGCCCGCGGTTCCGACCCACCCCGCGAGGTGGCCATGCCGGGAGACTGGATCCAGTCGATCAGCTCGGCCGGGATCTCCTGGAGGTAACGGCTGGGCATCGCCACGGCGGTCTCGCCGAACTGGGCGCGGGTCATCGCGAGCGAGAGGAAGAGCCGCTTCTTCGCCCGCGTGATGCCCACGTAGAAGAGGCGCCGCTCCTCGGCCGGACCGCCGGGCTCACCGGCCGACATACGGTGCGGCAGGAGGTCCTCCTCGACCCCGGTGAGGAAGACCGCTTCGTACTCCAGCCCTTTGGCGGTGTGCAGGGTCATCAACGACACGGTGCCGCTGGAGTCGTCGAGGTCGTCGACCGCGGCCACCAGCGAGACCTCGGTGAGGAAGTCGAGGAGGGTCCCGTCGGGGTTGTTGCGGTTGAATTCCTTCGTGACCGCGAGGAGCTCCTCGACGTTCTCGGCGCGCGCCTCGTCTTGCGGGTCGCGCGTCGCGCGGAGGCTCTTGACGTAGCCGCTCTTCTCCATCAACAGCGCGAGCACTTCGCTCACCTGGGCCTCGCCACCCGGGCGATCCGGAGTCACCAACTCGGTGGCCTCGTCGAGCAGGGCGGCGAGCTGCAGGATGGCTCCCGTCACTTTCGGGCCCAACCCGAGCTCGGAGGCGCGGCGCATCGCCTCGCGGTAGCTCACGTTCTCGCGCTCGGCGAACGACGCCAACTGCGTCTCGGTCGCCGGGCCGATGCCCCGCTTCGGGGTGTTCAGGATGCGGCGCAGGGCGAGCCCGTCAAAAGGATTCGCCACGGAGGTCAGGTAGGCCATGGCGTCTTTGATCTCGGCCCGCTCGTAGAACTTGGTGCCACCCAACACCCGATACGGCAGGGCGGAGCGGATGAAGATCTCCTCCAGTGCACGGGTCTGCGAGTTGGTGCGGTAGAACACGGCGATCTGGTTGTAGGCCATACCGCCCTCGTGCAGCTTGGCGATCTCGTCGGCCACGAACTGCGCCTCGTCGTGGCCGGAGTACCCCGTGAACCCGACGATCTTCTCGCCGTCGCCCACAGCAGTCCAGAGCTTCTTGTCTTTCCGGTCGAAGTTGTTCGAGATGACGGAGTTCGCCGCCGACAGGATGTTCTGCGTCGAGCGATAGTTCTGTTCGAGCAGCACGACGCGAGCGCCGGGGAAGTCGCGTTCGAACTCGACGATGTTGCGGATGTCCGCACCACGGAACGCGTAGATCGACTGATCGGAGTCGCCCACCACGGTGAGCGAGGCGCCGCCCCCGCCGAACGCCGCGATTCCCGCCAGCTCGTTCGACTCCGGCGGCTTCGTCAACTCCCGGATGAGCGCGTACTGCGCGTGGTTGGTGTCCTGGTACTCGTCGACCAGGATGTGCCGGAACCGCCGCTGGTACTTCTCGGCCACCTGCGGGAACGCGCGGAACAGGTAGACGGTCTGACTGATCAGGTCGTCGAAGTCGAACGCGTTCGCGTCGCGCAACGCCCGCGAGTAGGCACGGAAGATCTCCACGAACATCGCGTCGTTCGGGTCGGAGAAGTTGGCCTGACGCGCGTAGCTCTCGACGTCGGTGAGCTCGTTCTTGAGCTTCGAGATCTTGCCCGTCACCTGCGCCACCGTGAAGCCGAAGGTGTCGGCCTGCAGGTCTTTGATGATGCGCTTCACGAGAGCCCGCGAATCCTGCGAGTCGTAGATCGTGAAGCTCTTCGTGAAACCGAAGTTCTCGGCTTCACGACGAAGGATGCGTACGCACGCCGAGTGGAAGGTGGAGATCCACATCCCCTCCGCCACGCGCCCCAGCAGGTGACCGACGCGCTCGCGCATCTCGGCCGCCGCCTTGTTGGTGAAGGTGATGGCGAGGATCTGGCTCGGCCAGGCCTCGCCACCCTTGATCAGGCTCGCGATGCGGTGCGTGAGCACCCGCGTCTTGCCACTGCCCGCGCCGGCCACGATCAGCAGGGCCGATCCGCGGTAGACCACCGCTTCGCGCTGCTCGGGGTTCAGGCCCTCGAGCAGTTCATCGTCTTCGGCGGCAGGCCCCGTGCCGCCGACCACGATCGGCGTGATGCGGGGGGTGGTTTCGGTGGCGTCGCTCATGCTGCACCAAGTTTAGGCCGCGCCACCGACAGTGCCGCGTGCGGAGACCGCCAGATCGGGCTGGTCGGCGAAGACGCCGTCGACTCCGGTGGCGAGGATGGCGCGGAACTCCTGTTCCCACTGTCCGAACGCCGCTTTGTCGTGTCCCGTCCGGAAGTTGCGGGGCAGAAAGCGGTTCTCGGCGCGGAGCGTCCAGGTGAACACCTGCAGGCCCGCCGCGTGCGCCCGGCTCACGATGTCCGAGCTGCGGTGCGCGGCACCGGCGAGATCGCGGGGCATGATGATCGACTTGTCGACGCTGATCCCGTCGACCTCGCCCGTCAAGGCCGCCAGCCCGGCGTCGGTGAGGTGGGAGGCGTAGTCGGGCGCGCGGGAACCCTCGCGGGCCACCACATCCAAGGGGGCGCCGCCGTCCTCGATGAGATAGGTGTAGAGCGCGGGCAATCCACGCCGTCGCAGCTGGAGCAGCACCGTCTTCTCGAAGCTCTCGATGACGAGGCGATCCGCTCGATCGGCCCACCCCGAGTCCGCCAGTTCAGCCGCAACGATCTCTCCGAGCGGCAATCCGATCGAGTCGAAGTAGGTGGCGTGCTTCAGCTCGACGACGGCCGACGGCCGATCCGTCGCGATGCCGGGCGCCTCCGTTTGGGCGGGGCCGCCGGGCGCGTCCGCCTCGGCTTCGTCGACGATGCGCAGCACGTCGGAGAGTCGCAGCAGCCCGAACCGCCCGTCGAAGCTCGCGCTCGAGGGCCGAACGGCGGGCAGCCGCTCTCTCGCCCGGAGCGTCTGCAGCTCGGGCCAGGTGAAGTCCTCGGTGAACCAGCCGGTCTGCGGCCGGCCGTCGATCTCCTTGGTGGTGCGGCGATCGGCGAACTCGGGATGCGCCGACACGTCGGTCGTGCCCGAGATCTCGTTCTCGTGCCGCACCACGGGGACCCCGTCGCGTGACACCACGACGTCGGGCTCGATGGCATCGGCACCCAACCCGAAGGCCAACTCGTAGGCCGACTCGGTGTGTTCGGGGCGGTAGCCGCTCGCGCCGCGATGGCCGATGACGAGAGGATGCGCACCCAGGAAATCCATCACGCTGACACGCTACGCCGAACACGTCGGAGGCCCCTGCATCCCGCCTGGTATGCGGCGGGAATTCGGCGGACTGCCAGTGAGTTCCTGGTGAGGGTGCACTAAGTTAGAGGTGTCCACGTTCACGTTCCCCACACAGAAGAGACTGACATGGCTGAAGCGTCTTCGAGTAACCCCGCCTTCTCACGAAATCCGGTGTTCAACGGCAAGGGCGCCCCCGCGCAGGTTCCCACCATCTCGGCCGAGGGTCTGCAGACCATGTACGACCGCCCGGCGGCCACTCCCGCCGAGACCGACCGGATGAGCTACGAAGACACGATCGTCAAGACCGTGCTCATGTTCGTCGTGCTGCTCGCGACGGCGGCCGTCGGCTTCATCGCCAACTTCCCGGTTCCCACCGTGCTCGGCCTCGGCCTCATGATCGGCGGCGTCATCGGCGGCTTGGTCTTCGGGCTCATCAACGCGTTCAAGAAAGAGCCGTCGGTTCCGCTGATCATGCTCTACGCGGCCTTCGAGGGGCTCGCGATCGGCGCCATCTCCGGCTTCTTCGAGTCGCAGTGGTCGGGCATCGTGCTGCAGGCGGTTCTGGCCACGCTCGCCGTCTTCGGTGTCACGCTGGCGCTGTTCGCGAGCGGGAAGGTCCGCGCCTCCAAGCGCGCCACCAAGATCTTCCTCATCGCGATCGTCGGGTACGGCCTGTTCTCGCTGCTCAACTTCGTGCTGATGATCTCGGGCGTCGTCACCGACCCGTGGGGCCTCCGCGGGGCCACGATCGGCGGCTTCCCCATCGGCATCATCATCGGCCTCTTCGCCGTGATCCTCGCGGCCTACTCGCTGGTGCTCGACTTCGACGCCATCCAGAAGGGTGTGCGCGCCGGCGCTCCCCGCAAGTACGGCTGGTCGGCCGCGTTCGGCCTGGTGCTGACCCTGGTCTGGCTCTACCTCGAGCTGCTGCGCATCATTGCGATCTTCCGAAGCTGACGCGCTGACCGAGCCGCCACCCACGAGGCATCGAGAGAACGGGGTCATCCGGATGGATGGCCCCGTTCCGCGTTCCGGGCGCATCATCGGCCTCGATGTCGCCCGCGGTCTCGCGCTCATCGGCATGCTCTTCGCCCACACCGTGCCCGAGACCGACGCCGAGACCGTCTTCGACGGCCGCTCGTCGATCCTCTTCGCGGTCATCGCCGGCGTCTCGATCGGCCTGATGACCGGGGGTCGGAAGGGCGTCGCGCCGGATGGCCGCGGTCGCGCCGCCCGCGTCGTCGCCCTCCGCGGCCTGGTGCTGATCATCTTCGGGATCGCCCTCACCGCTTTCGACACCCCGATCGCGATCATCCTGGACACCTACGGCTTCCTCTTCCTCCTCGCGATCCCCCTGCTCTACGTGCCTCGCTGGGTGATAGCGGCCGTTGCCGCTGCGGCCGCGGTGCTCGGCCCTGTCGTGGTCACGGCCATCGGCGACGCGATCGACGGCGCCACCGGCCGAACCGCGGTCGTGCTCGACAGCGTGTGGCTGTACTTCCCCGAGCGGTGGCTGGACGGCACCTATCCCGCGCCCGTCTGGGTCGCCTACATCGCGATCGGCCTGCTCATCGCACGTTCGGGCATCCGTCGGCCCGCCGTGCAATTCGCTCTCGTGGTCGTCGGTGGCCTCGCCGCTCTGGCCGGTTACGCGGTCGCGGCCGTTCTCGGCCCGCCGGTGCTCGCGCACGACGACTCGACCGCAGAGGTGATCGCTTCCGGAGGTGCAACGGTCGCCGTCATCGGCGTCCTGGTCTGGCTCTCGGAGTCGACGCCCGAGCGGGTGCGCCGCGTTTCCGCCCGCATCCTGTGGCCGATCTCCTCGGCCGGTTCGATGCCGCTCACGGTCTACAGCGCACAGATCGTCGTGCTCTGGCTCTACATCGAGAACGTTCCGCACCAGGGCCTGCTCGGCTGGCAGAACCTGCCCCTGTTCTTCGCCCTCGCGATCCCCACGCTCGTGGTCACGGGCCTGTGGCGGTTGCGCTTCGAGCAGGGCCCCCTGGAATGGCTCGTCAGCCGTGTGACGACACAGCGCCCGTGGCGGACGAATCCACCACGGGCGCCGGAGGTCACTCCCACTCGATAGTGCCCGGGGGCTTCGACGTCACGTCGAGCACCACGCGGTTCACGCCCGAGACCTCGTTGGTGATGCGGTTCGAGATCCGCGCGAGCACGTCGTAGGGCAGGCGCGTCCAGTCCGCCGTCATCGCGTCTTCACTGGAGACCGGACGCAGCACGATCGGATGGCCGTAGGTGCGGCCGTCGCCCTGCACGCCCACCGAGCGCACGTCGGCGAGGAGCACCACGGGGCACTGCCAGATCTCGGTGTCGAGGCCGGCGGCGGTGAGCTCGGCGCGCACGATCGCATCCGCCTTGCGGAGCAGTTCGAGGCGCTCGAAGGTGACCTCGCCGACGATGCGGATGCCCAGCCCGGGACCGGGGAACGGCTGGCGCCCCACGATCTCCTCGGGGAGCCCGAGCTCGCGACCGATGGCACGCACCTCGTCTTTGAAGAGCGCACGAAGCGGCTCCACCAGCTCGAACTGCAGGTCTTCGGGCAGGCCCCCCACGTTGTGGTGGCTCTTGATGTTAGCCGTGCCGCTGCCACCGCCCGACTCCACCACGTCGGGGTAGAGCGTGCCCTGCACGAGGAAACGGATGGGGTCGCCGTCGGCGGCCGCCTCGGCCACCAAGTCGGCCTGCGCCTGCTCGAAGGTGCGGATGAACTCGCGCCCGATGATCTTGCGCTTCTGCTCCGGGTCGCTCACGCCCTCGAGGGCGGTGAGGAAGCGCTCCCGCGCGTCGATCGTGACGAGCCGCACGCCGGTGGACTTCACGTAGTCCTCTTCGACCTGCCGACGCTCACCCTCACGGAGCAGTCCGTGGTCGACGAAGACGCAGACCAGCTGATCGCCCACGGCCTCGTGCACGAGGGCGCCGGCCACTGCCGAGTCGACGCCGCCCGAGAGCGCGCAGATCACCCGACCGGTGCCGACCTGCGCACGGATGGCGGCGACCTGGTCGGCGATGACGTTGCCCGGGTTCCAGTCGGCGGGGATGCCGGCGGCATCGTGCAGGAAGTTCTCGATGAGATCCTGTCCGAACTGGGTGTGCTTCACCTCGGGGTGCCACTGCACGCCGTAGAGGCCCCGGGAAGGGTTGGCGAAGGCGGCGACCGGGGTCGACGCCGTGCTGGCGAGCACGTCGAAGCCTTCCGGCGCCTGCACCACGGAGTCGCCGTGGCTCATCCACACCGTCTGTGCGGGTGGCTGCTCGGCGAGCAGCGAGCCACCGTCGCCGCCGATCGCCATGTCGGTGGAGCCGTACTCGCGGGCACCGGTCTGCGCCACCTCGCCGCCGAGGGCACGGGCCATCACCTGGAAGCCGTAGCAGATGCCCATCACGGGCACACCGAGTTCGAAGATCTCGGCGTCGAAAGCGGGCGCACCCTCTTCGTAGACGCTGGAAGGTCCGCCGCTCAGCACGATCCCCACAGGGTTCTTCGCCGCCACCTCGGCCGCGCTGATGTCGTGCGGAACGATCTCGGAGTAGACGCTCGCTTCACGAACGCGGCGCGCGATGAGCTGCGCGTACTGCGCGCCGAAGTCGACGACGAGAACGGGACGAGTCAGTTCCTCGTGGTCAGGGGTGTCTGATCCGCTAATTGGATGCCTCCACTGGTTGGGGTGCGGCGGCCTCGGCTTCGCGCGCGGCGAGGTAGGCCTTGACCTCGCGGGCGATACGCGCCTCGAGGAAGAAGGAGAGGAAGGGGATGACGCCGCCGAGTGCGATGACGATGAATCGCAGGAACGGCCAGCGCATCAGGCTCCACAGACGGAAGTCGGAGAAGAGGTACACCACGTAGAACCAGCCGTGGACGATGAGGATGCCGAGGCTGATGTTCACGGCGACGGTGGTGCCCTCGGGCACGAACGCCAGGAACCCCTGCGGGCCGCCGAGTTCGAGTTCGAGTCCGATCGGGGTGTACTTCAGCAGCATCTCGGCGCAGAGCAGAAGGAGCAGCGTTCCGGTGATGATCGAGGCCACCTGGTAGAACTTCAGGGCTCCGCGGATGCGCGGGAAGTCCTTCAACTTGGGTGCGAGAGCCATGGAAACTAGCCTACCCGCGCATCCGGAGCGTTATCTGCGGCTTCCTCCAGCTCGCGCTCCCAGGCGTCGCGCACCAAACGGTACCAGAGGTAGATGGCGAAGCCGGCGAACACCACCCACTCGGCGGCGTAGAAGATGTTGAGCCAGTTGAGCTCCACCGACCGCTGCGGTTCGGGTGAGGAGATCGTGTCGAGGCCGGCCGGCGGGGCGTCGGTCACGACGTAGCCGCCGTAGACGTCGGCGGCCTGGTCGAACTCCGCCCAGCGGTTGATGAGGGAGGACACCGACATCGTGGTCTGAAGCGGACCGCCGGTGAGCGACTCCACCCCCACGAGCGGCTTCTGGTCGTCGGAGAGCACGGGGGCCTCGGTGGGCAGGTAGCGCCCGACGAGCGTTTCGGACACCGACGCACCGGCGTCGGCGCCAAGGGCCCGCGCGGTGGAGAGGGCCGTGTCGGCATCCGCCGTCCAGCCGAGGGCCACGGCGAGGTAGGTGTCGGCCGGGCTGTCGACCGCGAACTGCCCGATCACCCAGAAACCGGCTGACCCGTCGTTGAGCCGATCGCCCAGCACGTCGTACCCGCTCGCCACGTAGTGCCCGGCGACGGTGACGCGCTGCGCGGCCTGCGTCTCGACCACCGGAGCCTGCGGCTGGGCGACCTCGCCGAGTGGACGGACCTGTTCCGTCTGATCGTTGACGACCGTGCCGGTCGAGACGGCGCGATCGAGCTGCCATTGCCCGAGCGCGGCGAAACCGGCCGCGACCGCGAGGGCCAGCACGAGGGTCGCGATCCAGCGCGGCCGCCGCATGACGCTGAAGATGCTCAATACTCGCTGTCTCTCGCTCGGTGGTTCTGCTCGTCGGACTGCTGCATCGCCTGTTCGATCAGGCGGTCGACGTTCGCGCGGTCGGGCTCGGCCAGGTCGTCCTCGTCTCCGAGGTCGAGCCCGGTGTCGGCGTCGACGACGGATGCCGCGACACCTGCGCCGCCCGCGCTCCCCGTCGCGCCCGGTCCGCCGCCGTAGGCCGCGGGGATCTCGTCGAGTTCGCCGCGGCTCTCCCCCTCCATCAGCGCGATGGCCTCCGCCGCTTCGGCCGAACGCGCCTTCGCCACGGCCTGCTTCTTCTTGGTGCGCAGCACCACGGCGCCGATCTTCTCGGAGTTGACGGCGAGGATCGGTCCCATGATCGCCATGATAAGCACGTAGAGTCCGGCGAAAGGCTGGATGCGCGAGTCGAGCCCGGCGGCCAGCGCGAGGGTCGCGAGGATGAGCGCGAACTCGCCGCGGTTCTGCAGGATGGCCGCCGTGTTGATACCCGCCTGCGGCCCGAGCCCGTTCAGCCAGGCCACGAACTGACCGGCGATGATGTTGAGCACCATCGTCATCACCACCGCGATCACCACCGGCAGGATGACCTCCGGGAACTTCGTGGGGTCGAGCCCCAATCCGAAGTTGAGGAAGAAGAAGGCGCCGAACACGTCGCGCAACGGGATGGCGATCTGCTCGATGCGGTTGCGGTAGCGGGTGGCGCCGAGCACGAGCCCGATCAGGAACGCGCCGATCGCATCCGTCACGCCGAGGATCTCGCCCAGACCGCCGAACATGATGGCGAGCCCGAAGAACAGGATGGTGAACAGCTCGTCGTCCTTGGTGCGGAACAGGCGCGACACCACCCGGCCGCCCCAGCGCGCCACGGCGAACATGACGATCAGGAAGACGAACGAGATGACGAGCTTCCCCACCACCGGCCAGATCTCGGTCTCGCCCGAGAGCACCACGGACACGATCGCCAGGTAGATGGCGATGAAGACGTCTTCGACCACGGTGACACCCAGGATCATCGGCGTCTCGCGGTTGGCCAGGCGGTTCAGCTCGATGAGCAGTTTCGTGACGATGGCGCTCGAGGATGTCGCGGTGATTCCCGCGATGACGAGCGCTTCACGGGTGCCCCACCCCACCAGGAACCCGAACGCGAACCCCACCACCATGTTGATGGCGATGTAGGAGCCACCGGAGATGATGAGCTTGCCGGCGTTGCTGAAGAACTCGTCCTGATCGAACTCCAGCCCGAGGTTGAAGAGCAGGAGGATCAGCCCGAAGACCGCGATCAACTCGATGTAGTCGCCGTGCACGAAGTTGATCGGGAACCAGCCGAAGTACGGACTGGCCAGGAGGCCCACGACCATGTAGATCGGAATGGCCGGGAGCCCGATGGACTTGCCCAGCCGCCCGAGGACATAGGCGATGACGAAGAGGACGCCGAGGACGAGGAGGTCGGGGCCTAGGTGCATGCGTCCGGCCGTCTAGATTCCGGGCGGACCGTCGACCGCGACCTTCGCTTTGGCCGCACCGGTCCGGAAGAAGTTGAACGCCTTGGCCACCTTCTCGGGCGAGCCCGCGACGACGAGGGTGTCGCCGGGGAAGACCTTGAAGTCGGGGGCGGGGGCCGGGTTCGTGGAGTCGCCGCGCACGACCGCGACCACGGTGAGTCCGGCGATGCCGCGCTCGGCGGGGCTGCCGAGCGGCTGCCCGGCGATGTGGTCTTCGTAGTCGACCGTGAACCAGTCGATGCTGAGGCCCGGGATCTGGTCGAGCGCGGTGAGCGACTCGGTGATCTGGGTGCCGCCCAGGAGTTCGGCGAGGGTGTGCGCCTCATCTTCGGAGAGCCGCAGGGACACCTTCGTCACATCCGGACCGTCTCCGTCGTCGGCGAAGGTGATGAGGTCGCTGTGCCCGGACCGGTGGGCGATCACGCCCACCTTCCCCCCGTCGGAAGTGTAGAAGGTGTGCAGCACCCCCACTCCGGGAAGCTTCACTCGCCGAACGTCCACCATGTGCTGTCTCCTCAAGAAGTCGTCGCGATTGCGACACATCCATTTTAGGCCTGCCCGGCCGGGCCCCGGTCGGGCAGGCGTCAGCCTGTGGAGAACGGGCGGCGCATCCGCTCTGTGGAGAACGCCGCCGGGCTCAGTTCGTCTCGACGATGTCGGGCGCCTGCAGTCGCACGCGCTCCGCGGACTCGTCGTCGGGCTGCTCCTGGCTGGCCCGCTCGGCCCGCACCCGCTCGAGGTAGAAAGCCACCTCGCGCTCGGTCGTGTCGTCGTCCCATCCGAGCACGCGCGCCATCAGCGCGGCGGCGACCGGCGCGGCCGAGACCCCGCGGTCCCAGGCCTCGATCGAGATGCGCGTGCGCCGGGCGAGCACGTCGTCGAGGTGCAGCGCGCTCTCGTGCGAGGCCGCGTACACGACCTCGGCACCGATGTAGTCGTCGGCGCCGGGAAGCGGATCGGCCAGCGTCGGATCCTCGAGGATGAGGTCGAGGAGCTCGTCGGTCAGCGTGCCGTAACGGTTCAGGAGATGCTCGATCCGCACCGTGTGGACGCCGAACTTGCGGGCGATCTTGGCGCGCTTGTTCCACGCCGCCTGGTATCCCTCCGCGCCGAGTAGCGCGATGTCCTGCGTCACTGAAGGCGAGATCTTGCCGTCGAGCGCCGAGACCGCCGCGTCGATGGCATCCTTCGCCATCACGCGATAGGTCGTCCACTTGCCGCCCGCGATCACCACGAGCCCGGGCACCGAGTGGGCCACCAGGTGCTCGCGAGAGAGCTTCGACGTCTGGTCGCTCTCCCCGGCCAGCAGCGGTCGCAGACCCGCGTAGACACCCTCCACGTCTTCCCGCGTCAGCGGCACGGCGAGCACTTTGTTCACGTGTTCGAGCAGGTAGTCGATGTCGGCGGCGGTGGCGGCCGGATGCGCCTTGTCGAGGTGCCAGTCGGTGTCGGTGGTGCCCACCAGCCAGTGCCGACCCCACGGGATCACGAAGAGCACGCTCTTCTCGGTGCGCAGCAGCAGCCCCGACTTGCCCTGGAAGCGGTCGCGCGGCACCACGAGGTGGATGCCCTTCGACGCCCGCACCTTGAACTGGCCGCGCTCGCCCACCATCGCCTGGGTGTCGTCGGTCCAGACACCCGTGGCGTTCACCACCTGCTTCGCGCGGATCTCGAACTTCTCACCGGTCTCGAGGTCGTGCGCGTTGACGCCCACGACCCGCTCACCGACCTTGATGAACCCTTCCACCTGCACCCGGCTGGCCACGTGGGCGCCGTACGACGCGGCGGTGCGGGCGAGGCTCGCGACATACCGCGCGTCGTCGACCTGCGCGTCGTAGTACGTGATGCCGCCGATCAGCGCGTCCTTCGCGAGGCTCGGCATGAGGGTCTGCACCTGTCGCCGGGAGAGGTGCCGGTGGTGCGGAACCCCGGGAGGACGACCGCCGGAGTAGGAGAAGATGTCGTAGAGGAGCATCCCGGCTCCCACGTAGGCCCGCTCGATCACGCGCTTCTGCAGCGGATACAGGAAGCGAACGGGCTTCACGAGGTGCGGCGCGATCCGCTGCAGCAGCAGGCCGCGTTCGATCAGCGCTTCCCGCACCAGCCGGAAGTCGAGCTGCTCGAGATAGCGGATGCCGCCGTGCACGAGCTTCGACGAACGGCTCGAGGTTCCGGAGGCCCAGTCCCGCGCCTCCACGAGACCCACCCGAAGACCGCGCGTGACGGCATCCAGGGCGCTGCCGGTGCCGACGATTCCGCCGCCCACGACGAGGATGTCCAGCTCTTTCGACTTGAGGGTCTCGATGGCCGCAGCGCGCTCCTCCGGGCCGATCTTCGTCGAGTGCGAAACCGAGGTCTTCGTTGCCATGGGACTCTCCTTCATCGCAGAGACAGGAACTGACTCCGTCAGTTCACACGCTAATCAACCCGGTAGGGAGCCACAACCACTTCGATGCGCTGGAACTCCTTGAGGTCGGAGTATCCCGTGGTCGCCATCGACCGGCGCAGCGCGCCGATCACGTTGGCGGTGCCGTCGGCCACCGGCGAGGGGCCGTAGAGGATCTGCTCGAGCGGCGCCACCTGGCCCACGTGCACCCGGTTCCCGCGGGGAAGCTGCGAGTGATACGCCTCGGGGCCCCAGTGCCAGCCGCCGCCGGGCGCATCCTCGGCGCGGGCGAGCGCGGTGCCGAGCATCACGGCATCCGCTCCCATCGCGATCGCCTTCACGATGTCGCCGGAGGTGCCCAGACCGCCGTCGGCGATGACGTGCACGTAGCGGCCGCCCGACTCGTCCATGTAGTCGCGGCGAGCACCGGCCACGTCGGCCACAGCGGTCGCCATGGGCGCGTGGATGCCGAGCGTGGCACGCGTGGTGGAGGCGGCTCCTCCGCCGAAACCGACCAGCACGCCGGCGGCGCCCGTGCGCATGAGGTGGAGTGCCGCCGTGTACGTGGCGGCGCCGCCGACGATCACGGGCACGTCGAGCTCGTAGATGAACTTCTTGAGGTTGAGCGGCTCGACGGTCTTCGACACGTGCTCGGCCGACACGGTGGTGCCGCGGATGACGAAGAGGTCGACCCCGGCGGCCACCACGGTCTCGTAGAGCTCCTGGGTGCGCTGCGGCGAGAGGGCGCCGGCGACGGTGACGCCGGAGGCCCGGATCTCGGCGAGCCGTGCGGTCACGAGCTCGGGCTTGATCGGCTCGGCGTAGATCTCCTGCATCCGCTGCATGGCCTTCGCCTCGGGCAGGGTGCGGATCTCCTCGAGGAGCGGCTCGGGGTCGTCGTAACGCGTCCAGAGGCCCTCGAGGTCGAGCACGCCGAGGCCGCCGAGCTGGCCGATCATGATCGCGGTGCGCGGTGACACGACGGAGTCCATGGGAGCGGCGAGCACCGGGATGTCGAAATGGTAGGCGTCGATGGACCAGTTCACCGAGACGTCTTGCGGGTCTCTCGTGCGACGCGATGGAACCACCGCGATGTCGTCGAAGGCGTAGACGCGACGCCCGCGCTTGGCACGGCCGATTTCAATTTCCATCACGCCTCATCCTATCCGGCGGGTCCGGCAATAGGATCGTCTCGAAAATTGGGGGAGATCTTGGCACTGCAGCGCGCCCATCGGCCGATCCGTTCCGTCGTCGTTCCGGGCGTCGTGCTCACGCTCGTCGCCGCGGGTCTGGCCGCCTGCACCACCGGCTCCGCCGCTGCGCCGCAGGCGACCGTCAGCGGGGTCGTGCAGCCGCTGGCGCCGCATCCGCAGGCCCACTCCTGGCGCGTCACGGCCTACGAGTCCGGGGACGACGGGCGGCGACCGACGAAGCTGGGCAGCGCCGAGACCTCCGACGGGGGCGTGTTCTCCGTTCCCCTCGAGAACGCCGAGGTGGCTGACGACGCCGTCGTCTATCTCGTCGTCGCACCCGACGGGCCGGCACAGAAGGGCGTGCTGGCCGCCGTCGTGGCCGATCCGTCGGCTCCGGAGAACCTCGCCGGCCTCGTCGTTAACGAGCGCACCACCGTCGCCACGGGTTTCGCCATGGCGCAGTTCGTGAGCGCCGACGGCATCGCCGGCACGGCGCCCGGTGTGGTGAACTCCGCCGGCATGGCGGGAAACCTGGTCGACCCGCGCACGGGCGAACTCGCCGAGGTGATCTCCTCGTCGCCGAACGGCTCCGAGACCTCCACCCTCCCCGCCTTCCAGTCGCTCGTGGGGATGCTGGCGGCCTGCGTGGGCGACGACGGCGCCTGCGCCACGCTCCTGGATGCCGCGACCCCCGCCGGAGGCGAGGAGCCCGTCGACACGTTCCGTGCCTTCGCGGCGATCGCGAAGCACCCGGCAGACTCCGTCATCCCCCTCTTCGACCTCGCTCAGCAGGGCGCGCTGCCGAGCCAACCGGGGCTCGCGGCGGCTCCGGATGCCTGGACCCTCGCGTTGCGCTTCGACGGTGACGGCCAGTCGCTCGACGGCCCGGGCAACTTCGCCATCGACAAGGCGGGCAACCTCTGGGTCAACAACAACTACCAGTACGGCGCCGACCCGAAAGACCCGGTGTGCTCCAGCGACGAGCTCTTCAAGTTCTCCCCCACCGGTCAGTTCACCGACGGGTCGCCCTACAGCGGCGGCGGGCTGAGCGGATCGGGCTTCGGCGTGGTGATCGACCCAGCCACGAGCAACGTGTGGGTGAGCAACTACGGCTTCGCCGCTCCCGCGCCCGAATGCCCCACCGACCAGCAGCCCCCGCACGACAGCGTCTCGATCTTCACCTCCGACGGCACCGCGCTCACGGGCGACGCCGGCATCACGGCCGGCGCGCTGAACTGGCCCCAGGGCACGATCTTCGCCGACGACGGATCGGTCTGGTTCACCAATTGCAACACCAGCACGATCACGGTCTATCCGGATGCCGATCCCGATCGCGCCGAGACCCTCGACGGCCTCGGACTCCAGCAGCCCTTCGGCATCGTCGACAACGGCAGCAACATCTTCGTGGCGGGCACCGCCAACAGCACCCTGGCCATCCTCGACCACGACGGCACACCGATCTCGGGATCGCCGTTCACCGGTTCAGGCCTCGACCGCCCGATGGGCGTCGCCGCGGACGACGCCGGCAACGTCTGGATCGCGAACTCGGGCGCGATCACCCTCCCCTGCCCCGACCGGCCGGAGCCGGGCCCGCCGGCCACGGGCTCCGTCTCCTATGTCGACAAGGCCACCAGGCAGCTCCTCGGCCCGTTCCAGGGCGGTGGAGTCACGACACCCTGGGGCATCGCCACCGACGGCGACGGCAACGTCTGGGTCGCCGAGTTCTCCGGGCAACGCCTGGTCGCCTTCTGCGGCGCCGACCCCTCGACCTGCCCGCCGGGCTCGAGCACCGGCAGCCCGATCTCCCCCGCAGACACCGGTTACTCCTTCGACGGCCTCGACCGCAGCACAGGCGTGGCCATCGACCCCTCGGGCAACGTCTGGGTCACCAACAACTGGCAACTCGACCCCCAACCCACCAACCCCGGCGGCCACGAAATCGTGGCCTTCCTAGGCCTAGCCACCCCCGTCCCCGGCACCTGACCAGCGCGGCGCCGGCCGGGCTAACGGCGGTAGTTGGGTGCCTCGACGACCATCTGCACGTCGTGCGGGTGCGATTCCTTGAGGCCGGCGGCGGTGATGCGCACGAACTTGCCCTTGGCCTTGAGCTCCGGGATGGTGCGCGCGCCGGTGTAGAACATCGACTGACGCAGCCCCCCGGCCAGCTGGTACGCCACGTTCGCGAGCGGTCCGCGGTAGGGCACCTGGCCCTCGATGCCCTCGGCGATCAGCTTGTCGTCGGACGGGACGTCGGACTGGAAGTAGCGGTCCTTCGAGTACGAGGTCTTCTCGCCGCGCGTCTGCAGGGCGCCGAGCGATCCCATGCCGCGGTAGTTCTTGAACTGCTTGCCGTTGACGAACACGAGGTCGCCGGGGCTCTCGTCGCAGCCGGCGAGCAGCGAACCGAGCATGACGGTGTCGGCACCGGCCACGAGCGCCTTCGCGATGTCGCCCGAGTACTGCAGGCCGCCGTCGGCGATCACCGGGACCCCGGATTCGCGCGCGGCGAGCGACGCTTCGTAGACCGCGGTCACCTGCGGCACACCGACACCGGCGACGACGCGAGTCGTGCAGATCGAGCCCGGCCCCACGCCCACCTTGATGGCGTCGGCCCCCGCGTCCACGAGCGCCTGAGCGCCCGAACGCGTGGCCACGTTGCCGCCGATCACGTCGACGTCCTTGAACGCGGAGTCGCTCTTCAGCCGGCGGATGATGTCGAGTACGCCTGCGCTGTCGCCGTTCGCGGTGTCGACCACGATCACATCGACCCCCGCGTCGAGGAGGTTGGTCGCGCGCTGCCAGGCGTCGCCGAAGAAGCCGATCGCGGCGCCGACGCGCAGGCGCCCCGCCGCATCCTTCGTGGCGTTCGGGTACTTCTCGCTCTTGTCGAAGTCCTTCACGGTGATGAGACCCGAGAGCCGGCCCGCGTCGTCGACGATCGGGAGCTTCTCGATCTTGTGCTGCGCGAAGATCGCGATCGCGTCATCCGGATCGACACCGACCCGGGCGGTGATCAACGGCATCTTCGTCATCACGTCGCGCACGAGGGTGGTCGACTTCTCGAACGGGGAGACGAAGCGCATGTCGCGGTTGGTGACGATGCCCACGAGCACACCCTGCCCGTCGACGACCGGCAGACCCGAGACCCGGTAGAGCCCGCAGAGGGCGTCGACCTCGGCCACGGTGGCGTCCGGAGTCGTGGTGACCGGATCGGTGACCATGCCCGACTCGCTCCGCTTCACGCGGTCGACCTGCTCGGCCTGGTCGATGATCGAGAGATTGCGGTGCAGTACACCGAGGCCGCCCTGGCGGGCCATGGCCACGGCCATCCGCGACTCCGTCACCGTGTCCATCGCCGCGGAGAGCAGCGGAGTGGCCACCTGGATGCGCTTGGTCAGCCGCGAGGTCGTATCGGCCTCGCTCGGGATGACGTCGGTATGGCCGGGCAGCAGCATCACGTCGTCATAGGTCAGTCCGACAAAACCGAACGGATCCGGCTGGTCCATAGTTCTCCCTCGCGCGCGATTGCTTGTTCCAATCGTAACCGTTAGGAAGTGGGCGGTATTCCGTGTAGAAATGACGGACGTCGGATTAGATGGCCAGTTGAAACACCGTGGACACAATTCGAATGTATGGTCTAGCAATGTCGCTACGACCATAGACACGGAGACCGCCGCTGCACCCGGCGATCTCCTTCCAGGAGGTGCTGTCTTTTGATCGCAGGTATCCGTCTCGGACGCGGTGTCCGGTTGACCACGATGATCGTCGCAGCGCTCGCGCTGTGTCTCGGCATCGTGCTCGGCTCGGCATCGTTCTCCGCGAACGCCACCGAGACGCCGGCGCCCACGCCGACGCCGACGGCCCCCGGTGATTTCACCAACACGTATTCGATCGGCGGCATCCTGCGGGATGGCGACACGCTCGTCGAGGGCGCGGAGATCACCGTGGAGGGCGACGGCTTCTCCGAGACGGCGACCACCGACGACACAGGCCGCTGGTCGGTCGTCGTGCCGGGCAAGGGCGACTACACCGTCACCCTCGACCCCGACACGCTGCCCGAAGGCGTCAGCCTCCGCGACCCCGACCGGAGTTCGGCGGAGGTCTCCTCCACGGAGTGGCAGACCAACACGATCACCCGCTCGTTCCCGCTCGGCGTCGACACCCGACAGACCACGGGCTTCTTCGAGCAGTTCCTCCAACGCTTCGCCGCGGGTCTGAACTTCGGCCTCCTCATCGCCCTCGCCGCCATCGGCATCACGCTGATCTTCGGCACCACGGGCCTCAACAACTTCGCGCACGGCGAGATGGTGACCTTCGGTGCCATCGTCGCCTGGATCGTGGCGGTGCTCCTCGGCATCAACATCTTCGTGGCCATGCTGATCGCCCTCGTGCTCGGCGGCGTCTTCGGCTACGTGCAGGACTGGTTGCTCTGGCGGCCCTTGAGGCGGAAAGGGGTGAGGCTCGTCCAGGCGATGATCGTCAGCATCGGCCTCGCCATCGCCCTCCGCTACCTCTACCTCTTCTACATCGGCGGCGAGACCAAGACCATGAGCGTCGGGCTCTCGGATGCCGTCGTGCTCGGCCCGGTGCGCATCACCACCGGATCGATCCTCAGCATGATCATCTCGGTCGTGGTCCTGGTGCTGGTCGGCCTGTTCCTCACCCGCACCCGCATCGGCAAGGCGACCCGGGCGGTGTCCGACAACCCGTCGCTCGCCGCCGCATCCGGAATCGACGTCGACCGGATCATCCGCATCGTCTGGGTGCTCGCCGGCGCGCTGGCCGCTCTGGCCGGCGTGATGCTGGCGCTGTACCGCCAGGTGTCGTGGGACATGGGCTTCCAAGTCCTGCTCCTGATGTTCGCCGCGGTCACCCTCGGCGGTCTCGGATCGGCCTACGGCGCGCTCGTCGGCTCGCTCGTGGTGGGCCTGTTCGTGGAGCTCTCGACGCTCTTCATCCCGGCCGACCTGAAGTACGCGGCGGCCCTCGTGGTGCTCATCGTCGTCCTGCTGGTGAGACCGCAGGGCATCCTCGGTCGCAAAGAACGAATCGGTTAAGGGAGGCGACACATGGACTGGGGAAACATCTTCGGCAATGCCGTCGGCGAGATCATCAGCCCGACGACTGCGGCCTATGCGCTCGCGGCCATCGGCCTCGGCATCCACTTCGGCTACACGGGCCTGCTGAACTTCGGTCAGGCGGCCTTCCTCCTGATCGGCGCCTACGCTTTCGCGATCCCGACTCTGGCGGGCGCACCGCTCATCGTCGCCATCCTCTGCGCGATCGCCTGCTCGGTGATCTTCGCGTTCATCCTCGGCATCCCGACGCTGCGGCTGAGGGCCGACTATCTGGCCATCGTGACGATCGCGGCGGCCGAGGTCGTGCGCTACATCGTCACGACGACGGGGCTCACCGACTTCACGGGCGCCGCCAACGGCCTCTCCGGCTTCAAGGGGACCTTCGCCGCGATCAACCCGATCCCCGAGGGGCGTTACGGCTTCGGCCCCTTCACCTACAACGAGTACGACTGGTGGGTGCGGATCGTCGGCTGGTCGCTCGTGGTGCTCGCCAGCCTCCTGGTGTGGCTGCTCATGCGCAGCCCCTGGGGCCGCGTGGTAAAGGGCATCCGTGAAGACGAGGATGCCGTGCGTTCGCTCGGCAAGAACGTCTACTCCTACAAGATGCAGGCCCTCATCCTCGGCGGTGGTCTCGGCTCGATCGCCGGCATCGTCTTCATCCTCCCGAGGGCGGTGCAGCCGGCGAACTACACCACCGGTCTCACCTTCTTCATCTGGACGATCATGCTCCTCGGCGGTGCGGCCACCATCTTCGGCCCCATCGTGGGATCGATGATCTTCTGGGTCGTGCTCTCGCTCACCCAGGGTGTCCTCTACGGCGCCATCGAATCGGGCGCCCTGAGCTTCATCTCCACCACCCAGGCGGGACAGATCCGCTTCATCCTCGTGGGTGTCGCCCTGATGCTCCTCGTCATCTTCAGACCGCAAGGTATTTTCGGAAACAAGAAGGAGCTGTCCTTCAGTGTCTAATTCAGAATCCGCCGTCGTCTCCAGCCACCCGCTCGTCAAAGGCGAAGTGGGACCCGGATGCGCGAAGGTCGACCCGATCGTCGTCGCCGACCACGTGACCCGCCAGTTCGGCGGCCTCAAAGCCGTCGACGTCGACCACCTCGAGATCCCGCGCGGCCAGATCACGGCCCTGATCGGCCCGAACGGCGCCGGCAAGACCACGATGTTCAACCTGCTCACCGGCTTCGACAAGCCGAACACCGGCACCTGGGAGTTCGACGGCAAGTCGCTCGCGGGCGTGCCCGCCTTCAAGGTGGCGCGCGCCGGGATGGTGCGCACCTTCCAGCTGACCAAGTCGCTCGGTCGCCTCTCGGTGTTGCAGAACATGCTGCTGGGCGCCACGGGTCAGAAGGGCGAGAAGCTCATCGCCTCGCTCTTCAAGCCGATCTGGCGCAAGCAGGAAGAGGAGAACACGGCGCGGGCCGACGACCTGCTCGCCCGCTTCAAGCTCGACGCGAAGCGGGAGGACTACGCGGCGTCGCTCTCCGGCGGGCAGCGGAAGCTCCTCGAGATGGCGCGCGCCCTGATGTCCAAGCCCGAGCTGATCATGCTCGACGAGCCGATGGCCGGGGTGAACCCCGCTCTCACGCAGTCGCTGCTCGGGCACATCAAGAACCTGAAGTCCGACGGCACGACCGTGCTCTTCGTCGAACACGACATGCACATGGTCACGCACATCTCCGACTGGGTGGTCGTGATGGCCGAAGGTCGCGTCGTGGCCGAGGGACCGCCGGAGTCCGTCATGAAGGATCCCGCCGTGATCGACGCCTACCTCGGTGCGCACCACGACGAAGACCTGGGCGACCTGATGGAGGACGGCCCGAACCCGGTGCTGGAGGCGGAGCGGAAAGCCCGCGAGGCGCATCCGGAGGTCGACGAGAGCCCGGGCTGGATCGAGAACCCGACCCCGCCGGCAGCGGAGGAGAAGCAGGCATGAGCGACGTCGATCCCAACGAGAAGAACCTCGAGACCAACACGCTCGCCGAGGAACCCGCGCGCGCCCACACGCTGGCGCCCACCGACCGCGGCGAGGCGGTGCTGCGCACCGACAACCTCGTCGGCGGCTACCTGCCGGGCGTGAACATCCTGAACGGCTGCACCATCGAGGCGTTCCCGGGTGAGTTGATCGGCATCATCGGCCCGAACGGCGCGGGCAAGTCGACCGTGCTCAAGGCGATCTTCGGCCAGATCAAGATCCGCAGCGGACGCGTGATCCTGAAGGGCGAGGACATCACGGGTCTCCGGGCGAACAAGCTCGTGACCAAGGGCGTCGGCATGGTGCCGCAGAACAACAACGTCTTCCCGAGCCTCACGATCGAGGAGAACCTCGAGATGGGCCTGTTCCAGAAGCCGTCGATCTTCGCGGAGCGCTTCGATTTCGTGACGACCCTCTTCCCGGAGCTCGGCAAGCGACGCAAGCAGCGCGCGGGCTCGCTCTCCGGCGGTGAGCGGCAGATGGTCGCGATGGGTCGCGCGTTGATGATGGAGCCCTCGGTGCTGCTGCTCGACGAGCCGTCGGCGGGCCTGTCCCCCGTGCGCCAGGACGAGACCTTCATGCGCGTGCACCAGATCAACCGTGCGGGCGTCTCCGTCATCATGGTGGAGCAGAACGCCCGGCGCTGCCTGCAGATCTGCGACCGCGCCTACGTGCTCGATCAGGGGCGCGACGCCTACACCGGCACCGGTCGAGAGCTCATGAAAGACCCGAAGGTGATCGAGCTCTACCTCGGTACGCTCGCCGCTGACCAGGGTCACTAGAACCCCGCACCACTCAAGAGAGCATTCAGTGAGATAATCTCACTCATGCTCTCCGCTGTTCTCGACCTCGAGCCCCTGTCCGCGCGCCCGTCGCCGAGCGAACTGCGCGCCTACCGGCGTGGCCGGGGCCGCGTGACCGGCCCACCGGTGCGTGTTCGGCCCTGTCTCGGCGGTGTGAGCTACACCGCGCTCATGGCGGCCTCCGGGAGCGCCACGGCCCTCCTGGCGTTCTGGGGGGCGAATCCGCGCGCCGTGCTGCTCGGCTCCCTGCTGGCCGCAGGATCGGCCGTGGGGGCCGTTCTGTGCGCCCGAGCGACCAGCATCCGCACCTGCCTCCGCGAATACCGACTCGCGGCCATGGCGGCCCGCAACGGTTTGGTCTACGAACGCGGGGCGACGACCCCGAGCGTCCCCGGACTGCAGTACTCCGACGGTGCCGGCCGGCCGCTGCGTCGGTTCTGCGGCGAGGTGGCGGGGGTGCCGGTCGAGGCGGGCAACTTCCGCCATGCGTCCGGTGTTGTGTCGGGCTACGTCATCGTCGGGACGCGGTTCGAGATCGTGGCGCCGTTCGACTTCGCAGAACCCGGGGAATGGTATCGAGCCTTGCGGGTCCTGGGCCGCTGAACGCCGAAAGGCCCGGCACCTCCGAAGAGGGCCGGGCCTTCCTGGTCGGGGAGGACTACTCCGCGAGCGAACCGAACTCGACGTTCAGCGGCGCGTAGGTGTTGTCCTTGCCGTACTGGTAGATACCGATGTAGGCCTCGGTCGGGTCACCGTTCTCATCGAAGGTGATCGGACCGGAGATACCGTCGTAGTCGATGTCCGTTCCCGAAGCCAGCAGGTCGGCGCACTCCGCGAACGAGGTGCACTTCGTGCCGCCCTCGGAGACCGCCTGCATGTTCTTCTGGATGGTCGGACCATCGGTCGCGCCACCGGCGACGGCCGCGAGGGCCATCAGGTTGACCGCGTCGTAGGACTCGGCCCCGTAGCTGAAGTCGTTCAGATCCGGGTTGATGCCCAGCATCTTCGCCTTGAACGCGTCATCGGCGAGAACACCGGGGAGGGTGCCCTTGGCGCAGTTCAGCGTTCCGGGATCGAAGTCCTCGGCGTAGTTGGACAGGTTGCCGTCGACGAAGTAGACCTTGCTGCCGTCGAAGCCCTTGGTGCCCACGAGCTCGGGGATGATGACCTTGGTCTGGTCGAAGGCGATCAGCGCGATGGCGTCGGGGTCCTCGGCCAGAACGGCGTCGATCTGCGAGCTGAACTGGCTGTCACCCTCGTTGAAGGCCTCGGAGGCCACGACGGTTCCGCCGGCGTTCTCGATCGCGGTGGAGACGTTCTCCTCCAGGCCCGAGCCGTAGGCGTCGTTGAGGTAGATGATGCCGACGTTGGTCGCGCCGTCACCCACCATCAGGTTGCCGAGCACGCGGCCCTGCAGCACGTCGGACGGCGCCGTGCGGAAGTAGTAGCCACCGTCGGCGTACGTCGTGAAGTCGGGCGAGGTGTTCGCCGGCGAGACCTGGACGACCTGAGCACCGGTGACCTGGTCGATGAAGGTGAACGAGACACCCGACGACGCGGCGCCGACGATGCCCGAGACACCCTGGCTGAGCAGGTCGGTGGCCGACTGGGTCGCGATGTCGGTGGTGGTGTCACCGGAGTCGCGGTGGATGACCTCGACGTTGCCGCCGAGAACACCCGGCGCGGACGCGTTGATCTCCGCGACGGCGAGGTCGACACCCGCGATCTCGGGCGGGCCGAGGAACGCGAGGCTACCGGTGGTCGGCAGGATGGAGCCGATCTTCAGCTTGGTGTCGCGGCTCTGGACGGCTTCCGGCGTGGCCGGAGTGATGTCGGCTGCGGCGGTGGCCGCATCCGGCCCGCACAGTGCGGCTGCTGCAGTGGTCTCTCCGCCGTCGGTGGAAGGAGTCGACGCGCAGGAAGCCAGCAGCAGAGCCGTGGCACTGAACGCGGCGACGCCCGCAACGATCGACAGGGGCTTCGAGCGCGAGGCCTTGGCCTTCGCAAATACGCTCATGGTGCTCCTTTTGTGAATGTGTGCAGTTCTCGGCGAATTCGAAGAAAAAGCCGTGGATTCACGCTATTCGGCATTCGGCCCCGGAACAATACGTTCGTGTTACAGCCCTGTAACACCGCCGAATCGTTACCTGGCGGTGACATGAGCGCGCTCTCAGCGGCGGAGGCCGATCAGACGCAACGCGCCCGCGCTCGTCGCACCCGCATCCGTCGTCAGTTGACCGGTGACACCGGTGTAGCGGATGCCGCCCGGCGCCTTGAGGGAGGCCAGGCATTCCCCGTAGCTGGAGCAGGCGGCGGCCCCGCTCGTCACGGCCGGCAAGAACTCGGCGATGGAGGAACGTCCGTCGTCCCCCGCGAGCTGCGCGGCGAGGGCGATCAGCACGGTGGCGTCATAGCTCTCGGCGCCGAATCGGGTGTCGGCCAGGGTGGGATCGGAGGAGCGCAGCCGCGCCGCGAAGCCCTCGTCGATCGACACCGGGTCGGCCACCGCCGAGATCGCGGGGATTCCGGCGGTCGCGGCTGCGGCATCCACCGCGTCGAACACGTCGGCGGTGCTCGGCCCGACGATCGCATCGACGCCGCGCCCGGCGAAGACCGTCACGGCGTCGCTCGCGCGCGTGCTGCCGCCGTCTCCGGCGTCGCCGTGCAGCACGACGATCGAGGACCGGTGCATCCCGCCGGCCTCGTCGATGTCGCGCGCGGCGAGCTCGATGCCGGCGAGTTCCGCAGCACCGAGCGCCGCGTTCGCGCCGGAGAGCGGAATCAGGGCGCCGATGGTGAGGATGCCGTCTCCCGTGGGGATGGGCTGGGCCATCGATGCCACCGGGCTCGGCGGCGAGGACGGATCCGCCGGGGCCGACCCGAAGCATCCTGCCAGCGCCATCGGCACGACCGCGCAGACGAGGGTCAGGGTGGCGATGCGGGCGACCCTGCCGCGGGCTCGGCGGTGGCTGTGAGTCATGCTCGCATCAGCTTATCGCCGCGCTCTCGGGTCGATCTCCCCCGGCACGCGAGCCGCGAGCGGAGCGCACCATGTCGGCCACCAGGATGCCCAGCGCGAGCCAGACGATGCCGAAGCCGAACCAGCGCTCCGGCGGCATCGGCTCGTGGAGCACGAAGACGCCGATCGCGAATTGGAGGATGGGAGCGATGAACTGGGTGAAGCCCACGTACACCAGGGGCAGCCGGCGGGTCGCCGAGGCGAAGAAGAGCAAGGGGATCGCCGTGGCCGCTCCGGAGGCCAGCATGATCAGGGTGTGCCAGATGCTCACCGTGCCGAAGACGAGGCCGCTGAGCTGCCCGACCACGATCAGCTGCACGATGGCCACCGGCGTGAGCCAGAGCGTCTCCAGTGTGAGCCCGCTCACCGCGTCGATTCGCGGACCCACGTGCTTCTTCACCAGCCCGTAGGCACCGAAGGAGCCGGCGAGGATCAACGCGATCCACGGCAGACTGCCGTAGCCGACGGCCAGCACCGCGACGGCGACCGCGCTCACCGCGATCGCGACCCACTGCATCCGTCGCAGCCGCTCGCGCAGCACGATCACGCCGAGCAGCACCGTGACGATGGGGTTGATGAAGTAGCCCAACGAGGTCTCGACCACCTGATCGGTCAGGGTACCGAGGATGTAGGTCTGCCAGTTGACGTAGATCAGCGCACCGGCGAGCCCCATCAGCAGCAGGAGCTTCGGCTGACGCGCGATGGCGAGGAACGGCTTCCAGGCGCGCGTGGCGGTGAGGAGCACGGCGCAGAACACCAGGGAGAACAGGATGCGCCACGCCACGATCTCGAATGCGCCGGCCGGGCGCATGAGGAGGAAGTAGAGCGGGAAGATGCCCCAGAGCACGTAGGCGCCGACGGCGTAGAGCAGGCCGCTGCGGAAGCGCTCGGACGCCGTGCCCGCGATGGTGAGGTTCGAGGGCGGTGTCACCGCGACACTCTACTCTTCAGTGGGTTCGAGGCCCGGCCAGGTGCCGCCCCGGGAACGCGAAGAACCCGGGCGGCCGAAGCCACCCGGGTTCTTTCGACGTGACGCCCGACTAGCGGACGACGACTGCGAGCACGTCGCGAGCCGAGAGCACGAGGAAGTCCTCGCCCGCGTACTTGACCTCGGTTCCGCCGTACTTGGAGTAGATGACCTTGTCGCCGACTGCGACGTCGAGCGGAACGCGGTTGCCGTTGTCGTCGATGCGGCCGGGGCCGACGGCGACGACTTCGCCCTCCTGGGGCTTCTCCTTGGCGGTGTCAGGGATGACGAGACCGGAAGCAGTGGTCTGCTCAGCTTCGACCTGCTTGATGACGATGCGATCCTCGAGCGGCTTGATGGAGACCGACACGGTTGACCTCTTCTTTCTCAGTTACAAAACGTCTGGGTTAGCACCCTCACACCGAGAGTGCTAATCCGAGTTTAGAGGCTGTGCTGGCACTCGCGCAACGTGAGTGCTAGGACGAGGGGACCCGTGCGTTAGCGTTGCGGGATGGATTCTGCTGAGTTGTCGGTGCTGCTCACCGCCGAAGGATTGCGGCTGCTCGACTCGTTGCCGCTGTACTCGGCGGGAGACTCCGTGAAGCAGGTCAGCGCGCTGCGGAAGGCCGGGCACCCGCCCGAGCTCGTGGCGGCGGTGCTGACGCAGTCCCGGCTGAGGGAGAAGGCGCGCGCGAAATTCGGCGCGTTCGCCGACCGGCTGCTGTACACGCCCGCGGGCCTCGAGCAGGCGACCCGGCTGAAGGTGGCCGCGCTGCACGCCGGTCGCTTCCGCGACGCCGGACTCGGCACGGCCGGCGGCGGTCGGATCGCCGACCTCGGCTGCGGCATCGGCGCCGACGCGCTCGCCCTCGCCGCCCTCGATCTCTCCGTGGTCGCGGTGGACCGCGACGAGGTCACCGCCGCCATCGCCACCTATAACCTCGCCGGATTCCCCTCGGCCGAAGTCGTGCTGGCCGACGCGGAGACCTTCCCACTCGACGGGATCGACGCGGTCTACCTCGATCCCGCCCGGCGAACCGGCGGCACCAAGAACACCAGCCGCCTCACCCGCCCCGAGGACTACTCCCCCTCGGTCGACTTCGCGTTCGGGCTGGCCGAACGCCTGCCCACCGGCGTCAAGCTCGGTCCGGGCTTCGACCGCTCCCTCATCCCGACCGCCGCTGAGGCGCAGTGGGTCTCCGTCGACGGGCAGGTGGTGGAGATGGGGCTCTGGTTCGGCGCACTGGCGCGGCCGGGCATCCGACGCGCCGCGCTCGTGGTCGACGACACCGGCGCCAATGAATTGACCGCCGAGTCCGACAGCCCGGATGTGTCGACCCGCGCCCTCGGCGAGTACCTCTACGAGCCTGACGGCGCCGTCATCCGGGCCCGGCTCATCGGCGCCCTCGCGGAACGGATCGGTGCGGGCATGCTCTCGCGCGACATCGCCTACCTCACGGGCGATGACCTCGTCGCCACGCCGTTCGCCTCGGCTTTCCGCGTGCGCGAACGGCTGCCGGCCGGCGAGGCCCAGTTGAAGAAGGCCCTCCGCGAACGGCGCATCGGCATGCTCGAGATCAAGAAGCGCGGCATCGACGTCGACCCGGCCACGCTGCGCACGCGCTTGGCGCTGAAAGGGCCGGAGGCCGCCACCCTCATCCTGACCCGGATCGGCGGGGCGCACGAGGCGCTGCTGGTCGATCGGGTCGCCGGATGACGCTGACGGCCTCCTGCGCGGACGCGCCTGCTTCCTAGTAGTTCGAGTAGACGGCGCTGCTGCCGGCGGCCAGCGCGAGGATCGAGAAGACGATCACGCCGATGAGCCACAGCACGGCCAGGCCGGTGAACACGTAGGAGATGATCAGCCCGGCCTTCGCCAGGCCGCGGCCCGACTCCCCCGTGCGGTCGATCTGCTTCAGGGCGATGTGCCCCGTGACGATCCCGGCGACCGAGAAGACGAACGCAAGGATGATCGTGACGATCGCCAAGGTGTTCATCGGCGGCGTGGCCGGAGCCTGGTAGCCGTAGTAGGGCTGCTGGGCCGGAGGCGGCTGGTAGCCGGGGGGCGGCGCCTGCGCGTACCCGGGAGCGGGCGGCGGGGTCTGGTAGCCGCCGGTCGGGGGCTGCTGGTAGCCGCCGGCCGGAGGCTGCTGATAGCCGCCGACGGGCGGCTGCTGGTAACCGCCCACAGGGGGCTGCTGATAGCCCGGCGCCGGCGGGGCCGGGTAGCCGGGAGCCGGCTGCTGGTAGCCCGGCGCGGGGGGCGGCGTGTAGGCGGGTGCCGCCGGTGGCGCTGCCGGGGCCGGGGGTACGGGCGGAGCCGGTGGCGCCGCGGCGGTCTCGGGCGGGGTCACCGGCGGGACGGCGGGTTCTTCCGGGTCAGGTGTGGGGTTGTTCGTGTCGCTCACGGGGAACGCCCTTCTAGTAAGTGGTGGTGATCGCCCCGGTCGCCGCCGCGGCGACGGCGATGATGATGATGACGACCCAGAAGATGACGCCGATTCCGCCGATGATGATGCCGGCGATGGCCAGGCCTCGACCGGACTCGCCGGTCTTCTTGATCTGGCTCAGAGCGATGAAACCCAGGATCACGGCGATGATGTTGAAGCTGAGGATCGAGGTGACCAGCGAGACGATGGCGAGCACGTTCGTCTTCTGGGCGACGGGTGCCGGGGTGTAGGCGGGCGTGGGTTCGGTCACGATGGGCTCCAATAGTCCTGAGAAAACGATGACGGCCCTATCGTGACAGCACCGCTGAGAAAGTGTCAATGACGCGCGTAACACTCGCGGCCGATGAGGGGCCGACCGGCTGCTCAGCGCACCTGGATCTGCGTGACCGGCAGCGTCGAGTCGGCGCCGAAGCCGAGCTCGGACGGCGCGTGACCGGCCTCGATCAACTGGGCTCCGAGCGCGGCGATCATCGCACCGTTGTCGGTGCACAACGACAGCGGCGGGATGCGCAGGGTCACACCCTGCGCCGCGGCTCGCTCGGCCGCCGCCTCGCGCACCCGCGCGTTCGCCACCACTCCTCCACCCAGGAGCAGGCGTGGGATGCCGTGATCGGCGCAGGCGCGGAACGCCTTGGTGAGCAGCACGTCGACCACCGCCTCACGGAAGCTCGCCGCGACATCCGCCACGGGGATCTCCTCCCCCGCATCTCCGGCGCGCTCCACCCAGCGGGCCACGGCGGTCTTGAGGCCCGAGAACGAGAAGTCGTAGCGGTGCTTCTCGAGATCCTTCGCCTGCATCAATCCGCGGGGGAAGCGGATGGCGGTGGGGTCGCCCCCGACGGCCGCCCGGTCGATCTGCGGGCCGCCCGGGTAAGGCAATCCCAGCACGCGCGCCACCTTGTCGAAGGCCTCGCCGGCCGCGTCGTCGATGGTCTCGCCGAGGAGCTCGACGTCGTCGACCAGGTCGCGCACGAGCAGCAGCGAGGTGTGGCCGCCCGACACCAGCAGGGCGATCGTCGGGTACTCGAGCGACTCGGCCGCCAGAACGTCCGCGCCGACATGGCCCACCAAGTGATTGACCGCGTAGAGCGGTTTGCCGGTGGCCACGGCGAGCGCCTTCGCAGCTCCCACCCCCACCATCAGGGCGCCGGCCAACCCGGGCCCGCTGGTGACGGCGATCGCGTCCACGTCGTCGAGACCGATGCCCGCTTCGGCGAGCGCCGCCGACAGAGTCGGGTTCATCGCCTCGAGGTGGGCGCGGGCCGCCACCTCGGGCACCACGCCGCCGTAGCGCGCGTGCTCGTCCATCGACGAAGCGATCACGTTGGCCAGGAGCGTCGAACCGCGAACGATGCCGACCCCTGTCTCGTCGCAGGAGGTCTCGATGCCGAGCACCACGGGGCCGCCGGTCATGACGCGTTCCCTTCCCGGGCGCCGTCTGACCCCGCGTCGCCGGCGGCCAGAGCCGGCCCGCGGGCGGGCAGGTCGGCCCGCATCACGATCGCGTCGACGCCGTCGGGCTGGTAGTAGGCGGGCCGCACGGCGATGTCGGCGAATCCGAGAGACACATAGAGGCCGTGCGCCACCGGGTTGTCGGCGCGCACCTCGAGGAAGACGGCCTTCGCCCGCCGCGTGGCGGCTTCGGCGAGCAGACGCGCCATCAGCTGCCGCCCGAGCCCCCGCCCGCGCGACCGCTCCGAGACGGCGATGGTCTGGATGTCGGCATCCGTCGACCCCACGGGGCACAGCAGTCCGGCGTAGCCCTCGACCATGTCGGTTCCCGCCTCCGCGTCGATGCCGACGAGGTAGTAGCAGTGCCGGTTCGCCAGCTCGCTCCGCATCGACTCGCGCGACCAGGCGTCGTTCTCGAACGAGGCCTCCTCCAACGCCATGATGGCGTCGAGATCGGCGACGCCCGCCCGTCTCAACTGCCAGCTCACGGGGTCACCCGCTTCCGGGGACCGGGCATCGTGACATCCGGCGATCGCAGGTAGAGCGGCTCGCTGTACTCCTCCGCCATGCCGCTCTGGCGGTGCAGCAGGGCCACTCGGGCCAGCGCACCGGCACTGATCTGCGTGGCGTCGATGCGCTCGAATTCGGGATACGGCACCTCGTCGGGCTTGCAGAGCGCCGGACCGTCCGAACGCACCGGGGCGTCGTCGTCGAGGTCGTAGCTCGACCAGTAGACCTCGCGGCGGCGGGCATCCGTCACCACCAGGAGCGGCCCGCGGGCGCCGGCCGACCACTCCTCGAGCGCGACGGCGTCGTGGCTCACCACCGACACCACCGGACGATCGATGCCCCAGGCGAAGGCCCGCGCGGCGGCGATACCGACGCGGAGGCCGGTGAAAGGACCCGGACCCATGCCCGCGACGACGGTGTGGATGCGGGATGCCGGCACCCCCGCGTCGTCGAGCACCCCCGCGATCATCTCCCCGATCACCTCGGCGTGACGCATGGTGTCTTCGGTGGAGCGCTCCGCGAGCACCATGTCGCCGTCGGCCACGGCGACCGAGGTGCCGGCGGAGGTATCGATGGCGAGGAACACAGAACGAGCCTAACGCGACCCCGCACCACCCCTGTCGCGCCCGGGGTCAGGTCCAGCGGGGGCCGGAGCCGCGGAGGCGCACCGTGCGGGGTTCGACGGGGGCGTCCGTGAACTCGTCCTCGGCGGCAGCGTCCGCGTCGGTCTCGACCGCCGCGCCCGGGTCACTCGTTCCGGCTCCGTGCGGTCGATCGATGTCGATGGCGAGGTAGGAGTCGGTCAGCACCTCGATCAGTCCGGCACCCCACTCCACGACGACGACCGAGTGGGCGAAGTCGATGTCGAGGTCGTCGAGCTCGAGAGCGCTGCCCAGCCGGTAGGCGTCGACGTGCACGAGCGCCGGTCCGCCGGAGAGCGACGGATGCGTGCGTGCCAGCACGAACGTCGGGCTCGTCACCGGCCCGCGCACGTCGAGCCCCTCGCCGAGCCCGCGGGTGAAGGTCGTCTTGCCGGCGCCCAGGTCGCCGGAGAGCAGCACGACGTCGCCCGCGTGCAGCAAGCCCGCGATGCGACGACCGAACTCGTGCATCTCCTCGGGGGTGGAGATCTCGAGCAGATCGCCGATCTCGGCGAGCCGCTCCCGCGCGTCGGTCACGGCGCCGACTCCGTCGCCGGCGTCCCGCCAGAAGTCTCAGCGCCGCTCTCCCCTGTGCCCGCGGCATCCGCCACCTCTGCGGGATCTCCCGCCCCGAGGTAGACCCGCTCGACGCGCGCTCCCACCCGGGCCACGATCTCGTCGCCGATCGTCTCGGCGTACCCGGCCCAGTCCTCGGCGGTGGGCTCGCCCCGGTCGCCCTCGCCGAACACGATCACCTCGTCGCCGGGGGCCACCGCGTCGTCGCCGACGTCGACCACGAACTGGTCCATGGCGATGCGTCCGGCGATCGGATAGCGGCGACCGTTGATCCAGACCTGGCCCCGGCCCGTCGCGATGCGGGGGATGCCGTCGGCGTAGCCGAGCGGCACGAGCGCGAGCGTCGACTCCGCACTCGTCCGGTAGACCAGTCCGTAGGAGATTCCGTGGCCGGCCGGCACGCGTTTCGTCGAGACGACGGGGGCGCGGAGGGTCATCACCGGCCGGAGACCGAGGTCGCGGCCCGAGGCGTCGTCGAAGGGCGAGATGCCGTAGGCCGCGATGCCGAAACGCACGAGTCCGAGCCGGGCCTCGGGCATCCGGATGCCCGCCGAACTCGCGGCCAGGTGCAGAAGCTCGAACCGGGCGCCGAGGCCTTCGGCCACCGCGACGGCGCGACGCAGCTTGGCGAGCGCCACCGCGTCGTCCTCGGGTGAGGCGTCGGCGAGATGCGACCACGCGGCGTGCAGCCGCACCACTCCGCGGCGATCGTAGTCGAGCGCGGCGGCGACGAGGCCGGGCCAGTCCTCTTCGGTCGCACCGTTGCGGCTGAGTCCGGTGTCGATCTTGAGGTGCACCCGCGGGGCGCGCGAGGCTCCGGCCGCGGCGATGGCGTCGAGTTGCCAGACCGCGGAGATGCCCAGGTCGATGTCGGCCTCGGCCGCTGGGCCGAAGAGCGCGTCGGGGTCGTGCATCCAGGCGAAGATCGGCTCCGTGATGCCGGCGTCGCGCAGCACGAGGGCGGCGGGGATGTCGAGCACCGCGAGCGACGTCGCCCCCGATTCGAGCGCCGCACGTGCCAGCGGCACCATGCCGTGCCCGTAGGCGTCGGCCTTGACGGCGAGCATCGTCTCAGCCGGCTGCGCCAGCGCCGACAGGGTGCGCACATTGTGCCGGAAGGCGTCGAGGTCGATCACGGCCTCCCGCCGCGGTGTCGCCCCGCTCATACCGGCACCCTCTCCCCGCGCTCGGCGATCGCCGAGTATTCACGCTTCACTCGGGCGCCGAGGCGCGTCACCACCTCGTAGTTGATGGTGCCGGCGGCAGCCGCCCACGCGTCGGCGCTCGGGAATCCGTCCGCCGGGTCGCCGAAGAGCACCACCCGGTCGCCGACCTGAGCAGCGTGCTCGCCGAGGTCGACGACGAACTGGTCCATCGCCACGCGTCCGACGATCGGATGCTCCGTACCGCCCACCCAGACGCTCCCCCGGTTCGAGACGTGGCGGGGGATGCCGTCGGCGTAACCGAGCGGCACGAGGCCGAGCCAGGTGTCGGCCTCTGGCCGGTAGGTGTAGCCGTAGGAGACGCCGGTGCCGGCGGGCACGCGCTTGACCGCGATCAGACGGGTCTCGACACGCATCGCCGGACGGAGTCCGAGGGTCGCCGAGTCCACGCTCTCGAACGGGGAGAGCCCGTACAAGCCGATGCCCAGGCGCACCAGGTCGAGCCGGGTGGCCGGCAGCCGCAGGGCTCCGGCCGTCGAGGCGAGGTGGCGGACACCCGGATCGAGGCCGAGACTGCGGGCGATCCCGGTCGCCTCGTCGAAGGCGTCGAGTTGCTCGAGGTCGTCGTCATCGCTCGCGTTCGACAGGTGGCTGAACAGGCCTTCGACACGGATGCGCCGGTTCCCCACCGCGTCGCGGGCGGCTTGGAAGACGGGCTCCCACTCGGCGCGACCGAGCCCATTGCGACCGAGCCCGGTGTCGACCTTCAAGTGCACCCGAGCCGGAGCATGGATGCTTCCGGCATCGGCAGCCCGTTGGAGCTGCAGGCGCGTGCTGACACCGATGGCCACGTCGTGCTCGACGGCCTCGGTGAAGGAGGGATCGTGTCCGTGCAGCCAGGCCAGCACCGGGGCGCCGATGCCGGCGGCGCGGAGCGCGAGGGCCTCGGAGACATCGGCGACTCCGATCCAGGTGGCTCCTCCGTCGAGCGCGGCGCGGGCCGCCGGCACCGCTCCGTGTCCGTAGCCGTCGGCCTTCACCACGGCCATCACGGCGGCAGGGGCGACGAGCGAGCTCACACGGGAGACATTGGCCGCGATCGCCTCGGTGTCGATGATTGCGCGGCGGAGGGCCGGCGCGGGCGCCGTGGCCGGAACGGAAACCTGGACCATCAGACGTCCCCTGCCTCGGCGACCACGAACGCCACAGCCGTGCCGCCGTCGTGGGTCATGCTGAGGTGCAGTCGTGTGGCACCGATCTCGGCGAGCGCCTGCGCGACTCCGCCCGAGACCTGGAACTCCGGATTGCGATGCTCGTTCGACACGACCTCCATGTCGTGCCAGCGGAACTCGGTGGAATGCCCGACGGCCTTGATCAGAGCCTCCTTCGCGGCGAACCGGGCCGCGAGCGAGCGCACCGGCAGCATCCGTTCGCTCGGAGCGAACAGCCGATCGAGCAACCGCGGCGTCTTCTCGAGGGAGCGCTCGAATCGCGCGACGTCGACGAGGTCGACTCCGACTCCGACGATCACGGCGGCTACTCGACCGTGACGGACTTCGCCAGGTTCCGCGGTTGGTCGACGTCGAGGCCCTTGGCGGTGGCGAGTTCCATCGCGAATAGCTGCAACGGGATCACGGTCAGCAGCGGCTCGAACAGCGGCGCGGCGAGCGGGATGCGGATCACCTCGTCGGCGAACGGCAGCACGGCCACGTCGCCCTCCTCGGCGATGGCGAGGATGCGGGCGCCGCGCGCGCGGATCTCCTGGATGTTCGACACCACCTTGGCGTGGAGCGAGTTGGGATCCCGCGGCGAGGGCACCACGACGAACACGGGCTGGCCCGGCTCGATCAGGGCGATCGGCCCGTGCTTCAGCTCGCCGGCCGCGAAGCCCTCGGCATGGATGTACGCCAGTTCCTTGAGCTTCAGAGCACCCTCGAGGGCGATCGGGTACCCGACGTGGCGGCCGAGGAAGAGCACGGCGCGGGTGTCGGACATCCACTTGGCCAGCTGGGTGATCTCGGGGGCGTTCTTCAGCACCTGCTCGATCTTCTTCGGGATCGCCTGCAGCTCGGCGATGAGCTTCGCTCCCTGCGCGTGCTCGAGCTCACCGCGCACGCGGGCGAGGTGGAGACCGAAGAGGTAGAGGGCCGTGATCTGCGCCACGAAGGCCTTGGTCGACGCCACCGCGACCTCGGGGCCGGCGTGGGTGTAGACCACGGCGTCCGACTCGCGGGCGATCGTCGCACCCTGGGTGTTGCAGATCGAGAGCGTGCGGGCGCCGTTCGCGATGGCGTACTTGACGGCCATCAGCGTGTCCATCGTCTCGCCCGACTGGCTGATCGACACGACGAGGGTGCGGGGCGTGAGCACCGGCTCGCGGTAGCGGAACTCGTGCGAGAGCTCCACCTCCACGGGGATGCGCGCCCACTTCTCGAGGGCGTACTTGCCGAGGAGACCCGAGTAGCTGGCCGTGCCGCAGGCGATGATGATCACGCGATCGATGCCGCGCAGCACCTCGTCGAGGTCCGCGAGTTCGGGCAGCACGACCTCGCCCTCGTGCACGCGGCCGAGGATGGTGTTCGCCACCGCCTCGGGCTCTTCGCTGATCTCCTTCGCCATGAAGCTCGACCAGCCGCCCTTCTCGGCGGCTGCGGCATCCCACGACACCTCGAACTCGTGCGTGTCGACGGGGGCGCCGTCGAAGTCGGTGACGGTGACCGAGTCGGCGGTGATGACGACGATCTGGTCCTGACCGATCGCCACGGCGCGGTGCGTGTGCTCCACGAAGGCCGCGACGTCCGAGCCGAGGAAGTTCTCGCCCTCGCCCAGCCCGATCACGAGCGGAGAGTTGCGGCGGGCGCCCACGACGACGCCCGGCTCCTCCTGGTGCAGGGCGAGAAGAGTGAAGGCTCCGTCCAGGCGCGACACCACGCGGGCGAGAGCCGCGGCGAGCCCGTCGCCTGCCTCGTATTCGCGGCCGAGCATCTTCGCGGCCACCTCGGTGTCGGTCTCGCTGTCGAAGACGAAGCCGTCTTCGAGCAGCTCCTGCTTGAGGGTGGCGAAGTTCTCGATGATGCCGTTGTGGATCAGCGCGATGCGACCGGAGGCGTCGAGGTGCGGATGCGCGTTGCCGTCGGTCGGTCCGCCGTGCGTCGCCCAGCGGGTGTGCCCGATCCCGGTCCTGCCGTCGGCCATCGGATGCGCGTCGAGGTCGTCGGCGAGAACGGCCAGCTTGCCGGCGCGCTTGCGCGTGGTGAGGCTCCCGTCGTCGCCGATCACGGCAACACCGGCGGAGTCGTAACCGCGGTACTCCAGTCGGCGCAGTCCACCGAGGAGCACCTCGAGACTGCTGTTGTTGCCGACGTAACCCACGATTCCACACATGGGGTCGAGTTTAGCCGAGCGCGACCGGACGACTGCTGACAGCCGCCGAGGCGGGCGCCGCCACGGTCTTCGGGCAGAATAGGAGTCCTATGCCCGATTCCTCCTCCCCCAGTCTCGCGCAGTTCAGCCCGTTCATAGAATTCGACCGGGCGCACTGGGCGGCTCTCGCGCCGACGACTCCGCTGCCGTTGCTCGAGACCGAGATCGTGCAGTTGCGCGGGCTCGGCAACCCCCCTCGACATCCGCGAGGTCACCGAGGTCTACCTGCCCCTCGCGCGACTGCTCAACCTCTACGCCACCAGCGCTCAGCAATTGCACCGGGCGACGTCGGACTTCCTCGGCGAGCGCTCGAAGTCCACCCCGTTCGTGATCGGCGTGGCCGGATCGGTGGCGGTCGGCAAGTCCACCATCGCGCGGCTCCTGCGCGAGCTCCTCGCCCGCTGGGCCGACACGCCGCGGGTCGAGCTCGTCACCACCGATGGCTTCCTGCTGCCCAACCGCGAGCTGGAGCGCCGCGGCATCATGCACCGCAAGGGCTTCCCCGAGTCCTACGACCGGCGCGCGCTGCTGCGCTTCGTGAGCGCCGTGAAGAGCGGCAATCCGGAGGTGCGCGCTCCCTTCTACTCACACCTCAGCTACGACATCGTGCCCGAGGCGCAGGTGGTCGTGCGGCAGCCCGACGTCCTCATCGTCGAAGGGCTCAACGTTCTGCAGCCTCCGGCGGCCAGCAACACGCTCGCCGTGAGCGACCTGTTCGACTTCTCGGTCTACGTGGATGCCCGCACCACCGACATCGCGAACTGGTACGAGAACCGTTTCCTCGATCTGCAGCGCGGTGCCTTCGCGAATCCGAAGTCCTACTTCCACCGCTACTCGAGCCTCAGCGAGGTCGAGGCGCGCGAGACGGCGCGCTCGATCTGGGAGTCGATCAACCTGCCCAACCTGATGTCGAACATCCGTCCCACCCGATCGCGCGCGACCCTGGTGCTGCAGAAGGATGCCGACCACACGGTCAACAAGGTGCTGCTGAGGAAGCTCTAGAGCGACTGCTCCACGCCCGTGGACAGGCGCTGCCGCACCACGTCGGCCAGCGACTCGGCGATGCGGTCGGCCGTGGCCTGGTCGCCCGCCTCGACCATCACGCGTACCAGCGGTTCGGTGCCCGAGGGCCGCAGGAGCACGCGGCCGGTCTCGCCGAGGTCGGCTTCGGCCTCCGCCACCGCGGCCGCCAGCACCTTGTCGGTGTGCACGCCGTCACGGTTGACGCCGCGCACGTTCACCAGGGTCTGCGGGTAGACCTTCATCACGCCCGCGAGCTCGGCGAGGCTCTGCTTGGTGGCCGCCATGCGGCTGAGGAGCTGGAGACCGGTGAGGATGCCGTCTCCCGTGGTGGCGTAGTCGGCGAAGATGATGTGGCCGGACTGTTCGCCGCCGAGGCTGAGCTGCTGCTCGTTGATGGCCTCGAGCACGTAGCGGTCGCCCACCTTCGTCTCGAGCATCCGGATGCCGTGGTGGGCCATCGCCACCTTGAGGCCGAGGTTCGACATCACCGTGGCCACCAGGGTGTCCTCGCGCAACGCGCCGCGCTCGCGTTCGGAGAGGGCGAGGATGGCCATGATCTGGTCGCCGTCGACGATTCTGCCGTTCGCGTCGACCGCCAGGCAGCGGTCGGCGTCGCCGTCGTGGGCGATGCCGACATCCGCTCCGGCCGCCACCACGGCGGCAGCGAGCTTGTCGAGGTGCGTCGAACCCACCCCGTCGTTGATGTTCATGCCGTTCGGATCGTTGCCGATCACCGTGATCCGGGCGCCGGCCTGACTGAACGCCTCGGGCGAGACGCCGGCCGCCGCGCCGTGGGCGCAGTCGAGCACCACGTGGATGCCGTCGAGGCGATGCGGCAGAGTCGTCAGCAGGTGCACGACGTACCGGTCTTCGGCATCCGCGAACCGCTTGATGCGTCCGATGTCGCCGCCGAGCGGCGTGAGCTGCGGATGTTCGAGCGCCGCCTCGATCGAGATCTCGACCTCGTCGGGCAGCTTCTTGCCCTCGCGGGCGAAGAACTTGATCCCGTTGTCGGGCGCCGGATTGTGGGAGGCGGAGATCACCACGCCGAAATCGGCGTCGATGTCCGCGATCAGGAAGGCCGCGGCCGGGGTCGGCAGTACTCCGGCGTCGAGGACGTCGACGCCGGAGCTGGCGAAACCGGCGGCCACAGCGGCCGCGATGAAGTCGCCCGACTGTCGCGGGTCGCGAGCGACCACAGCGACGGGTCGTCGACCCTCACTTCGGGCTTCGGCCCCCAGGACACGAGCACCGGCCTGAGCGATCCGAAGAGCGAGGTCGGCGGTGACGTCCTGGTTCGCGAGCCCCCGCACCCCATCGGTGCCAAACAGGCGAGCCATAGGCTAAGCGTAGAGCCGAAGCGCGCTTAGCGCTTCGAGAACTGCGACGCCTTACGTGCCTTCTTGAGACCGGCCTTCTTGCGCTCGATGACGCGCGAGTCGCGGGAGAGGAAGCCGGCCTTCTTGAGGTTCGGCCGGTTGTTCTCGCGGTCGATCTCGTTCAGGGCACGCGCGATGGCGAGGCGGAGGGCGCCGGCCTGACCCGAGGGGCCACCACCGGTGATCTTCGCGACGACGTCGTAGGAGCCGATGAGGTCGAGCACCTTGAAGGGGTCGGTGATCAGCTGCTGGTGCAGCTTGTTGGGGAAGTAGTCGGCGAACTCACGGCCGTTGACCGTGAGGGTGCCGCCGCCGGGAACGAGGCGCACGCGGGCGATGGCCTGCTTGCGACGGCCCACGGCCGCGCCCGACACGTTGAGAACGGCACGGGGGGCGCGGGGCGCCTCGTCGGCCGGGGTTTCGGTGGAGTAGCTCTCGGGAGCCACGTCAATCTGATCTGCGATCTTCGCCACGGTAGTTGTGTGTCCTTTGTCTGAGTCTGCTGAACGAGGGACGCTACTGGGCGACCTGGTCGAGGATGTACGGGGTGGGCTGCTGAGCAGCGTGCGGGTGCTCGGGGCCTGCGTAGACCTTCAGCTTGCGGAACTGGTCGCGGCCGAGCGAGGTCTTCGGCAGCATCCCGCGGATCGCCTTCTCGACGGCGCGCTCCGGGCTCTTGGCGAGGAGCTCCGCGTAGGTTACCGAGCTGAGTCCGCCCGGGTAGCCCGAGTGGCGGTAGGCCTTCTTCTGCGCGAGCTTGGCGCCGGTGAGGGCGACCTTGTCGGCGTTGACGATGATGACGAAGTCACCCATGTCCATGTGCGGGGTGAAGGTGGCCTTGTTCTTGCCACGCAGGATGGTCGCGGCGTGGCTGGCCAGGCGGCCGAGCACGATGTCGGTCGCATCGATGATGACCCAGCCGCGCGAGACTTCGCTGGCCTTCGGGGTGTAGGTACGCGTCACAGTAGTGCTGCTTTCTTGTTCGAGGTGAGGAGTTCGTGAATCCCACTCCGGTGGGTGTTCCCGATCAGAACGACGGGGAACACAGCCGATGGAGGGCTCAACTTCGGGCGGCGAGCGATGAGGCGCGCACACCAAAGATCAAGAATAGGCGATACCACCCCACCGGTCAAATGAGCTCGCGACGCGCGCGGGTCTGCTCCGCCCGGGCGCGCAGTTCCTCGGCCGGTGGATACCCGACCTCGGTGAGCACCAGCCCCTTGGCGGGCATCACCAGGAAGGCGCCGGTGCGCATCCCGTCGTCGCGCAGACGCACGAGCTCGGGCCCGCTCAGGCTGCCGTCACCCACCGCCACCGTGCCGCCCACGAGCGAGCGCACCATGCTGTGGCAGAACGCGTCGGCCTGGAGGGATGCCACGAGCACGCCGTCGGCGCCGCGCTCCCACGAGAAGGCCTGCAGGGTGCGGATCGTGGTCGACCCCTCTCGCGGTTTGCAGAACGTCGCGTAGTCGTGCAGTCCGAGCAGGGCGCGGGCGGCGGCATCCATCGCGTCGACGTCGAGAGAAGTCGGTAGCCGCACGGTCGTGCGTCTGAGGTGCGGGTCTCGCGGTGACGCCATGTCGCTCACCCGGTAGACATAGCGCCGCCAGACGGCGGAGAAGCGGGCGTCGAAGCCCTCGGGGGCCAGCGTCGAGCCGAGCACCAGCACGTCGGAGTCGGCTCCCAGGATGCCGTTCATCCGCTGCCCGAGCAGCCGCGCGAGAGCCTCGGGCTCCATGGTGCGGGCGTCGTCACCGCGCCGGCGGAGGCTGCGCAACTGCGCGTCGGTGAGATCGAGATGGGCGACCTGTCCGGAGGCGTGCACACCGGCATCCGTCCGCCCGGCCACCCACAGCTGCGGGTTGGGCGGGTACCGCCGGAACAGCGTGGCGAGCACCTCCTCGAGCGTGCCCTGGACGGTGCGAAGCCCGGGCTGCCGCGCCCACCCCGAGAAGTCGGTGCCGTCGTAGGCGAGGTCGAGACGGATGCGCCACAGTCCGGTCTCGAGTTCCACGGCTGTCATTCTACGACGAAGGCCCCGCCACCCTTGCGGGTGCGGGGCCTTCGTGCGGCGGTGACGGATGCCTACTTGGCGTCCTTCTCCTCGGCCTCGGTGGCCGGAGCCTCGTCGGCGTCGGCGTCGGCAGCAGCCTCGGCCTCGGGAGCCTCAGCGGTCTCCTCAGCAGCAGCCTCGGTCGACTCCTCGGCGGCGGTCTCCTCGGCAGGCGTCTCCTCGACGACCTCGTCCTCGGCCGGTGCGGCGGCGGCAGCGGGCGCCTCAGCCTTGGTCGACGACTTCGGGGCGGCCTTCTTCTTGGCCACGACGGGCTCGAGCACGAGCTCGATCTGCACCATGGGAGCGTTGTCGCCCTTGCGGAAGCCGAGCTTCGTGATGCGGGTGTAGCCGCCCTCGCGCTCCGCCATGAGCGGGGCGATCTCGGTGAAGAGCTCGTGCACGACGTTCTTGTCACCGATCACGGCGAGCACGCGACGACGGGCGTGCAGGTCTCCGCGCTTGGCGAAGGTGATGAGACGCTCGGTCAGCGGACGCATCCGCTTGGCCTTGGTCTCGGTCGTCTTGATGCTCTTGTGGGTGAACAGGGCGGCAGCCAGGTTCGCGAGGAGCAGGCGCTCGTGCGCCGGTCCGCCGCCGAGACGGGGTCCCTTGGTTGGCTTGGGCATTTCTTATCTCCAGATGTGAGTCAGTTGGTCGGGTTGGACGATGCGGACGACAGGAACGTCTTAGACGTTCTCGTCGTCGTAGCCGCCGTAGAAGTGAGCGCCGTCGAACCCGGGAACGGTGTCCTTCAGCGAGAGGCCGAGCTCGACGAGCTTGTCCTTCACCTCATCGACCGACTTCTGTCCGAAGTTGCGGATGTTCATGAGCTGCGTCTCCGACAGGGCCACGAGCTCGGACACCGTGTTGATGCCCTCGCGCTTGAGGCAGTTGTAGGAACGCACCGAGAGGTCGAGGTCCTCGATCGGAACCGACAGCTCCGACGAGAGAACGGCGTCGACCGGCGCGGGGCCGATCTCGATGCCCTCGGCGGCGGAGTTGAGCTCGCGGGCGAGACCGAACAGCTCGGTGAGGGTGCGACCGGCGGAGGCGATGGCGTCGCGCGGCGTGATGGCCGGCTTCGTCTCGACATCCACGACCAGACGGTCGAAGTCGGTGCGCTCACCGGCACGGGTCGCCTCGACGCGGTAGGTGACCTTCAGCACGGGCGAGTAGATCGAGTCGATCGGGATCTGACCGGCCTCGGAGAACTCGCTGCGGTTCTGGGTCGCCGACACGTAGCCACGGCCGCGCTCGATGATCAGCTCGAGCTCGAACTTCGCCTTGTCGTTGAGCGTGGCGATGACGAGCTCGGGGTTGTGGATCTCCACACCGGCCGGAGCCGAGATGTCGGCCGCAGTGACCTCACCCGACGCGTGCTTGCGCAGGTAGGCGGTGATCGGCTCGTCGTGCTCGCTGGAGACGACGAGACCCTTGATGTTCAGGATGATCTCGGTGACGTCTTCCTTCACACCGGGGATGGTGCTGAACTCATGCAGCACGCCGTCGAGACGGATGCTCGTGACAGCAGCACCGGGGGATCGAGGAGAGGAGCGTGCGGCGGAGCGAGTTTCCGAGGGTGTATCCGAAGCCGGGCTCGAGCGGCTCGATGACGAACCGCGAACGGAACTCCGAGATGTTCTCTTCGGTGAGAGTTGGGCGCTGTGCAATGAGCACTGTGATTCCTTTCGGCTGAGTGTCCGCTATATGACACTCACGTGACGAGGTATTGAGTTGTGGAAAGAACCCCGAAGGCGGGACGCGGGTTGCGCATCCCGCCGACGGGTCAGTACTGGAAGGTCACACGCGACGACGCTTGGGCGGGCGGCATCCGTTGTGCGCCTGCGGGGTCACGTCGTTGATCGAACCGACCTCGAGGCCGGCGGCCTGGAGGGAGCGGATCGCGGTCTCGCGGCCGGAGCCGGGGCCCTTGACGAAGACGTCGACCTTCTTCATGCCGTGCTCCTGAGCCTGGCGGGCAGCCGACTCGGCAGCGAGCTGCGCGGCGAACGGGGTCGACTTGCGCGAGCCCTTGAAGCCGACGCCACCCGAGGAGGCCCAGCTGATGACGGCACCGGTCGTGTCGGTGATCGACACGATGGTGTTGTTGAAGGTCGACTTGATGTGGGCCTGGCCCACGGCGACGTTCTTCTTCTCTTTCTTGCGCGGCTTGCGGACGGCCGACTTGGGGGTTGCCATTTATATCTCCTGGAATCCTGGTCAGTCGGCGCGCTTAGCGGCCGGCCTTCTTCTTGCCGGCGACGGTGCGCTTCGGGCCCTTGCGGGTGCGAGCGTTGGTCTTGGTGCGCTGTCCGCGCACGGGGAGGCCCTTGCGGTGACGGACGCCTTCGTAGGAACCGATCTCGACCTTGCGGCGGATGTCGGCGGCGACCTCGCGGCGGAGGTCACCCTCTACCTTGTAGTTGCCCTCGATGTAGTCGCGGAGAGCGACGAGCTGCTCGTCGCTCAGATCCTTGACGCGGATGTCTCCGCTGATCTCGGTGTCGGCGAGGGTCTTGAGCGCGCGCGTGCGGCCGACCCCGTAGATGTACGTGAGGGCAACTTCCACGCGCTTGTCGCGGGGAATGTCAACTCCTGCTAGACGTGCCATTGTGGCTATCTCCTGTTGATGAGTGGAGGTCTGTGACAGTGAATGTGCTCCGGCCTCCGACCGAAGGTGTCCACCGCCCGGCTCTCACCGGGCGGCTTCTGACACTGCCATTTTCGTGAACCGGCCGAAGCCGGGTACTGCTAGCCCTGGCGCTGCTTGTGGCGCGGGTTGCTCTTGCAGATCACCATGACGCGACCGTTACGACGGATCACGCGACAGTGCTCGCAGATGGGCTTGACGCTGGGGTTGACCTTCATGTGATTTCTCTCTTCGCTGTCCTCGTACCTCGCGGATGTGCCGCGAGGCCGTTACTTTCCAGCAGCGATCACTTACTTGTAGCGGTAGACGATCCGGCCACGGGTGAGGTCGTACGGGCTCAGCTCGACGATCACGCGGTCCTCCGGGAGGATGCGGATGTAGTGCTGGCGCATCTTGCCCGAGATGTGGGCAAGAACCTTGTGGCCATTCGTCAACTCAACCCGGAACATGGCGTTCGGGAGTGCCTCGACGACTGCGCCCTCGATCTCGATAACACCGTCTTTTTTGGCCATAGCCTCACTGTCGCTAAAAGTAGAATGTGCTGGTCTTGCGGAGGATCGGCCGCGGATTCGTCGGGTGACGACTGGCCGAAAACACCAAAGGTCGAGCTTACGCTAAGAATGGGCTCTCTGCAAGGAGCTCCATTACTCCTATTCGCTCCGAAAAGCAACGACCGACCGCACCGTGGCGACCAGTCCAGGATACAGCGGATGCCCGGGCTCGATCCCGGAGACCTGCTCGGCGAACCGCTCGGGCGTCAACGTGTCGAGCAGCTCCGCCAGCTCGGCGCTCTGCGGATCGCTGGGGGCGTCGAAACGCAGGGCGGCGCCGACGGCGCGCAGGAGGGCATCCGTCGGCAGCCCTCGCTCGGCCAACTCCGCGGCCGGGCCGATGAAGCGCTCGTGCCGGCTGATCTTGCGCAGTGGCTGACGCCCCACCCGCTCCGGGGTGTCGGTGAGATAGGGGTTGGCGAACCGCGCGAGGTTCTTCTCCAGGTAGGCCTCCTGCACGGCCGGGTCGAACTCGTGCTTGGCCACCAGCAGGGCCTTCGTCTCGGCCAGGACGGCCTTCACCTCGGTGAAGACTGCGGGGACGGAGAGGGCGTCGGCGAGCGTGGAGGCACCTTCGATCCAGCCGTGGTACGCCACGGTGGCATGGCCCGTGTTCACGGTGAAGAGCTTGCGCTCGATGTACGGGGCGAGGTCGGGCACGAAGTGCGCATCCGGGATCGCGGGCAGGGCGTCGCCGAACGGGCCGGCCTCGATCGCCCACTCGAAGAAGTCCTCGACGGTGACGTCGAGCCCCGCTCCCGGGTCCTGGTTCGGCACGATCCGGTCGACCGCGGTGTTCGCGAAAACGGCCCGGTCGAGTGCGGGCGATCCGTCCCCGAGCCGGCTCACGATCTCGGCCTTCAGCGCATCCGTCGCGTTGATCGCGTTCTCGCAGGCCATCACCTGGAGCGGCGCCCGCTCGGGCGAGCGCTCCGACAGACCGCGGGCGATGACCGGCGCCACGAACTTCAGGATGTTCGGCCCCACCGCGGTGGTCACGATGTCGGCGGTCGCGATCTCGGCGACCACCGCATCCTCGTCGGTCCCGCTGTTGAGCGCGCGGTAGCCAGTGACGGTGCGGGTGGAGGAGTTCTCCCCCACCGCGCGCACCTGGTAGCTCTCCGACGCGGCGAGGGCGTCGATCAGGTCGGCGTTCACGTCGGCGAACACCACCTCGTAGCCGGCGTCGTGGAGGATCAGCCCCACGAAGCCCCGCCCGATGTTGCCGGCTCCGAAATGCACGGCTTTCATGTCGGCCACCTATTCGTTGATGTCGCCGAGGATGTCGAGCACGGCTTCCGGCGTCTCGGCGTCGAGGAGCTTGGCGACCTCGTCCTCGTCGCTGAACACGATGGCGATCTTGGTGAGGATCTCCATGTGTCCACCCTCCTTGCCCGCGATGCCCACCACGAACCGCACCTCCTCGCCGCCCCAGTCGAGCGGCTCGTCGTACCGCACGAACGAGAGCGCGGAGTCGAGGATGGTGTCCTTGCCCTCGTTCGTGCCGTGCGGAATGGCGAGGAAGTTCCCCATGTAGGTCGACACGGCCTCCTCGCGGAGGCGCATGTAGTCGAGATAGCCGGGCAGAACCGCGCCCGTCGCCACGAGGATGTCGGCCGCCTCGGCGATCGCCTCCTCCTTCGTGCGCGCCGTGCCGTTCAGCCGGATCTGCGACTGCTCGAGAACTGCCATGGGGGTCTCCTCCTCTTCGGGCGTCGCCTACTCGGCGGCGCTCTGCTCTTTCAGCTTCTCGACGACCTCGTCGTACCGCGGGCTGGTCATGAAGTTGTCCACCGAGACGTGTTCGGCACTCGGCGTGCGCTCCTGCGCACGAGGAGTGAGCTCGCGCTGGGTGATCACCAGATCGACGTCGTCGTCGAGGTTGGCGATGGCCTTGTTGACCACCGTGACACCCTCGATGCCGGCCTTCTTGATCTTATTGCGGAGCACCGACGCTCCCATCGCACTCGATCCCATTCCCGCGTCGCAGGCGAACACGATGTTGCGGATGGGGCGCGTGTCGGTGAGCAGCGAGGTCTCCTCGGCCACGGCCTCCGCGTCGCCGGCGGGCACGCCCTCGGCGCGAAGGCTGCCGAGCACGCTCGACTCCTTGCCCTTGTTGGCCTCGGTCTGCGCGATGGCGGCCGACAGGTCGCCGCTCTCGCCGCGCTCGAGGTCGCGCTTGCGGCTCGCCCGCAGGATGATCGAGCAGATGATGAACGAGGTCGCCGCCGAGAGGATCACGGAGAGCAGCACGCCGACGTAGCTGTCGGGAGCGGTCTGGATCAGCACGGCGATGATGCTGCCGGGCGATGCGGGAGCGCGCAGGCCCGAGTTGAACAGGACGTTCGTGGCGACTCCCACCGCACCGCCCGCGATGGCCGCGAGGATGGTGAGGGGCTTCGAGAGCACGTACGGGAAGTAGATCTCGTGGATGCCGCCGAAGAACTGGATGATGGCCGCACCGGGGGCGCTGGCCTTCGCGAGTCCGATGCCGAAGATCGAGAACGCCAGCAGGATGCCGAGGCCGGGACCGGGGTTCGCCTCGATGAGGAAGAGGATCGACTTGCCCTGCTCCGCCACCTGCTGCACACCGAGCGGCGTGAACACGCCGTGGTTGATGGCGTTGTTGAGGAAGAGCACCTTTCCCGGCTCGACGAAGATCGACGCCAGCGGGAGCAGACCGAGCGTCACCAGCCAGTTGACGGCCGCTTCGAGTGCGGCCGAGAGCCCTTGGATCACCGGGGCGATGCCGAAGAAGCCGGCCACTGCGAGGATGAAGCCGAGGATGCCGGCGGAGAAGTTGTCGACCAGCATCTCGAAGCCGGCCTTGATCTTGCCGGCCCAGATCCTGTCGACCTGCTTGATCAGCCAGGCGCCGAGCGGGCCCATGATCATGGCGCCGATGAACATCGGAACCGAGGCGCCCACGATCACACCCATGGTGGCGATGGTGCCGACCACGCCGCCGCGCGCTCCGTAGACCATCCGGCCGCCGGTGTTGGCGATGAGGAGCGGGAGCAGGTAGGTGATCATCGGCCCCACGAGTCCCACGTACTGCGGGAAGGTGGTGCCGTCGTCGGCCTGGGCGAGTGCGGTGGCCGCGCCCTGCCAGCCGATGACATCCGCGTTGCCGAAGCCGCCGAGGATGCCGTTCGGCAGCCACCCGGTGGCGATGAACAGGCTCGTGATGAGGCCCCACGCGATGAACGCGGGGATGTTGGGCATGACCATGCCGCTGAGGAAGGTTCCGAAGCGCTGGACGCGCACGCGGGCTCCGCCTCCCGTCTTCGTTTCTGACGCCGTTGTCATGACGACTTCTCCGTTTCTGTGATGGTGATTTCGGGTGTGGTGCAGGGGGTACTAGCGTGTGGCAGCGGCGGCGGTGGTGACCGCGGCCCGTGCCTCGACAGCGCTGTCGGCCGACAGCGCCAGGTCGGCGAACCGGCGGGCGTCGTCGAGCGTGAAGTGGGCGAGCTCGGCACGGACGTCGGCGAGCGCCGACGGCGACATCGACAACGTGGTGGCGCCGAGGCCCACGAGCACGACGGCGAGCAGCGGGTCGGCCGCGGCCTCGCCGCAGATGCCCACTGGCTTGCCGGTGGCGTGACCGGCGGCGCCGACCTCGCCCACGAGTTTCAGAACGGCCGGATGCCACGGGTCCTGGAACGAGGCCACCGACCCGAGCAGGCGGTCGGCCGCGAGGGTGTACTGGGTGAGATCGTTGGTGCCGATCGACGCGAAGTCGGCGTCGGCCAGGATGCGGTCGGCGAGCAGCGCCGACGACGGCACCTCCACCATGACGCCGGCGGTCTTCAGTCCCACCTCGCGGGCGAGGGCGGTGAAGTACCGGGTCTCCTCGACGGTGGAGACCATCGGCGCCATCACCCACACCTCGGCTTCGGACTCGGCGTCGGCCTGGGCGAGGGCGGTGAGCTGATCGCGCAGGATCGGCTCGTTGGCCCGCAGAGCACGGAGGCCGCGCAATCCGAGCGCCGGATTCTCCTCGGGGGCGTCGTTGAGGAAGCTGAGGGGCTTGTCGGCGCCGGCATCCAGAGCACGCACGACCACCTTCTTGCCGGCGAAAGCCTGGAGCAACCGCAGGTACTGCGCCTTCTGTTCCTCGACGCTCGGCGCGCTCGCGGCGTCGAGGAAGAGGAACTCGGTGCGGAAGAGCCCGACGCCCTCGGCGCCCTTCTCCAGTGCGTCCGCCGCGCCGTCGGCCGAGCCGAGGTTGGCCAGCAGCGGGATGAGGGTGCCGTCGGAGAGCTGCCCGGGGCCGGTCGCAGCGCTCCGGGCGGATTTCAGTTCGGCGGCCCGGGCGATCGCCGCGGCCCGCTCCTCGTCGGTCGGCGAGACCGTCACGGTGCCGGTTCCCGCGTCGACGATCACCTCGGTGCCGTCGACCAGCGTCAGCGCATCCGTCACTCCCACGACCGCCACGATCGACTTCTCGCGGGCGAGGATGGCGGTGTGCGAGGTCGGGCCCCCGTCGCTGGTCACCAGGGCGAGCACCTTGTCGAGGTCGAGCAGTGCGGTGTCGGCCGGGGCCAGGTCGCGGGCGACGAGCACGAACGGCTCGTCGGGGTCGGGCACGCCGGGGGCGGGAACGCCGCGGAGATGCGCGACGACTCGCTGCGAGACGTCGTCGAGGTCGGTGGCCCGCTCGCCCATGTAGCCGCCCATGCTCACGAGCAGATCGCGGAAGGCGGCGAACGCCTCGTACACGGCGCGCTCGGCGGTGGCGCCGCCGTCGATCCGCACTCCGACGTCGTCGATCAGGGTGGGGTCCTCGGCCATGAAGGCCTGCGCCTCGAGCACGTCCTTCGCGGAGCCGCCGGCGCGTTCGCCGCGGTGCCGGATGACGGCGGCTGTGGCGGCGAGCGAGGCGCGGGCGCGCTCCTTCTCGGCGTCGGGCGTGAGCGCGCTGGGCGTCTCGTCGGGCTCGGGCAGCGGGTCGGGCATCCGGAGCACGGTCCCGACCGCGATCCCCCGGCCGATGCCGGTGCCGTGCAGGCTCGTGGTGGAGGCCATCACTCGGCGTCCAGGTTCGAGGAGAGCAGGGCGACGAGCTCGTCGAGCACGGTGTCGGCCGAGTCGGCCTCCGAGACCAGGGTGAGCGAGTCGCCCTTCTCGATGCCGAGCGAGATCACGCCGAGGATGCTCGCCGCGTTCACCGGCTTGCCGCCGGCCTTGGAGATCTGCACCGGCACTCCCGCCTTCGCGACGGCCTGCGTGAAGATCGTCGCCGGTCGCGCGTGCAACCCGTGCGTCGACGCCATCTCAACTGTTCGTTCAGCCATGTCCAACTCTCCTTAGCTCGGCTCTGCGGTGAGCCTGTGGATCGAACCCTGCGGTGCGGCGAGGAGTCCGGTGACCAGGTCGGCGGCGAGCTCCGCTCCCGACCCGCTGAAGACGGTGTCGGGAAGCAGCGCCGCGCGGGTGCCCGCCGCATCCGCCCGCTCCTTCAATTCGGCGAACTGCGTCGCCAGGTGCGGCCCGATCAGCAGGACGTCGGTGGCGGCGAGACGCTCGTCGAGATCGGACAGCGTTCCGGCTTCGATGGTCAGGTCCAGACCACGAGTGCGGGCGACGCCGCGCAACCGCAGCGCGAGGAAAGTGCTCGACGCGCCTGCTCCGCACACGATCAGCACCTTGTCCACGCACGCCTCCTTGCGCCTTGCTCCGTCTGCATCGATCCTCCGCCTCCGCGGCCTCCGCATCCAGCAGCCTTGCTTCCGCACCCCCGGAAAATCCTTTTGATGATGAATTCTCATTACTTGATATGGTGTCGACATGAAAAGCGCAATAGCCCTCACGATTGCAGTCAGCTTGCTCGTGACGTTTGGAGCGAACCGGCCCGCGTCCGCGGATGCCGCCGGATCCGGCAATCCGAGCCTTCAGATCATGAACGAGTTCCAGGAGCACTCGCTGGGCGCGACCTTCGGTCGCGACGCGGACGAGCAGGAAGGAACGAAGTCCGCAGACGCAGGTTGGCTTCGAGGAATGGATATCAGCTATTGGCAGGGTGATGCAGCCCACATCGGTTGGAAGTTCGCGACCGAACGCGGCGCGACTTTCACCTACGTCAAAGTCTCTGAAGGCTCCTACGGCGGCATCGCCACGCGATACGCGCAGCAACGTGAAGCAGCACGCTCGCGAGGGCTCTACACGGGCCCTTATCACTTCGCGAATCCGAACAGGAGCTATGCCTCCGGCGCGGACCAGGCGCGACTTTTTGCGGGTTACAGCAAGGAGTGGCACACGACAGGCAACCCGTTGTGGGCACCCGGAGAGAAATCGCTGCCCCCGATGGTCGATCTCGAATGGAACCCCTACCCGGAGGACGGCGACGACTGCTACGACCGCACACCCGCGGAGATGGTCGCGTGGATTCACGACTTCGTCGACACTGCATCCGAGCTGTTCGGACGTGCGCCAGTGATCTACACGTCGGCGAGCTGGTGGAGCCTCTGCACGGGCAATTCGCCTGACTTCGGAGACAATCCGTTGTCGCTCGCATACTGGACCGCAGACAAGGCTGCCGGGCCGGCGGAGATTCCGGTCGGCTGGACCGCGTGGACGTTCTGGCAACACGGCAACGACGACACGGTCTACACACCAGCGGGCGAACTGCTGCCCGGAGACCAGCAATTCTTCAACAGCACGGCGATCGGTGACCTGGAGTCCTTCGCGAACTCCGGCCCGAAGTAGCATCGCGCAGCGCCCACGCCGCCAGGGCGCGGGTACGCTGCTGGTGATGAGAGCGAAGTACGAACGGATGCTGGACTACCTCGCGGAGACCGACGACTGGGTGACCGCGGGTGAGCTCGCCGACCGCCTGGGCGTGACGACCCGCAGTGTGCGCAGCTATGTCACGAGCGTCAAGACGGCCGCGAAGCCGCTCGACGTGATCACCTCGTCGACCAGCGGCTACCGGCTGAACCGCGAGGCGTACGCCAGCTTCGTCACCGACCTCCGTTCCCGCGACTCCGAGAGCGGAAGCCCTCGCGAGCGCGTGCATTTCATCATCCGGGCGCTCGGTGACGCCCCCTCCGGCGTCGACGTCTACGACCTCGCCGCGAGCCTCTACGTCAGCGAATCGACGGTGGAGGCGGATCTCCGCAAGGCGAAGATCCTCATCGAGGAGGCCGGCCTCTCCCTCGTGCGGCGCGGCAGTGCGGTGTCGCTGGCGGGCAGCGAACTCAACCGGCGGCGGCTGCTGAGCCGCATCTTCCGCGACGAGAGCGCACAGGGCTTCCTCGATCTCGAGAACATCCAGCGTGAGTTCGCGTCCGACAACCTCGGGGCGTTCAAGTCGGACCTGCTCGCCATGCTCGACGGCGAGGGCTACTTCGTCAACGAGTACTCCATCAACAACGTGCTGCTGCACGTCGCGATCGCCGTCGACCGGGTGTCGAAGGAGCAGTCGATCGGACCGGCGGAGGAACGACCCGTGTCGGAGTCCATTCGCGCGATCGCCGAACGGCTCGACGGGCTCATCCGCGCGCATTTCGGCACCGCCCTCAGCATCCGCGAACTCACCTACCTGTCGGTGCTGCTCACCACCCGGGTGCTCACGCCCGGTCACGACGAACCCACCGAGACCGTGGCCTCCACCTACCTGGCCGACGCCGACTTGGCCGAGATGCGCCGGATCGTGCGGCTCGCGAGCGAGGAGTACCTGGTCGACCTCGACGACGAGGACTTCATCGTGCGGCTCAGCCTGCACATCCGCAACCTGGTCGCCCGGGCGCAGGAGAACTCCTACTCCCGCAATCCGATGACCCGATCGATCAAGGGCTCCTACCCGATGATCTACGAACTCGCCGTCTTCATCGCGAGTCAGATCCAGCGGAGCGAGGACATCACGATCAACGACGACGAGATCGCTTACATCGCCCTCCACGTCGGATCGCACCTCGAGCGGCAGAACCTGCGCGAGGAGCGTGTCACCTGCGCGATCGTCTGCCCGAACTACTACGACATGCACGTGATGCTGCGCGACAAGCTCGAGGCGGAGTTGGGTTCGGAGCTACAGGTCGACGTGGTGATCACGCGCGCCGACGTCGACTGGGCGGGGCTCTCCTCCGACATCGTGGTGACCACCATCCAGGCGCCGACCGCACGGGACAACGTCGTCGTGATCCAGCCCTTCCTCACAGCGACCGACTTCGAGGCGGTGCGCCGGGCGATCGCCACCGTGCGTCGGCACCGGCGGCGGATGCAGATCAAGGACGAGCTGCTCCAGTACTTCGACGAGCGCTTGTTCTGGCGCAATCTGACCGCGCCGTCCGAGGCGGCCATGATCCGCACACTCGGCGACTCGATGCGGGCACTCGGGGTGGTCGACGAGAGCTACGTCGAGGGCGCGATCGAGCGCGAACGGATGTCGTCGACGGCGTTCACCGACACCATCGCCGTCCCGCACGCGATGGAGATGAGCGCCACCCGCACGGCGATCGCGATCGTGGTGAACGAGACGCCGATGGCCTGGGGCGAGAACCGCGTGAACGTGATCGCGCTCATCGCGTTCAGCGAGAGCGGCCGCAAGGCCTTCCAGGACGTGTTCGACCAGCTGGTCGAGGTGTTCTCCGACCGCGACGACCTGCAGCGCATCGTGAGGCGCGCCTCCGACTTCCCGTCGTTCATCGACGAGCTCGTGCACGTGATGGACACCTGAGACACATCCGGGTTCGTCCCTCGCCACCCGCTATGCTCCGTTCTCGGGGGGAACATGAGCGGAACGGTCGTCATCAGCGCGCGAGGCTTCATCGCGGAGGACCTCGTGCGAGGCCTTAGAGGCACGGCGTGGTACGTCGCATACGGAGCAGCATTGCTGCTCTCTCTCGTGGCGGCGTTCGTCCTGTCGGTGTTCGAGGGCTTCTCATCGGGACACCTGCCGGGGTTGGCCTTCTCCGGGGCGATCTTCGTCGTCCTCGGCCTCGGGGTCGCCGTGCTGCCGTTGCTGGCGGGGGCCGCCCTTGCCGGGCCGGCGCCCGGCCGCCCAAATGAGTCCCCCGCTCATCCGGCCGGCTCGAACCCCACCCGCCGCGTCTTCGGCACCTGGGTCGCGCGCTGGGTACTCGCCTCCGGCCTCCTCGTGGCAGCGAGCCCGGTCCTCGTGGTCTCGGCTGTGGTGGGTGGCACCTCCTTTCCGACCTTCGTCACGGCCGTGCTGGCCTGCCTCGTCGAGACGGGTCTCGTGGCCGCGATCTGCGTGGGACTCTCCGGGGTGACAACCTCGCGCGTCGGCGCCGTCCTGCTCAGCTTCGCTGCTGTCGCACTGCTCACCGTGGGCACCGCGATCGCGGCACCGCTCACGGGCTCGGTCGGCGACGTCACCGAGACGGTGACGACCGTCTCCTCCGAGTACGACGAGGCCTCCGAGACGGTGGTATGTCTCGACCCGACCACGGTCACCACCACGACGGCTACCGCCCTGCCCAACTGGGTCGCCCTCGTCGTCAACCCGTTCGTCCTCGTCGCGGATGTGACGGCTCGGGACACCGCGGAGTTCGGCCAGCCCCGTGACGGGTTCGGAACCGTCGCCAAGGACGTCCGTCAGGCTCAGAGCCCGCAGCCGATCGCCCGGGTCGACGACGAGTGCGGAGACAACGCCGTCACCGCGCTCCCTCAGCAACCCATCGAGTCATGGGGAGCGCCGGTCTGGTACGTCGGTCTCGGCGTGCAGCTCGTCGTTGCCGCCGCAGCTCTGCTCGCCGGCATCGCGGCCATGCGGCGACGCGAACGCGCTTAGGGAATCGGTACGGGGGTCACCCCGAGTGGCGCGAGCGCCGCGGCCCCGCCGTCCTCGGCGGTGAGCACCCAGATGCCGTCCTCGTGCACCGCGACCGAGTGCTCCCAGTGCGACGACATGCTGCCGTCGGCGGATGCCACGGTCCACTCGTCGTCGCGGGTGTAGGTCTCGGTGGTGCCGGCCGTGATCATCGGCTCGATCGCCACCACCAGGCCGGGCTTGACCTCCGGCCCGCGCTGCCGCACGCGGTAGTTGAACACCGGCGGCGCCTCGTGCATGCTGCGGCCGATGCCATGTCCGATGTAGTCGGTGAGGATGCCGTACGTCGCCCCCTCGAGCGTCGACGGGTGCTCCTCGACGAACTCCTCGATCGCCTCCCCCACCTCGTTCAGGTGGCGTGCCGAGGCGAGCCGGGCGATGCCGTGCCAGAGCGACTGCTCCGTCACCTCGGAGAGCAGCCGCCGCGCCGCGACCTCCTCCGGCCGGGTCGGGTCGTCGAGCACGACGGTGATCGCGGAGTCGCCGTTCCAGCCGCCGACGTCGGCGCCGCTGTCGATCGACACGATGTCGCCGGGCTCCAGGATGCGCGCGCTCGGGATACCGTGCACGATGTCGTCGTTCACCGAGGTGCAGACGGTGTGGACGTATCCCGGCACCATCTGGAAGTTCGACACACCGCCGAGCGATCGGATGGTGCGATCGGCGATCGCGTCGAGTTCGAGCGTCGAGATGCCGGGCCGGATGGCCTCGCGCACGGCGGCAAGAGATGCCGCGGTGACGAGACCCGGCTGCACCATGAGCCGCAGCTCGGCGGGCGTCTTGTAGATGCCCTTGTCGCGACGACCGATCATCGACTGGCGAGGGCGGCGATGATCCGGCCCGTGACCTCGTCGATCTCACCGAGCCCGTCGACGTTCACCACGAGTCCCCGACCCTGGTAGACGTCGATCAGCGGTGCCGTCTGCTCGGCGTAGACATCGAGGCGGTGGCGGATGATCTCTTCGGTGTCGTCGCTTCGACCCTGCTCCGCCGAACGCTTCAGCAGCCGCGATACGACCTCCTCGGTGTCGGCCGTCAGCACGATCACCGCGTCGAGCGAGGAGGCGTTGGCGCCGAGGATGTCGTCGAGCTCCTCCACCTGCTGGAGAGTGCGGGGGTAACCGTCGAGCAGGAAGCCGTCGGCCACGTCGGGCTGGGCGAGACGATCTCGCACCAGGTCGTTGGTGAGCGAGTCGGGCACGTACTTGCCCGCATCCATGTATTCCTTGGCCTTCACGCCGAGCTCGGTGCCGTTCTTGACGTTCTCACGGAAGATGTCGCCGGTGGAGATGGCCGGGATGCCGTAGGCCTCCGACAGACGCGCTGCCTGCGTCCCCTTCCCGGCCCCCGGAGGGCCGATCAGGAGGAGGCGGAGCGAGCCGGTCGCAGCCGGTTCGCTCTGCCCGTCCGTCATCGCAGGAGTCCCTCGTAGTGGCGTTGCTGCAACTGCGAGTCGATCTGCTTCACGGTCTCGAGGCCGACACCGACGATGATCAGGATGGACGCGCCACCGAAGGGGAAGTTCTGATTCGCGCCGACCGCCGCCAAGGCGATGAGCGGGAGCAGCGCGATCAACCCCAGATAGATCGATCCGGGAAGGGTGATGCGCGTCAGCACGTAATCGAGGTACTCAGCCGTGGGGCGACCCGCGCGGATGCCCGGGATGAATCCGCCGAACTTCTTCATGTTGTCGGCGACCTCTTCGGGGTTGAAGGTGATCGCGACGTAGAAGTAGGTGAAGCCGACGATGAGCAGGAAGTACAGCAACATGTAGAGCGGGTGATCGCCGCGCACCAGGTAGTTGTTGATCCAGGTCACCCAGCCGGCCGGCGCCTCACCGGGCGCGGGCTGATTGAACTGCGCGATCAACGCCGGCAGGTACAGCAGCGACGACGCGAAGATCACGGGCACCACACCGGCCATGTTGACCTTGATGGGGATGTACGTGTTGTTGCCGCCGTACGTGCGCCGGCCGACGACGCGTTTGGCGTACTGAACCGGGATGCGTCTCTGCGAGAGCTCGACGAACACCACCAAGGCCATCACGGCGAGCCCGACCGCGATCACCAGCAGGAAGACCTCGAAGCTCTTGGTCTGGGCGATGAGCCAGAGCGACTCCGGGAAGCGCGCCGCGATCGAGGTGAAGATCAGCAGCGACATGCCGTTACCGATGCCGCGCTCGGTGATCATCTCGCCGAACCACATGATGACACCGGTACCGGCCGTCATCGTGATGACCATCAGCAGGATGGCGTACCAGGCGTCGTTGGTGATCAGCTGGCCGCACTCGGCGACGGTGGAGGTGCCGAACAGTGCACCGCTGCGGGCGACCGTGATCAGCGTGGTCGACTGCAGGATGCCGAGGGCGATGGTGAGGTAGCGGGTGTACTGCGTGAGCTTCGACTGGCCCGACTGGCCCTCCTTGTAGAGGGTCTCGAAGTGCGGGATGACCACGCGCAGCAGCTGCACGATGATCGAGGCCGTGATGTACGGCATGATCCCGAGCGCGAAGATCGAGAGTTGCAGGAGGGCGCCACCACTGAAGAGGTTGACGAGCTCGTACAAGCCGGACGTGTTCTGGTTCGCGGCAAGACAGGTCTGCACGTTTCCGAAGTCCACGAAGGGAGCGGGGATGAACGACCCCAGTCGGAACAGGGCGACGATGCCGAGCGTGAAGCCGATCTTCCGGCGGAGATCCGGCGTGCGGAAGATCCTCGCGACGGCTTTGAACAAAAGGGGGCCTCCTGCGTACGTATGTGGCTTAATGCCAAGAAAGCCGGTGACCCAGTTCATGGCCTCGACAGGCTACATCATTCACATGACGCAGCAGTCGATCGCGCACGAACCAGGCCACCGGTTTTTGGGGTACCTACTTGACGGAACCACCCGCGGCGACGATCTTCTGCTCAGCAGAGCCGGAGACCTTGTCGACCGCAACGTTCAGCTTAACCGCAATGTCGCCATTGCCGAGAACCTTCACTTTTTCGTTCTTGCGAACCGCACCCTTGGCGACCAGGTCGGCGATGGTGACATCGCCGCCGGCCGGGTAGAGCTCGGCGAGCGCGTCCAGGTTCACGACCTGGTACTCCACGCGGAACGGGTTCTTGAAGCCGCGCAGCTTCGGGGTGCGCATGTGCAGCGGCATCTGCCCACCCTCGAATCCGACGCGCACCTGGTAGCGGGCCTTGGTGCCCTTGGTGCCACGGCCCGCGGTCTTACCCTTGGAGCCCTCACCACGACCGACGCGCGTGCGCGCCTTCTTGGCACCGGGCGCCGGGCGCAGGTGGTGTACCTTCAGCACGTGCTCACGAGGGCCGGCGGTCTCGGCGTCCTTGGCAGTGGACTTCGGCGCAGCTTTGGCCGCAGGGGCCTTAGCAGCGGCCGGAGCCTTCTCCGCGGCGGGAGCCTTCTCCGCAGCAGCCTTGGGGGCTGCAGCCTTCTTGGGGGCAGCGGCCTTGGCCGGAGCCTTCTCCGCCGCGTCCGCCTTGGGAGCCGCAGCAGCCTTGGGGGCCGCCGCCTTCTTCGGAGCCGCCTTCGCAGCGGTCTCCTTGGCTTCGTTCTCAGCCATTAGTCAATCTCCTCGACCTTCACCAGGTGTGCGACGGTGCGCACGTAGCCACGGTTCTGGGCGTTGTCTTCGCGCACCACGATGTCGTGGATGCGCTTCAGTCCGAGGCTGCGCAGCGTGTCCCGCTGGTTCTGCTTCTCGCTGATCTTGGACTTGATCTGGGTGATCTTCAGGCGCGCGGCCATCATGCACCAGCCTTTGCTGCCAGGGCGTCGGCCTCGGCACGCACGAGGCGCGCCGGGGCGACGTCTTCGAAGTCGAGGCCACGACGGGCCGCCACTGCGCGCGGCTCTTCGAGCTGCTGCAGGGCCTCGACGGTCGCGTGCACGATGTTGATCGTGTTCGACGAGCCGAGCGACTTCGAGAGGATGTCGTGGATGCCGGCGCACTCGAGAACGGCGCGCACCGGGCCACCGGCGATAACACCGGTACCGGCGGCGGCGGGGCGCAGGAGCACCACACCGGCGGCCGCCTCACCCTGGACCGGGTGAGGGATCGTGTTGCCGACGCGGGGGACGCGGAAGAAGTTCTTCTTCGCCTCTTCGACGCCCTTCGAGATCGCGGTGGGCACCTCGCGGGCCTTGCCGTAACCGACGCCCACCAGACCGTTGCCGTCGCCGACGACCACGAGAGCGGTGAAGCTGAAGCGACGACCACCCTTCACGACCTTGGAGACGCGGTTGATGGTGACGACGCGCTCGAGGAAGTTGCTCTTGTCAGAGTCACGTCCTCCGCGGTCGCCGCGGTTCGGGTTGCGCTCACGGCCTCCGCGGCGCGCCTCGCGGGGCTCGCTCTGGGTCGACTCGGTCGACGCAGCGGTCTCCACGGGGGCTTGGGCTTCTGCAGCCACTTCCTGCTCCTTGTTGGTTTCGGTGCTCACAGGCTCAAACCACCCTCTCGTGCTCCATCGGCAATCGCCGCGACGCGGCCTGCGTAGCGGTTTCCACCGCGGTCGAACACGACGGCCTCGACGCCGGCCAGCTTGGCGCGCTCGGCGACCAGCTCACCGACCTTCTTGGCCTTGGCGGTCTTGTCACCATCGAAGGTGCGCAGATCCGCTTCGAGCGTCGAAGCCGACGCGAGGGTGTGACCCTTGCTGTCATCGACGACCTGCACGAAGACGTGGCGGGCCGAACGGGTGACGACGAGACGGGGGCGTGCTTCGGTGCCCTCGACCTTCTTGCGAAGGCGCAGGTGCCGGCGATCGCGGGCTGCGGACTTCGACTTTCCTCTGATTCCAGTAGCCATGGTCTACTTACCACTCTTTCCGGCCTTGCGGCGAACGACCTCGCCGGCGTAACGCACACCCTTGCCCTTGTAGGGCTCGGGCTTGCGCAGCTTGCGAATGTTGGCGGCAACCTCACCGACGGCCTGCTTGTCGATTCCGTTGACCGTGAGCTTGTTGTTGCCCTCGACGGTGAACGTGATGCCCGCGGGCGGTTCGACCGAGATGGGGTGCGAATAGCCGAGCGCGAACTCCACGCCCGAGCCCTTGGCCGCAACACGGTAACCGGTTCCGACGACCTCGAGGCTCTTGGAGTAGCCGGTGGTCACACCGATGATCTGGTTGGCGATGAGGGTGCGGGTGAGGCCGTGCAGCGAGCGCGACTCGCGCTCGTCGTCCGGACGGGTGACCAGGATCTGGTTCTCCTCGACCGAAGCGGCGATCGGGGCCTTGATGGTGAGCGCGAGCTCACCCTTGGGGCCCTTGACTGCGACATCCTGGCCGTCGATCGTGACGGTGACGCCGGCGGGGATGTCGATGGGAAGACGTCCGATTCGTGACATTGTCGGTTACCACACGTAGGCGAGGACTTCCCCACCCACGCCCTTCTTGCTCGCCTGGCGGTCCGTGAGCAGACCCGAGGAGGTGGACAGGATGGCCACGCCGAGGCCGCCGAGGACCGTCGGGATCTCCGTGGACTTCGCGTAGACGCGGAGACCGGGCTTGGAGACGCGCTTGATGCCGGCGATGGAACGCTCGCGGTTGGGGCCGAACTTGAGGTTCAGCGTCAGCGTCTGGCCGACCTTCGCGTCGGTGACCTCCCAGCCCGAGATGTAGCCCTCGGACTTCAGGATGTCGGCGATGTGCGCCTTGAGCTTGGAATGCGGCATCGACACGGTGTCGTGGTGCGCCGAGTTCGCGTTGCGCAGTCTGGTCAGCATGTCTGCGACCGGATCTGTCATTGTCATGATGTGGTGCCTTTCGCGCCTGGTTTCGACACCCTTTACGAGGATGCCGACCTCTGGTCGTGGTGGGTGAGTGGTGCTAGTTGGTGGTGCTGTCGTCCGACTTGAAGGGGAATCCGAGCGCCTTGAGCAGCGCACGACCCTCTTCGTCGGTCTTCGCGGTGGTGACGACGGTGATGTCGAAACCACGCACGCGGTCGATCTTGTCCTGGTCGATCTCGTGGAACACGGACTGCTCCTGGAGACCGAAGGTGTAGTTGCCGCGGCCGTCGAACTGCTTGTCCGACAGACCACGGAAGTCGCGGATGCGGGGAAGCGCGAGCGAGAGCAGACGGTCGAGGAACTCCCAGGCGCGGTCGCCACGGAGCGTGACGTGGGCGCCGATGGGCTGTCCCTCGCGCAGCTTGAACTGCGCGATCGACTTGCGGGCCTTCGTGACCTGCGGCTTCTGACCGGTGATCGCGGTGAGGTCCTTCACGGCGCCGTCGATGATCTTGCCATCGCGGGCCGCTTCACCGACACCGGTGTTCACGACGATCTTCACGAGTCCGGGCACCTGGTGCACGTTCGTGAACCCGAAGTCCTTCTTCAGCTGAGCCGAGATCTCGTTCTGGTACTTCTGCTTCAGGCGCGGCTGGATTTTGCCAGCGGGCGCGGCAGTGTCGGTGCTCATCAGAGGTCCTTACCTGACTTCTTCGCGTAACGAACGCGGACCGTCTTGGTGACGCCGTCCTTCGTGACTTCTTCGTTGCGGTGGCCGACGCGGGTCGGCTTCTTGGTCTCGGGGTCGACGAGGGCCACGTTCGACACGTGGATCGGCGCCTCCATGGTCTCGATGCCGCCGGTCTTGGTACCGCGCTGGGTCTGGCCGACGCGCACGTGCTTCGTGACGAAGTTCACACCCTCGACGACGACGCGGTTCTTCTCGACCTGCACCTCGATGACACGACCCTGCTTGCCGCGGTCTCCGCCGCGGGCCTGGCTCGGGCCGGAGATGACCTGAACCAGGTCACCCTTCTTGATGTTCGCCATGACTAGATAACCTCCGGTGCCAACGAGATGATCTTCATGAACTTCTTGTCACGGAGCTCACGACCGACCGGTCCGAAGATGCGGGTACCACGGGGGTCTCCGTCGTTCTTCAGGATCACTGCGGCGTTCTCGTCGAACTTGATGTACGAGCCGTCGGAACGACGGGTCGACTTGACGGTGCGGACGATGACGGCCTTGACCACATCGCCCTTCTTGACGTTGCCGCCGGGGATGGCGTCCTTCACGGTCGCGACGATGACATCGCCGAGTCCCGCGTAGCGACGGCCAGATCCACCGAGCACACGAATCGTCAGGAGCTCCTTGGCGCCGGTGTTGTCGGCGACCTTCACTCGTGATTCTTGCTGAAGCATTTACTTGGCCTTTTCCAGGATCTCGACCAGGCGCCAGCGCTTGGACGCGGACAGGGGACGGGTCTCGTTGATCAGAACGAGGTCGCCGATACCGGCGCTGTTGGTCTCGTCGTGCGCCTTCACCTTGGAGGTGCGGCGGATGACCTTGCCGTACAGCGGGTGCTTCACGCGGTCTTCGACCTCGACGACGATGGTCTTGTCCATCTTGTCGCTCGTGACGTAACCACGGCGGGCCTTGCGGTAACCGCGAGCCTCGGCGTCCTTGACGTCGTGCGAGGACGACTCGTGGCCGGCCGTGACGACCTTCTCTTCGGTCTTAGCCATTACTTCGCCTCCTCAGCGTCTGCAGCGGGGGCCTCGGCCTCTGCTGCCTTCTTGGACTTCTTGGTCGCCTTGGCCGGGGCCTCGACGGGGGCGGGCGTCGCTCGGATGCCCAACTCGCGCTCACGGATGATCGTGTAGATGCGGGAGATGTCGCGCTTCACGGCGCGAAGACGGCCGTGACTCTCGAGCTGGCCGGTAGCCGACTGGAAGCGCAGGTTGAACAGCTCTTCCTTGGCCTTGCGAAGTTCCTCGAGAAGTCGAGAATCTTCGAACGTGTCGAGCTCCGCCGGGGCGAGCTCCTTGGAACCGATCGCCATTACGCGTCGCCCTCCTCGCGCTTGATGATGCGTGCCTTAAGGGGCAGCTTGTGGATTGCACGGGTCAGTGCCTCGCGAGCGACGGTCTCGTTGACCCCGCTCAGCTCGAACAGCACGCGACCCGGCTTGACGTTCGCGACCCACCACTCGGGCGAACCCTTACCGGAACCCATGCGGGTTTCGGCCGGCTTCTTCGTGAGCGGACGGTCGGGGTAGATGTTGATCCACACCTTTCCACCACGCTTGATGTGACGGGTCATCGCGATACGAGCGGACTCGATCTGACGGTTGGTCACGTAAGCGGGGGTGATGGCCTGGATTCCGTACTCGCCGAAGCTCACCTTGGTGCCACCGGTGGCGTGGCCACTGCGACCCGGGTGGTGCTGCTTGCGGTGCTTGACTCTACGGGGGATAAGCATGGTTACGCCTCAACTCCTGCTGCGACCGGAGCGTCCGCCTTGGGGGCGGCGTTACGGCGCGGACGGTCACGGTCGCCGCGCTCGGGGCGCGTCGACTTCTGGTTGGCCTGCTCGCGGGCGAGCTCCTTGTTGGTGATGTCGCCCTTGTAAATCCAGACCTTCACACCGATGCGGCCGAACGTCGTCTTCGCCTCGTAGAAGCCGTAGTCGATGTTGGCGCGGAGGGTGTGCAGCGGAACGCGACCTTCACGGTAGAACTCCGAGCGGCTCATCTCCGCACCGCCGAGGCGGCCGGAGACCTGGATGCGGACACCTTTGGCACCGGCGCGCTGTGCGCCCTGCAGGCCCTTGCGCATCGCGCGGCGGAACGCCACACGAGCGGTGAGCTGCTCGGCGATGCCCTGGGCGACCAGCTGAGCCTCGGCCTCGGGGTTCTTCACCTCGAGGATGTTCAGCTGGATCTGCTTGCCGGTGAGCTTCTCGAGGTCGGAACGGATGCGCTCGGCCTCGGCGCCACGACGACCGATCACGATGCCCGGACGGGCGGTGTGGATGTCGACGCGGACACGGTCACGGGTTCGCTCGATCTCGATGCGCGCCACGCCGGCGCGGTCGAGCGAGGTCTTCAGCAGGTTGCGGATCTTCACGTCTTCGGCGACATAGTCGCTGTAGCGCTGACCCTTCTTCGTGCTGTCGGAGAACCAGCGCGACACGTGGTCGGTGGTGATTCCGAGGCGGAAGCCGTACGGATTGACTTTCTGGCCCATTACTTGCTCGCCTTCTTGCTCGCGCCTTCGATGGCCGAGGCCTCGTCGGGGGTTGCCAGCACGATCGTGATGTGGCTGGTGCGCTTGTTGATGCGGAACGCGCGTCCCTGTGCACGAGGCTGGAAGCGCTTGAGCGTGGTGCCCTCATCGACGAAAGCCTTCGCGATGAACAGGTCCTGCTCGTCGAGGTAGCTGTTCGAGGCATCCGCCTTGACCCGCGCGTTCGCGATCGCCGAGGCGACCAGCTTGTACACGGGCTCCGAAGCGCCCTGCGGGGCGAACTTCAGGATGGCCAACGCTTCGACGGCCTGACGGCCGCGGATCAGGTTGACGACACGACGGGCCTTCTGGGGGGTGACGCGGATGTGACGCACGCGTGCGATCGACTCCACCATTTCTCTTCCTCCTTCACGTCACCGCGGTTAGCGGCGACGGCCCTTCTTGTCGTCCTTCACGTGTCCACGGAAGGTGCGGGTCGGGGCGAACTCGCCCAGCTTGTGACCCACCATGGTCTCGGTGATGAACACCGGGATGTGCTTGCGGCCGTCGTGCACGGCGATCGTGTGCCCGAGGAACGCGGGGATGATCATCGAGCGGCGCGACCAGGTCTTGATGACGTTCTTGGAGCCGGCTTCGTTCTGGGTGACGACCTTGCGGTACAGGTGGTCGTCAACGAAGGGGCCCTTCTTGAGACTGCGTGGCATCTTCTACAACTCCTACTTACGCTTCTTGCCGACGGTCCGACGACGAACGATGAGCTTGTCGCTTTCCTTGTTGGGGTGACGGGTGCGGCCTTCGGCCTGACCCCACGGGCTGACGGGGTGACGTCCACCGGACGTCTTGCCCTCACCACCACCGTGCGGGTGGTCGACCGGGTTCATCGCGACACCACGGACGGTCGGGCGGATGCCCTTCCAGCGGTTACGGCCGGCCTTGCCCCAGTTGATGTTCGACTGCTCGGCGTTGCCGACCTCGCCGATCGTGGCGCGGCAGCGCGCATCCACGTTGCGGATCTCGCCCGACGGCAGACGGAGCTGCGCGTAGGGGCCGTCCTTCGCGACGAGTCGAACCGACGCACCGGCGGAGCGGGCCATCTTGGCGCCACCGCCCGGCTTCAGCTCGATCGCGTGGATGACGGTACCGGTGGGGATGTTGCGCAGCGGCAGGTTGTTGCCGGGCTTGATGTCCGCGCCCGCACCCGACTCGACGACGTCGCCCTGAGCGAGCTTGTTCGGAGCGAGGATGTAGCGCTTCGTGCCGTCCACGTAGTGGAGCAGCGCGATGCGTGCGGTGCGGTTGGGGTCGTACTCGATGTGAGCGACCTTCGCGTTCACGCCGTCCTTGTCGTTGCGACGGAAGTCGATCACGCGGTACTGGCGCTTGTGGCCACCACCGATGTGACGCGTCGTGATGCGACCCTGGTTGTTGCGGCCGCCGGTCTTGGAGAGCGGGCGGAGCAGCGACTTCTCAGGAGTCGAACGGGTGATCTCTGCGAAGTCCGCGACGGACGAACCGCGGCGGCCCGGAGTCGTGGGCTTGTACTTACGAATAGCCATGTGTCTTTTCCTCTAGCTTCCGCGCCTAGCCGACGGCCGTGAAGATGTCGATGGAACCGGACTTGAGCGTCACGATCGCGCGCTTGGTGTCCTTGCGCTTGCCCTGACCGAACTTGGTGCGACGGGTCTTGCCCGTGCGGTTCAGGGTGTTGATCGACGCGACCTCGACACCGAAGATCTTCTCGATGGCGAGCTTGATCTCGGTCTTGTTCGAGCGGGGGTCGACCACGAAGGTGTACTTGCCCTGGTCGATCAGACCGTAGCTCTTCTCGGAGACGACCGGAGACAGGATGATGTCGCGCGGGTCCTTGTTGAACGCGGCGTTGCTCATGCGGAAACCTCTTCCTTCTTGGTCTTCGAGGCGACGAAGGTCTCGAAGGAACCCTTGGTGAAGACGATGTCGTCGGAGACGAGGACGTCGTAGGCGTTCAGCTGGTCTGCGGGCAGCACGTGAACGGTCGGGATGTTGCGGACGCTCTTGAGGCTCAGCTCGTCGGTGCGCTCCAGCACTATCAGCACGTGCTTGGACGACGCGACGGTGGCGAGGAACTCGTTCACGGCCTTGGTCGACGGGGTCTCACCCTGCGAGAGCGACTCGACCACGTGCACGCGGCCGCCGCGAGCGCGGTCGGACAGAGCGCCGAGCAGAGCCGCGGCGATCATCTTCTTGGGGGTGCGCTGCGCGTAGCTGCGGGGCACCGGTCCGTGGACGATGCCACCGCCGGTCATCTGAGGGGCGCGGATCGAGCCCTGACGAGCGCGACCGGTTCCCTTCTGCTTGAACGGCTTGCGGCCGGCACCGGAGACCTCACCACGACGCTTGGTCTTGTGGGTTCCCTGACGGGCGGCGGCGAGCTGAGCGACGACGACCTGGTGGATGAGCGGGATGTTGGTCTGCACGTCGAAGATCTCGGCGGGCAGCTCGACGGTTCCGGACTTCTTGCCGGAGACGTCGAGGACATCGAGCGTGTTAGTTGCGGCAGCCATGGACTACGCCCCCTTCACTGCGTTGCGAACGAAAACGAGACGGCCCTTGGCACCGGGAACGGCGCCCTTGACCAGCAGCAGGCCCTTCTCGGCGTCGACCGAGTGGATGACCAGGTTGAGCACGGTGACGCGCTCGCCACCCATGCGGCCGGCCATGCGCATGCCCTTGAAGACTCGGCTGGGCGTCGAGGACGCACCGATCGAGCCGGGCTTGCGGTGGTTGCGGTGCGAACCGTGCGACGACGAGACGCCCTTGAAGTTGTGACGCTTCATCACACCGGCGAAGCCCTTGCCCTTCGAGGTGCCCACGACGTCGACCTTCTGGCCGGCTTCGAAGACGCTGTCTGCGGTGAGCTCCTGGCCGATGGTGTAGTCGGCGGCATCCGCGGTGCGGATCTCCGTGATGTGACGGCGCGGGGTGACCCCGGCGGCGTCGAAGTGCCCGGTGGCGGGCTTGTTGACCTTGCGCGGGTCGATCTGACCGCCGGCGATCTGGACGGCCGAGTAGCCGTCCTTCTCGGGGGTGCGGATCTGAGTCACGACGTTCGGGGAGACCTCGACGACGGTGACGGGGATGAGACGGTTGTTCTCGTCCCACACCTGGGTCATGCCGAGCTTCTTGCCGAGCAGGCCTTTGGACGTCTTAGCGGTGGTAGCCATGAGTGTTTACTGGTTCCTTCCCGCTCAGAGCTTGATCTCGATGTTGACGTCGGCGGGGAGGTCGAGACGCATCAGCGAGTCGACGGCCTTCGGCGTCGGGTCGATGATGTCGATGAGGCGCTTGTGCGTGCGCATCTCGAAGTGCTCGCGGCTGTCCTTGTACTTGTGGGGCGAACGGATCACGGCGATCACGTTCTTCTCCGTCGGAAGCGGCACGGGGCCGACGACGGTTGCTCCTGCACGGGTGACCGTGTCGACGATCTTGCGCGCCGAGGTGTCGATGACCTCATGGTCATACGACTTCAGTCGAATGCGGATCTTCTGTCCCGCCATTTGCTGACTCTCTCTCTGTCTCGCGTCATACAGCCTCGACTGCATTGGACGCCCACTGTTGTGCTATCAAGCCGCGCACGCACACACTTCACCTAGGGGAAGGATGGGTTGCGATTAAGCTGTGTTCTGCTGTCTGCGGCCTAGTCTCGAGGACTATGCACTGCCAAGACAGTGATCCAGGCACACCCGTGGTGGCCCGAAATGTTGAACTAGACGAGTTTGCCACATCCGGGGCCCACTTGCAACCCGGGCGTGTCGCGCGTCAGGACGCGGATCCCGAACCGAGCTGCAGCACGGCGTGTGCCGCCCTCTCCAGCTCCGCACCGTAGGACGGACCGTGCCCCACGGCGTGCACCGCGAGGGGGAACAGCTGGTGCAGCGGCACCCGTGCATGCCAGCCGGGAGCGAGGGGAGCGGCCTGGTCGTAGGCGGTCAGGATGTCGTCGAGGAAGGGCACTCCGAAGAGCACGAGCATGGCCAGATCGGTCTCCCGGTGGCCGCCGTGCGCGGCCGGATCGATCAGCACCACGCCGGTCGGTGTCCAGAACACGTTGCCCGACCAGAGGTCGCCGTGCAGCCGGGCCGGGGGCTCCCCGTCGTCGAAGATGCCGGAGCGGATGAGTTCGCATGCCCGCACCACCGTCTGGAAACCGTCGGCCGAGAGATTCCCGCGCGCGACCGCCTGTTCCGCGTACGGGCGCACGCGCTCCTGAGGGTAGAACTCGCTCCAGCTCTCCCACTCCCCCACCGACATCTCCCGCCGGCCGATGAAGCAGGGTCCCGTCCAGCCCTCGGGTGGCGTACCGAACGCCGATGCACCCGACCGGTGCGTCAGCGCCAGCAGCTCCCCGAAGCGACGCGCGGCGTCGCGATTCGGGCGCGCACTGCGCAGCTCCTCGAGCTCGATGCCGTCGGCGCGCACCGCGTGCACCCTCACGCACGGCACTCCGCCGCTGGCGGCCAGCCAGGCGAGGCCCGCGGCCTCCGCCTCGAAGAAGCCCTCGGGAGCCGCCGGGTCGGACTTGGTGAACACGTCTCCACGCTATGCCCGACAGGTTTCGACGGCATGTCGAACCGAAGACGATTTCCCGGGAAGCCGTTCTTACGGGAGCGCCCGGAGCCCAGTCGTCTCAATCGCGCTGGTCACTCTCGGCCAAGCTCTGTTCGCAGCGTCTGGCGGCGAGCCTCCCGTAAGAACGATTGCCCCCATTCTGCGCCTTTGCCCCCAGAACACAACCCTTGACTTCAGGGCCGAAAAGTGGATCGGATCAGGTGTACAGCAACGCGCGGAGCTCGCTTTCCGCCGACGCCAAGCGCGTCGGGTCGATCGTCTCGCCTGCCGCGTAATGGTCGACGAGCCGTGGGTCGACATAGCTCTTCTTGGCGATGGCCGGCGTGTTGCCGAGCACGACGGATGCGTCGCGCATGGCCTGCGTGAGCGCTCGCGCCCGCGCGGTCTTCTTCTCCTCCGGCCCGTGGCGGGAGAGGCTCACGGCCGCTGCGAGCGTGCCGTGCAGGGTGCGGAAGTCCTTTGCCGTGAACTCACCGCCGGTGCGCTCCTTCACGTAGGCGTTGATCTCCTCCGGCACGACCGGATGCCAGGTGCGACCCGACTTCCAGGCGAGCAGCCGCGCCTGGGGTCCGCGACGCTTGAGGCTCCGCACGACGGAGGCGAGATCGGCATCGAGGATCTCCGACTCCCACTCCTCACCACTCTTGGCGGGGAACTCCAGCTTGACGACGTCACCCGACACCGTCGCATGCTCGCAGAGCAGGCTGGTGAGGCCGTAGCTGCCGTGCTGCTGGGCGTAGCGCTCGTTCCCGACGCGCAAGGAGCCTGTGTCGAGCATCCGGAAGCCGGCCGCCAGGGCACGCTCCTGCGGGTACCCCTCCTTGCGCAGGTCGAGGGTCACCAGACGGCGCGCCGCCGGGAGCGACTCGGCCAGGGCCAGGGCTCGGTCGTACTTGATGCGGTCCTTCTGCTCCCGCCAGGTGGGGTGGTAGATGTACTGCCGACGACCGGCGGCATCGACTCCGGTGGCCTGGATGTGCCCGTTCGGATAGGGAGCGATCCAGACATCCGTCCACGCCGGCGGGATGGCGAGGTGCTCGAAACGGGCGCGGAGCTCGGGGTCGGTGATGGTGTTGCCGTCGTCGTCACGGTAGGTGAAGCCTTTACCGGCGCGGACACGGCGGATGCCCCGTCCCGAGGAATCAGATCGACGGAGGCGGGGCATCCCATTAGTAAATACCTATTCGGTGCCGACCGCTTTGTCAGCAGCGGCGCGAGCGCCCTCGACCTGCTCGCCGAATTTGCCGCCGGTGACCTTGTTCACCGTGTCGGCCACTCCGTCGAGCACCTTGTCGCTGATGTCTTCTGCCTGCTCGCTTTTCAGAGCCCCCTTGACCTTGTCGTCGTTGAGGAACTCCTGAGCCTTCTTCGTGATGTCGTCGAATCCTGCCATGGGGCCATCCTGTCGCCTTTACGGGCAAAGCAAAAGGTCCCGGGCACAGCAAAGGGCCGCGCCCGAAGGCGCGACCCTTTGCGTGTGGTGCTGAGTGCTACTTGTTGATCTTGGTGACGGTACCGGCACCGACGGTACGGCCACCCTCACGGATCGCGAAGCCGAGACCCTCTTCCATCGCGATCGGCTGGATCAGCGCGACCGAGATGTCGGTGGTGTCGCCGGGCATGACCATCTCGGTGCCCTCAGGCAGCGTGATGACGCCGGTGACGTCAGTGGTGCGGAAGTAGAACTGCGGGCGGTAGTTCGTGTAGAAGGGGTTGTGACGCCCACCCTCGTCCTTCGACAGGATGTACGCGGTGCCCTCGAAGTCGGTGTGCGGCGTGACCGAACCCGGCTTCACGACGACCTGACCGCGCTCGACGTCCTCGCGCTTGGTGCCGCGGAGGAGCAGACCACAGTTCTCGCCGGCCCAGGCCTCGTCGAGCTGCTTGTGGAACATCTCGATACCGGTGACCGTGGTCTTCTGCGTCGGGCGGATGCCGACGATCTCGACCTCGGAGTTGATGGCGAGGGTTCCACGCTCGGCGCGGCCGGTGACGACGGTTCCACGACCGGTGATCGTGAAGACGTCCTCGATCGGCATGAGGAACGGCTTGTCCTTGTCGCGGATCGGGTCGGGGATCGACTCGTCGACGGCGTCCATGAGGTCGAGGATGGACTGGGTCCACTTCTCGTCACCCTCGAGGGCCTTGAGGCCGGAGACGCGAACGACGGGGGCGTTGTCGCCGTCGAAGTTCTGGCTCGCGAGCAGCTCGCGGACCTCGAGCTCGACGAGCTCCAGGATCTCCTCGTCGTCGACCATGTCGGCCTTGTTCAGCGCGACGAGCAGGTAGGGGACGCCGACCTGCTTGGCGAGCAGAACGTGCTCACGGGTCTGAGCCATCGGGCCGTCGGTGGCGGCGACCACGAGGATCGCGCCGTCCATCTGAGCAGCACCGGTGATCATGTTCTTGATGTAGTCAGCGTGACCAGGGGCGTCGACGTGAGCGTAGTGACGCTTGGGCGTCTCGTACTCGACGTGCGAGATGTTGATCGTGATGCCGCGCTGGCGCTCCTCAGGAGCGGAGTCGATCGACGCGAAGTCGCGCTGAACGTTGGTCGCCGACGGGAACTTGTCCGCCAGAACCTTCGAGATGGCCGCGGTAAGAGTGGTCTTACCGTGGTCAACGTGACCGATCGTTCCGATGTTGACGTGCGGCTTGGTCCGCTCGAACTTGGCCTTAGCCACTAGGTCCTCCTCAGGACTCTCATGCCGGAGTCACGGGTGCTGGATTGCATCCGGAATCAGGCGGGGGTTTGTTGATATTTTACGCGAACCTACGAGGCCCGCAGAACTCGGGTGCTACTCGCCCTTGTTCTTCTGGATGATCTCGTCGGCCACAGCCTTCGGGACCTCGGCGTAGCTTTCGAAGGCCATCGAGTACACCGCGCGGCCCGAGGTCTTCGACCTCAGGTCACCGATGTAGCCGAACATCTCCGACAGCGGGACGTGTGCACGGACGACCTTGACGCCCTGGGCGTCTTCCATCGACTGGATCTGCCCACGACGGGAGTTCAGGTCGCCGATGACGTCGCCCATGTACTCCTCGGGGGTGCGCACCTCGACGGCCATCAGCGGCTCGAGGAGAACGGGGTTGGCCTTGCGGGCCGCTTCCTTGAACGCCATCGATCCGGCGATCTTGAACGCCATCTCCGAGGAGTCGACATCGTGCGAAGCGCCGTCGAGCAGCGTCGCCTTGACGCCGACCATCGGGTAGCCCGCGAGAACGCCGACCTGCAGCGCATCCTGGATTCCGGCGTCGACCGAGGGGATGTACTCGCGCGGAACGCGGCCACCCGTGACCTTGTTCTCGAACTCGTACGTCTTGTCGGCCGTGACCTCGAGGGGCGCGATCGCGATCTGGATCTTCGCGAACTGGCCGGAGCCACCGGTCTGCTTCTTGTGGGTGTAGTCGTGACGCTCGACGGTCTTGCGGATCGTCTCGCGGTAAGCCACCTGGGGCTTGCCGACGTTGGCCTCGACGTTGAACTCGCGCTTCATGCGGTCGACCAGGATGTCGAGGTGGAGCTCGCCCATTCCCTTGATGACCGTCTGACCGGTCTCCTGGTTCTGCTCCGTGCGGAAGGTCGGGTCCTCCTCAGCGAGCTTCTGGATGGCGACACCCAGCTTCTCCTGGTCGGCCTTCGTCTTCGGCTCGATCGCGACCTCGATGACCGGCTCCGGGAACGTCATCGACTCGAGGACGACCTGGTTCGACGGGTCGGACAGGGTGTCACCGGTGGTGGTGTCCTTCAGGCCGATGACCGCGTAGATGTGGCCGGCGGTGACCGAGTCGACCGGGTTCTCCTTGTTGGAGTGCATCTGGAAGATCTTGCCGATGCGCTCCTTCTTGCCCTTGGTCGAGTTCATGACCTGGCCGCCGGAGTCGAGGTGACCCGAGTACACGCGGATGTAGGTCAGACGACCGAAGAACGGGTGCACGGCGACCTTGAAGGCCAGAGCCGCGAACGGGTCCTTGGGGTCGGGGTGACGCTCCACGACGACCTCTTCGTCGCGGATGTCGTGACCCTCGGTCGCCGGCACGTCGAGCGGGCTCGGCAGGTAGTCGACGACGGCATCCAGCATCGGCTGCACACCGCGGTTCTTGAACGCGGAACCGCAGAGCACGGGGTAGATCTCGCTGTTGACGGTGAGCTTGCGGATGGCGCCCTTGATCTCGGCGACCGTGAGCTCCTCGCCGCCGAAGAACTTCTCGAGCAGCGCATCGTCGGTCTCGGCGACGGTCTCCAGGAGCACCTGACGGTACTCGTCGGCCTTCTCCTTGAGGTCGGCCGGGATCTCCTCGATCTCGTACTTCGCGCCCATCTGGACGTCACCCTTGGAGTCGCCACGCCAGGTCAGCGCGCGCATCTCGACCAGGTCGACGACACCCTCGAAGCTCGACTCAGCACCGATGGGGAGCTGGATCACGAGGGGCTTGGCGCCCAAGCGGTTGATGATCGTGTCGACCGTGAAGTAGAAGTCGGCACCGAGCTTGTCCATCTTGTTGACGAAGCAGATGCGCGGCACGTTGTACTTGTCGGCCTGACGCCACACCGTCTCGGACTGGGGCTCCACGCCCTCCTTGCCGTCGAACACGGCGACCGCGCCGTCGAGCACGCGGAGCGAACGCTCCACCTCGACGGTGAAGTCGACGTGACCGGGGGTGTCGATGATGTTGATCTGGTTCTTGTTCCAGAAACACGTCGTCGCAGCAGAGGTGATCGTGATGCCACGCTCCTGCTCCTGCGCCATCCAGTCCATCGTGGCGGCGCCGTCGTGCACCTCACCGATCTTGTGGGTGATGCCCGTGTAGAACAGGATGCGCTCGGTGGTGGTGGTCTTGCCGGCATCGATGTGCGCCATGATGCCGATGTTGCGGACCTTGTTCAGGTCGGTGAGCACGTCCTGTGCCACGGATATCCTCCGAAAAGTAAAAGCGGGAAAGAGGGCGAGCGACTACCAGCGGTAGTGGGCGAATGCCTTGTTCGACTCGGCCATCTTGTGGGTGTCTTCGCGACGCTTGACAGCGGCGCCCAGACCGTTGGATGCGTCGAGGATCTCGTTGGTGAGACGCTCGGTCATCGTCTTCTCGCGGCGGGCCTTCGCGTAGGAGGTGAGCCAGCGCAGTGCGAGGGTGTTGGCGCGGTGAGGCTTGACCTCGATCGGCACCTGGTAGGTCGAGCCACCGACGCGGCGGCTGCGGACCTCGAGAGTCGGGCGCACGTTGTCGAGCGCCTTCTTCAGAGTGACGACCGCGTCCTGGCCGTTCTTCGAGGCGACGCCTTCGAGGGCTTCGTACACGATGCGCTCCGCGGTGGCCTTCTTGCCGTCGAGGAGGATCTTGTTGACCAGCTGGCTGACGACCGGAGCACCGTAGACCGGGTCGGCGACAACGGGACGCTTCGGGGCGGGACCCTTGCGAGGCATTACTTCTTCTCCATCTTCGCGCCGTAACGGCTGCGAGCCTGCTTGCGGTTCTTCACGGCCTGCGTGTCGAGCGCGCCGCGGATGATCTTGTAGCGAACACCGGGGAGGTCCTTCACACGACCGCCGCGGACGAGCACCATCGAGTGCTCCTGCAGGTTGTGGCCCTCACCGGGGATGTAAGCGGTGACCTCGGTGCCGTTCGACAGCTTGACGCGGGCGACCTTGCGAAGCGCGGAGTTCGGCTTCTTGGGGGTGGTGGTGTACACACGGGTGCACACGCCGCGCTGCTGGGGGTTGGCCTTGAGGGCGGGCGCCTTGGTCTTGGTGACCTTCGGGGTGCGACCCTTTCGGACCAACTGCTGAATGGTTGGCACTACTTACTCCTTGTATTCGTACTGCTCGGTGTCAGTTTGCACAGTGTCTGTCGGGCACGGACATCCGCTACCCGTTCGTTCACGCCCCGCACGCGCCGTTGCTGGCGTGTCGAGTTCGCTTGGATCCACCGGCGGTACAAAATGGCTCTGGTATCGCTGGCTGGAAGAGCAGTGGAGACTTTTCGGTCTGACTTCGCTCGAAAATCTGGGCATGCAAGTATGCACACACCCGGAAAATAATAGCCTCTCAACCCTTGCGGGTCAAATACCGCCCCAGCAGTCGTTCATTCAGGCACGGGGCGATCGGCAACGCGGACTCAGCGATGCTACCAGGTCGTGCTGGTGGTCGGGCCCTCGCCGTAGGCGGCGGAGGGCGCGCTGCCGTACGCGGCTGTGGCCGCGGCGCTCGCCTCGGCCTGATTGCGGTCGAATTCCTCGCGAGCGGCGAGGTTGCGCGCCTTGATCCGGCGGCCGCGGAGCGCGATCCAGGCACCGGTCCAGATCGAGGCTTCGCGGGCGACGATGGCGCCGGCGAGGGTGAGCGGATCCATGGTGAGCGACCGCACGAAGTCGTACTGCTCCTGCGGCTGCAGGTTCCAGGCCTGGACGTGGATGAGAGCGCCCGCGATACCCCCGAAGTACACCAGCACGGCCACCAGGAAGCCGCCGAGCACGTATGCCCACCAGCCTGCCCGGTTGACGATCAGCACGAGCAGGATGAGCGAGATCGCGAAGACGACGACCGGCACGATGAAGGCGGCGCTGAGCAGGAACGAGGTGAACGCCGCGACGTAGGCATCGGGGCGCACGTTCACCGAGATGATGACGAAGGCGACGGCGGCGTAGACCACGGCGAACGCGACGGTTCCGACGAGTGCGATCAGCGAGCCGCCACCGCGGTTGCCGCGAGGCGTGGGAGGCACGGGTGCCATGATCGGTTGCGGCACGGGCTGGTAGGGCGGCGGGTAGGCGGCGCCGGCCATCGCCGCAGCGGCCGGGGGTGCGGGCGCGAAGGCGGCCGCCGGGTAGGGCGTGCGGGTCTGCTCCGTCTCGGTGAGGTGCGGCGTGGGCTCGGACGACGTCACGGCGGGCCCACCGGCCGGCTGACGCTCGTAGGCGGCCGTGGCCTGGTGAGCGACCGGGGCGTGGTCGGAGACGACGTACGGGCCCCCCAGGGGCTCGCGGGTGGTGGGTTCGACGGTCTCCACGACGTCGACGACCTCGACCCGCTCCGTGACCTCGGCGGGCTCCACCGGCGCGTCCGTCGCCGTCTCGTCGGCCGCGGGGGCCTCCCACGCCGGCAGATCGGGCAGCGGAGGCGTGGCGGGCGTCGCCGTGGCCTCGCCCTCGGCATCCTGCTTCGGGAATTCCGGCTGTTCACCCTGACGATCGTCCGTGCTCATGCCGTCACGCTACCAACGGAAAGCCTCCACGGCCGGGACGCGCGCCGAGTCACGGCAAAGGGCCCCTCACCCTGCGGTGAGAGGCCCTTCGACGGGGGGACAACCTTTAGTTGTAGGTTCCCGGGGTGTAGTCGTCGCTCGAGAAGCTGTCGAAGTCGACGAACGAGAGGTCCGCCTCCGAGAACACCGAGTCATCCGTGAAGATGCGGTTCGGGTAGCGCTCGGCCTTGGCCTCTTCGGTCGCCTCGACGGTGACGTTGCGGTACTTCTGGAGACCGGTTCCGGCCGGGATCAGCTTTCCGATGATCACGTTCTCCTTCAGGCCCACCAGCGGGTCGGACTTGCCCTCCATGGCGGCCTGCGTGAGAACACGCGTGGTCTCCTGGAACGACGCGGCCGACAGCCACGACTCGGTCGCGAGGGACGCCTTGGTGATACCCATGACCTCCTGGCGAGCCGAAGCGGGCTTCTTGCCCTCGGCGAGAGCGGCGCGGTTCACCTCGGTGTAGCGCGACCGGTCGACGAGCTCACCCGGCAGCAGGTCGGTGTCGCCGTGCTCGACGACGGTGACCTTACGCAGCATCTGGCGCACGATGACCTCGATGTGCTTGTCGTGGATCGGCACACCCTGCGACCGGTAGACGCCCTGCACACCGCCCACGAGGTGCTTCTGCACCTCGCGCACACCCTTGACGCGAAGGACTTCCTTCGGGTCGACGGCGCCGACGATGATCTGCTGACCGAGCTCGACGTGCTGCCCGTCCTCGACGAGGAGGGTGGCACGCTTCAGCACCGGGTAGGCGATCGGCTCGTCACCGTTGTCGGGCGTGAGGATGACCTTGCGGCTGCGCTCCGTGTCCTCGATGATGACGCGACCGGCGGCCTCGACGATGGGCGACGCACCCTTGGGGGTACGGGCCTCGAAGAGCTCCTGCACGCGGGGCAGACCCTGCGTGATGTCGTCGGCCGAAGCCGATCCACCGGTGTGGAAGGTACGCATGGTGAGCTGGGTGCCGGGCTCGCCGATCGACTGGGCCGCGATGATGCCGACGGCCTCTCCGATGTCGACGAGGTTTCCGGTGGCCAGCGACCGGCCGTAGCAGGTCGCGCAGACACCGACGGCCGACTCGCAGGTCAGCACGGAGCGCACCTTGATGTTGCGCACGCCCGCGGCGACCAGCTTGTCGATCAGCACGTCTCCGACGTCCGATCCGGCCTCGGCCACGACCTCGCCCTTCTCGTTCACCGCGTCAGCGGCGAGCGAGCGAGCGTAGACCGAGTTCTCGACGTTGGCGTCGCGGACCCAGACACCGGGAGCCTCTTCGATGGCGATCGGGAGGTCGAGACCCCTCGAGGTGCCACAGTCGGGCTCGCGGATGATGACGTCCTGCGACACGTCGACGAGACGACGCGTGAGGTAGCCCGAGTCGGCCGTACGGAGGGCCGTGTCGGCCAGACCCTTACGGGCACCGTGCGTCGCGATGAAGTACTCCGCCACCGACAATCCCTCGCGGTACGAGGAGATGATCGGGCGAGGGATGATCTCACCCTTCGGGTTGTTCACGAGTCCACGCATACCGGCGATGTTGCGGATCTGCAGCCAGTTACCACGAGCACCGGAGGACACCATGCGGTTGATGGTGTTGTCCTTCGGGAAGTTGTCGCGCATGGCCTGCGCGACCTCTTCGGTGGCCTTGGTCCAGATCTGGATGAGCTCCTGGCGACGCTCGAGGTCGGTCGTGAGACCCTTCTCGAACTGGCCCTGCACCTTGGCGGCCTGCTTCTCGTAGCCCGCCACGATCTCCCGCTTGTTCGGCGGAGTGAGGATGTCGGACAGCGCCACCGTGACACCCGAGCGGGTGGCCCAGTAGAAACCGGCGTCCTTGATGCGGTCCAGCGACGCGGCGACCTCCACCTTGGGGTAGCGCTCGGCGAGATCGTTGACGATCCCGGAGAGCATCCCCTTGTCGGCGACGGCCCGGGTGAGCGGGTAGTCGGCCGGGAGGGCCTCGTTGAAGAGGGCGCGACCGAGCGAGATGTCGACCAGGACGGGTCCGTCGACGTAGCCCTCGGGGCGCTCTTCCTCGTGGAAGTGCACGTCGTTCAGGCGGATGCGGACGTTCGCGTTGAGGTCGAGTGTCTTCTGGTCGAACGCGAGGATCGCCTCGGCGATCGACGAGAACGCACGGCCTTCTCCGACGGCGCCTTCCTTGATCGTGGTCAGGTGGTGCAGACCGATGATCATGTCCTGGGTCGGCAGGGTGACCGGGCGGCCATCCGACGGCTTCAGGATGTTGTTCGACGCGAGCATCAGGATGCGGGCCTCGGCCTGGGCCTCGACCGACAGCGGCAGGTGGACGGCCATCTGGTCACCGTCGAAGTCCGCGTTGAACGCGGCACACACGAGCGGGTGCAGCTGGATCGCCTTGCCCTCCACGAGCTGAGGCTCGAAGGCCTGGATGCCGAGACGGTGCAGCGTGGGTGCGCGGTTCAGCAGCACGGGGCGCTCGCGGATGATCTCCTCGAGCACGTCCCACACCTGCGGACGGCTGCGCTCCACCATGCGCTTCGCGGCCTTGATGTTCTGAGCGTGGCTCAGGTCGATCAGGCGCTTGATCACGAACGGCTTGAACAGCTCCAGAGCCATCTGCTTGGGCAGACCGCACTGGTGCAGCTTCAGCTGCGGACCGACGATGATGACCGAACGACCCGAGTAGTCGACGCGCTTTCCCAGCAGGTTCTGGCGGAAACGACCCTGCTTTCCCTTGAGCATGTCGCTCAGGGACTTCAGGGCGCGGTTGCCGGTACCGGTGACGGGACGACCACGACGGCCGTTGTCGAACAGGGCGTCGACGGCCTCCTGCAGCATCCGCTTCTCGTTGTTGACGATGATCTCGGGAGCCCCGAGGTCGAGCAGACGACGCAGACGGTTGTTGCGGTTGATCACCCGACGGTAGAGGTCGTTCAGGTCGGAGGTCGCGAAGCGGCCACCGTCGAGCTGCACCATCGGGCGCAGCTCCGGCGGGATGACCGGCACCACGTCGAGCACCATGGCGGCCGGCGAGTTGCCGGTGGCCAGGAAGGAGCTCACGACGCGGAGGCGCTTGATGGCGCGGATCTTCTTCTGACCCTTGCCCTCCGAGATCTGCAGACGCAGGTTCTCGCCCTCGGTGACGAGGTCGAACGCCTCGAGGCGCTTCTTGATGGCCTCGGCGCCCATGTAGGCCTCGAAGTACATCCCGTAGCGGTCCTGGAGCTCGTGGAAGATCGCGTCTTCCGGCTTGAGCTCACCCACCTTGAGGTTGCGGAAGTCCTCCCACACGCGCTCGAGCTGGGAGATCTGGTCGTCGTAGGCCTTGCGGGCCTGGGCCATCTCCTTCTCGGCGCCATCCTTCGTGCGGCGCTTCTGGTCGGCCTTGGCGCCCTCGTTCTCGAGCTCGGCGAGGTCGGTCTCGAGGCGTGCCAGACGGTCCGCGATGCGGGCGTCACGCTGGTCGGACAGGGTCTTGATCTCGAGCCGCAGCTCGTTCTCGAGGCCCGGCATGTCGGCGTGGCGGCCGTCTTCGTCGACCGAGATGATCATGTACGCGGCGAAGTAGATGACCTTCTCGAGGTCCTTCGGCGCCATGTCGAGCAGGTAACCCAAGCGCGAGGGGACGCCCTTGAAGTACCAGATGTGGGTGACCGGAGCGGCGAGCTCGATGTGGCCCATGCGCTCACGACGGACGGAGCTCTTGGTGACCTCCACGCCGCAGCGCTCACAGACGATGCCCTTGAAGCGCACTCGCTTGTACTTGCCGCAGGAACACTCCCAGTCACGGCTCGGCCCGAAGATCTGCTCTCCGAAGAGGCCGTCCTTCTCGGGCTTCAGCGTGCGGTAGTTGATGGTCTCGGGCTTCTTGACCTCACCGTGCGACCACTTGCGGATGTCGTCGGCCGTTGCGAGGCCGATCCGCAGCTCATCAAAAGTTGTTACGTCGAGCAATTTTCCTTCTCTCCTGGAAAAAGTCTTCTAGTGGTTGCCGGCTCAGATGTCGTCGATGGACGACGACTCGAAGCGGCTGGAGATGTTGATGCCGAGCTCCTCGGCGGCACGGAAGACCTCGTCGTCCGTGTCGCGCAGGCTGACCGCGGTGCCGTCTGCCGAGAGCACCTCGACGTTCAGGCAGAGCGACTGCATCTCCTTGATGAGCACCTTGAAGGACTCCGGGATACCGGGCTCCTGGATGTTCTCGCCCTTGACGATCGCCTCGTAGACCTTGACGCGGCCGAGGATGTCATCCGACTTGATGGTCAGGAGCTCCTGCAGCGCGTACGCGGCACCGTAGGCCTCGAGGGCCCACACCTCCATCTCACCGAATCGCTGTCCACCGAACTGCGCCTTACCACCCAGCGGCTGCTGCGTGATCATCGAGTACGGTCCGGTCGAACGGGCGTGGATCTTGTCGTCGACCAGGTGGTGCAGCTTCAGGATGTACATGTAGCCGACCGAGACGGGCTCCGGGTACGGCTCGCCGGAGCGGCCGTCGAAGAGCTGCGTCTTACCGGAGGAACCGATCAGTCGCTCGCCGTCACGCGTGAGCGTGGTGGAGTCGAGCAGACCCGCGATCTCCTCCTCGGAGGCGCCGTCGAACACGGGGGTGGCGACCTTCGTGCCGGGAGCGGCGGAACGCGCCTGCTCAGGCAGGTTCGCGGCCCACTTCGGCTTGCCGTCGACCTCCCAGCCCTGCTTCGCGATCCACCCGAGGTGGGTCTCGAGCACCTGACCGAAGTTCATACGGCCCGGGATACCCATCGGGTTCAGCACGATGTCGACCGGAGTTCCGTCGGCGAGGAAGGGCATGTCCTCGACCGGGAGGATCTTCGAGATGACACCCTTGTTGCCGTGGCGGCCGGCGAGCTTGTCACCCGCGGTGATCTTGCGCTTCTGGGCGATGTAGACCACGACGCGCTGGTTGACGCCCGAGCCGAGCTCGTCGTCGTTCTCGGCCGAGAACTCCTTGACGGCAATGATCGTTCCCTCTTCACCGTGAGGCACCTTGAGGCTCGTGTCGCGAACCTCGCGGGACTTCTCGTTGAAGATGGCGCGCAGCAGACGCTCCTCGGCGGAGAGCTCGGTCTCACCCTTCGGCGTGACCTTGCCCACCAGGATGTCGCCGGGACGGACCTCGGCGCCGATGCGGATGATTCCGCGCTCGTCGAGGTCGGCCAGCAGCTCCGGGCTCACGTTGGGGAGGTCACGGGTGATCTCCTCCTTGCCGAGCTTGGTGTCGCGGGCATCCACTTCGTACTCCTCGATGTGGATCGAGGAGAGCACGTCGTCCTTCACCAGGTTCTGGCTGAGGATGATCGCGTCTTCGAAGTTGTGACCCTCCCACGGCATGAACGCCACGAGGAGGTTCTTGCCGAGCGCCAGCTCACCGTTCTCGGTGGCCGGGCCATCCGCGATGACCTGACCCGCTTCGATCCGCTCGCCTTCGGCGACGATCACGCGGTTGTTGTACGACGTGCCCTGGTTGGAGCGGTCGAACTTGCGCAGGTAGTAGGTCTCGGTTCCGGCGTCGTCGAGCAGCACGGTGACGGAGTCGGCGGACACCTCCTGCACCACACCGGCGTTGTTCGCGGTGACCACGTCTCCGGCGTCGATGGCGGCGAAGCCCTCCATACCGGTTCCGACCAGCGGCGACTCCGAACGGAGCAGCGGCACGGCCTGACGCTGCATGTTCGCACCCATGAGGGCGCGGTTCGCGTCGTCGTGCTCGAGGAACGGGATGAGCGAGGTCGCGACCGACACCATCTGGCGCGGCGAGACATCCATGTAGCCGATGTCCTCGTGCGGGAAGAGGTCGACCTCTCCGCCCTTCTTACGGGCGAGGACGCGGGGCTCGGCGAACTTGGCGTCGGCCGTCAGCGGCGCGTTGGCCTGGGCGACGATGTACTCGTCTTCCTCCGACGCGGTCAGGTAGTCGATGTTCGCCGTGACCACACCGTCGACGACGCGACGGTACGGGGTCTCGATGAAACCGAAGGAGTTGATCCGCGCGAACGACGCGAGCGAACCGATCAGGCCGATGTTCGGGCCTTCCGGGGTCTCGATCGGGCACATGCGGCCGTAGTGCGACGGGTGCACGTCGCGAACCTCGACGCCGGCACGCTCACGGCTCAGACCACCCGGGCCCAGCGCCGAGAGACGACGCTTGTGCGTCAGACCGGCGAGGGGGTTGTTCTGGTCCATGAACTGCGACAGCTGGCTCGTTCCGAAGAACTCCTTGATCGCGGCGACGACGGGTCGCACGTTGATCAGGGTCTGCGGGGTGATGGCCTCGATGTCCTGCGTGGTCATGCGCTCGCGGACGACGCGCTCCATGCGGGACAGACCCGTGCGGACCTGGTTCTGGATGAGCTCGCCGACAGCGCGGATGCGACGGTTGCCGAAGTGGTCGATGTCGTCGACGTCGAGACGGATCTCGACCGGCTTGCCGTCGCGCACGCCGTTCAGCGTGGTCTGGTTGTCGTGCAGGGCCACCAGGTACTTGATCGTCGCGATGATGTCCTGGTTCGTGAGAACCGAGTCGCTCAGCGGGGCGTCGATACCGAGCTTGCGGTTGATCTTGTAACGACCCACCTTCGCCAGGTCGTAACGCTTGGGGTTGAAGTAGAAGTTGTCGAGGAGCGCACGCGCGGCCTCGGCAGCGACCTGCTCGCCCGGACGGAGCTTGCGGTAGATGTCCTTCAGAGCCTCTTCCTTGGTGAGGATGGAGTCCTTCTCGAGGGTGGCCTCGATCGAGGCGTAGCCCTTGAACTCCTCGAGGATCTCTTCGCTCGTGAGGCCGAGGGCCTTGAGGAAGACGGTCACCGACTGCTTGCGCTTGCGGTCGATGCGGACGCCGACCTGGTCGCGCTTGTCGATCTCGAACTCGAGCCAGGCACCGCGGCTCGGGATGATGCGTGCCGAGTAGATGTCCTTGTCGGAGGTCTTCTCGGGGGTGCGCTCGAAGTACACGCCGGGGGAACGGACCAGCTGAGACACGACGACACGCTCGGTGCCGTTGATGATGAACGTGCCCTTCTCGGTCATGAGCGGGAAGTCGCCCATGAAGACCGTCTGGGTCTTGATCTCACCGGTCTGGTGATTCATGAACTCGGCCTCGACGTAGAGGGGAGCCGCGTAGGTCTTGCCGCGCTCCTTGCACTCGTCGATGGTGTACTTCTCCGGCTCGAGGAACGGGCTGGTGAAGCTGAGCTGCATGGTCTCGCCGAGGTCTTCGATCGGAGAGATCTCCTCGAAGATCTCATCGAGACCGGAGTGGCTCGGCAGGTCTTGACGACCAGCCGCCTTGGCTTCCGCGACGCGTGCCTTCCACACGTCGTTTCCGACCAGCCAGTCGAAGCTCTCGGTCTGCAGAGCGAGCAGATCGGGAACGGTCAGCGTGTCGGTGATCTTGGCGAACGAGAGCCGTGAAGCGGCCCGACCGTTCTTGGGTGAATTGGTGGTTGCGTTGCGCGCAGCAGCCAAGGAAATAACCTCCGTGGGCCCCGTCGGGCCTAGTGTTACTGACGGTCGATGTTGTGTCGAGAACTCCGCAGACATGGTCTGAACCCGCAATATGGTTCTAGAGTGTTGCTGCACGGTATGGTGTGGAACCTGTCCGCGCGGCTGCCGACCACAATATGAAGGCATGGGTTTTCTGGGAGCGCAAAGAACCACTATAGGTGATTCGGACACGCCTGTCCAGTCGATATCTTGACCAGTTCGGATTTCTCAGGTATAACCGCGTGAAGCACACCGGCTCTCCCCCTCCCTCGCATCCCTCGGTTCGGCTCCAGGACGGGCTTCTCGCCACGATCGAAGAGGATCGTTTCCGGCCGGGATCGCAGGTTCTGATCGTCGACGGCACTCCGCAATCGCACGTCGACGTCGACGATCCCACCTACCTCTCCTTCGAATACGTGCGCCGGATCGGGCACGGGATCGATCTCGTCGCGCCTCCCGGTTCGCCCATCACGGTTGTGCACCTGGGTGGCGGGGCGTTCACGCTGCCGCGCTACGTCGAGGCCACCCGCCCGGGCTCGCGCCAACAGGTGGTGGAGATCGACAGTTCCCTGGTCTCCTTCGTCCGGGAGCACCTTCCGTTGCCGCGGTCGGCGAGCATCCGGGTGCGGCACGGGGATGCGCGGTCCGTTCTGGAGAAGTTCCCGCCGGGCCTTCGGGGCAGCGTCGACGTGGTCGTGGTGGACGTGTTCGCGGGAGCGCGCACGCCGGCGCACGTGACGAGTGCGGAGTTCTACCAGGCCGTGGCGGGTATCCTCTCCCCCACCGGGATCGTGGCCGTGAACGTCGCCGACGGCGCGGGCCTGGCCTTCGCGCGGAGCCAGGCCGCCACGCTCTCGCACGTGTTCGAGTCGGTGGCGCTGGTGGTCGATCCGCAGATGCTGAAGGCGCGGAGGTTCGGGAACGTCGTCGCATTCGCCTCGGCGGCTCCGCTGCCGTTCGACGCATTGCCGCGGTTGGTGGCGGGCGATCCGGTGCCGGCGAAGGTCGTGGAGGGCCGGGAGTTGCGGAACTTCATCGCGGGGGCGCCGGTGTCGACCGATCAGACATCCACCCCGTCGCCGGCTCCCGCTCGGAGCATTTTCCAGGTAGACCGGAAGAAGGCGACCTAGAGCGACGCGATGACATGACGTCGCGGGAGGGCGAGGCGATGGTGACGAGGCGTATCGGCGTCGGCGCGTGTGTCGCTGCCCTTTCCGTCCTTCTGCTCGCGGGGTGCAGCGGCGTGCCGTCTCCGTCTCCGAGCGCTTCGGTCTCCCCTGCGGCTTCGCCCGCGGCATCCGCCACGCCGACGCCGACGCCTACTCCGACTCCGACACCGACCGCCTCGCCGGTCGAGGACCTCGGGCCGCTCGTGCCGTCGGGCGATCCGGTGCCGATCGCGTCGAATCTGCCGGCGCCGTGGTCGATCGCGCGGTTGGCCGATGGGTCGTTGCTGGTCAGCGAGCGCGATTCCGGCGTGATCGTCGAGATCGTGGGCGGCGCGGCCGTGCCGCTGACCACCGTTCCCGGAGTGGCGGCTGCGGGGGAAGGCGGACTGCTGGGCCTCGCGGCGCTGGAGGACGCATCCGGCAGCTATCTGTACGCCTACTTCACCTCCGACACCGACAACCGAGTCGTGCGGATGCCGCTGGCCGGGTCGGCGGGGGCGCACACGCTCGGCGCGCCCTCCGACGTGCTGACCGGGTTGCCGAAGGCCTCGAACCACAACGGCGGGCGGATCGCGTTCGGGCCCGACGGCATGCTCTACGTCACCGCGGGCGACGCGAGCAACGGGTCGAACGCGCAGACGCTCGACTCGCTCGGGGGCAAGATCCTGCGGGTGACGCCGACCGGGGCCGTGCCCGCCGACAATCCCTTCCCGGGTTCTCCGGTGTGGACTCTCGGGCACCGCAACCCGCAGGGCATCGCCTGGGCCGCCGACGGCACCATGTGGGCCGCGGAGTTCGGACAGGACACCTGGGACGAGATCAACCGCATCACGCCGGGCTCGAACTACGGCTGGCCGGTCGTGGAAGGGCTCGCCGGCGACCCGGCGTTCGTCGATCCGATCGTGCAGTGGCCCACGGATGACGCCTCGCCCTCGGGGATCGCTGTGGTGGGCGACACGATCTTCATGGCCGCACTCGGCGGTGAACGCCTCTGGACGATCGGCTTCGACGGCACCGCGGCCGAGTGGTACGGCGGCGGGCAGCTCGGGCGGGTGCGCGACGTGGTGCGCGGCCCCGGCTCGACGGTGTATCTGCTCACGAACAACACCGACGGGCGCGGGTCGCCACGGCCCGGCGACGACGTGCTGTACCAAGTGAATCTGGTGCCTGCGGGGTGAGTCGCGACCCTCGATCGGGGCGCGGCAAGTACCCTTGACGCGACGGGACCCGAGCCCCCGACACAGCACCTGGAGCACGAACTGAGCATCATCACCGGTTACGACATGACCACCCTTCGCGAGAAGGTCGATCTCGACGCCGTGAACGAGCGGCTCGAGGAACTCGGCAAGCTCCGGAGTCTCTCCGCGCTGAACGAGAAGGTCGTCCTGCTGCGCCTCAGCGGGCAGCTCGACGAGGCGTTCGTCGTCGCGAACGAGGCCGTGCGTCAGGCGCGCTTCTCGGGCGACCGGGAGCAGGCGCTGGGGGCGCGCATCCGTCGGGCCCAGGTGCAGCAGTACCAGGGCAAGTACGCGGCCGCGCTGCAGGAGCTCTCGCTCTGCGTCGAGGAGGCGCAGACGCACGAGTGGGGCTCGCTCGAGGCCACCGCCACGCTCAGCCGGGGCAAGGTGCACTTCGAGATGAAGGAGTTCGAGCCGGCGCTCGTGGACTTCAAGGCGGCCGTGTTCCTGATGGAGCGGCTCGGAGCATCCATCGATCAGCTGGAGAGTTCACTCGTGGCCGTGGCCGTGACCGAATCGTTCCTGACGGCCTAGGCTCTTCCGGTGGCAGATCTCACGCGCGTGACGACCTGGGCGAACGCCCTGATCGCCCTTCATCTGGATGCGCGGGTGTGGTCGTTCGGGTTCGACAACGCGAAGACGCGGGCCGGGCAGTGCAACTACACGGCGCACCGGATCACGGTGTCGCGGTATCTCGCGGCGCGGTACGAGGACGACGAGATCCACCAGATCCTGTTGCACGAGGTGGCGCATGCGCTCGCCGGGTCTGCCGCTGCGCACGGGCCCCGGTGGGTGGAGATCGCGCGGTCGATCGGGTACGAGGGGTCGCGGCTGCACGACGGAACGCGGGCCGACGAGCTGGCGCCCTGGGTGGGGCGCTGCCCGGCCGGCCACGAGTTCTATCGGCACCGGCGGCCCGCGGCCCGGCTCTCCTGCAGCCTGTGCGCCCGCGGGTTCAGCTCGGCGCACCTCATCACGTGGACTCGCCGCGACGTCGCCGCCGTGCGCCGCAGCGCCGCCCGCACGGCTCAACGCACGACCGGCGCCCAGCGCTCCGCGTGACGCCAGAGGTCAGTCGGTGACCTGGACTTCCTTCCAGAAGGCGACGTAGTTGCTGAAGTCCTTGCCGACGCGGTCGAAGGCGGTGGGGTAGGGGTGCGGGTAGCTCCACGCCCGATCCTGGAGCGACGCGTCACCGTCTTTCACGTTGAAGTATTGGCACTCGCCCTTCCACGGGCAGGTGTAAGGGGTCGGGCTCTTCTCGAGGAGCTCCGCGTTCACGCTCGACGGCGGGAAATACCAGTTGCCCTCGATCGCGATCAGGTCTTCTTTGGGTGCTTCGGCGATGACGGTGCCGCCCAGGACTGCCTTCATATGGTGACCTCCAATGTCACCACAACGCTACGCCCTGTCGGCGGTCCGGATGCTGTCGACCCGATCCGAGCTGTCGATCGCGGTCGCGGCTGCGACGTCGGCGGCGAGTCCCCGCGCGATCCACTCCTGACCCGCAGCCGAGGCCGAGACGAGATGGCCGACAGCGCCGCGCAGACCCGTGAACGCCCCACAGGCCGCAGCGGCCTCGGGCGAGGAGTAGTCGATGCCGAGGGTCGCGAGGGCATCGACGATCGCGCCCGCGAGCAGGAAGTCCTCGACCGCGAACTGGCCGTCGGCACGCGCGGGCGTGAGGATGGCCACCATCGCGCGGTCGCCGCGCCGCGCCTGCTCCTCGAGCACGGCACGGGCCACCGCGGTGCGCCCGCGGAAGTCGGTCGGGAGGAGGAGAACGTCACGACCGGCTGTGGGGAGGTTCGTGTCACTCTCCTCCTCCCGAAGCGCGTCCGCGAGCACGACGACGTGCGCGTCGGCCACGAGCGCACCGATGACGGCCGGATCGGATGTCGGCACTCCCACGTGCAGGCGCACCTGGTAGCGGGACTGGGACGAGACGGCGACGACTCCTGCGTCGGTGATGCTGGGCATCCGGCGATTTTACCGGCGCCCGTGTTGGTGCGCGCGCGTGAGAGGGAGATGATGAGACGGTGCGCGTTCTGCTGAAGTTGATCCTCGACTGCGATCCCGATGCGGCGTGGCGCGCCATCCGCAGTCCTGCCGTGTTCCGCGAGGTGTCGAGTCCGCTGGTGGAGATCGAGTCGCTCGCCGCCGACGGGTTCCCGACCGTGTGGGAGCCGGGACAGCATCCCGTCGCCATGCGCGGCGGAGGCGTCATCCCGATGGGCAAGCAGATCATCCGGCTGACGTTCGAGACCGCGCAACGCGGTGACGTGCGCATCCTGCACGACTCGGGGCAGGGCGTCACCGGAGCGGTGAGCGCGATCCGGCTGTGGGATCACCGGATGGCCATCGCGCCCGATCCGGCAGGCACCGGGAAGACGCTCTACCGCGACCAGTTGATCGTCAAGGCGGGCCTGATCACCCCCGTCGCCTGGTACAGCCTCTGGGCGTTCTGGCAGTGGCGCGGTCGGCGCCTCCGCGCGCTCGCCCCGACGTGGGCCTACGATTTCCCCGCACCGGATGACGCATCCGAAACCGTGCAGGAGGAGACGACTGTGGAGGACAAGTCATGAATGCACGCGCCACGACCGCACTCGAGACGGCCGACTGGCGTCGACGCGTGTTCAGCATCTACGAGGAGGTGCGGCGCCTCCGCGGAGTGGATGCCGTGGAAGCCCACGAATTCTGGCGCGAGGCGCGCGACGATCTGTTCCGGATGCATCCAGCCTCCCCGCTGCTGCCCGAGGACCTCGAAGGCTTCGGCGGTCTGCCGATCGCTCCCTACGATCCGGCGTGGAGCTTCGACGTGGAGATCGAGGAGGTGGCAGAGGACGACCCGCGCCCGCGCCACTTCGACTTCGAGACGGGCACCGACGGCGTCGTGCCCTTCGACCTGCTCGGGATCGCGCGCATCGAGGGCGTCGGCACCCTCGACGTCTGGCGCCTCACCTCCTACGGCGGTGGCCTCTTCATCCCGGTCAAGGATGCGCTCGCCGGCAAGCCCGGCGGCACCTACGGCGGCGGCCGCTACCTGGTCGACACCATCAAAGGCGCGAGCCTCGACCAGAACGTGGTGCTCGGCGTGGGGAGCAACTCCACCCTCGTGCTCGACTTCAATTTCGCCTACAACCCGTCGTGCGCCTACGACCCCGCCTGGGCGTGCCCGCTGGCCCAACCGGGCAACCGCGTGCCTGTGGAAATACCCGTCGGTGAGAGCTACCCGGGAGACGTGCACTAGGCTTGAGGTACTCGTGGGCTCGACAGAGAGTCCCGTGCGTCGAAAGAACGCTCCCTCTTCACTCTGATCCAGGAACCGTCGTCACAGCATCGCTGTCGTCGGGGCGGATCATTTGCAGATACTTCTTGCGGCGAACGGATGCACCGTCGGTGCGTTCGCCAAACATCCGAGTGAGCCTTCTTTCCAGCTGCGCGCACCGGACTGATGCCTGAAAGGCACCACGTTGTCCAACACCCCCTCATCCTTCAGCGCGCTCGGCGTGCCCGCTCCCCTCGTCGCCTCGCTCACCGCGAGCGGCATCGTGGAGCCGTTCCCGATCCAGGTCGACACGCTTCCTGACACCTTGAACGGCCGCGACGTGCTCGGCCGCGGCAAGACCGGCTCGGGCAAGACCCTGGCCTTCTCCATCCCGATGGTCGCCCGTCTGGCCGGCCAGCTCGCCGGCGGCAAGCGCCGCCCCGGCCACCCCGTCGGCCTCATCCTCGCGCCGACCCGCGAGCTCGCCACTCAGATCGACGCGGTGCTCGCGCCCCTCGCCAAGGTCTACAACATGACCACCACCACCATCTTCGGCGGCGTCTCGCAGGGCCGTCAGGTCACCGCGCTGAAGGCCGGCGTCGACATCGTCGTGGCCTGCCCCGGGCGCCTCGAAGACCTCATGAAGCAGGGCTTCGTGTCGCTCGACGCCGTGGAGATCACCGTGCTCGACGAGGCCGACCACATGGCCGACCTGGGCTTCCTGCCCGTCGTCACGCGCATCCTCGACAAGACCCCGCAGTCGGGTCAGCGTCTGCTCTTCTCCGCCACCCTCGACAACGGCGTGGACAAGCTCGTGCGCAAGTTCCTCCACAACGAGGTGCTGCACTCGGTCGACGAGGCCAACTCGCCCGTCGCCGCGATGACCCACCACGTGTTCGAGACCGAGTCGGTCGAGTCGAAGCGCGTTCTGGTGGAGAAGCTGGCCTCCGGAACCGGGCGCCGCATCCTCTTCATGCGCACCAAGCACCACGCGAAGAAGCTCGCGAAGCAGCTGACGGATGCCGGCATCCCCTCGGTCGACCTGCACGGCAACCTGTCGCAGGTGGCCCGAGACCGCAACCTGGCGGCGTTCTCGGCCGGCAGCGTGCGCGTCCTCGTAGCGACGGATGTCGCAGCCCGCGGTGTGCACGTCGACGACATCGAGCTCGTCATCCACGTCGACCCGCCGGCGGAGCACAAGGCGTACCTGCACCGCTCGGGCCGTACCGCTCGCGCGGGTTCGGCCGGCGACGTCGTGACGATCATGCTGCCGGCCCAGCGCAAGGACGTGAAGGATCTGCTCCGCAAGGCGGCGATCACCGTCACCCCCGAGGTCGTATCGGCCGACTCCGCGTCGGTCAACGCCCTCGTCGGCGAGGTCGCCGCGTACGTGAAGCCGGCTCCGCGCACCACCAACCAGCTGCCGGCATCCGGTCAGCCGCGTCGTGGTGGGCAGGGCGGCTCCGGCCAGGGCAATGGCGGCTCCAACGGCGGCGGCTCGCAGGGCGCCAACGCGCAGCGCAAGCGCGCTCGTCGTGACGGCGAAGGTCAGGGTCAGGGCGCGGGTTCGCGCTCCGGTCAGGGCGCGGGTTCGTCGGGCGGCCGCGGTCGCGGCGGCAACGGCGGCGGTGCCGCCGGCGGCAGCCGCTCCTTCTACAGCACCTCGACCGATCGCCCGGCCTCGGGCTCCGGCGAGGGCGGCGGACGCCGTGGCGGCCAGGGCGGTTCTGGTGCCGGCGCTGCCGGTACCGACCGCCCCCGTTCCTCGGCGGCATCCTTCTCGGCCGGCAGCAACGGCGGCCGTCGCCGCACCCGCTAGCTGCCTCGGGGCCGCGCTACGCGCGGCCTCCTCGTCGAAAAAGGCCCGCGGCTTGCAATCTCGTTTCCCAGACACGTCGGGACGTGGATGTAGGCCGCGGGCCTTTTTCGACGACCCAGGGTGACGGCGAGGCCGCGCCAGCGACCTCACCGTCACATGTCGCCTCGCGCCGCAGAAGCGGCGGCGCGAGCAAGAAGGGCCCGCCCAGCCGAAGGCCGGGCGAGCCCGAAGGGCGGCGGGGCGGTACCTAACCCTTTGGTGGCGACTGCGGGTACACCGTCTCGTGCCGCGCCAGTTGCTCCACGAAACCCTCGATGCGGCGGGCGCGCGTTTCGGGGCGCTTGGCGTTGACGGTGCGGAAGAGGATCGCGTAGCGGTTCTGAGCCGAGAGGGTGGCGAAGAACGCCTTGGCCTCGGGGTTCGCGTCGAGGGCGGCGACGAGGTCGTCGGGCACTTCGATGTTCTTCGACGAGGCGTAGGCCGCATCCCACCGGCCGTCGGCCTTGGCACGTTCGATCTCTCGGAAGCCGCCGTCGCGCATCCGGCCCGCCTCGATCAGCGCGGCGACCTTCACCCGGTTGATCTGCGACCAGAGGCTCTTGGACCGCCTGGGGGTGAACGTCTGCAAGAAGTAGTCGTCGTCGAAGGAGTTGCGTCGCGCGTCGATCCAGCCGTGGCAGAGGGCGACATCGAGCGCCTCGAGATGGCTCACCGTCGTGTGCGAACTGCCCTTCTTGGCAATGGCGAGGCGCACACCGTCGGAGGAGTCGTAGTTCTCGGCGAGCCACGCCTCCCAGGCAGCGGCATCCGCGAAGTAGTGGATGTCCCGCTCGTCGATGATGCGCCTCCCCGGTGGATGTCTCCGAGGCTAGGGCAGACGTCCGACAGAGGCCAGCGCCGAGCGTAACAGACTGCCGCGACCGCCCTCCATCTCGGCCGAGATGGCCTCGGCCGCTGCTTCCTCGGGCGTCATCCAGGTGAGTTCGAGCGCATCCTGCCGCGGCTCGCAGGTGCCGGTGACGGGAACCACGTAGGCCAGCGAGACCGCGTGCTGGCGCTCGTCGTAGTAGGCCGAGACACCCGGCAGCGGGAAGTACTCCGCCACCTGGAAGGGCACCGGGCTCGCCGGAAGCTGCGGGAAGGCCATCGGTCCGAGGTCTTTCTCGAGGTGCCGGAAGAGGGCGTCACGGAGGGTCTCGCCGTACATCACCCGGCCGGAGACGAGCGTGCGGGTGATGGTTCCGCTCGATCCCACTCGCAGCAGCACACCGACCTCGACCACCTGGCCGAGCCCGTCGACGCGCACCGGAACGGCCTCGACGTAGAGCAGGGGAAGCCGCTGCCGGATCTCCGCGAGTTCACTGTCGCTCAGCCAGCCGGAGTTGGGGTCGGGGGTGCGAACGCTCATAGTCCATTCTTACCCGCTCGCCCGGTGCCCGGGTGCGCGACAGGCCCCCGATTACGCCGACGGCGAGAGACGATGCCGATGTCGGAGGGTTGGGCGAGTATGGAGGGATGAGCGACGTGCTCGACAGGTTCTCCCCCGCGACCCGCGAGTGGTTCCTCGGCGCCTTCCAGGAGCCCACCGCCGCACAGGCCGGGGCGTGGGATGCGGTGTCCGGTGGCGACCACGCGCTCGTCGTCGCGCCCACCGGTTCGGGCAAGACCCTCGCGTCGTTCCTCTGGGCCATCGACCGGCTCTCCTCCACCATCACCCCTGGCGAGGCCCGCTCGACCTCGGTGCTCTACGTCTCGCCGCTGAAGGCGCTGGCGGTCGACGTGGAGCGCAACCTGCGGTCGCCGCTCGTGGGCATCACGCAGACGGCGAAGCGGATGGGCGCCGCTCCCCCGGTGATCACAGTGGGCGTGCGGTCCGGCGACACTCCGGCGGCCGAACGCCGCAACCTGGCGAAGAACCCGCCCGACATCCTCATCACCACGCCCGAGTCCCTCTTCCTCATGCTCACCTCCGCAGCACGGGAGTCGCTGTCAGCCGTCACCACGGTGATCGTCGACGAGGTGCACGCCGTGGCCGCCACGAAGCGCGGGGCACACCTCGCCGTGAGCCTCGATCGGCTCGACCAGCTGCTTCCCCAGCCGGCACAGCGGATCGGCCTTTCCGCGACCGTGCGGCCGCGCGAGGAGGTGGCGCGGTTCCTCGCCGGGGGCCGGCCGGTGACGATCGTGGCACCGCCCTCGACCAAGAAGTTCGACCTGCGCGTGGTGGTTCCGGTAGAGGACATGACGCAGATCCCGCCGTCGGAGGCCGCGTCGTCGCTCGAGGGCTCCGCAGCCGGTGCCTCCGCTCCCGAGCAGGGATCGATCTGGCCGCACGTCGAAGAGGACATCGTCGACCGCATCCTGGAACACCGCTCGTCGATCGTGTTCGCGAACTCGCGGCGACTGGCCGAGCGGCTGACCGCTCGGCTGAACGAGATCTACGCGGGGCGGCAGCTGTGGGTGGAGCCGGAACCGGGCGCTGTGATCCCCGTCCCGTTCGACGACGCCGACTCCGAGGCCGAAGGGGTGTTCGACGACGACGACGCCGCGGACGGTTCGCCGTCTGACGATGGCCTCGCTGCGGCGACATCCCGCCCGCCCGCGCAGCTGATGGGGCAGGCCGGTCAGACCTCCGGCGCCGAGCCGGTGCTCGCCCGCGCCCACCACGGCTCGGTGAGCAAAGAACAGCGGGCCCTCATCGAAGACGACCTGAAGTCGGGGCGACTGCGCTGCGTCGTGGCGACCTCGAGTCTCGAGCTCGGCATCGACATGGGCGCGGTCGATCTGGTGATCCAGGTCGAGGCACCGCCCTCCGTGGCGAGCGGACTGCAGCGCGTGGGTCGCGCGGGCCACCGGGTGGGCGAGGTCTCCAAGGGTCTGCTGTACCCGAAGCACCGCGCCGATCTGCTGCACTCGGCGGTGGTGTCGATCCGGATGTCCGCGGGGCTCATCGAGACGCTGGCCATCCCGGCGAATCCGCTCGACATCCTCGCCCAGCAGACCGTGGCCGCCTGCGCGCTCGAGCCGATCGACGTCGAGGAATGGTTCGACGTCGTGCGACGGAGCGCCTCGTTCAGCAACCTGCCGCGCTCGGCCTACGACGCCACACTCGACCTCCTCGCCGGGCTCTACCCCTCCGACGAGTTCGCCGGTCTGCGACCCCGCCTCGTCTGGGATCGCGATGCGGGCACCCTGACCGGACGGCCCGGCGCCCAGCGTCTCGCCGTGACCAGTGGCGGCACGATCCCCGATCGCGGCCTCTTCGGGGTCTTCATGGTGGGCGGTGAACCGACGGATGCCGATCCGTCGACGGGGCGCACACGCTCCGCACCGGGCCGCCGGGTGGGCGAACTCGACGAGGAGATGGTCTACGAATCGCGGGTCGGCGATGTCTTCGCCCTCGGCGCGACGAGCTGGCGCATCCAGGAGATCACACACGATCGCGTGCTCGTGACCCCCGCCTTCGGGCAACCCGGACGCCTGCCGTTCTGGCGGGGAGAAGGCCTGGGGAGGCCCGCCGAACTGGGGGCCGCGATCGGCGAGTTCACCCGCACCGTCGCATCCGCCACTCCGGAGGAGGCGACCGGGCTGGCCGAGAGCGCCGGCCTCGATCCGTGGGCCGCCGCGAACCTCGTGGCGTTCGTGACCGATCAACGCGAGGCCACCGGGCACGTGCCGAGCGACAAGACGCTCGTGGTCGAGCGGTTCCGCGACGAGCTCGGTGACTGGCGCGTCATCCTGCATTCCCCGTTCGGCATGCAGGTGCACTCGCCCTGGGCGCTGGCGATCAATGCCCGCATCCGCGAGCGACTCGGGGTCGACGCGAACGCGGTGGCGAGCGATGACGGTGTCGTGGTGCGACTGCCCGACACCGAGAGCGAGCCGCCCTCCGCGGAGCTCTTCCTCTTCGACCCCACGGAGCTCGAGCAGATCGTGACCGACGAGGTCGGCGGCTCGGCGCTGTTCGCCTCGCGGTTCCGCGAGAACGCGGCACGTGCGCTGCTGCTCCCCCGGCAGAACCCGGGCAAGCGGTCGCCGCTCTGGCAGCAGCGGCAACGCTCGGCGCAGCTGCTCGAGGTGGCGCGCAAGTACCCGTCGTTCCCGATCATCCTCGAGACGGTGCGGGAGTGTCTGCAGGACGTCTACGACCTGCCCGCCCTCCTGCGGATCGCGCGCGACCTCGAGGCTCGGCGCATCCGCGTGGTCGAGACGGAGTCGGGCGAGCCGTCGCCGTTCGCGCGCTCGCTCCTGTTCGGCTACGTCGCCTCCTTCGTCTACGAGGGCGACAGCCCGCTCGCCGAACGCCGGGCCGCCGCGCTCTCGCTCGACCCGAGCCTGCTCTCCGAACTGCTCGGGCGAGCGGAGCTGCGCGAACTCCTCGACCCCGGCGTGATCGAGGACACGCAGCGCGAACTGCAGCGCCTCGCGCCCGACCGCCGAGCCCGCGATCTCGAGGGTGTGGCGGACCTGCTCCGGATGCTCGGCCCCCTCACCACGTCAGAGGTTCGCGAGCGCTCGCTCGACTTCGACGTCGAAGCCGCCCTCGAGGAGCTGCTCGCCACGCGGCGGGCTCTCCGCGTCACGTTCGCGGGCACGGAGTGGTGGGCGCCGATCGAGGACGCCGGGCGGTTGCGGGACGCGCTCGGCGTGCCGATCCCGTTCGGTGTCCCGGATGCCTTCATCGCGCCGGTCGAGCATCCGGTGCTCGACCTGGTGAGCCGCTACGCGCGAACGCACGGGCCATTCCTCGCTCAGGAAGCCGCCGAGCGCTTCGGTCTCGGCGTGTCGGTGGTGACGGATGCGCTCCGCCGGCTCGCCGCCGACCGGCGCGTGATCGAGGGCGAGTTCCGCCCGAGCGGTCTGGCCGCCGACGTCGCCCGCGTGGGCCAGGCCGGCGGCACCGAATGGTGCGACGCCGAGGTGCTGCGCCGTCTGCGGAGCCGCTCGCTCGCCGCCCTGCGGCACGAGGTCGAGCCGGTGAGCACCACCACTCTCGCGCGATTCCTGCCGTCCTGGCAGCACGTGGGCGGGAGCCTGCGCGGGGCCGATGGCGTGCTGACCGTGATCGAGCAGCTGGCCGGCGTTCCGGTGCCCGCCTCGGCGTGGGAGAACCTCGTACTGCCTGCCCGCGTGCGCGACTACAGCCCGGCCATGCTCGACGAGCTGACGGCGTCGGGTGAAGTGGTCTGGTCGGGGCGTGGGAGCCTTCCGGGCAGCGACGGCTGGGTCGCGTTCCACACCCTCGACACACTGCCGATGTCGTCGACCGCACCGGAGGAGTTCGACGAGACGCCCGTGCACCGGGCCCTCCTCGCGGCCCTCGCGCGGGGCGGCGCCTACTTCTTCCGCTCGCTCGCCGACGAGGTGGCCGGTGCGGTGCAGGCCGAGGCCGACGAGCCCGGGGCGGCCGACGCGGCGGCGGGCATCCGGTCCGGTCCGGTCGCGGTCGACGACGCGACCATCGTGAGTGCCATCTGGGATCTGGTCTGGGCCGGCTACGTCACGAACGACACGGTCGCTCCCCTCCGCACGCTCACCGGCTCGGGCAAGTCGAGCCACAGCACGAAGCGCCCCACGCCCCGCACCAGGATGTACCGCGGCCGCGGCTTCGCCCGCGCCTCGATGCAGACGCGGGTGGGGCCGCCGACGGCGGGCGGGCGCTGGTCATTACTGCCCGAACCGAACGCCGATCCGACGCTCCGCGCGCACGCCACAGCCGAGCTCCTCCTCGACCGCTACGGTGTCGTGACCCGCGGCTCGGTGGTCAACGAACGCATCCCGGGCGGCTTCGCCCTGGCATACCGCGTACTCAGCCAGTTCGAGGAGAGCGGGCGCTGCCGCCGTGGCTACTTCGTGGAGACCCTCGGGGCGGCACAGTTCGCCACGGGTGGCACGGTCGACCGGCTGCGCGGCTTCGCTCCGGATGCCGTCGGTCGCGACAGCGGGCGCGATCGCCCTCCCGAGGCCCTCACACTCGCCGCGACCGACCCCGCGAATCCCTTCGGCGCCGCGCTCTCCTGGCCGAGCGTCGAGGGTCACAAGCCGGGTCGGAAAGCGGGCGCATTGGTCTCCCTCGTCGACGGCGAGCTCGTGCTCTACCTCGAGCGCGGCGGCAAGACGGCACTGTCCTTCAGCGCCGACCCCGCGGTGCTCGAGATCGCGGCACGCTCGGTCGCCCAGGCGGTGACCTCCGGGCGCGTCGACCGTCTCGCCGTCGAGCGGGTGAACGGCGACTTCGTGCTGGGCACCCCGGTCGGGGGCGCCCTCGAGACGGCCGGGTTCACCGGCACACCGCGGGGACTGAGGCTGCGTGCCTGAGGGCGACACCGTCTTCCGCACCGCACAGCACCTCGACCAGGCGCTGGCCGGGCGCCCGCTCACGGTCAGCGACGTGCGGGTGCCGAAGTACGCATCCGTCGATCTCGTCGGGGAGATCGTGGAGGGCGTGGTCTCGCGCGGCAAGCACCTGCTCACCCGGGTCGGCGACTACAGCATCCACACGCACCTGAAGATGGAGGGGTCGTGGCACATCTATCGCCACGGCACTCGGTGGCGGCGGCCCGCCTACCAGGCCCGCATCGTGCTGGAGAACACCGAGTGGGTGACGGTGGGATTCGAGCTCGGCCTGGTCGAGGTGATCGAGCGGGAGCGCGAGGACGAGGTGGTGGGCTACCTCGGACCCGACCTCCTGGGCCCGGACTGGGATCCCGACGAAGCGGTCCGCCGGCTCGCAGCGAAGGGCGAGCGCGAGATCGACGTCGCGTTGCTCGACCAGAGCAACCTCGCCGGGCTCGGGAACGTGTACGCCAACGAGTTGTGCTTCCTCCGCGGGATGCTGCCCCAACGGCCGGTGGCCGAAGTGCGCGACCTGCCCGGGGTGGTGGCCCTGGCGCACCGCCTGATCACCGCGAATCGCGACCGGGTCGAACGCACGACGACCGGAGACCTCCGTCCGGGCCGGCAGACGTGGGTCTACGGGCGCGACGGGCGGCCGTGCCGGCGCTGCGGCACGCGCATTCGCCGAGGCTCCTTGGGCGCGAACGAGCTGGCGCAGCGAGTCACGTACTGGTGCCCCGTCTGCCAGAGCTAGCGGGCTCCGCGCGCCTCCAGTGCGGAGAGTTGCCGCTTCAGCGCCACCTGGCGGTAGGAGGTGTCGATGAGTTCCGCCACGAACGTCCAATCGGTGGAGTCGTCGAGGTCGATGGCGAGCCAACCCGAGGGGCCGAAATAGGGCGGCACGAACACGTCGGAACGCTCGAGGAGGACCGGATGCTCGAGCGGGTCGGGCTTGAACACGAGCGAGTGCGGCCGGTCCATCATGGCTCCGGCGAGGGCGTAGATCTTCTTCCCGGCGCGGAAACTGGGTCTCCCCCACGACTCGATCTCGACGGATTCGGGGTAGTCGGCGCAGAGCGCGCGCAGCCTGTCGACGACGGCGTCGCCCGGTTCGAAGAGCTTCGGATGCTCCATGCCCGGAACACTACCGGCGCACCGTGGGCAGAGCCAGTGCCTGTTAGATTCGCAGGGTGAGCGAAGCGAACGCATCCGGAGACCTGACGCTCGACGACGACGCCGTGGTGTGGTCGGTGCCGCGGGAGGAGATCTCCGAGCGGCTGGCGAGCCAGCCTCTCGTCATCGTGATGCACGGGCGCGGTTCGCACGAGAACGACCTGGCCTCACTGTTCCCGCTGCTGCCCGGAGGTGTCGTGTACGCCTCGCTGCGCGCACCACTGCCGGGAGCGCCGTACGGCATCGGCGGTTGGACCTGGTTCCCACCGGGCGAGCCGGCGAACCCCTCGCTCGAGACGATCGACGCCGCCGGGCGCGCCGTGCTCGCGTGGCTCGACCGAGTGGAGGCCTCCTTCGGAGCTCCGCCCGCCGTCGCCGTGCTCGGATTCTCGCAGGGTGGCGCGATGTCGATCCACCTGATGCGGCTCGCCCCGCATCGGTTCGCTGCGGCGGTCAATCTCTCCGGCTTCAGCGTCTCGGGAACCGTCCCGGGCGATGCAGAGCTGGCCGCGCGTCGGCCGCCGCTGTTCTGGGGGCGCGACGAGGCCGATCCGGTGATCGCGGCATCGGGGATCGATCGCACGAGCGCGTGGACGCCCGAGCACTTCGCGGTGACCGCACGCCTGTACCCGGGCGTCGGCCACGGGATCTCGCCGCAGGAGCTGGCCGAGGTCTCGGCCTTCCTCCGCGAAGTGCTTCCGGTCGATCCTGCCGACCAGATCCCGGCCGACTGACGGGCTCGGGATGGCCAAGAAGGCGAAGGGCGCGGACAGCGGGGCCGCACCGACCACGGCGGCGACGGTCGCGCTGCGAGCCGCGGGCATCCCGTTCACCGGGCACGTCTACGTGCACGACTCCGCGGTCACCGATTTCGGCGCGGAAGCGGCTCGGGAGCTCGGCGTGGCGGCCGAGCGGGTGTTCAAGACCCTCATGGTCGACACGGATGCCGGGCTCGGCATCGGCATCCTCTCCGTGCGCGACCAGCTCGACGTGAAGGCCCTGGCGGGGCAGCTGGGTGCGAAGCGGGCGGCGATGGCCGACAAGGCGGTGGCCGAGCGCAAGAGCGGGTACGTGGTGGGCGGCATCAGTCCGGTGGGGCAGAAGACTCCGTTGCCGACGGTGCTCGACGAGAGCGCGCTGGAGTTCGACACCATCTTCGTGTCGGGCGGGCGGCGCGGGTTCGACATCGAGCTGGCGCCCGCCGATCTGCTGCGCGCGGTGTCGGGGCGCAGCGCGGTCATCCGGCGGGGGTGAACCCGCCTGGGCGGGCAGGGTCGTGCAGGCTGGGTCGTGCGGGCGGCAGGCGGCTCAGGCGGGGCCGTCGGGGGCCGCGCCGTCGATGATCGAGCGCGCCCATCGGCGGAGGAAGACCGCGCCGACCGCGTCGTTCGTCGCGTCGCCCTCTGCGGGCAGCACCGGGTACCCCTTCTCCGGTACGCCTTCCGCCGGGCGCACGTCGATGTGCGCGACGTCATAGCCCTGCGCGTGCAGCCAGTCGGCCATGGCGTAGTCGCTGCGGGAGTCGCCCATGGTTCGCCAGGTGCCAGGCACGTGCCCGGTGGCGGCGAGGAGGGCGAGCGCGCGTTCTGCGCCGAGATCCTTGCCGACGCGGATGGATTCGAGGTCGGTGGCGATGATCGAGGGATCGATGCGATAAAGCACCCGGCCGTCGCTCGCCGGGTAGGAGTCGTTCCTCCACATCACGCCGAGATCGAAAGTTCTGCACAGATCGAGCACCGCCCGGTCGAACTCGGGCTGCTTCGCGAGATAGTCGTGGGAGTCGACGTCGGTGCGCTGCTCGACCGAGATCATGGTGCGCTTCGTGTAGTCGAAGAACATCGATTCGGAGAAGCGCGCCACCACCAGTTCGTCGACCGCCCGAGCCAGGTCAGCGGGAGGAACGAGGGTTTCATCGATGGACAGATCGCCGATGCCGGTGGGGAGGATGCGGAACCACACCGCACCCTTCTCGCACACGCCGAAGACTCGCGCGTCATCGCTCAGGCCGCCACCGAGCAGGTGCCCGACCACCCCGCGCTGCAGCGACTGGTCGGATCGCCCCGTGTTGAACACGATCGGCACTCCGGCGTTGGCGAGCGCCACCAGGTCGGACGCGATCGAGGGGATGGCGATGCTCCGGGTCAGGGGGCTCGCGATCGGGCCGTCGACGTCGAGCAGCAGGCCGAGATCGGGAGCGGCGGAAGTCACTCGGCCATTATCCTCGCCCGCCGGGGAGTGCGTGGCCGAACGCGGTGTGCACGCCCGGCGAGAACAGCACGGAGTCGGGTGGTCGCCCGGCGAGACCGGGAAATCCCTCGGCGTCGAGCAACTCGTCGTCGAGGAAGCGGAGTTCGGCGTCCACGATCCGCCAGGGTTCGTGCTCGTTCGGGATGAAGCGGGTTCGGCCACCGCGGGCGATGTGGAGTCCCCAGCGGGCGGTGAGGAAGACGGCGAGTTCGTCGTTCGATCGGTCCTCGGTGCCGGGTCGCGCATCCACGCGGCTGTGCGGACCGGGCGAGCCGCCGAAACCGTTCTCGCCGAGGCGTTCGGAGCGGTAGCTGATGGTGCCCTCGGCGTCGGTGGTGATGCTCATGCGCGCCCAGCGGTACGGAAGACCGAAGAGCAGGTGGGCGGCCGAGACCGCCGCGAGTCGCGACGACTCGAGCGAGACGAACACGACGCCGCGCCGGCCCGAGTCGTCGACCGAGTAGAGCCGCACGTTGATCTCCGGGAAGGTTCCGGCATACGGGATCGGGCCGAGTGCTCGTGCGCCGGGAACCGTGGCGTTCGCCAGACGGAAGGGGATGAGCCCCACCCAGGCGGAGCCGTCGAAGACGTCGGGGCGCGTGCCGGGAGGAAGGTGCGGAGCCACCGTCGACGGGTCGACTCGCCAGTGCAGGAACGTCAGCGACTGCCAGTCCTGCTCGTGCAGGGGTCCGCCGGGGAGGGGCGGAGCGGTCCGCGACAGCGGCTCGACGTCCATCGGGTTCGTCAGTCGTCGGCGTCGATGCCGACGACGGCGATGGTGACGCCGGGGCTGAGGAGGATGTCGGCACGCTTGTACTTGCCCTCGCCCACGTTCACCTCGAGCCACGTCGGAACGGCCGATTCCACGGCGGCGCGGATCTCCTCTTTCATCTCGTCGACGTCTCGACCCGAGACCGAGTACTGCTTTCCGTCATACAGGATGTTGATCCGCTTCATGGTCGAGCGCCTTTCGTCGATCCCAGGCTACATTTCCTCGGGCGGGGCGTATCTCGCTCAGGGAACGAATTGCCTCTACGCTCGGTGTGATGATGATCGCGACGCCTTACGAAGACCTCCTGCGCGAGACCCTGGAGCACGGCACGCCGAAGTCCGATCGCACGGGCACCGGCACCCGGAGCGTCTTCGGGCGACAGCTCCGCTTCGACCTCTCGGAGGGGTTCCCGCTCATCACCACGAAGCGGGTGCATTTCAAGTCGGTGGCCTACGAGCTGCTCTGGTTCCTCCGCGGCGACAGCAACGTGCGCTGGCTGCAGGAGAACGGCGTCTCGATCTGGAACGAGTGGGCCGACGAGGAGGGCGAGCTCGGTCCGGTCTACGGGGTGCAGTGGCGCTCGTGGCCCACGCCGACGGGCGAGCACATCGATCAGATCTCCCAGGTCATCGACACCATCTCGACCGACCCGGATTCACGGCGCATGATCGTGTCGGCCTGGAACGTTGCCGAGATCCCCCACATGGCGCTGGCCCCCTGCCACGCGCTCTTCCAGTTCTACGTGGCCGACGGCAAGCTCTCCTGCCAGCTCTACCAGCGCAGCGCCGACCTGTTCCTCGGAGTGCCGTTCAACATCGCGAGCTACGCCTTGTTGACCCATCTGATCGCGGCACAGACCGGGCTGGAGGTCGGCGACTTCGTCTGGACGGGTGGCGACTGCCACATCTACGACAACCACGTCGAGCAGGTGGAACTGCAATTGGAGCGCACGCCGTACCCGGCGCCGACCCTTCGCATCGTGCGCGATCGCGAGAGCGTCTTCGACTACGAGTACGACGACCTCGAGGTCGTCGACTACGTGCACCACCCCGCCATCCGCGCCGCCGTCGCCGTATGAGCATCGCGCTCGTCTGGGCTGAGGCGAAGGGCGGAGTCATCGGTCAGGGCGGTGGCATCCCCTGGCACCTCCCCGAAGATCTGGCCCGGTTCCGCGAGCTGACGAGCGGCAGCACCGTCGTGATGGGGCGGCGCACCTGGGAGTCGTTGCCCGAGCGGTTCCGGCCCCTACCCGGTCGCCGCAATGTGGTGGTCACCCGGCAGGACGGGTGGGAAGCGCCCGGCGCCGAGGTCGTGCACTCGGTCGACGACGCCCTGAGCGGGGTCGACGACGCCCTGGGCGCCGCGAACGGCGGCACAGGCGAGACGATCTGGGTGATGGGCGGCGGAGACATCTACCGGCAAGCGCTCCCTCTCGCCGATCGCCTCGAGATCACCGAAGTGGATCTCGACGTCGACGGCGACACGGTGGCGCCCACCATCGGTGAGGGCTGGCGACGAAGCACCGTGCCGGCATCCGGATGGCTCGAATCACGGACGGGGCTCCGCTACCGTTTCGCGACGCTCACGCGCTGACGCTCCCGCCTGGGGCGCCGCCGATCAGTCGTAGACGTGCGCCACGGTCCAGTGCTGCCCGCCGTGATGCCGCACGAGGTCGAACACGCGGCTGACGCCCGCCTCGTCCGTCGCCTGGAAGCGCCAGGCCACGAAGTCGGGAGCGTGCGTCGACCAATAGAGCCCCTCAGGTTCGGTCGGCCGGTCGGTGACCTTCCAGCGGCGGCCGCGCCAGAGCATCCGCACCGGCACCGCCACGTCGTCGAGCCAGAGCGTCGCCATCTCGGTCAGGTCGATGGTTGTCATGAGCGCCTCCAGACATTCGAATCTATGTTCGAATGATCCCACTATCGTCCAGCAGCTCGCGACACGCCAAAAGGTCGTCGGGCTCTGTTCGAGACCGGAGATCGACACCTCGACGGCCGCAATCGGCAGACCGGAGTACGGTCGAAGGTGAGCGGGGAGCGCAACCGGGATAAGGGGCCGCCCCCCGCTCTCTCCCGATGGTAGCGGAGCCCGGAAGCGGCTCGGAACGGCTTGACTTCGCCGCGTGGAGCCATCCGCGTACATCGCGAGGATGATCTCTTCCGCCCGAAGGCGTCGATCGCCGTGAACCGCTCGAATCCGGGTGCCCGGACGTCTACCGTGGAGGGATGTTCCGCCTCCTGAAGCCCTACCAGCTCGGCTTCGACGTCGGACTCGCCGTGCTGTGCGTGGGCCTGCGCGTTCCGCTCGGCTCCCCCGACCTCGCGCTCGTCGTGGTCATCATCGGAATGGGCCTGGCCCTCGCTCTGCGGCGGGTGAGCCCGGCGCTCGCGCTGGGCACGGCGTGGGTCTTCGCGATCGTGCAGATGGCGACCTCCCTGCAGCCCGACGTCGCGAACCTCGCGATCCTGCCGGTGCTCTACTCGTCGGCTCGTTACGGCGGCCGCATCGTCAAGTGGGCCGGCCTCGCCTCAGCCGTGGCCGGTGCTCTCGCCGCCTCGGTCTATCTCACCGTCGGCATCTACGTCGGCGCTCTGCTCGGTCCGGGCGAGGCCCGTACCGTGCCGAGCCTCGTGGTGACCTTCTTCGCCTATCTGTTCGCGGCCGTCGCGGCCCTCGTGCTGAGCTGGACGTTGGGGCTGCTCGCGAAGACCTGGAGCGCCGCCCGGGAGAGCCGGATGCTGCAGATGATCGCCGAGCACAACGTCGCCGTCGAGCAGCAGCGCACCCGGATCGCCCGTGACATGCACGACGTCGTCGCGCACTCTCTGGCCGTCGTCATCGCCCAGGCCGACGGCGCCCGGTATGCGATGGCCTCCGATCCGGGAGCCGCGGAGTCGGCGCTCACCACCATCTCGTCGACCGCGCGCAGTGCCCTGGCCGACGTCCGCGTGCTGCTCGGCGAACTCCGGCACGACGAGCAGGCGGCTCCGCAGCCGACGCTCGGCGATCTGGAGCAGCTCTACGATCAGATCCGCGGCTCCGGTCTCCCGGTCGACGTGGTGCAGACCGGGGTCCCGCGCCCGCTGGCTGCCGGCAGCCAGCTCGCCGTCTTCCGGATCGTGCAGGAAGCGTTGACCAACGCGATGCGCCACGGCGAGCCCGGTGCGGGTGCCACCGTGAGTCTCGACTGGGGGTCCCAGGGGCTCGACCTTCGGGTTTCGAGCAAGACGGCCACGCCCGCCGCACGGGTGACCGAGCCGAGCCGCGGCGCGAGTTCCGAACCCGTTGTCGGGGGCGGCCACGGTCTCGCCGGCATGCGCGAACGGGCTGCCCTCGTGGGCGGAACGTTCGGCGCCGCCCACGACGCAGGCGAGTTCGTGGTGACCGCCACGATTCCCGTCCTCGACACCCCGGCGCCGCCCGCATGAGCGCGATCCGCGTCGCTCTGGTCGACGACCAGCCGCTGCTCCGCGCGGGAATCAGGCAGATCGTGTCGTCGCAGCCCGATCTCGAGTTCGTGGGTGAGGCCGGCGACGGCGCCGAGGGTGTCGCGATGGTGGAGCAGACGCGCCCCGACGTCGTGCTGATGGATCTCCGGATGCCGGTGGTCGACGGGATCGAGGCGACCCGGCGCATCCTGATGGCCGAGACGGCGACCACTCGCGTCGTCGTGCTGACCACCTTCGCCCACGACTCCTCCACGCTGCGCGCGATCCAGGCGGGTGCGAGCGGGTTTCTGCTCAAAGACGCCCATCCGGAATTCCTGCTGGCATCGATCCGCACGGTGCACGCCGGCAACGCCGTGATCGCGCCCGCCGCGACGCGCGACCTGTTCGAGCACTTCGCGGAGGAACCCGGGGCGCTCCGAGCGCCGGGGATCGCCGCGGGCGGACCCCGGATGCCGCCGCCGGAGGTCTACCGACGACTGACGGCGCGCGAGCGGGAGATCTTCCGGCTGGTCGCGAGCGGACTGTCCAACGCCGAGATCGCCCGTGCGGAATTCGTCAGCGAGGCGACGGTGAAGACGCACGTCAGCCGTATCCTCAACAAACTCGAGCTCCGCGACCGCGTGCAATTGGTGCTCTTCGCGGTGACGCACGGCCTGCTCCGCCCGACACCCCGATAGATGTCATCCGCGGGATGTATTTCTGTCGTCCTGCGGAGTGACGCGCTCTCGTTCTCCGCTCCGTAGCGTCGACGTCATGGAAATCAGCCCAGGAGACATCGGCCTCGTCGCGAGGGTCACTCAGCTCACCAAGTCGTACGGCAGCGGATCGACGATGGTCACCGCCCTCGACGATGTGTCGGTCGGCATCCGCCGTGGTGAGTTCACGGCGATCATGGGGCCGAGTGGTTCCGGCAAGTCGACGTTGATGCACATCATGGCCGGGTTGGATGCGTCGACCTCCGGGCGGGTCTGGATCGGCGACACCGAGATCACCTCCCTCGGCGACACCGAGCTCACGAAACTCCGCCGGCGCCGCGTCGGCTTCGTGTTCCAGTCGTTCAACCTCGTACCGACGCTCGATGTCGAGGGCAACATCCTGTTGCCGTTCGAACTCGATGGGCGCGTGCCGACGACCGAGGAGCGAAGCTGGATCGATCATCTGATCGACACGCTGGGCCTGCGTCCGCGACTGCGTCATCGTCCCCATGAACTCTCCGGCGGCCAGCAGCAGCGGGTGGCCATTGCGCGGGCCCTCGGCTCCCGGCCCGACCTGGTGTTCGCCGACGAGCCGACCGGAAATCTCGACTCCCGCACCGGCCGCGAGGTGCTGACGCTGCTCGCGTCGGCGGCGTCCGCCTACGGCCAGAGCATCGCCATGGTCACCCACGATCCCGTGGCGGCGAGCTTCGCCGATCGCATCGTCTTCCTCGCCGATGGCCGCATCGTGGAAGACCGCGGCCGGTCGACAGCGGTCGAGATCAGCCAATTCATGCTCGGAATGGAGGGCGTGCTGTGAGGGTCGGGATGCGCGAACATGCCCCGAGCGTGCTCGTCGCCACCCTCAGTGCAGCCTTCGGCGTCTCCCTCCTGCAGGTGACCGGAGCCCTCGCCACGATGATCTCCACGGCGCGCGGCCTGTCCGGGAGCGGGATGGTCGCCTTCATGCTCGCGCTCGTCGGCGGAGTCTTCATCGTCATCGCCGTCTACGTCGGTGCCGTCGTCACGGCGAACACCTTCGCCACGATCATCGCCGGCCGCACCCGCACCATCGCTTTGATGCGGCTGATCGGTGCGACCGCATCGAGCCAGCGACGCTCCGTCGCCCGCGAAGGTCTTCTCGTCGGGGTCGCCGGCAGCCTGCTCGGGTTCGCGGTCGGCACGGCGGTGACCTTCGGGCTCATCTCTACAGCCGTGGCCACGGACTTCGTGCCCGATCTCCGCTACGACTACCTGCCGCCCGTCATCGGCCTGCCTCTCGTCGCCGTCGTGCTCACCACCTGGCTCGCCTCGTGGATCGGGTCGCGGCGAGTTCTCGACGTCTCGCCCATCCAAGCAACCGGAGGTGCTCAGGAAGTGCGGCACGAGGTTGCGGCAGGCCGCCGGGGCCGCAACGCCACGGCGATCACGTTGATCGCGACAGGTCTCGGGCTGCTCGCCCTGGGCATCGCCACGGGTTTCGCCACACCCCTCGGGGTGCTGCCGGGGATCGTCGGCGGCATCCTCTCCTTCACCGGCCTCGTTCTCGGCGCTCCCTTCTTCATGCCTCCGGCCCTGCAGCTGGTCGGCAGGATGCTCGGTCGCGGAGCGCCGGCGCGGCTGGCGGCGCAGAACGCGATGAGGTATCCGGAGCGCAGTTCGCGCACGATGATCGGGCTCGTCATCGGCGTGACCTTGGTGACGACCTTCGCCGTTGCGGCTGGGAGCTATCAAGAGATACTGACCCAAGCACGTCTGGCCGAACCCGACGTCTACGCCGGAACGGATCAGCTGGTCACCGTCACCGTCGGGATCTTCTCCGTCCTGCTGGGCTTCAGCGCCCTCATCGCTGCAGTGGGGATGGTGAACAATCTGTCGTTGAGCGTTCTGCAGCGAACGCGTGAGCTCGGGCTGCTGCGCGCGCTCGGCTTCACCAACCGCCAATTGCGGGTGATGGTGGTGGCGGAGAGCGCTCAGCTCACGATCGCCGCCGTGCTCGTGGGGCTCGCGCTGGGCACCTTCTACGGGTGGGCCGGTGCGCAGTCGCTGCTCGGCTCGATGTACGGAGGCCCCGGCCTCATCGTTCCGGTGCTGCCCCTCTGGCTGATCGGTGCAGTGATCGCCGCGTCCGCCCTCTTGACGGTGGCGGCCTCGATCACGCCGACGCGGCGTGCGACCCGGATCTCCCCGGTCGTCGCCTTGGCCGTCGACTGAGGCGAGAGGGTGCGGCGGATGAACAGCGACGGGCGTGGAGACCAGTGGTGGTCTCCACGCCCGTCGGTGGATGGTTCGTCGGTTACAAGCTCGCGGCCTGCTCGCGGCGAGGGAGCTTCCAGCCCGGCCGCACATAGTGGCAGGTGTAGCCGTTGGGGTAGCGCTCGAGGTAGTCCTGGTGCTCCGGCTCCGCCTCCCAGAAGTCGCCGGCGGGGGCGACCTCGGTGACGACCTTGCCCGGCCAGAGACCGGAGGCGTCGACATCCGCGATGGTGTCCTCGGCGACGCGGTGCTGCTCGTCGTTCTCGTAATAGATCGCGGAACGGTAGCTGGTGCCGACGTCGTTGCCCTGACGGTTCTTGGTCGACGGGTCATGGATCTGGAAGAAGAACTCCAGCAGCTCGCGGTAGCTCGTCTTCTCGGGGTCGTAGGTGATCTCGATGGCCTCGGCATGGCTGCCGTGGTTGCGGTAGGTGGCGTTCGGGGTGTCGCCGCCGGTGTAACCCACGCGGGTGTCGAGCACCCCGGTGCGCTTGCGGATCAGGTCCTCCATGCCCCAGAAACATCCACCGGCCAGGATGGCCTTCTCAGTCGTGGTCATCGTGCGTTCTCCTTCGTGTCGAACAGGGTGAGGTAGTCGCCGTAGCCCTCGGACTCGAGGTCCTCCAGTGCGACGAATCGCAGGGCTGCGGAATTGATGCAGTAGCGAAGCCCACCGGCCTCGCGCGGGCCGTCGTCGAAGACGTGGCCCAGGTGGCTGTCGCCGTGCGCCGAACGCACCTCGGTGCGCTTCATGCCCCAGCTGCGGTCGGTCTTCTCCACCACGTTGGCGGGGTCGATCGGAACGGTGAAGCTCGGCCAGCCCGAGCCACTGTCGAACTTGTCGACGGAGGCGAACAGGGGCTCGCCGGTGACGACGTCGACGTAGATCCCTGCCTTCTTGTTGTCCCAGTACTGGTTGCGGAACGCGGGCTCGGTGACGTCCTCCTGGGTCACTCGATACTGCTGCGGGGTGAGGCGGGACAACGCCTCGGGGGTCTTGCGGTACTCCTGTGTCACGTGAGATCTCCTTGGGATTCGCACCACTGGCTGCGGCGGTCATTGAGTAGAACATCCGTTCTTCCCGGAAAGTTCCACCAGGCCGCCCCATTCCGTGCCGGTCACAGCTTGTTCCCAGCATTGGGCTCCGCGACCCGTGGCATAGCCTTCAGGCATGGGTTTCACGCGTGCCGAACTGGACTCCTACCGCGGAAAACCGGTGCCCAGCGTTTTGGGTGAAGGACTTCGACTGCTCATCGTCGGAATCAACCCCGGTCTCCACACGGCGGCCGTGCAAGCGCCGTTCAGTCGCCGGGGCAACCGGTTCTACCCGGCGCTCTACCGCGCAGGGATCATCGATCACGTGATCGACGCATCCGATGGCTTCCAGCCGGGCGACCGCGAACATCTCATCGCCCGCGGCGTGGGCGTGACGAGCCTCGTCGCGGGAGCCACGGCCCGGGCCGACGAGCTCAGCAGCGAGCAACTCGTCGAGGGCGCGGCCGACCTCGAACGACGGGTCGCCCGACTGCGCCCGGTCGTGGTCGCGATGCTGGGGATCACCGCGTACCGGGTGGCCTTCGCGCGCCCGCGCGCGACCGTCGGCAAGCAGGCCGAGACCTTGGCCGGCGCCGAGCTCTGGGTGGTGCCGAACCCGAGCGGACTCAACGCCCACGAGTCCGTCGACTCGCTGGCCGCGGCCTACCGCGAGGTCGCGATCGCGGCCGGCATCCCTGTCTACCCGCAACCGAACGCCTGACGCAGCCACTCCGCGCGACCGGGACGGCCGAAGCGGGCGGACCGGGTGCGTCGGCGACCGTCGCTCCCGGCGCGTCCATCACGACACCGTGATCAGCGTGCGCTGCCACCCGCTCGAGCCGTTCGGCGCGATCGGCGCCCGTTCCTCGATCTGCAGGTTGCCGGCCTTGTCGGTCGCCCGGACGGCGACATAATGTGTGCCGGGCGTCGCATCCCAATCCACGACCCATTGCACCCACGTGTCGGCGTTCACCGCGGTCGAGAGGGTGGCGGGCTGCCACTCCCCGTCGTCGATCGAGATCTCTACCTTGTCGATGCCGATCGTCTGAGCCCACGCGACCCCGGCGATCTTGAGCGGACCCGAAGCCGCCGGCTTGCCGATGCGAGGGGTGTCGATCCGCGACGACATCTTGATCGGCGCTTCGGCGGAGTATCCCCGGGGCGTCCAGTAGGCCTCGTCGGCCTCGAAGGTCGTGACCTTCAGTTCGGTCACCCACTTGGTGGCGGAGACGTAGCCGTAGAGGCCCGGCACCACCATCCGCACCGGGAACCCGTGCTCCAACGGCAGGGGTTCGCCGTTCATCGCCACGGCGAGGATGGCGTCGATTCCGTCGTCGGTCAGCGATCCAAGCGGGGTCCCGGCGGTGAACCCGTCGATGCTCTTCGAGAGCACCATGTCAGCGCCGGACTGCGGACCGGCCTTCGCCAGCAGGTCGCGCACCGGCACCCCGAGCCACTTCGCCGTGCCGAGCAGTTCGCCGCCCACCTCGTTCGAGACACAGGTGAGGGTGATGGAGTACTCGTCCAGGCCGAGGTCGAGCAGGTCCTGGAACGACAGCGTCAGCTCGTTGTCGACCAGCCCGAACACTCTGAGGCTCCAGGTGTTCGGATCGACGGACGGCACCGTGAGCGCGGTGTCGACCCGGTAGAAGTCGGCGTTCGACGTGTAGAGGGAGGAGAGGCCGGGCACGTCGAGCTCGGCGCCGGCGGGCACCTCGACGCTCGTGCGCGCGGCGGGGAGCTTCAGAGCCTCGCGGATGCCGGCGAGCGAGGAGGTCGCCGCCGACACGATGCGTGAGCCGGTGCCCACCACTGCGGAGCCGACCGCCACGATCACGGTCATCGCGAGGAAGAGACGCCGGTCGACGGAGGCGCGTCCCGGCGCAGAGTCGTCCGAGACCCGGGCGGATGTGGCTGGGTCTTCGACGGATTTGGTGACGGACGTCGGCGCATCCGTCGTGACCGCATCCGTCGCGACCGCATCCCGCCACCGCCGCAACCGTCTCACCAGCAGCGTCAGCAGCACGACGCCGACCACGCTGCCGAGCACGGTGGGAACGGACGCGAAGGTCGTCGCCCCGGTGCGGGTGACGATCGCGATCACGGCGAGCGCCCCGGCGAGCGCGATGAGCGCCGCGCCGAGCGGCGGCCGGAGCCACTGCAGCACGCCGGCGACGGCGGCGGCGACCACGACGGCGACACCGATCGAGCCGAGCAGGAAGAGTTTGTCGTTCGCGCCGAACGTCTCGATGGCGAACTCCTTCGCCCAGCGCGGCACGATGTCGATCACGAAAGAGCCCACGGCGAGCACCGGGCTGCCGTCGCGGGCGATGAGCAGGGCGACGAGCTCGGCAACGGCGAGCAACGCCGCCGCGCTCACCACGCCGGACAGCGCGGCGAGCGACCCGAACGCCAGACGTCCGGCCCCGTGCCGCCGTGCCTGCGGAGTTGTGGTTGCGCGCATGCGATGGCTCCTGCCCTCGTGGATGTCGCCAGGTATTCGGAGCGCTCCCCCGATCCGCTTGGGGGCGGTGCCCGATGTGCTGTCACGCTGATGTTCATCGACGGAGCGACGCTGCTCGACCCGGTTCCGCCCGTGACTCCCGTCGGTATGGGCAAGGCCACCCGCGGCGTCGAACTCGCGACCCTCGACGACCTCGACCACACCCAGGTCGCCGACTGGATGCGACAGATCACCTCGGTGCCCGGCCTCGGCGGCAAGAAGCGGTAGCGCCCCGGCTCGCACCGACCCGCGCGGTCAGGTGGTCTTGACGGTGCCGCCGTCGACGGTGATCTCGTCGCCCACGATGGAGGCCGCGGCATCCGAGACGACGAACCCGATCACGTCGGCGATCTCGTCGGCGGGGGCGAATCGGCCGTCGGGGATTCCGCCGAGGGAGTCCATGAGTCTGCCCATGCCCCCCTCGGGAGTGATTCCGTGCGTCCGGGCGATGCGCGCGGCGAGCTCGACGGCGCCATCGCTCTGAATGCCTCCGGGCGAGACGGTATTGACCCGCACGCCCCGAGGCGCGAGTTCGTTCGCGAGTCCCTTGCTGTAGGCACGGAGCGCCGCCTTCGCTGCGGCGTAGCCGAGGGTCCCGTCGAACAGCGGCATCCGGCCCTGGATGGATCCGACGTGCGCGATCGAGCCACGACCCCGCTCGAGCATGAGCGGCGTCAGCGCGCGGTCGATACGTACGGCGGCGAGCAGGTTCAGCTCGAGCTCGGCCGACCAGTGCTCGTCGGTCATGGTGGCGTGCCCACCGCCGGGTGCCGACGATCCGCCGGTCACCTGCACCAGGATGTCGAGTCCTCCTTCCTCGGCGACGACCGCGGCGATGTGCTCGGCGGCCGCCCTGTCTGTGACGTCAGCCTGCACCAGCCGCGACGCGAGGGTCTCGTCGGGCTGCGATCGACCGACGGCGATGACTCGTGCCCCGGCATCCACGAGTCGGTGCACGACCGCCGCGCCGAGGCCCTTGGTCCCGCCGATGACGACAGCCTGACGGCCGGCGAGCGACAGGGTGGGCGGGTAGGTGGTCGAGGTGCGATCGTTCATCATGGGTCCACGATCGGCGTTCCCCTCAGGGGAAGGTCAAGCCGCCCGCCATCACGGGAAACGATCGCCCGCGACCATCTGAACCGGTCCGGCGTCGGCCGGCAGAGGATTCACGCCGTGCGCGACGCGACGTACTCCGTCGAACGCGCCTCGAGGAAGGTGCAGAGCTCCGACGCGATCGTGAGTTCGGCGACCAGTTGCGCCAGCCTCTGGGCATCCATCGTGACATCCACGTCGCGGCGCGTGAAGGTCACGTTCCAGTGCGGGTCGCCCGGTGCTCGGGGTTCGAGGTAGACATCGATCGGCACGTGCTCGAGATGCACCACCACGAGGCCGGTGCCGCCCGCCTCGTCGTCGTGATCGAGGACGCTGACCGTTCCGGTGACGTCATGACCGGCGGCCTCGAACTCGCCGACCCAGCGATCGAGGGTCTCCTTGGTGCGAAACGGCATCGTTCCCCGTCCTTTCTCTTGGCAGAAGTCTGCCAGAGCAGGCGCGCCGTTGTCCGCTAGCGGTCGGCCCCCACAGCGCTGTGCACCCGGTAGGCGGACCCCAATCCGCTCCGGATGCCGGCCACGATCCCCGACGCCGCGATCGCGAGCGATTCGGGTCGGGGCGCACCGGGCGTGGAGTAGTGGACGCGGGTGACCACCCGACCCGCGTCGTCCACGACCTCGACGACGAGCGAATCCGCCTCGACGTCGACGGCGTAGGCGAGCTCGTTCACGACCGCCCGCCTTTCGACCGGAGGTCCGATGCCGCCTGACGGGCGCCTCGCACCGCGAGCGCCACACTCGTCAAGGTGGGGTTCATCGTGGTGGCGGTGGGGATCAGGCCGTTGCCCGCGAGCGAGAGACCCTCGTAGCCCCAGACCCGGGAGAAGGGGTCGGCGACCGAGGTGCCGTCGTCGGTGTCGCCCGCCCGCATCGTGCCCTGGTAGTGGAGGCTCGACCCGTTCGGAAGGAGCCGGGGCTCGGCCACGAAATGGCCCAGGGCCCCGCCCGCCCGGCGCAGCCGCTCGGTCGCCTCCGCGATCTCGGCCTCTTCCGCGGCGGTGAGCTCGTAGCGGATGGTCATGTTCGGGAACCCGCTGAAGTCAGGCTCCGCGTCGTCGAACGTCACGCCGTCTTCGTAGCGCGGACGCTTCCGCACGCCGTAGCCCATGTTGACGTAGCCCCAGCGGTTCCCCGAGAGCGGATGCGCCGGGTCGAGCTGGAAGGGCGGAACATCCGCGTACATGACCTGCACCGAGAACGGATGCTCGGGCTCCGAGAACGGGATACGGTTCACCGCCGCCACCGGGTCGGCCGGATTCTTCGCACGCCGGGCCTGCTCCTCGACGAGGTCGGCTTCGTTCGCGAAGCGCTCCATCTTCCCCGCGTCGAGCGCGACGGTCGAGATGACCACCGGATGCTCGGTGAGATAGTGCCCGAGCGCCCGGGGCCGCACACCCGACGCCCAGAGCAGCTGCGGAGACCGGAAGGCGTCGGCCGCCACGACCACGAGATCGGCCGGGAACACGGATGTCTCGCCCGTGCGCAGGTCCTGCACCGTCACGCCGGTCGCGCGGCGCCCCTCGAACTCGACGCGCCGCACGAGCGACAGGTCGCGCAATTCGAACCGCTGCGACAACGGCGACGAGGGATCGATCAGAGGCCCGAGAACCGAGTCGGCACCGGCCCACCGCATCGTGCCGTCGGGTTGAGGATCGCCGGCAACGGGAAGGGTGCTGACGCCGTACCCTTCCGGCAGCTCGGCTGCGAACTCCTCCTCCAGCAACGAGCGGATCGCGGCGCCGAGCGCGGAGTCGGCGAATGCCGCGCTCTGCTTGTGCAGCAGGTGCTCCGCCTCTCCGATCAACTCCTCCCACTCCTCGTCGCCGATGAAGGGGATCTTCTCGCTGAAGGCGGGGCGCGGGATCGCCGCGGTCCAGTGCGCACCCTGACCGCCGACATTCGTCGCCGCAGCGGCCGCTGGGAATCCGACGGAGTGGGCGGATCCCTCCCCGCCGAAATCGAGGAGGTAGGTTCCCTGCCGGGCCGTGAACATCCCCTCCACCACAGCGGTGCCGGGGATGCCGAGCGACTCGCGGTACGACCCGGACAGGGGCCCCTGCGAACGTTCGCGGGCTCGCTCCTTCTCCGCCGGATCGGGGATGTTGCGGACGCTCTCGCCGGGCGTCTCCGTGAGCTGCGGACCGGCCTCGAACATCACGACGCGCACGTCGGGGTCGCTCTCCAGCAGGGTGCGGGCGAAGGCCGAGCCGACGGGGCCGCTGCCGATGACGACGGCGGTGGGCTGGTGGGTCATTGTTCTCTCCTCGGGTGACTCAGACGGAAGCGGATGCGGTGGCCGGCTCCGGCGCCGGCTCGTCCGACAGCGGGGTGCCGGGCAACAGGATGGCGGCGACGATGCCGATCGCGTACGCCGCGGCGAGCGCGATGAAGATGGGGGCGAAGACGTCATGATAGATCGCCGCGATCTGCGTCTGCGTGGCGGCGTCGGCGGCGAGCACCGACTTCGGCGTGAGCGTCGCGGCATCCAGGCCCGGCGGGAGCAGCGCCGCCACGCCGAAGCCGATGACACCACCGATGATCGCCGTCGTGACGGTGGAGCCGACCTGTCGCACGAGGTTGAGCGTGGCGGTGATGGTGCCGGTCTCGGAGCGCGGAACCGCGCCCTGCACGACGGCCACGATGAGGCTCATGAACGCGCCCGTGCCCACTCCGACCCCGAACATCACGATCATCGGCACCCAGAGCGGCAACCCGACGGGCAGGAGCGACATCACCACGAGCCCCGTCGCCGCCAGCGCCGTGCCGGCGATCGGGAAGGCACGGTAACGCCCGGTGCGACTCACGATGAATCCGGTCGCGAGATTGCTCAGGAGCATCCCGAACACCGTCGCGATGGGCACGAGGCCCGAGATCGTCGCGCTCGTGCGGTACGCCATCTGGAAGTAGGTGGGCAGGTAGAAGGTGATCGAGAACAGCCCGATGCCGATGATCGCCGAGAGCGCCGTGCCCGCCGAGATGGTGCGGTCACGGAAGTAGGCGAGCGGCAGCACGGGCTCCACCGCCCGGAGCTCCGCCACGAAGAAGGCGGCGAAGGCGACGGCCGCGACCACCGAGGCGGTGAGGGCAGCGACGGCGGCGGCGGGATCGGTCCACCAGGTGACCGCGAGCACGAGCGCCACCAGGGCGATCGTGAAGGTCACCGCTCCGGCGATGTCGAAACGGCGGCGCTCGGCCACCTCGACGTGCGGCACGGCGAACACCGCCAGCGCGAGCGCGGCCGCACCGACCGGGATGTTCACCCAGAACACCCACTGCCAGCCCCAGAAGTCGGTGATGAGCCCGCCGATGACCGGGCCGATGAGGATGGCGATCGGGAAGGCTGCGCCGATGACGGCGAGGTACTTCGGCCGCTCACGGGGCGTCGTGACCTGCGCGATGATCGTCTGCGACATCAGCTGGAGGCCCGCCGAGCTCATCCCTTGGAGCACGCGCGCCACGACGAGCCATTCCATGGTCGGCGAGAACCCGCAGGCCAGCGACGCCAGGAGGAACAGCACGAGCGAGCTGAGGAAGACTGCACGCGGCCCGATCCGGTCGCCGAGCTTGCCGAGCACGGGCAGCAGCACCGTGCTCGCCAGGGTGTAGCCGACCACCACCCAGCTCATGTGCTCGAGCGCCCCGAGATCGCCCGCGATGGTGGCGAGCGAGGTGGAGACGACGGTGTGGTCGAGGGCGCCGAGGAACGACACCGTGAGCAGGGAGGCGACCAGGATGCGCAGGCGCAGGGGCGTGAGAGTCATGGGAGTCACCCGATCGATCGGGCAGTCGACGCGACTCGGTGTGCCCGGCCGCCACGTCACGGGAGGGGACGGGCTCGTGGAGCCCCGACGTCCCCTCCAGGATATCAGACTTATGCCCGAAATTGACCAAAGTCGACCTCGGTCACCGCGCCGACAGTTCGGCGAAGGTCTCGGCCACCCAGTCGGCGATGATGCCCGCCACGTAGGGCATGTTGTCGATCGAGATGTGCTCCGTGCCACCCTCGGGGTCGTCGAAGATCCGCAGCTCGCGCTTCGGGCTGTTGACGGCCTGGTCGTAGGACTGGTGGGCGTACTTCACGTTGATCTGCCGGTCGCCGGTGCCGTGCGTGATGAGGAAGGGCGCGGTGATCTGCTCGACCACCCCGTTCAAGTGCATCCCCTTCGTCTTCTCGATGAAGTCGTCCATGTCGGAGGCGCCCCAGACCCAGAAGACGTGGTCCCAGTAGTGCGGCACCGGGTTCTCGCCCTCGCGATTGCGCCGGGCTTCCTGAACCTCGGCCCAATTGTGGTTGGCTCCCCAGGCGACGCCGAGCGCGAGCCGCTTCTCGAAAGCGAGCGCTCGAGGCGCGTAGTGGCCGCCGAGCGACCAGCCCACGATGCCGATGCGCGACGGATCGATGTCGAGCTCGTCGGCGTCCGCCTCCAGGTGGTCGATGATCGCCGCCGCCCACACCTCGGTGTCGTGCCGGGCCTTGAGGTCGCGGAGCCGCAGCGCCTCGCCAGAGCCGGGGGTGTCGATCATGAGTGTGGAGATGCCGCGCTCGGCGAGCATCCGCGGGAATCCGGAGTAGTACATCATCTCCTTGGTGGAGTCGAGACCGTTCCACTGGATGATCACCGGGTGCGGCCCGTCGCCGGGCGCCCGGTAGAAGTAGGCGGGCAGCGAGGAGTCCTCGTAGGGCACCTCGACGCGCGTCACCGGGATCTCGGAGAGCTCGACGTGCTTCAGCAGCAGGTCGATCGACTTCTGGTAGGCCGCGTTCCGTCCCTCCCACTTGGGCGACTGCAGGCGCTCGGCCTGCGACGTGTAGAGCGAGGCGCGGTAGTAGGTCTCGCCGGCACCCACCCTGCGGCCACGCGCCTCGTCGTCCTGCGCCTTCGCCACCAAGCGGTCGGCGACGGCGGCCCAGGAGGCGTAGAGCTCGGCCGTGCCGGCGTCGTCGCCGTTCTGAGACGCGATCAGCACCGGCTTGCACGCGCGGTCGACCTCGTCGATGAAACCGCCGTTGTTGAGCGTGGCGACGGCCGCCAGGCTCCAGACGTAGTTGGTGGGGAAGTACATGAACACGGTGTTGCTCCTCGTGGTTGTGGTTCTAGGCGCGGTGACGGATGCGCGGACGCACGCGGGCGGCCGGGACGGGCGGGGCGGCGACCGGAGCGCCCACCCGGTTGACGAGCTCGCCGATGCCCTCGACGACCATCCGCACCTCGTCGCCCTCGCGGAGCGGCGGCGGAGTGAGCGAACCGTTGCGGCCCCAGAGCTCGGCCAGGCAGCCGCCGTTGCCGACGGTGCCCGATCCCAGAACGTCGCCCGGCACCACCCTCGAGTTGCGCGAGGCGTAGACGACGAACTCGGGGAAGGGCCAACCGGCGTTCGACACCAGGTCGTGCCCGATCAGCTCGTCGTTGACGTAGACCTCGGCGCGCACGGCGAGGAAGCCCTCGGCGTCCTCGTAGCCGGCCAGCTCGTCGGCGGTCACGATCCACGGCCCCAGCGTCATGCCGAAGTCCTTGCCCTTCGCGGGGCCGAGGCGCACCTTCATCTCGCGGCCCTGGAGATCGCGGGCCGACCAGTCGTTCATGATCGTGTAACCGAAGATGTGCGCGGCGGCCGACCCGACGTCGAGGTTGGCGCCGTCGGAGCCGTCGACCCCGCCGACCACCAGCGCGACCTCGAGCTCGAAGTCGAGCCGCTCGGTCACGGGCGGCCGCAGCAGGTCGAGCGGGCCCGAGATCGTGTGCGGGTTGGTGAAGTAGAAGGTGGGCGCCTCGTACCACTCGGGGGCGACAAAACTCCGGCCCTCGACGCCGGCGCTCACTCCCTCGACGTGCTCTTCGAACGCCACGAAGTCGCGAACGGATGCCGGGTCCAGCGGAGCGCGGAGCGTCACCTCGGCGAGCGGCACAGCGGCGGCCTCGTCGGCGCCCGCCCGAACGGCGGCGAGCCCGGGCAGCCCGCGGGCGAGCACCTCGGCCACGGTCAGTCCGTCGCCGAAGGGAATGACGCGGTCGTCCTCCACGAAGCCGTGCGTGAGTGGGCCACTGTCGCCGGCTTCCCCGGCCACGCCCACCCAGCGTGCGATCTTCACGCCGGAACCGCCATCTTCTGCGCGATGCCGAAGATGAGTCCGCCGGCGTCGGCGTCGCGATCCCCGTCGATCTGCCACTGCCCGAGCTGCACCGAGGCCTCGACCACCGCGGCGGCCCGCGGCACGCGGCGCTCGTGAAACTCCCTCCAGAGCGACTCGTCGACGGCGTCGTGCGCCACGAGCAGTTCGGTCAGCACCACGGCGTCCTCGAGGCCCTGGGCGGCACCCTGGGCGATGGTGGGCGGGCAGCTGTGCGCGGCGTCGCCGATGATCACGACCCGCCCGCGGTTCCAGGCACCCTCGACGAGGTGCTTGGTGAACCAGGTGTAGTTGGCGGTGGCGCCGGCTTCGAGGTCGGCGCGGATGTCGTTCCACGGTCCGTCGTAGGCGCGGCTCTCCTCGATCATGATGCGCGCGGCTTCCTGATCGGTGACCCCGACGCGATCCTGCGCCTTCTCCACCAGGAACGCGTACATCGTGTCCTCGCTCGTGGGTGTGTAGCCGGCGATGTACATCGGGCCGCCGTAGTAGAGCTCGCTGCGCTCGACCGAGGCGGGGCGCGAGACGAAGGTGCGCCAGATTCCCATACCGGTGGTCTCGGGCTTGGTGTCCATGCCGATCAGCTGACGCACGGTGGAGTTGAGGCCGTCGGCGCCGATCACGAGGTCGTAGCGGTCGAACGGCTCGCCGTCGATCACCACGCCCACGCTGCTGTCGTCGGAGGTGTCGAGCCCGGTGATCCGCGAGCCGAAGTGCACCGAGGCACCGGCCGCCACCGCGTGCTCGAGCAGGATGCGGGCGAGCTCGGGCCGCGGCATCCCCATCGTCGACGGGTAGTCGGGACCACCGGACTTCACGTCGGGCAGTTCGGCGACGGCGGGCGCACCCGGCCCGGGCGCACGCAGGGTCAGGCCCACGAACGGGTAGCCGGCGGCCCGGATGTCGTCCCAGGCTCCCAGCGCGTCGAACGCACGAAGGGCGTTGCCCTGCAGGGTGATCCCCGAACCCAGGATGCTCAACTCGGGCTTCGCTTCGAACAGATCGACCGCCACGCCCGCCTTGGCGAGCTGGATGGCGGCGGCGAGCCCGGCGACGCCGCTGCCGACGACGGCGACTTTGGATACTGCGGTCATTTCAGAACCTCTCTGTTCTGCAGGCGTGTCTGCGGTGACGGTCGTTCAGAGGAGTGCGACGGGGTTGATGGGCGACCCGACCGCTCCGGTGATGGGCAGGGGCGGTGCGGAGAGCAGGAAATCCCATCGTCCCTGTTCGGCGCACGCCTCCGCGAGTTCGTCCAGGTTCCACATCTCGCCGATGGTCAGGCCCAGGTTGGGGATCACGATCTGGTGCAGCGGTTGGAACGCCGGCACGTCGAATTCGTTGGGTCGCACCTCGAAGCCCCAGGTGTCGGTGGCGATGGCCGCGATCTCGGTGCGGCTGAGCCATCCGGCCGTCGTGATCGAGAGCCCGGGGGCCGGACCGCCTGCGTAGTCGCCCCAGCCCTCGCGGCGGGCGCGGGTGTACTGCCCCGTGCGCACGAGCACGATGTCGCCGCGGCCGACGGTGGCGCTCGGCCCCTGCGCCTGGATGCAGGCGTCGAGGTCGGCGGCCGTGATCGGGTAACCGTCGGGCAGCTCGCCGGTGGCCGGCTCGAGGTGTCGACCGACGTCGAGCAGCACCCCGCGCGACACCACGACGGCCGCGGCGTGCTCGATACCGGTCACCAGGTCGCCGTCGCTGGTCACGACGTCACCGGCCCGGCGGCCGTTCCAGGCGTTGCCGTGGTCGAAGATGTGGCCGAGGCCGTCCCACTGGGTGGAGCACTGCAGCGGCATGGCGATGACGTCGTCCGCTCCGCCCATCCCGTGCGGGAAGCCCTGGTTCGCGCGCTCGGCATCCGTTCCCGTGTCGGTCATGGTGTGCACCGGGTTCGTGCGCCGCCGCCAGCCCTTCTGGGGCCCGTCGGTGTCGAACCGCTGGGAGAGCGACACGACTCTCCCCTCGCGCACGAGGCCCGCCGCTGCGACGCGCTTGGCGTCGTCGATGAAGTTGAGCGTGCCGAGCACGTCGTCCTCACCCCAGCGCCCCCAATTGCGGTAGGCGTCGGCCCGGCGGGCGATCTCGCCCTCGGGGTCGCTGCGGTCGATCTCGTCGTCGAGGTCGGTCGTCATGGTCGTCGTCCTGTCAGCCCTGGCCCTGCTGCGCGTAGGGGTTGAGCAGCGCCTCTTTGATCTCCTCGGGCACGCCTTCCTCGGTGGCGCTCGGGCCGTCGGCGGGCGGGAACGACTCGGTCATCGACATCGGCATCACGCTGTTGCGGTACATGTTGTTCGAGCCCTGCGACGGCTTCCAGGTGTTGGGGGTCCAGTCGGGGACGTAGTTGCGGTAGCCGCCGGTGTTCAGCTCGATGCGCAGGCTCGAGGGCTCGCGGTAGTAGAGGAAGTTCTGCTCGCCGATGCCGTGGATCGACGGACCGTACTCGATCGGGTAGCCGTTCTCGCCGAGGATGTCGGCAGCGATGAGGAGCTCCTCGCGGGTGTCGACCCAGAAGGCGTAATGGTTGATGCGGCCGGCTCGGCTCGAGCCGTCGAGCACGACGCCGAGGTCGTGCGACTTCTCGTTCGTGGTGAGCACCGAGAACACCGAGATGGGGGCCTCGTCGAGCACCGTGCGCGCCATGATGCGGAAGCCGAGCACCTCGTTGTACCAGGCGGCGAAGGCGTCGACATCGCTGCAGGCGATGGTGACGTGGTCGAGCTGGCGGGGAGCGCCGGCGACCTTGCTGCGCCGCGACGGACGGTCGGGGTAGCTCGACGCGGCCTCCCCCTCGGTGTCGTGGTGGCGGGTGACGTCCCAGTGCAGGGTCAGCGAGTGGCCCCAGGGCCCGGTGAAGCGGAAGGCCCGGCCGATGTGCGGCACGTCGTCGAGCCACTCACCCTCGATGCCGGCCGCCTGCACGCGCTTGGCTGCCTCCTCGAGCGCCTCGGCGCTCGTGGTGCGCCAGGCGGCGGTGGCCAGCGACGGCTCGTCGCCGGGAATCACGACGACCGAGTAGGCGTAGTAGTCACCCCAGCAGCGCAGGTACACGGCGCCGTCGACGCGATCGACTTCGATCAGGCCCACCTGGTTCTTGTAGAACTCGACGGATGCCTCGACGTCGGGCGACGTGATCGCCACGTAGGAGAGGTGAGAGAGCAGCTTGATCATCTTCGATCGTTCCTTTCGACTGAGGCCACGTAACGCCCCACCAGTACTTTCGTCTGATTTCGACATTGTGGGAAGCGGATCGTGCCTATGCCGCGGATCATCGACACTTATGTCGGCATGGCTTGGCGGAGTTCGGCGGCGATCGACGCATCGGCCAGGTAGTCGTGCACGTCGGAGAGCAGCTCGTTCGACTCGATCGCCGACACCGCACGGCGCAGCGACAGGCGCTCCCGGTTCTCGAAGCGCGCCGGTGGGGTGGATGCGCCGACCGCGTCGGTCCATCGCACGGCGGGAAGCGCGCCCGGCGCGAGAGTCACCTCGAGCCGCCGCGGCGCCACAGCGGTGACCGAGATCCGCGGCCCCGCCCCTCCGAGGCGGCGCACCGTCAGACTCACGCCACCTCGGGCGCCCCGGAGCGAGGCGAGCACGCCCTCGCCGGCGCCGCGTGACACGGTGAGCTCGAGGGGGCCGGCGATCTCGCGCAGCCAGCCGAGGGCATCCGTGAGCGTCTCGGAGAGCACGCCGGCCGGCGCGGAGCAGTGCGCGGTGACGAAGGCCCAGGGGGCGGATCTGGCCGGCTCGCCCGCGAGCGCATCGGCGACGACGTCGCGGCGGAGGTGCGGGCGATCGAGCACGACCGGCAGCCGAGCAGCGAGCGCTCGGAGGGCGAGCTCGTCGAGTCGCCCGGACTGCGGATCGGCCACGACGATCGCGGCCGCACCCTGATCGGCCGCTCGCGCGGCCCGCGTGGTCCAGCCGGCTGCGCCGTCGATCACGACGATCGCCTCGGCTTCCGACCCGGAGGCCGCATTCTGCGTGGACAGCGGCAGGCCGGCGATCGCGACGCGGTAGGCCGGCGATGAGGTGAGCACAGCGATCACGACGCCATCCCCTTTCGCACGGCCTCGGCCGCGGCATCCGCGATCCGGATGGCGAAGAGCGCGTCGTCGAGCAGCTCGCCGTAGTCACCGGGATGGTCGTCGTCGAGGGCCGCCGCCAGGGCACGCCACTCCATCAGATAGCCGTCGTCCTCCTGAAGCGGGTAGCGCGTGACCTGCCCGTCGCCCTGCCGCACCGTCACGTCGGCGCTGCCCGCGTGCACGAAGGCAGGAAGGAAGTCGACGTCGATGTCGTCGAAGGGCAGGCCGATCGACAGCCGCCAGAGCGCGTCCGCCCCGCCGGGCAGCATCACGGCGTTCAGCTGCACCAGCACGTCGCCCGCGAGCAGCCCGATCCGGTAGCCGATGGGGCTGATCGGTTCGGCGAAGACCACCTCGGTCACGCGTGGCGCGAAGTCCCGCAGGGCGGGGAGGTCGTGCACCGCGAGCCCGAGCACGAGCTGGCGCACGACGGCCGCCGCGACCTGGGGGTTCGACCAGTCCGGCAGCGGTCGCGCTCCCGCCGCCGAGGGCGGAGCCGACTCGGTGACCGCGTCGTGATAGCGACCGTTCGGCGGCAACGCGATCGTCACCGTCCAGCTCTGCGGACGTCCTCGATTGGCGAGCAAGTGGTGTTTCGCCCGTGTCCAGGCGGGATCGAAGGCGTGATTGGTGCCGACGACGAGCACCGTGCCGGCCGCCTGGCACGCCTCGATCACGGCCTCCGCCTCCTCGGGGGTGGTGGCCAGGGGCTTCTCGCAGAGCACCCCCTTCTTCCCGGCGCGGACGGCGGCGAGCACCTGGGCGGCATGCTGGTCGGGCGGGCTGCACACCGCGACGACCTCGACCGCGGGATCGGCGAGGAGGCCCTCGATCCCTGCCGAGGAGCGCGCACCCACGCGATCGGCCAGCTCGGCGGCCCGTCCACTGCCCGAATCGGAGACGTGGGCGACCCTGAAGAGAGCACTCAACCGCTCCAGGGTCGGGAGGTGCAGAGCACTCACTCCCGGGCCCGCGCCGATGACACCGACACCGCGTTGCATCATCCGGCCAACCTCCTCGTCGAGCACTTTGGTTGAAATGCTACCTAATTTCACAACTTTGCGGCGATAGTGGCGTCGCAATCGACCATAGGGTGACGAAGATGTGTCATCATCGGATGATGGCAAGTGAGTCCACTCTTCGTTTCGGAGCCCAGACCGACGAGGTCACGAGCCTCCTCCGGGTCGTGAATCTCGTTCGCACCGGTGAAGCGACCACCCGCCCGGAGATCAGCCGCCTCACCGGCCTCGGCCGCGGCGTCATCACCCAGCGGGTCGATCAGGCCATCGAGATGGGCTTCCTCGCCGACAGCGAGTACGCGCCGTCGACCGGTGGCCGCGCGGCGCGCACCCTGCGGTTCCGGGTGGAGAGCGGGCGCATCGTGATCTGCGCGCTCGGCGTGCTGCACATCCGCGTGGGCATCGCCGATCTCGGCGGCGAGTTGATCGACCGCGCCCAGCGCAGCTGGGACATCGCCCGCGGACCCGCGGAGACCTTCGACGCGGCGATGGAACTGCTCGACGAGATGCTCGCCCGCCACGACGACGTGCCGACCTGGGCCGTTGCCGTCGGTCTGCCCGGGCCCGTCGACTTCGAGACCGGCCGCCCGGTCGCTCCGCCCATCATGCCCGGCTGGAACGGCTTCGACGTGCGCCGGCGATTCGAGGCGCGATTCGATGCGCCGGTGTGGGTCGACAACGACGTGAACCTGCTGACCTTCAGCGAACGCCGCCGGCGACGCGGGGAGAACGCCGACCTCATCTACTGCAAGATCGGTTCGGGCATCGGTGCCGGGCTGCTGTCGAAGGGTCGGGTGCACCGCGGCGCGAACGGCGCCGCCGGCGACATCGGCCACGTGCGGGTGAGCGGATCGACGGAGCTCTGCCGCTGCGGCAAGATCGGCTGCCTCGAGGCCATCGCCGGCGGCTGGGCACTCGTGCGCGACGCGCAGGCGGCGCTCGGCGAGGGAGCCACCGGCATCCTGGCCCGGCGCACCCACGACGATGGCGAAGTACTCACCCCGGAGATGATCGCGCGGGCCGCCGAAGACGGCGACGCGCTCGCCATCTCACTCATCCAGAAGTCGGCCCGAGTGGTGGGCGAATCGATCTCCGCCCTCGTCAACATGTTCAACCCGGGCACCATCGTGGTGGGTGGCGCCGCGGCGGCGGCGGGCGAGCTGTACCTCGCGGAGGTGCGTCAGCGCGTGTACGAGCTGTCGATGCCGTTGGCGACCCGCGACCTGGCGATCGTCACGTCGGTCGACGACGAACGCGAGCCTTTGCGCGGCGGTGCCGAACTCGCCCGCGAAGAGCTCTTCGACGTCACCTTCCCGCGCTGGTTCGCCCAGGGCCGGCCCACGATCGAGGCCGTGCACGGCTCGGTCGGCGACGCCGCCTGAGGCCCTGCGATCTCGCGTCCCTCCGCGAGCCGGACTCGCCGCCGCCTCCGTCGGCTGGGTCGGCGCACAGCCGTAGCGTTCACCATCGCAAACGTCGCGGCATCCGAGCTGCAGAGCGACCCGGATGCCGCGACGTTTGCGTCTTCGAACCGGCTGACCGGTCCGGCGGGCCGGCGGCGGCGGGCTGGGGCCCGACGCGCGTCAGGGCGCCGGCCGCGTGAGCGGCGCCAGCACGTGCTGCACCTCCCAGCCGTTGAGCATCGCGCTCGTCGGCGGGTGCGGGGTGAGGTCGCTCTCCACGACCACCCATCCGTCGTAGCCGTGCTCGACGAGAGCGGCGACGAAACCCGGGGCGTCGATGAGCAACGGCTCCGTGGCGAGCTCGGTGAACCAGCGCGGTACCGCGCGTGACCCTCCCGCTCGCAGCAGCGTGAACTCCGGTGCCGGCATCCCGAACTCGTCGATGTCGTCGATCGCGCCGGCGTTCTTGAGGTGCACGTGAGTCACCCGGTCGGCGTGCTCGCGGTAGAAGGCGATGGGGTCGATGCCCGCGATCGTGAACTCGGCGGTGTCGAGAGCCAGGCCGACCCGCGCATCCGTCGCCCGGAGCAGTCGCTCGAGACCGTCGTCGCGGCGCAGGGCCGAGTAGAAGTCGAAGTGCAGCGCGAGGCGAACGCCGTCGGCGGCGATGGCATCGGCCACGGCGGTCCAGGATGCCGCGAGCGCGTCGATCACCTCGTCGGTCACCTCGGCGAGGTTCGCGGCCGAAGGCGCCGGCCGCACCACGAGCACCTCTCCCCCGAGCTCCGCGAGAGCCGCAGAGAACCAGCGGGCGTGCGCGACCAGGCCGTCGCGCGCACCGGGGTTCGTCGGGTCGTCGCCGTGCGTCAGGTCTTCCTGGAACCGGATCGAGGGATCCCAGAACCAGCTGCTCACGCCGTCGAGCGCCGCCTCGCGCACGAAGGCGCCGAAGCCGGCGACCGATTCGAAGTTCGCGGCGATCTGCTGCGGGTTGCCCAACGGCTCCCAGCGCCCCGTGCCGGCATTCAGCTCGACGCCCGAGAAGCCCGAGGCCGAGATGATGCGGAGCGCCCGCTGGTGCTGGCGACGTCGCACGAAGTCGTCGAACTGCGGCTTGAACTGGTTGATGGCGTAACCCCAGCGGATCATTTCGCCACCTCCTCGGCCGCGATGCGCTCGAGCACATTCTTGGCATACCACCCGGCGATCGCGGTGCTCTCGGCGTGGTCTCCGCCGAGCTTGTTCGCCTTGTCGTGCTCGACGCTGAGGTAACCGTCGAAACCGTGGCGGGCCACGGCGCGGATGAAGTTCTCGAAGTCGACCAGGCCGCCCTCGTCGCCCATTTCGTAGAACCAGCGCTCGGTGGTGTCGGCCATGATCTCCGAGTCGGGGCGCCGCTTGTAGTCGCCGATCAGGTCGTGGTTGCGGGTGTCTTTGAAGTGGAAGCCCGAGACGCGATCGGCGTAGGCCTCGTAGAACTCGATCGGGTCGACCGAGGCGATGCAGTGCTGCGCGGTGTCGACGAAGAGGTTCACGAACTCCGGGTCGGTGTATTTGTAGAAGGTGTCGAGCTCCCAGCGCGACTGGATGCCGCAGAAGAACTCGTGGTGGCAGGTGAGCTTGACCCCGGCATCCTTCGTGATGGCGCCGACCTGGTTCCACAGCTCGGCGGTGATCTTCAGCTTGTCCTCGGTGACCGGCTCCATGTCGTAGTAGAGCGTCGCCGGCATCACGATGATGTTGTCGAGCTGGATGCCCGACCAGCGGTCCATGGTCACCCGGAAGTCCTCGAGGATGTTCGCGTGCGTCTCCGGGAGATGCGGAGCGTAATTGCGGGTGTCGTAGTCGGCCGCGTGGAAGGTGTTCACGATGCGGTCGAGGCCGCGTTCCTGCACGAACTCCTGATAGTTCGCGACCGAGCCGTACTCGCCCATGATCTGGTACCAGCGGAAGTCGAAGGTGTCGATGGCGTCGTAGCCCACGGCCGCGACCTGCTTGAGGAAGCGGTCCATCGTGGCTCGGGTCTCCCACTGGTCGATCGGTCCGTGCGGTGACTGGCTGCGCCAGTGGTCCATGTAACTCCACTTCATCGTGGCCGTCCTTCCTCGGGGCGAAAACAACTTCTTACGGAATTCGACATTACCAGGTACATTGTCGGCGTAAGCGACGGATCAGCCACGAGGAAGTGCACAATGACCGAACAGCCGCCCATCCAGACCCTCATCGTCACCGGGAAGACCGACGTCCACCACGATTGGCGGGCCACCACGCCCGCGCTCAAAGCACTGCTGGAGAGCACCGGACGCTTCGAGGTGCGGGTCACCGAGGAGTTCCGGGGCGCCACCGCCGAGACGCTCGCGCCCTACGACCTCGTGATCATGAACTACTACGGCAAGACCGACCCGTGGCGCGCCGTGGCCGAGGAGCGGTTCGGCGACGTCACCGAGCGCGCGCTGCTCGACTTCGTGGCCGGCGGCAAGGGCTTCATCGCCTACCACCCCACGCTCGCGGGCGGGGAGGGCTGGGACCCGGAGTACGAGCGCCTGCTCGGCGGTGCCATGCGCGAGACCACCTCGCGCCGCGCGCCCAACAACGACTTCATGGTGCACACCGCCGAGGAGCATCCCATCACCGCGGGCTGGCCGGCCGAGTTCCCGCACTACAACGACGACCTCTACGTGGGCCTCGACTGGCCCGAGGGCGTGAAGAAGACCATCCTGCTCACCGGCTGGGACAACCCACTGCGCTACACCCAGGTGCCGTCGCAGTGGCGTGCGCTCCCGGGAATGGGTGAGGAGCATCCGATCGCCTGGGCCGTGGAGCACGGGGAGGGGCGCTCCGTGTCGATCGGCATCGGGCACAACGTGCAGGCCATCGGCCACCCGGCCTTCCGCGCCCTCTTCCCGCGGAGTGCCGAGTGGGCTGCCACGGGCGTCGTGACCATCGAGACGCCCGCCGATCTCGGCGAGGCGGTGGAGGGCGGCGATTGGTGGCCCACGACGCTCGAGCCGATGGTGCGCGCGATGTTCGACGAATGGGTCGCCGCCGGCGAGCCCGCGGCCCAGAAGTAGCCGCGGATGACTCCGACACTGCTGCGCGACGACGCGCTCGTCTCGACTCCCGACGGTTTCGCCCTGCGGCTCTCGCTGCCCTGGATCCGATCGCTGCCGCTGCGCTGCGTCACGGGGCTCAGGGTGACGATCGACGGAGAGGACGTGCCGTCGGCCGCTGCGCTGCTCGACGGGCGGAGCGTGCCGCTGGACGAGCTGGGCGACGAGTCGGGCTGGTGGTTTCTCCAGGACAGGCTCGAGCTGCGCGCCGAGGGCCGGCTGACGCCGGGTGCCCACGACGTGGAGGTCGCGGTCACCCTGAGCGTGCCGTACCTGCAGGCGGCGCCGGATGCTCCGCTCACGCTGCCGTTCCGCGAGTCGCGCTCGCTGCACCTCGGCGACGCGGGTGCGGCGGGGCAGCCGCTCGGCGCATCCGGATCCGGACCCGCTCACGCCGAGGACCGCGTCGCCGTCGAGCCCGCTGCAGGAGCGCCCGAGTCCGCCGCAGCGGCGGGAGCAGCACTGCCGGCCGGATGGACGCTCGGGGTGAGCACCTTCAACTGGACGCCCGAGGTGCTGCTCGCCGAGCGGCCGGCGCACGAGATCGTGGTCGACGTCGCCCGGCGAGGGATCGCTCAGACGATGGAGCTCGAGGCGGGCCAGGTCTGGCGCTCGTTCCCGGTGCCCTCGCCCGCCGAGGTGGAGGCGCTGCGGGACGACCTGGCGGCATCCGGTGCGTCGATCGCTGTGGTGGGGCTGAACCTCGACGAGTGGTCGTCGCCCACGCGGCGCCGGAGCGAGCAGGAGCGCTACGACTTCCTCGTGCCGCAGATCGAGGCGGCACACCAGGTAGGGGCGACCGGCGTGCGCCTGCCGATCGGCCAGGCCGGGCCAGACCTGCAGCGACGCCTGCTGCCGCTGCTGCACGATCGCGGACTGACCCTCTTCGAGGAGGTGCAGGGGCAGCAGACCCCTCCGTCGCCCGCCCATCGGGAGGCCTGCGAGGCCATCGTGGACCTCAACGACCCGCGGCTGCGCTTCGTGGTCGACATCAGCATCCTGATGCCGGCGCTGCCGGAGAGCTACCTGGTGGAGCTCGAGGCCGGTGGCGTGCCCGCCGAACTGATCGCCCGACTGCGCGACGAGTGGCGCGACCCTGCGACGCACGATGCGGTCGTCGGGCTGCTTCGCTCGGGCGGGGTGCCGCCGGCGGTGCACACTCTCTACATGGACCTGCTCATCCGCTTCGGGCGCTCGGAGGTGGGGGATCTCGCCGAGATCCTGCCGTTCACCGGCGCCGTGCATCTGAAGTTCTGGGATCTCGACGACGAGAGCGAACGCGTGTCACGGCCCATCCGCGAACTCGCCGGCGCCCTGGCGGCGACCGGCTTCACCGGGACGCTCGCCAGCGAGTGGGGCGGGCACGAGTGGCTCGACGACGACCCCACCGAGATCACCCGCGGTCACCTCGCTCTCGCCCGTAGCGCGCTGTCCTCCGGCGCCGCAGTGTCCGGAAGAGTCTCATGACCGACGACGGCGTCATCACCGTACTCATCGCCTCGGGGCACATGTCGCGCGAGCACGACAACGAGCACCGCAGCTTCCGGCTGCACAACCAGCTCGTGACGACGCTGCTCGAGTCGACCGGGCGCTTCAGGGTGAGGGTGATCGAGGACTTCCGCGGCGTCGGCGTCGAGATCATCGACCGCTACGACGTCGTGTTCGTGATCTTCGAGGGCCGCGACGACTACTTCGAGGTGGCGAAGGGCTTCGGCCCCACCACCGACACCGCGCTCATCGAGGCGGTGCGGTCGAGCGGCAAAGGCATCGTGTGGTTCCATGGCTCCTCCGTGCAGGAGCCGGAGTGGGGCTACCCCGAGGAGTACGAGCGGATGCGCGGCGCCCGCTTCGCGGCGGCGTACGGCCTGCGACCCCGGCCGAACGGCGGCGAGGTGCTCGTGCACACGACCGAGCCGCGCCATCCGATCACCGAGGGCATCGCCCCGAGCTGGACGGTGCACAACGACGACATCCTGATGGGGGCGCTCCTCGACGAGGGTGCGCGACCACTGCTGACGATCTTCGACGACGTCGAGACGTACATCGCCGCGGGCTGGCCCCGGCCGCACACGCCCGTCGCCATCCCGCCGGGAGGCCTGAAGGACCTGCCCGGCATCGACCAGCACCAGCCGGTCGCCTGGATCAACGAGTACGGCGCCGGCCGCTCCTTCACCATCACGATCGGCCACGACCACGACACCTTCCGCAAGAGCGAGTTCATGACCGTGCTCGTGCGCGGCACGGAGTGGGCGGCGACCGGCGGGGTCACACTCGATCCCGCCGACCGCTCCGGCGAGCGCCGCTGGCGCGTCTGGCCGTACTACGGCGACGCCCCGGCCCGCCCCCTCGGCTACTGATCCCAGGCCTCGTCCAGCGCCTTCAGCACGTCGTCGACCGTGCGCTGCCCGGTCAGCAGGCCCTGAGTGCCCTGGCTCAGCGCCTCGTAGACCTGAGCGTTGGGCCAGGATGCGCGGGGCAGAGCGATGTAGTCACCGTCGTTCAGGAGACCCTCGATCGGCTCGTACATCGTGCCCGAGAGGTCGACGCCCTGCACGCCC